>NZ_JAMYOX010000001.1:0-583191 GCF_040320025.1 Mesorhizobium sp. M0808
TTGCGGCTGCCTGTCGATCGACCGGTGTAGCCTTGCGAACCCTGCCGATATGGCAGGACGCAAGGGGCCGGGGCCGAGGTATTGGCTGGGGTGAGTTGGCAGCCAAGTGCGAGACGCTGCGGACCGGTAACGTTCAGCGGCGGTATCGTTTGTCGCTGACTTTCTCGATCCACTCGACGGCGTTGCCATCAATTGCTTGCGCCGTCCTGCCAGACGGTTCGTTCCTTCTAAAGATGCGGCTGCATTTCAGCGGGCCAAGCGAAATAAGGAAATACGTCGAACTGCTCCGGGTGCGGCAGTCATCAACCTCTTCAGCCCCCCGAAACGCTGAGCATTGGAGCCGTTGCGCGTTGCCACAGGCGATCGGATTGATCCGGCGGTTGGCGATACCTTTCTTGCGGCAACGAAGGACGAAAACGGTGTCTAGGCCATCGGTAATGGTAGCCTGTTCAAAATTTCGCCAATCGTTGGCTGATCGCCCGCACGGTACTGCATTCGGACAGCATGACCCAAGACTTTACATTAAGTATTCGAATTTGTTCGCTTTCGGCGCAGTTGGTCCCGCCCATCATTGAACCGACACGAATCTCATGACCGATTTCCTGCCAAGCGATCGCCGTGTGAAGCTTGTCAAACTCACCCCAAAGGTGCCGCAATATCGAGGAATGCTAATGATAAGGTAATCATAAGCGACCTCCCGAGATACTCGCGCTCCCACGCACTGATCCGGATCAGCTGATTGCCTCTCCTCAGGTAATTATAGCCCACCAAATCCGGCATTGCCTGCGTCCTCCGATCGGTTTGGTCGGATCGGATGAGGCATTCCGGCCCGCCGACAGCCTGCGGATCGATTCGGTCTCGTGTCCGGTTCAAGGGCATCGACCCGTCTGAGTCCGCTCAGCAATTCATGTGGCCGGATGTGGCTAGCTGCATCTGACAGTGCAGAGTTGCCGCAAGCGTGTTTTCCGATTTCTACGTCGAAGTATCGCCGCTGCACGATGCGGGAGGCAAACCGCTTTTCTCACCTGCGCCTGCTGCCATTATCTCGTCTGTGTCATCGCCGAACAGGAAACAGACGGGACAGACAATGACCTGTGTTCTGCCACAGGTAAGCACTGTTCCTGAGCCCGTGACCTTAGACAGAATTGACCGCGCTCTGGATACGCTCGCCCTAGCTATCCACAAGGCTGGCAACAAAGGACGAGCGTATCTCCCGATTTACGAGCGTCTTGAACGGGAGAAGAAGAAATTGATTGCAGAGATGGGCGCAATGCTGCGCGTCCAGGAACGGCTCAAACGATCTCGGGATCGAAAGGCAAAGCAATTTTTTTGAGTTCGTCTCGTCGCCATTGCAACGATCCGCCCGTACCATACTCTACACGCTCTATCGTATGGCCCATCAAGATTTTGCGAAGCTCGCTGTCGATACCTGCCTCCTTCATACGATCCTCGAAACTGTGCCGGAGCGAATAAATCTTGTGCTTCGGTGTCGGGAAAAGTTTGTGTGTTTTAAAGAATTTATTGAGGTTTGCAGAAAGCGCCTCTTCACGATTGCGGTAGCGCGGAAAGCCCTGCGGATTTTTCTTAAAAACTTCCAGCGCGACGCCTACCAGCGGTACATCTCGCACTGACCATTCGGTCTTGATCTCGCGCGGATCATCGGCGTCCTCTCGTGGGGTAATGCGAACATACGGAACCGGCGTGTCAAGGAAGATCACGGTCTCATCAAGATTGCATATCTCGCTTGGGCGTGTGCCTGTCTCGATCAGCGCCAGAACGCAGCGACGCGCTTGAGCATCCAGGGATGCTAAAGCGCCCGGCCTCATGATCTGATCGGTTATCCATTTGGGTTCGAATGACGGCCGTTTACGACGGCGCTTGCCACGCTCCGAAAAGCGGAGGTCATCGAATGGGGTGCCTTTTTGTTCCTCGCCCAAATGAGCGAAATAACGCCTGTAGAGATCCCGCATGTTGCCGAGGTCTCGATTGCCGGCAGACGCCGAATGTGTCGCGGCTCCGATGTCTGGCGGCGGCGCGATGCGCTTGAGCCAGAACCGGTAGAAGGTCAGTCCGTCTTCACGCGTGACGTCGCCGATCGGCTTGTCACCAACCAGGGCAACGAAATTGTTTACGGCTCTCTGCTTTACCTTCTTCCACATTCGGCGCTGCGACTGGCTCTTACCCGCGACTTCATGGGCCATGATCTCATCGGCGTAGAGATCAAAAGCTTTGGAGACTTTGACCGGCGGCACCTGCACCCCGCCGAGGAGAGCGTCGGCGACCGCGGGGGCCGCTTGAACGCGCTCCAGCGCCTCGACACGCTTTAAAATTGAATCGACATTCTGAAAGCCTGCCACCTGTCCATTTGAAAGGTAGGAAACGCCCATGGCTTCAGCCCGGCGAACGGCGTCGCGATACTGATCGAGTGCTGACCTTGTCTCGCCGCCGCAAAGAAGCACCGCCCACAGGGTCTTGTCCGCGTCTTCGAGCTTGTCGCGCATGGCACGTGCGAGGCGGCGTTCGTCCGTTCCCAGGGACTTGCGAATGAACCTGCCGCGATCGTCGATGCCGACCATCTTGGCGGGCATTCGCCGATGATAATAGAAAATTCCGTCGCGCTGGACGAGGTAGCGATCCGGGTCTCTGGCGGGCTCTGCGACGGCCTCTTTTCGCATGGGCCAAACTCGCGATGTATCTCAGTTTGTATCCCAAATTGTATCGCATTTCGGCAAGAACGCCAAGCGCCCTCATCAACGGGTGCTCTGCCGGACTGGAGTTTCAATGGCTTAGAGGGCCAAGTTCACGAATTTGATGGTGCGGTCGAGAAGACTCGAACTTCCACGGGTTGCCCCACAGCGACCTCAACGCTGCGCGTCTACCAATTCCGCCACGACCGCACGTGGTAGGAGCCGGAACCAACCGGCCCGCGGCGTGTAGCAAATCGTTTCCGGTGAAACAAGTGCGCGGCCAGCAATAATCGGCCGGACATCGGCATAACTCTTCAAGGGCCGAACGTGCCGGAACTGGACGTTTGTACCGATTGCCGCCATATGAGTGGCGAGACGAGATATCATGACAGAACGCAGCCAGATCGCCACGTCGTTCCTGCCCTTGCCCGGCTCGGCGCCGGTCGAATGGCGCATCGAGCCCGGGCTCACCGCCTATCCCGATGCGCTCGCCGTGATGGAGGCGCGCGCCGAGGCAATCCGCAGCGGCGCCGCCGGCGAGATGGTCTGGCTGGTCGAGCACCCGCCGCTCTACACCGCCGGCACCAGCGCCCGCATCGAGGACCTGATCGAGCCGGACCGTTTCCCGGTCTTTGCCGCCGGGCGTGGCGGCGAATACACCTATCATGGGCCGGGCCAGCGAGTCGCCTACGTCATGCTCGACCTGAAGCGGCGGCGCGAGGATGTCCGCGCCTTCGTCGCCGCACTCGAACAATGGATCATCGGCTCGCTGGCCGCCTTCAACGTACGCGGCGAACGCCGCGAGGACCGCGTCGGCGTCTGGGTGGTTCGGCCGGACCGCCCCGCTTTGCCCGACGGCTCGGCGGCCGAGGACAAGATCGCCGCCATCGGCATCAGGCTGAGGCGCTGGGTGAGCTTTCACGGCATCGCCATCAATGTCGAGCCGGACCTTAGCCATTTCAGCGGCATCGTGCCGTGCGGCGTCCAGCATCACGGCGTCACCAGCCTTGTCGACCTCGGCCTTCCCGTGACCATGGCCGACCTCGACCTGGCGCTGAAATCCGCTTTCGAGGACGTGTTCGGGCCCGCCGCGGTGTCGCCTGTCGAAGTGTCCCGCAAGGCCGGCTGAAACACTCGCCCAATGCCTGCGCCAATATGCGAAGGCGGCCCTCGCTCATCAGCATCGAGCCCGCCCTTGAGCTCAATCCTCACATCGCGCCGATCCAGATTGCCATGGAAATGAGGAACGTGCTCATGCACACCAGCGAGACGACATCCTGAACAAGATCGGTCATAACTCTCTCCTGTTGTTAGTATGTTCGTATTTTGTTCTAATTTTGTTCGAATGTCAACGATCGCAGTCCGGGCGTCACCCGAATTGCGCTCGGTCATTTCGACAGGGTTAAGAAAGGGTTGAGAAGGAGATGCCGAGCGTTTCGGGGCCGACAGGCGCGCGAAAGCGGCGGGACGGCGCACGGCAGCTCGCGGGCCGTCATCGCCTCAATTGCAGCGCACCCTAAAGCGGCACAACCTTGCCGTCGGACAGCGTCACGCGGCGGTCCATGCGCGAGGCGAGCTCGTGATTGTGGGTGGCGATGAGCGCCGCCAGGCCCGATTGCCGGACCAGTGCTGCCAGCGCCTCGAACACATAGGAAGCGGTCACCGGGTCGAGATTGCCGGTCGGCTCGTCGGCCAAAAGCACCAGCGGCGCATTGGCGACGGCACGCGCAATGGCGACCCGCTGCTGCTCGCCGCCGGAGAGCTCGGAGGGGCGATGCTGTGCCCGCTTGCCGATCTGCATATAGTCGAGCAATTGCGCCGCCCGCTCGGCCGCCTCCTTGCGCGGCAGCCCTTTTATCAGCTGCGGCATCATGATGTTTTCCAGCGCAGAAAACTCAGGCAACAAATGATGGAACTGGTAGACGAAGCCGACATCGTTGCGGCGGATCGCCGTGCGCTCGTCGTCGGAAAGCCGGCCGCAGGCGCGCCCCGCCAGGATCACGTCGCCGGCGTCCGGTCGCTCCAGCAGCCCGGCCGTGTGGAGCAGCGTCGACTTGCCGGTGCCCGACGGCGCCACAAGCGCCACCATCTCGCCACGCTTCAGCGAAAAATCGGCGCCGTTCAGGATGGTCAGCTTGCGCGGCCCCTGTACATAATGGCGTTCGACGCTCTTCAGCTCGATAATGGCCTCGGCCATCATTCGTACCTCAGCGCTTCGACCGGATCGAGCCTGGCAGCGCGCCACGCCGGAAACAGTGTCGCCAGGAACGACAGCGCCAAAGCCATGAGAACGACCGAGATCGTCTCGCTGGCATCCATGCGCGCCGGCAGCTGGCTCAGGAAATAAAGCTCGGGATTGAACAGCCGCTCGTTGGCCAGCCAGGAGAAGAACTGGCGGATGCGCTCGACGTTGAGGCAGATCACGATGCCGAGCAGCACGCCGGCGATGGTGCCGACAACGCCGATCGCAGCCCCGGTCATCAGGAAGATGCGCAGGATCGCGCCGCGCGTGGCGCCCATGGTGCGCAGGATGGCGATGTCGTGGCCCTTGTCCTTCACCAGCATGATCAGGCCCGAAATGATGTTGAGCGCCGCCACCAGCACGATCAGCGTCAGGATCATGAACATGACGTTGCGCTCGACCTGCAGCGCGTCGAAAAACGTCTTGTTACGCTCCCGCCAATCGACGAGGGTGATCGGCCGTTGCGCCGCCTCTTCGACCTTCGGCTTCAGCGCGTCGATATTGTCGGGATTGTCGGCGTAGATCTCGATCGTCTGCGCCCTGCCGTCCATGTTGAAATAAAGCTGCGCTTCCGAAAACGGCATGTAGACGATGGAGCTGTCATATTCCGACATGCCGACCTCGAAGATCGCGGTTATCGGATAGCCTTTCATGCGCGGCGTCGTGCCGAGCGGCGTGACGTCGCCCTCGGGCGAGATCAGCGTGATGGTATCGCCGAGCACAAGGCCGAGATTCTCGGCCATGCGGCTGCCGATGGCGACTCCCTCGCCGGTGTCGAAGCCGACGATCGAGCCCGCCTTGATGTTGTTGGCGACGATCGTGATCTTGCCGAGATCCTCGCCGCGTATACCGCGCACCAGCGCGCCGGTGCCGCCGCCGACATTGCCTTGCGCCAGCACCTGCCCGTCGATCAGCGGAATGGCATATTTGACGCCGGGCACGCCGTTGATGCGGCCGGCGACCTGGTCATAGTCCTCCAGCGGCATGTCGAGCGGCTGCACGATCAGGTGCCCGTTGACGCCAAGGATGCGCGTCAGCAGTTCGGCGCGAAAGCCGTTCATGACCGCCATGACGACGATCAGCGTGGCAACGCCCAGCATGATGCCGAGGAAGGAGATCGAGGCGATCACCGAGATCACCGTCTCCTTGCGGCGCGAGCGCAGATAGCGCCACGCCACCATGCGCTCGAAGCCGGAAAAGGGTCCTGCCGCCGAAGGTTTGGCTGCTGCCGCTTCACTCATACGGCGGCACCGAAACGCTTTTTCACGTCGCCGATCGGCAGCGTCTCGCGCTCGCCGGTCCTGCGGTTCTTGATTTCGACCTCGCCGGCGGCGACACCACGCGGCCCGACGATCACCTGCCACGGGAGCCCGATCAGGTCGGCGGTGGCGAACTTGCCGCCCGGCCGCTGGTCGGTGTCGTCGTAGAGCACCTCCTTGCCGGCGGCGGCAAAGGCGGCATTCAGCTCGCGGCAGACGCGGTCGCATTCGGCATCGCCAGCCTTCATGTTGATCAGGCCGACATCGAACGGTGCCACCGCCTCCGGCCAGATGATGCCGTTATCGTCATGGCTGGCCTCGATGATCGCCGCGACCAGCCTGGACGGGCCGATGCCGTAGGAACCGCCAGAAACGAAATGATCCTTGCCGTCCGGCCCGGTCACCTTGGCGCCCATCGGCTTGGAATATTTGTCGCCGAAATGGAAGATATGCCCAACCTCGATGCCGCGCGCCGAGACCCTGTCGCCTTCGGAGAGCTTTTCCCATGCCGCCTCGTCATGCATTTCGTCGGTGGCGGCATAGGGCGTCGTCCACGTCTTGACGATGCCGCCGATCTCGGCGTCGTTCGAAAAATCGGTATCCGCCCCCGGCACCTCAAGCGAGAGATAGTCGCGATGGCAAAACACCTGGCTCTCGCCGGTGTCGGCCAGGATGATGAACTCATGGCTGAGGTCGCCGCCGATCGGCCCGGTGTCGGCGCGCATCGGAATGGCCTGCAGCCCCAGGCGCGTAAACGTCCTGAGATAGGACACGAACATGCGGTTATAAGCGGCCTTGGCGCCTTCATAATCGAGGTCGAAGGAATAGGCGTCCTTCATCAGGAACTCGCGCGAACGCATGACGCCGAAGCGCGGGCGCACCTCGTCGCGAAACTTCCACTGGATATGATAGAGGTTGAGCGGCAGGTCCTTGTAGGACTTGACATAGGAGCGGAATATCTCGGTGACCATCTCCTCGTTGGTCGGCCCGTAGAGCATATCGCGGTCTTGCCGGTCCTTGATGCGCAGCATCTCCTTGCCGTAGTCTTCATAGCGGCCGCTTTCGCGCCACAGCTCGGCCGATTGGATGGTCGGCATCAGGATTTCGAGTGCGCCGGCGCGATTCTGCTCCTCGCGAATGATCCGGCAGACCTTGTCCAGCACCCGCTTGCCGAGCGGCAGCCAGGAAAAGCTGCCCTGCCCCTGCTGGCGGATCATGCCGGCGCGCAGCATCAGCCGATGCGAGACGATCTCGGCCTCGCGCGGATTTTCTTTGAGAATGGGCAGGAAATAGCGCGACAAACGCATGGACTGGTCCGTGAGAGAGGATGGCGGCGCCGGAATCGGCGCAGCGCAGGCTTGCTTGCCCCGGCTTCATAGCCATTTCATGGCGGAATGGAAACCCGGCCCAAGCGCTGCACAGGCGCCGCAATTGCCGCACGCGGCTTGCTGGGCGTTTCGCAAGCAACGCCTGCCGTACTATTGTGCACTGCAGCACGAGATTGCCTGTTTCCGGGCAAAATTCTTCGTGACATTTTCACCCGCCTTAGGCTAGTGTGCCCCCATAACCGAGAGGGTAGAGAAAAATCTGCCCTCCTACGCGGTCAAAGTCTTGGGAGGATGCGATCTAGGCGCGGTAACTCGCTGCCGCCGGACACCGGAAACAGATCGGACGCGTTTAAATTGCAAGGCCTCGCGCCTTGCATTTTTTTTGTGCAATCATCTGGTTAGCACGACAGATTACCAAACTACATGACGTTGCGTCAGCCCAAACCCGCCCCGGCCTTTACTTTGGATTGACCTTGCTGGCTCAGCTTGATTTCAGAGCCTCGGCTAGGCTGGGATAGTCGGACACGGTAGGTAGCCGGCTAATGCGCTGGGCTCTGGTTGAAATCCGGCACGATGTGCGGGATGTCGTCGATACCGAGGCCAAGCCCTCTCGTGATGCCGTAGAAGATACCCATGAGGACCAGCGTGACGATCGTCGTGCGCAGCGCCGCGCGCAGCATGTGCGGTCCGCGCGGTGCGCTCGGAACCGTGCCAAGCGTCACGTCCCGATCCTCGTCCTGCGTCCGCATGCTGAACGGCAGGACGGCGAACAACACCACCCACCATGTGGCGAAGAACAGGGCGACAAACGAAACCCAACTCATGCTTGCTCCAGTTCGACCAGCGTGCCGAAGAAATCCTTGGGGTGCAGAAACAATACCGGCTTGCCATGTGCGCCGATCTTCGGATTGCCGTCGCCCAGCACGCGCGCGCCGCTGGCCTTGAGACGGTCGTGCGCCGCAACAATGTCGTCCACCTCATAGCAGACATGGTGCATGCCGCCGGACGGATTCTTCGCGAGGAATGCGGCGATCGGCGAGGCTTCGCCGAGAGGCTCGAGCAACTCGATCCTGGTGTTGCCGACGTCGACGAACACCACCGTAACGCCATGCTCCGGCAGCGCCTGCGGCGCGGTCACGCGAGCGCCAAGCGTATCGCGATAGACCGCCGCAGCCGCGGCCAGATCCGGCACCGCAAGCGCGACATGGTTGAGGCGTCCGAGCATAGCGTACTCCCGGGTTAGGGGAGTAGGGGAGTAAGGCAGTAGGGGAGTAGGGAAAAAAGGATCTAGAAGTGCATCTGTTTGCGCTCCTACCTCCTACTTCCCTACTCCCTTACTGCCCTACTCCCCTACTCCCTTGTTCGTCACCTCGTGACGAACACCGTCACCAGCGGCTTCTTGCCCCAGGCTTCGTTGGCCGCGCCGCGCACCGCGCGCCGCACTGCCTCCTGGACCAGGTCGAGGTCTTTTCGGCGCTGGCGGGGGATGGAGTCCACGGCGCCGATTGCCGCATCGATCATCAGGTCTTCCAGGCTCTCGCCGCTGCCGTCGGCCTCGGCGACGCCGATGGCGACGAGATCGGGATCGCCGGCAAGCTCGTATTTGTCGTCGAGCACGACATTGACGGCGACATGGCCGGCAAAGGACAGCTTGCGGCGGTCGCGAATGCCCATCGCCTGGTCGGTGCCGATCAGCCTTCCGTCCTTGTAGATGCGGCCGAACGGCACCTGGTCGATGATGGCGGCGGCACCCGGATACAGCCTGAGCATGTCGCCGTCGCGCACCTGCGCGACCTGGCCGATGCCGGACGTCGACATCAGCGAGCCCTGCGCCACCAGATGCGCCGCTTCGCCATGCACGGGAACGCCGATCTGCGGCCGCACCCATTCATACATCTTGCGCAATTCGCTGCGGCGTGGATGGCCGGAGACATGCACCAGCGCATCGCCGTCCTCGATGATCTTGATGCCGAGATCGATCAGGCGGTTCTTGATTTCGAGGATCGCCTTCTCGTTGCCGGGAATGGTGCGCGAGGAAAACACCACCGTGTCGCCGGCCGTCAGCGCCACCGACTTCATCTCGTCGCGCGACAGCTTGGCAAGTGCGGCAAGCGGCTCGCCCTGGCTGCCGGTGCAGATGATGACGAGGTTTTCGCGCGGGATGAAGCCGTAATCCTCCTCGGCGATGAATTCCGGCAACCCGTCCATATAGCCGAGTTCATCAGCCACATCGATGACGCGCTTCATCGAGCGGCCAATCACCAGGCACTGGCGGCCGGCATCCCGCGCCGCCTTGGCGATGGAGACGATACGCCCGACATTGGAGGAGAAGCTGGTGACGGCGACCCGGCCCTTGGCGTTCTGGATGACGCTCTTGAGGCCCTCGCCCACCGCCACTTCGGACGGCGATTCCCCTTCCCGCATCGCATTGGTGGAATCGCAGACCAGCGCCAGCACACCCTTGTCGCCATAGGCTCGGAAGCGCGCCTCGTCGGTCATCGGCCCGACCGTCGGCGCCGGATCGATCTTCCAGTCGCCGGTATGGATGACGACGCCGGCCGGCGTCGTGATCGCCAGCGACATCGGTTCGGGAATGGAGTGCGCAACAGGGATGGCCTCGATCTCGAACGGGCCGACGGTGAATTTCTCGCCGGCCCGGTAGATCGTCACCGGGATCTTCGGCGCCCCTTGCTCGCCCTGCCGCTTGGCTTCCAGCAGGCCGGCGCTGAACGGCGTCATCCACACCGGCGCCTTGAGCTTCGGCCAGATGTCGTGGAGCGCGCCGTAATGGTCCTCATGCGCATGGGTGATGACGATGCCGCGCAGATTGGCGACATTCTCCTCGATGAAACGCGTGTCGGGCAGAACCAGGTCGACGCCGGGCAGGGTTGCATCGGGAAAAGTGACGCCGACGTCGACCACGATCCATTCGCGCGCATTGGCCGGCCCATAGCCGTAGAGGGCGAAGTTCATGCCGATCTCGCCGACACCGCCGAGCGGCACGAAGACAAGTTCGGCGTTTTCCGCTATCGCCATGGTCTTTCCTTCCTTGCCGGTCAAAATTGTGGGCCGGTCAAAATTGTCGGCCGGTCAAAATTGTCGGCCGGTCAAATTCAAGCTGGTCAAATACCTGGCCAGTCAAACGTATTGGCCAGTCAAACGCCGGCCGAGGCAACCGCGCCGAAATGCACGTCGCCGGCGGCGATCGTCAGAACCGAACCTTGATCGTCGCGGATCACGAAACGGCAGTCCTCGTCAATGGTCTCGAAGGTGCCGCGCACCACATTACCGTCAATTCTGACAGCAACCTGCCCGCCAAGCCCCGCCGCACGCGCCAGCCACCGCCGCCTGACGGCGGCAAGCCCGCGCCCTTCGTTCCACAGCCGCGCATTCTCGCTCCATGTATCCGACAGCGCCAGGAACAGCGTCTCGGCATCGCAAGCAGACCCCAGCGCGCTGAGCGACGTCGCTGGATAAGGCAAATCCTCAGGGTATGCCACCACGTTGACGCCGACACCGACAGCCACCGCGGAACGGCCACCATCCAGCATCGCCGATTCCAGCAGGATGCCGGCGAGCTTGGCGCCCGAGGCAAGCACATCGTTGGGCCATTTCAGTTCGAAACGGTTCTTGCCTTGGCTCGCACCATCGAGGCCGATCGCGATCCTGCCCTTCGGCACGACAGCGTCGAGCGCGTCGGCCAGCGCCAGTCCGGCAACGAAGCCGAGCGTCGCGGCAAGCCGAAGCTCGGTGTTGGTGATCACCAGCAACGTCGCTGCCAGATTGCCCTCGGGCGTCGCCCAGGCGCGGCCACGGCGGCCACGCCCGGCTTCCTGCTTTTTGGAGACGACCCAGAGTTTGCCCGGATCGCCGGCCCGTGCATGCTCCAGCGCCAGCGCGTTGGTGGAGCCGACCGTGTCGTGCGCCTCGAGCCGGAACCCGTCCGAAGCCGCGGTTGGAGCCAGCCTGAAAGTCATTCCGTCAGAAGAAGGTCTTGGCCGCGGCTGCGGCGTAGGTTCCGATCGGGCCGCCGATCAGCACGTAGAACAGCACGAAGGCGCCACAGACACCGAGCACGACGCGCAGTTCGGACGCCATCGGCACGAAGCCGCCGACCGGTTCGTCGAACCACATGATCTTGATGATACGCAGATAATAGTAGGCGCCCACCACAGAGGCGAGCACGCCGATGATCGCCAGCGCGTAGAGGTTGGCATTGATGGCGGCGAGGAACACGTACCATTTCCCCCAGAAGCCGGCGAGCGGCGGGATGCCGGCCAGCGAGAACATCAGGATGGTGAGGATCGTCGCCATGATCGGATTGGTCGCCGACAGGCCGGCGAGATCGCTGATCTGCTCGACATTGCCCTCCTTGCGCCGCATGGCGAGGATGAAGGCGAAGGTGCCGAGCGTCATCACCAGATAGATCAGCATGTAGATGGCGACGCCGCGCACGCCATCCTGGCTGTTCGCGGCAAGGCCGACCAGCGCATAACCCATATGACCGATGGAGGAATAGGCCATCAGCCGTTTGATGTTGGTCTGGCCGATGGCCGCAAAGGCACCAAGCGCCATCGAGGCGATCGAGATGAAGACGATGATCTGCTGCCAGTCGGCGGCGATCGGCTTGAAGGCGCCCATGGTGACGCGCACCATCAGCGCCATCGCCGCCATCTTCGGTGCCGCCGCCAGAAAAGCCGTCACCGGCGTCGGCGCGCCTTCATAGACGTCGGGCGTCCACATATGGAACGGCACCGCCGAGATCTTGAAGGCAAGGCCGGCCAGCACGAAAACCAGGCCGAAGACGAGCCCAAGCTGGCGCTCACCGCCGCTCAGCGCCGTGGCGATCTCCTGGAAGCCGGTGTTGCCGGTGTAGCCGTAGACCAGCGAGATACCGTAAAGCAGCATGCCCGACGACAGGGCGCCAAGGACGAAATACTTCAGCCCGGCCTCGGTCGAGCGCAGATTGTCCCGGTTGATCGCCGCCAGCACGTAGATCGCCAGCGATTGCAGCTCGAGGCCGAGATAGAGCCCGATCATGCCGTTGGCCGAGATCATCAGCATCATGCCGAGCGTGCAGAGCAGGATCAGCACCGGATATTCGAACTTGTCGAAACGCTCCGCCTGGGCAAAGCGGACCGACATGACCAGCGTCACCGCCGAGCCGACGAGCGCCAGCACCTTCATGAAGCGGGCGAACGGATCCTGGATGAAGGCTTCGCTATAGGCGTTGCCCTGTCCCGGCGAAAAGACCAGCCAGGCGCCGGCGATCACCAGCACGGCGACGGCAAGGCCGCTCACCGTGACAGTGGTGTTGGCGCGCGAATAGGCGCCGAGCATCAACAGCGCCAAGGCGCCGATGGCGAGGATCAGCTCTGGCGTCGAGAGCGACAGGCTTGAGAGAAGGTCCGGCGTCATGGTTCGCAAAACCCCCAGTCAGTTCGCCGCCGCGGTCTGCGCGGCGCCGATGGATGCGGTGACATTGGTAACGAGCGCCTTGACCGATTCGGCGGTCGCGTCGAAGATCGGCGCCGGATAGACGCCGAAGAAGATGACCAGCGCGACCAGCGGATAGATGATCACCTTCTCGCGCGTCGACAGGTCGAGCAGGCCTTTCAGGCTTTCCTTGGTCAGCGCGCCGAAGATCACCTTGCGGTAGAGCCAGAGCGCATAGGCCGCCGAAAGGATGACGCCGGTGGCGGCGAAGAACGCTACCCAGGTGTTGACCCGGAACACGCCGAGCATGGTCAGGAACTCGCCGACGAAGCCGCTGGTGCCGGGCAGGCCGACATTGGCCATGGTGAAGATCATGAACACGGTTGCATATTTCGGCATGTTGTTGACCAACCCGCCATAGGCGTCGATGTCACGCGTATGCATGCGGTCGTAGACGACGCCGACGCAGAGGAACAGCGCGCCGGAGACCAGGCCGTGCGACAGCATCTGAAAGATCGAACCCTGGACGCCTTCCTGGTTCATCGCGAAGATGCCCATGGTAACGAAGCCCATGTGAGCGACCGACGAATAGGCGATCAGCTTCTTCATGTCCTCCTGCATCAGCGCCACCAGCGAGGTGTAGATGATGGCGACAACGGAGAGCGTGAAGATCAGCGGCGCGAACATTTCGGATGCGATCGGAAACATCGGCAGCGAAAAGCGCAGGAAGCCGTACCCACCCATCTTGAGCAGGATGGCGGCCAGGATCACCGAGCCGGCCGTCGGCGCCTCGACATGCGCGTCCGGCAGCCAGGTGTGCACCGGCCACATCGGCATCTTCACCGCGAAGGACGCGAAGAAGGCAAGCCATAGCCAAGTCTGCATATTGGCCGGGAAGTTGTGGGTCAGAAGCGTCGGGATGTCGGTGGTGCCGGACTGGAAGAACATCGCCATGATGGCGAGCAGCATCAGCACCGAGCCGGCCAGCGTATAGAGGAAGAACTTGAACGAGGCATAGACGCGCCGCTTGCCGCCCCACACGCCGATGATGATGAACATCGGGATCAGGCCGGCTTCGAAGAAGACATAGAACAAGACGATGTCGAGCGCGCAGAACACGCCGATCATCAGCGTCTCGAGCAGCAGGAAGGCAATCATATAGGCCTTGACGCGCTTCTCGATCGATTCCCACGAGGCGAGGATGCAGAGCGGCATCAGGAAGGTGGTCAGGATGACGAACAGCATGGAGATGCCGTCTACGCCCATATGATAGGAGATGCCGGAATCCAGCCAGGCAAACTTCTCGACGAACTGGAAGCCGGGCTGCGAATTGTCGAAGCCGGTCCAGATGAACAGCGAAATCACAAACGTGAACGCGGTCGTGAACAGTGCTATGGCGCGGATGTTGCGGCGCGCGTTCTCGCTGTCGTCACGCACGAAAAGGATGAGCAGCACACCAACCAGCGGCAGGAAGGTGACCAGCGATAGGATCGGCCAGGCGGTCATCAGAGCATCATCCAGGTGACGAGTGCGGCAACGCCGATCAGCATGGCGAAGGCATAGTGGTAAAGATAGCCGGTCTGCAGCTTGACGACCCGGTTGGTGACGTCGACGACGCGCGCCGAAATGCCGTCCGGCCCGAGCCCGTCGATGACGGTGCCGTCGCCGGTCTTCCACAGGAAGCTGCCGAGGCGCTTTGCCGGCCGCACGAACAGGAAGTCGTAGAGCTCGTCGAAATACCATTTGTTGAGCAGGAAGGCGTAGAGCAGGCGATGGTTGGCGGCGACGCTCCGAGGCATTTCCGGCGCGCGAATATAGAACTGCCAGGCAATCGCAAAGCCGATCAGCATGGCGATGAACGGTGACAGCTCGACCCACAACGGCACTTCGTGGATTTCGTGCAGGATGTGGTTGTCCGGCAGCGTGAACAGCGACGCCTTCCAGAATTCGGCATAGCCCTCGCCGAAGAAGGCGCCGTGGAAGATCACGCCGGCAAACAGCGCGCCCGCCGCCAGGATGAACAGCGGCACCAGCATGACCGGCGGCGATTCATGGACATGGTGCATGACCTCGTGGCTGGCCCGCGGCTCGCCGTGGAAGGTCATGAAGATCAGCCGCCAGGAGTAGAAGGAGGTGAAGCAGGCAGCAATGACCAGCAATATGAAGGCAAACGCGGCGACCGCATTGTGGCCGGCGAAGGCCGCTTCGATGATGGCGTCCTTGGAAAAGAAGCCGGCCGTGCCGATGATCGTTACCGGGATGCCGACACCGGTCAGCGCCAGCGTGCCGATCACCATCATCCAGTACGTTTTCGGAATGAGCGTCCTCAGGCCGCCCATCTTGCGCATGTCCTGCTCGTCGGAGACGGCGTGGATGACCGAGCCCGAGCCGAGGAACAGCAGCGCCTTGAAGAAGGCGTGCGTGAACAGATGGAAGATCGCCGCGCCATAGGCGCCGACGCCGAGCGCCACGAACATGTAGCCGAGCTGCGAACAGGTCGAATAGGCGATGACGCGCTTGATGTCGTTCTGGACGAGACCGACTGTCGCCGCGAAGAAGGCGGTGAAGGCGCCGATGAAAGTGACCACGGTCAATGCCGAATGCGACAGCTCGAACAGCGGCGACAACCGCGCCAGCATGAACACGCCTGCCGTCACCATGGTCGCGGCATGGATCAGTGCCGAGACCGGCGTCGGGCCTTCCATGGCATCCGGCAGCCAGGTGTGAAGCGGCACCTGCGCCGACTTGCCCATGGCGCCCATGAACAGGAGCAGGCAGACAACCGTCATCGCAGCCTGCTTGTCGAGCGCATAGCCGAGGAAGGTCAGCACGGCCGGGCCTTGCGGCGCGCCTTCCGCCGGAATGAACGTCGCCGCATTGGCGAAGATGGTGCCGAGATTGACCGAGCCGAACAGCACGAACACGCCGAATATGCCGAGCGCAAAGCCGAAATCGCCGACGCGGTTGACGACGAAGGCCTTGATCGCAGCCGCATTGGCCGACGGCTTCTTGTACCAGAAGCCGATCAGCAGATAGGAGGCAAGGCCGACGCCTTCCCAGCCGAAGAACATCTGCACGAGGTTGTCGGCCGTCACCAGCATCAGCATGGCGAAGGTAAACAGCGACAGATAGGCGAAGAAGCGCGGCCGGTCCGGATCGTGATGCATGTAGCCGATCGAGTAGATATGGACCAGCGACGACACCGTGTTGACAACTACCAGCATCACCACCGTCAGCGTGTCGATCCTGAGCGCCCAGGACGCCTCCAGCCCGCCCGACTGGATCCAGCGCATCACCGGCACGGTGAACACCTCTCCGCCGCCGAAGCCAACCGAGAAGAAGGCGACCCACGACAGCACGGCCGCGATCACCAGGAAGCCCGAGGTGATGTATTCGGAAGCCTTGGCCCCGAGCGAGGTGCCGAACAGGCCGACGATCAGAAAGCCGAGCAGCGGAAGGAAGACGATGGCCTGATACATGGTGGTTCCGTCAACCCTTCATCATGTTCACGTCTTCGACCGCGATCGAGCCGCGGTTGCGGAAGAAGACGACGAGAATGGCAAGGCCGATCGCCGCTTCGGCCGCCGCGACCGTCAGCACGAACAGTGCGAACACCTGGCCGACCAAATCGCCGAGCGCCGCCGAAAAGGCGACGAAATTGATGTTGACCGCAAGCAGGATCAGCTCGATCGACATCAGGATGACGATGACGTTCCTGCGGTTCAGGAAGATGCCGAACACGCCGAGCGTGAACAGGATCGCCGATACGGTCAGGTAGTGCGCGATGCCGACGACCATCTCAGACTCCTTCGCCCGTCTTGACCTTGCGGATTTCCACTCCGGTTGCCGCCGTGCGGCCGACCTGGGCGGCGATCGACTGCCGCTTGACGCCCGGCTTGTGGCGCAGCGTCAGCACGATGGCGCCGATCATGGCGACCAGCAGCACCAGCCCCGCTACCTGGAAGTAATAGAGGTAATCCGTATAGAGGATGTCGCCGAGCGCTGCCGTGTTCGACCGCGCGGCCAGGTCCGGAATGGGTTTCGCGACCGTCGCCGCCAGTTTCGGCGCGAATGTATAGCCGCCGAGCACCACGATCAGCTCCGCCGCCAGGATCAGCCCGACCAGCGCGCCGATCGGTGCATATTGCAGGGCGCCTTCCTTCATTTCGGCGAAGTCGACGTCGAGCATCATGACGACGAACAGGAACAGCACCAGCACCGCGCCGACATAGACGACGAGCAGGATCATCGCCAGGAACTCGGCGCCGGTCAGCATGAACAGGCCGGCGGCGTTGAAGAAGGTCAGGATCAGGAACAGCACCGAATGCACGGGATTGCGCGCCGAAATGACCATGAACGCCGATGCCACCGCGACAAAGGCGAAGAGGTAGAAAAAGGCCGCCTCTAGTCCACTCAGCATGGGTTCCCCCGGGTTTCCTGTCAGAACAGGACGTTCGTCCTGTTTTTTGCCACCGCCTCCGGTCGGCAAGTTGCGTGTTCCTTAAACCAGGCCCCTCGCCCCGTCCATGCGTCAAATATCAGCGGTAAGGCGCATCCAGCGAGATGTTGCGCGCCAGCTCACGCTCCCAGCGGTCGCCATTGGCCAGGAGCCTGTCCTTGTCGTAATAAAGCTCCTCGCGCGTTTCCGTCGCGAATTCGAAATTCGGCCCCTCGACAATGGCGTCGACCGGGCAGGCTTCCTGGCAGAAGCCGCAATAAATGCATTTCACCATATCGATGTCGTAGCGCACGGTGCGCCGTGTGCCGTCGTTGCGGCGTGGGCCGGCTTCGATGGTGATGGCCTGTGCCGGGCAGATCGCCTCGCACAGTTTGCAGGCGATGCAGCGTTCCTCGCCGTTCGGATAGCGGCGCAGCGCATGTTCGCCGCGGAAGCGCGGGCTGACCGGCCCCTTTTCATGCGGATAGTTGATCGTCTCCTTCGGCGCGAAGAACTGGCGCATCGACAGGAAGAAAGCGCTGACGAAATCCTGCAAAAGCAGTGACTTGGCGGCCTGGGATAATGCTGACATCAGGCAAACCCGGTGAGTTTGAGAAAGGCGGCGGTGGCGACCACCATGAACAGCGAGATCGGCAGGAAGACCTTCCAGCCGAGCCGCATCAGCTGGTCGTAGCGATAGCGCGGCACGAACGCCTTCACCATGGAGAACATGAAGAACACCAGGCAGACCTTGAGCACGAACCAGATGAGCCCCGGCACCCAGGTGAAGGGTGCGAAGTCGAAGGGCGGCAGCCATCCGCCGAGGAACAGGATGGTGGCCAGTGCGCACATCAGGACGACGGCGACATATTCGCCGAGGAAGAACAACAGGAACGGCGTCGAGGAATATTCGACCATATGGCCGGCGACGAGTTCCGATTCGGCTTCCACAAGGTCGAAGGGCGGCCGGTTGGTCTCGGCCAACGCCGAGATGAAGAAGACGATGAACATCGGGAACAGCGACAGCCAATGCCAGTCGAGGAAGGTGTTGGGCAGGCCGAGCCGCGTGCCCAGCCCGTCCTGTTGCGACAAGACGATGTCGGACAGGTTGAGCGAGCCGACGCAAAGCAGCACGGTGACGATGACGAAACCGATCGAGACTTCGTAGGACACCATCTGCGCCGCCGAGCGCAGCGCGCCAAGGAACGGGTATTTCGAATTGGACGCCCAGCCGCCCATGATGACGCCATAGACCTCGAGCGAGGAGATGGCGAAGACATAGAGGATGCCGACATTGACGTTGGCGATCGCCCAGCCTTCATTGACCGGGATGACCGCCCAGGCGGAGATCGCCAGCACCGCCGACACCAAGGGCGCCAGCAGGAAAACGCCCTTGTTGGCGCCGGACGGGATCACCGGTTCCTTGAAGACGAATTTCAGCAGATCGGCGAAGGCCTGCAGCGTGCCCCATGGGCCAACGACATTCGGTCCGCGGCGCAATTGCACCGCCGCCCAGATCTTGCGGTCGGCGTAAAGCACATAGGCGACGAAGATCAACAGAACGACGATCAGCACGACCGACTTCAAAAGGATCAGCAGCGCCGGCAGCACGTAGAAGGAGAAGAAGGTGTCCATGTCTACTCCGCCGCCTGCCTGAAGCCGTTCTTCGCCAAAGCCGAGCACTCGGCCATCACCGCGGAAGCCCGCGCGATCGGGTTGGTCAGGTAGAAATCCTTGACCGGCGAGGTGAAGGTGCCCTTGTTCAGCCGCCCGCCGAGCTTGGCAACCCTGGCGATGTCGGCCGGGTCGCCGGCCGCGACATGGTCGATGCGGGCAAGATGCGGGTATTCCGCATAGAGCTTTGCGCGTAGCTGCGGCAGCGAATCGAAAGGTAGCTTCTTGCCCAGCACATCCGACAGTGCCCGAAGGATCGCCCAGTCCTCGCGCGCTTCGCCGGGCGCAAAGCCGGCCCGGTTGGTCTGCTGCACGCGGCCCTCGGTGTTGACGAAGGTGCCCGACTTCTCGGTATAGGCGGCACCCGGCAGGATGACGTTGGCGCGATGCGCGCCCTTGTCGCCATGCGTGCCGATATAGACGACGAAAGCGCCGCCGGTCTTGGCCATGTCGATTTCGTCGGCACCGAGCAGGAACAGCACATCGGTCTCGCCGAGCATGCCGGCGACATTCCTGCCGCCCTCGCCCGGCACAAAGCCGACATCGAGGCCGCCGACCCGCGCCGCCGCGGTGTGCAGTACGGCAAAACCGTTCCAGTCGGCCCTTGCGGCATTGACGGCGACGGCGAGCTTCGCCGCCTGGCCAAGCACGGCCGCGCCGTCCGGACGCGCCAGCGCACCCTGGCCGACGATGATCAGCGGATGCGTCGCCTTCTTCAGTAGCTGGAAGAACTTGCCGTTGCCGTCGGCCAGATCCTTCAGCGATTCCGGCCCGGCGCCGAGCTGCTCATAATCATAGCGCGTATCGCCGACGTCGCCGATGACGCCGACCGGCAGATTGCCGGCCCGCCAGCGCTTGCGGATGCGGGCGTTGAGCAAGGATGCCTCGAAGCGCGGATTGGCGCCGATGATCAGCACCGCATCGGCCTGTTCGATGCCTTCGATGGTCGGGTTGAACACATAGCTCGCCCGGCCGAGCGACGGATCGAGTGCGGCGCCGTCCTGGCGGCAGTCGGTGTTCTTCGAGCCGAGCGAAGCCATCAGAAGCTTCAGCGCGTAGATCTCCTCGACGGCGGCAAGATCGCCGGCAATGGCACCGATCTTTTCGGGTGCCGCATTCGACACCGCTTCCTTGATCGCGGCAAAAGCCTCGGCCCAGCTTGCCGGGGCCAGTCTGCCATCCTTGCGCACATAGGGGCGGTCGAGGCGCTGCGTGCGCAAGCCGTCCCAGACGAAGCGGGTCTTGTCGGAAATCCATTCCTCGTTCACCGCCTCGTTGGTACGCGGCAGGATGCGCATCACTTCGCGGCCCCGGCTATCGACACGGATCGCGGAGCCGACGGCGTCCATCACGTCGATGGATTCGGTCTTGGTCAGTTCCCACGGCCGTGCCTGGAAGGCGTACGGTTTGGAGGTCAGCGCACCAACCGGGCAAAGGTCGATGACATTGCCCTGCAGTTCCGAAGTCATCGCGCTTTCGAGATAGGTGGTGATCTCGGCATCCTCGCCGCGGCCGATCAGGCCGAGCTCGGATATGCCGGCAATCTCGGTGGTGAAGCGGACGCAGCGCGTGCAATGGATGCAGCGGTTCATGATCGTCTTGACCAGCGGCCCAATATACTTGTCTTCGACCGCCCGCTTGTTCTCATGGTAGCGCGAGGAATCGACTCCGAACGCCATCGCCTGGTCCTGCAGGTCGCACTCGCCGCCCTGGTCGCAGATCGGGCAGTCCAGCGGATGGTTGATCAGCAGGAATTCCATCACGCCTTCGCGCGCCTTCTTGACCATCGGCGTGTTGGTGAAGATTTCCGGCGGCTCGCCGTTCGGGCCGGGGCGCAGGTCGCGCACGCCCATGGCGCAGGACGCCTGCGGCTTGGGCGGGCCGCCTTTCACCTCAATCAGGCACATGCGGCAATTGCCGGCGATCGACAGCCGCTCGTGGAAGCAGAAGCGCGGCACTTCTGCGCCGGCGTCCTCGGCCGCCTGCAGCAGCGTGTAATGGTCGGGTACAGTGATCTCTTTCCCGTCGACCTTGAGCTTTGCCATTTCGCCTCAAACCCCTGCGGACGTTCCGCAATCTTTCCTTCCGGGCGCAGCCGAGACCGCGCACGATATTGAATTCACTTTTTGGCCCCGGCCAACGCGGCCGCCTGACCGATCCAGCCGTCACGGCCGATGCGGCCCTTCAACGACAGGTAATCTTCGACCCAGGCGATCTCTTGCGGCGTCCACGCGGCGATCTGGGCGTATGTCCAGATGCCAAGGCCGTTCAGCACCTTTTCCAGTTTCGGCCCGATGCCCGATATCGCCTTGAGGTCGGCGGGCTTGGCTGGCCGATCCATCGGCCTGGGCTGCTTGAAATCTTCCGGCATCAGCCCGGCCGACGCATCCGCTGCAACGGTGCTCGCATTCGCCAAGCTCCGCGCCGCGGTGCTCGTCGCAATGTCGGTCACATCATTGGCGAAGGACTGCGCCTCGGCAATCAGGGTTTTGGTCGCTGCGCGCGCCTTTGTCGAGGAGCTTTTGCCGGTCGCGGAAAAGCGTTCCGTCCGGGCCTCGAAATCCTCGGCGACCGGCTGCCAAAGCCGCTGCGAGGTTTCGGCCGCGCCCGAAAGCACGCCCATCCAGATGCCAAAGGCGTGGTTGGCAAGACCGATGCCGAGTGCCGTCATCGCCGCCGCGCCCGCGACAGGATGCGCCAGGAGATTGACGGCATTGGCCATCTCCTTCGGCATCATCCTGGTCAGATCCTGGTTCATCTTCAACAACGGGTCCATATCGGGCGTAAAATCGTCGGGTGTCGAAAACAGCGACATAGGTGGTCTCCTGGTCGTTTCCGTCTGCCCCGCGCTCGTTTCCTCGTGTCGGACATTCGTCCGCATTTTGAATACTTCTATTCCGCCGCCGCCAGCACCGGTTCGGCACGGTGCGCGTTGCGCGAAAACTCGTCGATGCGCCGCTCCACCTCGCCGCGGAAATGCCGCATCAGGCCCTGGATCGGCCACGCCGCCGCGTCGCCCAGTGCGCAGATCGTGTGGCCCTCGACCTGCTTCGTCACGTCGAGCAGCATGTCGATCTCGCGCTTCTGCGCTTCGCCGCGCACCAGCCGCTCCATCACCCGCCACATCCAGCCGGTGCCTTCACGGCAGGGCGTGCACTGACCGCAGCTTTCGTGCTTGTAGAAGTAGGAAAGCCGCGCGATCGCTTTCACGATATCGGTCGATTTGTCCATGACGATGACAGCCGCCGTGCCGAGGCCCGATTTCAGATCGCGCAGCGCGTCGAAATCCATCGGCGCGTCGATGATTTGCTCGGCCGGCACCAGCGGCACCGAGGCGCCGCCCGGAATGACCGCCAGCAGATTGTCCCAGCCGCCGCGGATGCCGCCGCAATGTGTCTCGATCAGCTCGCGGAACGGGATCGACATCGCCTCTTCGACGGTGCACGGATTGTTGACGTGGCCGGAGATGCAGAACAGTTTCGTGCCGACATTGTTGGGCCGGCCGAAGGACGAGAACCAGGCGGCACCGCGGCGCAGGATGGTCGGCGCGACAGCGATGGACTCGACATTGTTGACTGTCGTCGGGCAGCCATAGAGGCCGACATTTGCCGGAAATGGCGGCTTCAGCCGCGGCTGGCCCTTTTTGCCCTCGAGGCTTTCGAGCAGCGCCGTCTCCTCGCCGCAGATATAGGCGCCGGCGCCGTGATGCATGTAGATGTCGAAATCGTAGCCGGATGTGTTGTTCTTGCCGATCAGCTTGGCCGCATAGGCCTCGTCGATGGCGCGCTGCAGCGCCTCGCGCTCGCGGATGAACTCGCCGCGCACATAGATGTAGGCTGCGACCGCGCCCATGGCGAAGCCGGCAAGCAGGCAGCCTTCGACCAGCGTGTGCGGGTCGTGGCGCAGTATGTCGCGGTCCTTGCAGGTACCGGGCTCGGACTCGTCGGCATTGACGACGAGATAGCTCGGCCGGCCGTCGCTTTGTTTGGGCATGAACGACCATTTCAGCCCGGTCGGGAAACCGGCACCGCCGCGGCCGCGCAGGCCCGATGCCTTCATCTCGTTGACGATCCACTCGCGCCCCTTGGCAACGATGCCGGGCGTGTTGTCCCAGGCGCCGCGCGCCATGGCACCGGCCAGCGACTTGTCGAAGCGGCCGTAGATGTTGTTGAAGATGCGGTCTCTGTCCTGAAGCATTGCTCGTTCCTCAGACCGGCTTCTTGCCGGTCGGCCGGCTCTTGTTTCCGAGCGACGGTTTGGTCGCCTTGGCGGCAGCCTTCGCCGGTTTAACCTTGGCCTCCGGCGCTTTGAAAGCAGACGCCGGCTCGGCCTTGTTCTTGGGGCCTCTGCGCTGTTTCGAGACGTCCTCGACCTGCGGTTCGGCCTTGTTGGCATTGGCGGCCGAATGCAGAGGCGCTGCGACGCTCGCCGCCCTTTCCGCCGCGGGCGCGACTTTCGTCGCCGACGGCGATTTCAGCGCCGGGTTGGTCTCGACCGCGTCGGTCTTCGGCTTGCTGGCATTCGAGGGCGCAACCGGCGCCGGCGCGGCAGGAGCAGTTGGCGGAACTGATGCTGCGACGGCAGCCGCCGGCTCTGCATCCTTGGTGGCCTTGGTCGCCGCCCTGGTTTCCCGGTCGCGGGTCGCCTTGAGGATCGCCTTTTCGCTCTTGAGGGTCGTCAGGCCACTGGCCGGCTCAGAGGTGATGCGGCCGTTTTGCGGTCCTGGCGTCACCGAAGCACCTTTGCCGGCGTCATAGAGGTCGATGATCTCGGCAAGCCGCTCCGGCGTCAAATCCTCATAGGTGTCCTTGAATATCATCACCATCGGTGCGTTGACGCAGGCGCCGAGGCATTCGACCTCTTCCCACGACAGCGTGCCCTTGTCGTTGGTGTGGAATTGGTCGTGATGGATTTTCGAGCGGCACACATCCATCAGCGCTTCCGAGCCGCGCAGCATGCAGGGCGTGGTGCCGCAGACCTGGATATGAGCGCGGGTGCCGACCGGATTGAGCTGGTATTGCGTATAGAAGGTGGCGACTTCCAGCCCACGGATATAGGGCATGTCGAGCATGTCGGAGATCGTCTCGATCGCCGCCTTGGTCACCCAGCCTTCCTGTTCCTGCGCCAGCATCAGCAAGGGAATGATGGCGGACTGCTCGCGCCCCTTCGGATATTTCTTGATCCACTGCTTCGCCGCCGCCGCATTCGCCCGGTTGAAGGCGAAGGAGGCTGGCTGGAGGCTGGCTTCTGCGAGACGGCGGACTGACATTACGATTTCGCTTCTATGTTTCTACTGGTTAGAGTTGTAGGCGCGATAGCAATCCTCGGATCGCCCCAAAACGCATACGAACTCTTCATTTCCACGCTTCAGGCGGATGTATCCGTCATAGCGGCTATACACCCAAGCTATTGGCTTGCAACGATATTCTTCGGGGATCAATGACGCTACGAGGTTGTCATGAACCGCGCAGTTGGACGATGTCGACGGCCGGCCATGGACAAGAATGCCCTCATCCATTGCTGGGGTCTGGGTGCTCAAGCCACGGACTGTAAGCAGATCGCCTTCTGCAATAAGCTTGAACCCCTCTTTGAGAAGATCGGTCGACGAGAGACCCTCACCGGACCCAGCAAGCGACACTTCAGCGGAAGCCGCAAGGCATGCCGCGGCCAGAAACGCCTTTGACGGTCGAGCCATTCCCATCATCACCGATCGACCTCACCAAACACGATGTCGAGTGAACCCAACACGGCGGTGACGTCGGCCAACATGTGGCCGCGACACAAAAAGTCCATGGCCTGGAGATGCGCGAAGCCGGGCGCGCGCAGCTTGCAGCGATAGGGCTTGTTGGTGCCGTCGGAGACGAGATAGACGCCGAACTCGCCTTTCGGCGCCTCGACGGCCGCATAGACCTCGCCGGCCGGCACGCGGTAGCCTTCGGTGTAGAGCTTGAAATGATGGATCAGCGCTTCCATCGAGCGCTTCATCGCCGCGCGCTTCGGCGGCACCACCTTGCCGTCAAGGTTGGACACCGGCCCGCTGCCCTCCTTACCGAGCAACAGATCGACGCACTGGCGCATGATTTTCGCCGACTGCCGCATCTCTTCCATGCGCACCAGATAGCGGTCGAAACAGTCACCGTTCTTGCCGATCGGAATGTCGAAATCCATCTCGGCATAGCATTCGTAGGGCTGCGATTTGCGCAGGTCCCACGGCGCGCCCGAGCCGCGCACCATGACGCCGGAAAAACCCCAGGCCCAGGCGTCGGCCAGAGACACCGTCGCGATGTCGACATTGCGCTGCTTGAAGATGCGGTTGCCGGTCAAGAGTGAGTCGAGGTCGTCGACCGATTTCAGGAATGGGTCGATCCACTTGCCGATGTCCTCGATCAGCTTCTGCGGCAGATCCTGATGCACGCCGCCGGGGCGGAAATAGGCCGCGTGCATGCGCGAACCCGAGGCGCGCTCGTAGAACACCATCAGCTTTTCGCGCTCGACGAAGCCCCACAGCGGCGGCGTCAGCGCGCCGACATCCATCGCCTGCGTCGTCACATTGAGGATGTGCGACATGATGCGGCCGATTTCCGAATAGAGCACTCGGATCAACTGGCCGCGCTTTGGCACCTCGATGCCGAGCAGACGCTCGGCGGCAAGCGCAAAGGCATGCTCCTGGTTCATCGGCGCGCAATAATCGAGCCGGTCGAGATAGGGCACGGCCTGCAGATAAGTCTTGGCCTCGATCAGCTTTTCCGTGCCGCGGTGCAACAGCCCGATATGCGGGTCAACGCGATCGACGACTTCGCCGTCAAGCTCCAGCACCAGGCGCAAAACGCCGTGCGCCGCTGGATGTTGCGGGCCAAAATTGATGTTGAAGTTGCGAACGGAGGTTTCAGCCATTTACTGCTTTGCCTTTTCATCCCCCGGAAGCACGTAATCCGTACCTTCCCACGGAGACAGAAAATCGAAATTGCGGAATTCCTGCTTGAGCTCCACTGGCTCGTAGATGACGCGCTTGGCTTCGTCGTCGTAACGCACCTCGACGAAGCCGGTCAGCGGAAAGTCCTTGCGCAGCGGATGGCCTTCAAAGCCGTAATCGGTCAGAATCCGCCGCAGATCGGGATGGCCTGAAAACAGCACGCCATAGAGATCATAGGTCTCGCGCTCGAACCAGTCGGCGCCGGGATAAATCCCGGTGATTGACGGCACCAGCGTCTCTTCGTCGGCCTGGACCTTGATTCGGATGCGGATATTCTGTCTCGGCGACAGCAAATGATAGACGACGTCGAAGCGCTTCGCCCGCGATGGATAATCGGCGCCGCAGACGTCGATGATCGAAATGAACTGGCATTTCGGGTCGTCGCGCAGGAAGGTCACCACCTCGATCAGGTCGCGCGGCTCGACCGAGATGGTGAGTTCGCCATAGGCGAACACCGCCTCGCCGATCCGGCCGATCAGCTTCTCGCCGAGATAGGTCGAGAGGTCATTCAACGCCTGGGTCATGACAACCTCGCCAACCAGCCCAGAACCTTGCGCGAGTCTTCTGGATCTTTTTCACCAAACCAGCCGCTCTCCCTGGCGGCGTCAATAGTCAAAAAAACCTGGCATTCATCATCGTCACCCGGCTCGCCAAAAAACAGCTTTCCGACAAACTGCCGGGTTTCCAGATGCGCAGGGTCGCCATTTAGAGCAACGCATTCCACAAACAGCTTTTCGGTAGTTGCTCCCTGGCCCGACGCGGCAGAGGAAAGCTTGGCCGACATTTCACCAATCAGATTCTTGGTTCGATCGCCAAGCGAACGCAGTCTTACGTCGCCATGATAAAAGATAATTCGTGGGTCGCTTGTCGGCTCGGCTTCCCAATCATTCAATCGGATGTCGATACCGACACCAGCAGCACCAAATTTCGTGTCTGTTGAGAGCGCAGAAGAATAAAACGTCGAACCGGAGTCCGTTTTTACAAATCGCTGTTCAGACGTTCTGAACATCAAATCCAGCCAAGGTTCAGGGTTGCCATGAATAATCCGATCTTCATCCATGGCGATTTACCGCTCGATCGTGCCGGTGCGGCGGATCTTCTTCTGCAGCAGAAGGATGCCGTAAAGCAGCGCTTCAGCGCTCGGCGGGCAGCCGGGCACGTAGATGTCGACCGGCACGATGCGGTCGCAGCCGCGCACCACCGAATAGGAATAATGATAATAGCCGCCGCCATTGGCGCAGGAGCCCATCGAGATGACGTAGCGCGGCTCCGGCATCTGATCATAGACCTTGCGCAGCGCCGGCGCCATCTTGTTGGTCAGCGTGCCGGCGACGATCATGATGTCGGACTGGCGCGGGGACGCGCGCGGCGCGACACCGAACCTCTCCGAGTCATAGCGCGGCATCGACGTATGGATCATCTCGACGGCGCAGCAGGCGAGGCCAAACGTCATGAACATCAGCGAGCCACTGCGCGCCCAGGTGATCAGCGCCTCGGTCGAGGTGACGAGAAAGCCCTTGTCGGCGAGCTCGTTGTTGATCTCCAGGAAGAACGGATCATCCTCCCCCACCGGCCTGCCGGTGTTGGGGTCGATGAGGCCCTTGGGCTTCGGCGCGACGAGCGTGCCGGAACTGTCGTTCAATCCCATTCCAGCGCTCCTTTTTTCCATTCATAGGCAAAGCCGATGGTCAGCACCGCCAAAAACACCATCATCGACCAGAAACCGAGCATGCCGATCTGGCTGAACGACACCGCCCACGGAAACAGGAAGGCCACCTCCAGATCGAAGATGATGAACAGGATCGACACCAGGTAGAAGCGGATGTCGAATTTCATGCGGGCATCGTCGAACGAGTTGAAGCCGCACTCATAGGCCGAAAGCTTTTCCGGATCGGGGTTGCGATAGGCCACCAGGAAGGGTGCGGCGAGCAGCGCCAGTCCGACGACCAGCGCCACGCCGATGAACAGGACGATGGGCAGGTACGAACTCAACAATGCGTTCATTCTGCAGCTTTCCGTTGCGGCCAATCCACTCTGATTACAGCACCGGACCCACTTGCGGAAGCGTGACAGTTTAACCACTGAACCGTTTTAAGGGGGCTCTATGCTGCAACGCGGCGAGGGTTAGCGCAGCGCTTTCGGCGAAGCAAGTCAAACCTTGTTCAAATCGCGGTGCTGGACGGCATATCCGGGAAAACTGGTCCGATCCGCTCCTGTTTGATTTCCTTCACTTTTTACTCCACTTTTCTCTCCTGACATGGATGCCGCCAAAACCCTGCTAGCATGGCACGGAATCGCAGGTCATTTTCTCTGTCCAAAATCGTCCGGATGCCGCCTTCATGAAGGAAAAAATCTCGCTTGCCATGGCCCGCCGCATTGCGCTGGCGGCACAGGGATTCAATGACCCGCGCCCCACCGGCACGCCTGACCGCCGGCATCTGGCCCGCGTGCTTGCCCGTACCGGCCTGCTGCAGATCGATTCCGTCAGCGCCGTGGTGCGCGCCCACTATATGCCGCTTTATTCGCGGCTTGGCCCTTACAAGCTGGCGTTGCTCGACAACGCCGCCGTCACGCGCAAGCGCATGGTCTTCGAGTATTGGGCGCATGAAGCCTCGTTCTTGCCGGTCGAGACCTATCCGCTGATGCGCTGGCGCATGCAGCGGGCCGAACGCGGCGACGAAATGTACAGCGGACTGGCCAAATGGGGCCGCGAGCACGCCGCCTATATCGAAGACATCTATCGCGAGGTCGCCGAACGAGGCCCGATCGCGGCGTCGGCTTTCGAAGGCCAGAAGGGTTCGGGCGGCTGGTGGGGCTGGAGCCATGCCAAGCATGCCTTCGAGTGGCTGTTCTGGGCCGGCCGCATCACCACGGCGCATCGCCGCGGCTTCGAGCGGTTCTACGATCTGCCGGAGCGCGTGCTGCCGCCGGCGGTACTCGCGCTACCGGTTCCCTGTCCCGAGGATGCTCACCGCGAATTGCTGCGCATCTCGGCCCGCGCCCACGGCATCGCCACGGCAGGAGACCTGCGCGACTATTTCCGGCTCTCGCCCGCCGACATCAAGGGCCGCATCGAGGAGTTGGTCGAGGCCGGCGACCTGTTGCCGGTGAGCGTCGAAGGCTGGAGCAAAACAGCCTATCTCCACAAGGACGCCCGTTTGCCGCGCAAGATCGAGGCGCGCGCCTTGCTCGCGCCGTTCGATCCCGTCGTCTTCGAGCGGTCGCGCACCGAGCGGTTGTTCGACTTCCACTACCGCATCGAGATCTACACGCCGGCCGAAAAGCGCCGGTATGGCTATTATGTGCTGCCATTCCTGCTCGGCGACAGCATCGTCGGGCGCGTCGACCTCAGGGCCGACCGCCCGGCCGGCGTGCTGCGCGTCCATGCCGCCTATGCGGAGCCCGTCGCCTCGCTGCAAACCGCAGCCGAGCTTTTCGAAGAATTGAAGCAGATGCAGGGCTGGCTCGGCCTGGAACGCATCGAGGTGACCGCTGCCGGCGACCTCGGCCGGCCGCTCGCGGATATCGCCGCGTCATAGACGTGCGTTGACACGACTGCCTCCACAAGCCTAAATCCGTTCCAGACGGTCCCCTGCCCGCAACGGCAGGGGCCAAGAGGGAATGCGGTGCGAAATCTCGATTTCAAATCCGCGGCTGTCCCCGCAACTGTAAGCGACGAGCCAAGGCCGAAAACCACTGGGATATTCCCGGGAAGGCGGCACCCAGGCGATGACCCGCGAGCCAGGAGACCTGCCGTCTAGGACATAAGAATCCGATCGCCTGGCGGGTTTTCCGGGCAAGGAGCCTGATTTGGAACGCGACAGCAGTTTTCCGGCTGAGACAGCGGATTTATTGTCCGGCCATGGTGATTCCCCGGCCGGCGTTACCGTCATCGTCTGCTCGTCCTGCCGTGACGAGACCGGTTCGGACGCTCATCCGCGCGCCGGCGAACTGCTCGCAGAGGACACGCGCCGCGCCGCTTCCAGCGAAAACATCAAAATCCGCACCGTCGAATGCCTCGGCAATTGCAAGCGCCGGCTCAGCGCGGCCATGCTGCGCGACGGCTGCTGGAGTTACGTCTTCGGTGATCTGACCACGACCAGCGGCGCCGATCTCGTGACCGGGGCAAAGCTGTTCGCCACCTCGACGGATGGGCTCATTCCATGGCGCGGCCGTCCCGATTGCCTGAAGCGCGGCCTGGTTGCCCGCATCCCTCCCCTTGACCTTTTGAAGGACCTGACATGACCGCTGCCTCCCTTTCGCGCATTCCCTGCACCGTGGTCACCGGCTTTCTCGGCGCCGGCAAGACGACGTTGATCCGCTATTTGCTCGAAAACGCCAAAGGCAAGCGCCTGGCCATCATCGTCAACGAGTTCGGCGACATCGGCATCGACGGCGAGATCCTGAAGGGCTGCGCCATCGACACCTGCCCCGAGGAAAACATCGTCGAGCTGGCCAATGGTTGCATCTGCTGCACCGTCGCCGATGATTTCGTCCCGGCGCTGGACCAGATCCTGTCGCTGACGCCGAGGGTCGACCACATCCTGATCGAGACATCCGGCCTCGCTTTGCCCAAGCCGCTGGTCCAGGCCTTCCAGTGGCCGTCGGTGAAAAGCCGCGTGACGGTGGACGGCGTCATTGCCGTGGTCGACGGACCGGCGCTGGCTGATGGCCGCGTCGCCAACGACATGGACGCCCTGCAGGCGCAGCGCGCGCAGGACGAGACGCTCGAACACGACGATCCGGTCGAGGAAGTGTTCGAGGACCAGCTCGCCTGCGCCGACCTGATCATCCTGTCGAAGAGCGACCTGATGGACGCAGCCGGCTCGGCCCGTGCCAATGCCGTCATCGGCAAGCACGTTGCGCGGGCGGTGAAGATCGTACCGACTTCGCAAGGCAAGGTCGATCCGTCGGTGCTGCTCGGCCTCGGCCTCGCCGTCGAGGACGACATCGAGAACCGCAAGACCCACCACGACGCCGAGCTCGACCACGAACATGACGATTTTGACTCGTTCGTCATCGACATCGCGTCTGTGTCCAACCCGGACGAGCTCGCACAACGGGTCGCCATGGCGGCGGAGGAAGAAAACGTGTTGCGCGTCAAGGGTTTCGTCGAAGTCGGCGGCAAGCCGATGCGGCTCCTGCTGCAGGCCGTCGGTCCGCGCGTCAACCACTATTACGACCGCGCCTGGACCGCTGAAGACGACCGCCGCTCGCGCCTGGTCGTCATCGGCCTGAAAGGGCTGAACCGCCCGGCCATCGAGCGTATCCTCGCCGGCTGACCCCAGGTACGAGCCGCGATGCACATCCTCACCACCACATCCGCCTCGCTCGACGATCTCGCCGAGCCTGTCGATCTCAGGCAAACGCCTGCGGATGTCGTGGCGCTGTCCCTCACCGACAGCGACCTGGCCGGGCTGGCGGCGGCGTGGAAGGCAGATGCGCACCGCCTGCCGTCGATGCGGCTCGCCGCCTTGCGCGACCTGCGCCATCCGATGTCCGTCGACCTGTGGATCGACAGCGTCGCCCGCCACGCCAAGGTCATTCTGGTCCGCATCCTCGGCGGCTATGACTGGTGGCGCTATGGCTGCGACCAGCTCGCCGTTATCGCGCGAAATCGCGGTATCAAGCTGGCGCTCCTACCGGGCGAGAGCCACGACGAGGATTTGCGACTGATCGAAGGCTCGACGCTGCCGCGCGAGGAGTTGGACGCCCTGCTTGGCTATTTCCGCGAGGGCGGGCCGGCAAATATGACGGCGCTGGTGCAGAGGCTGGCAAGTCTCGCTGGATCGGGTGCGGCGGTAGCCGAACCTGTTAGCGTGCCAAAGGCGGGATTTTACGAGCCGGGACTGGGGGTCGTAGAACGCGGCGTCCCCCTCCCCCTCGAGGGGAGGGTCCGGCCGCAGGCCGGGGGTGGGGTCCTCTCCGAAGCGCGCCTACACAAAACGTCGCGCACTGCCGTGACGACCCCACCCGGCCCTGCGGGCCACCCTCCCCTCAAGGGGGAGGGAGACGCCGCGCCCATCATCCCCATCCTCTTCTACCGTTCGATGCTGCTGGCCGCAGATGTCGCGCCGATCGACGCGCTTTTTGCAGCGCTCAGGCAACGTGGTATGGCGCCGGTGCCAATCTTCGTCTCCAGCCTCAAGGACCCGGCATCGCTCGCCTTTGTCGAGACCGCGCTCTCAGCCCTGAAGCCAGCTGCCATCATCACCGCCACGGCCTTCGCCTCCGGCGCGGAACCCGGCATCGAAACCCTGTTCGACCGTGCCGGGGTGCCGGTCTTCCAGGTCATCGTCGCCACGACACGCCGTGACATCTGGCAAAACAATCAGCGCGGCCTGGCGCCTGCCGACCTCGCCATGCATGTCGTCCTGCCCGAGCTCGACGGCTGCATTCTCGCCGGTGCCATCTCCTTCAAGGGCGAAAGCGAGACCGATCCCGCATTGGCCTTCCGCGCCTTCGCCAACCGGCCGGAGCCGGATCGCGTCGCGCAGGTGGCGAACCGTGTCGAAGCCTTCATCCGCCTGCAGCGGACGCCGCGCGCGAAACGCAAGCTCGCCATCTTGATCCCCGACTATCCGAGCGCCCCCGGCCGCACCGGCTACGCCGTCGGCCTCGATGTGCCGTCCAGCGTGCTGGCAATGCTGCACGACCTGAGCGAACAGGGCTACGCCGTTGAAAGGATTCCGCAAACGCCGCGCGAGTTGCTGGAGGTGCTGGAGCGTGGAGGTGAAGGGTTGGGGTTTGAGGACTATCTCGGGTACTCGGCGGAATTGCCTGCTGAAGCGATAGCTGCCGTGACGGCCGCATGGGGGAATGCGGCAGATGAGACAAGTTTGTGCGAGGCACCCCCCTCTGTCCTGCCGGACATCTCCCCCTCAAGGGGGGAGATTGCGCTGTCATCTCTGTTTTCGCCAATCTCCAACGTCGCAGGGGTGGACAGAGCGCCGAAGCTGCCAATCTCCCCCCTTGAGGGGGAGATGTCCGGCAGGACAGAGGGGGGTGTTCAAGCGCCTGCCGCCGCAAAATTCGCCTTCCGCGCAGCCACCTTCGGCAACGTCACCGTGGCACTCGCACCTGACCGCGGGCGCTCAGCCGACCGCCGCGCCGACTATCACGACCCGACGCTGCCGCCGCGCCATGCGCTGGTCGCCTTTGGCCTCTGGCTGCGCAAGTCGCTCGGCATCCATGCAATTGTCCATGTCGGCGCCCACGGCACGCTGGAGTGGCTGCCCGGCAAGACCGTGGCGCTCAGCGAAAACTGCTTTCCCGAGATAGTCACCGGTCCCCTGCCCGTCATCTATCCCTTCATCGTCTCCAACCCGGGAGAGGCAGCGCAGGCCAAGCGGCGCATTGCCGCCGTCACGCTCGGCCATCTGCCGCCGCCGCTGACCGGCGCCGGGCTGGACGAAAACCAGCACAGGCTTGAACGACTGGTTGACGAATATGCTCAGGCCGACGGGCTCGACCGCCGCCGCCGCGACCGCCTGGCGAAGCTGATCGTCGAGACGGCGGAAAAGACCGGCCTCGCCTCAGAGGCAGGCGTCGCCAGGACCGACGCAGCCGACGAGGCTTTGCGCCGCATCGACGCCTGGCTCTGCGATCTCAAGGATTTCGCCATCAAGGACGGCCTGCACATTTACGGCCGCTCGCCGGAAGGCGAGGCTGATCCGGTACGGCGGCAAAGTGCGGCAGCTGAAAAAACCGCGCTGCTTGCCGCCCTCGACGGCCGCCACGTCGCTGCCGGTCCGGCCGGTGCGCCGGCACGGGGTCGGCGCGATGTGCTGCCGACCGGCCGCAATCTGTTCACCGCCGACCCGCGCACCATGCCGACGCCGACCGCCTATGATCTGGGCAAGGTGGCAGCGGAAGAAGTGGTCCGCAGCTACATGCAATCGCATGGCGACTGGCCGCGCTCGCTGGTCATCGACCTGTGGGGCTCGGCCTCGCTGCGCACCGGCGGTGAGGAGATCGCGCAAGGCCTGGCGCTGATGGGCTGCCGGCCGCAATGGGATTCCGCCACCGGCCGCATCACCGGCATAGATGTGCTGCCGCCGGCAACACTCGGCCGTCCGCGCATCGATGTCACCTGGCGCATATCGGGCCTGTTCCGCGACATGTTCCCGACCCAGATCGCGCTGATCGACGCCGCGGCCAACGCGGTGGCGACCCGCGACGAGGACGCTTCGGAAAACCCGCTCGCCGCTAGGACCCGCATCGACGGCAAGATCAGCCCGCGCATTTTCGGCACCTCGCCGGGCACTTACGGCGCGGGCGTCGAGGACTTGTTGTCGAGCGGCGACTGGGCCGCGCGCGAAGAGATCGGCCGCACCTATCTCGCCGCCACCTCGCACGCCTATGGCGGCTCCGAGGGCAAAGGCATTTCGGCGCCCGGCGCGTTCGAGGATCGCCTCGCCGAGGCCGACCTTCTGGTTCATACCGGCGACGACCCCGGCCGCGACATCCTCGAAGGCTCGGCCGACGTCGCCTTCATCGGCGGCTTTTCGGCAGCGGTTGCCGCGCTCGGCAAAAACGCCGACGTGATCGTCCTCGACACCACGGACCCGCAAAGACCGAAGCCGCGCTCGATCAGTGAGGCCGTGTCGCGCGTCGTGCGGGCACGCGCCGTCAATCCGCGCTTCATCGCCGGCCAGATGCGTCATGGCCCGCGCGGCGCCTCGGAATTCGCCGAGACGGTCGACCGGCTTGTCGGCTTTGCTGAGACTACCCATGCCATATCGGGCACGCTGATCGAGGCGGTGCACGACGCCTATCTTGGCGACCCCGTGGTCCGCGCCTTCATCCTGCGCGAGAACCCGGCGGCGGCGAAGGTGATTGCCGAGCGTTTGCTGTCGGCACGGCGGCGCGGGCTCTGGCATCCGCTGCGCAATTCGATCGATGACGATCTCGCCGCACTGATTGCCGAAGCGCAAGCTCTGGGAGTGGCGGCATGAACGCTTTCTCGCGCCGTGGCGCCTGCCCCGCTTTCTCGGCGCCGATGCAGACCGGCGACGGGCTGCTGGTGCGGCTCAATCCGGTCGCTGGAGGACTGTTGCCGAAATCGTTGATCGGACTCTGCGAATCCGCCTTGCGCCATGGCAACGGCATCATGGAAGTGACCGCCCGCGGCAGCCTGCAGATCCGCGGCCTGACGCCGGCAAGCGCGCGGCTGCTGGCGATGGAGGTCGATGCGCTCGGCATCGCGGTGCGCACCGGCGTGCCGGTCGAGACCGGCCCGCTGGCTGGGCTCGACCAGGAGGAGATAGCCGACCCGCGCCCGATGGCGGAGCGGATTCGGGCGGCAATTGAGGACGCCGGTGTTACGCAACGCCTTGGCCCGAAGGTTTCGGTGATCGTCGACGGCGGCGGGCAGCTGACAATGGATGCGGTTACGGCCGATGTCAGGCTGGTCGGGGTGCGGGCCGCCGACGGAATTAAGTGGCGGGTATCGCTCGCCGGAGATGCGCAGGGTGCCACGCCGCTGGCGATGTCCGAGGAAGATGCGGCTTGTGACATCGCCGTCGCCATTCTCAGGATGGTTGCCGAAAAGGGCCGCGATGCCCATGCGCGGGATTTGACGGCGAGGCAGCTGAGATCTCTCGCAAGTTGGCGATCCGTCGCGCCCCCCTCTGTCCTGCCGGACATCTCCCCCACAAGGGGGGAGATCGGCAGCTTCGCCGGCGGCTTCCCCCCAGCACCTTCGGCGATTGGCGAAATCGGAGACGAAGGCGCAATCTCCCCCCTAGAGGGGGAGATGTCCGGCAGGACAGAGGGGGGCGCGAAGGATCGCCGGCCCATCGGAGTTTTCGATCTGGCAGCCGGCAGTACCTCCCTCGGCATCGGCCTGCCGTTCGGCAGCATACCAGCGCAAAAACTTATCGATCTCACCCAATACGCCCTCATCCTCGGCACCACCGAAATCCGTCTGGCGCCGGGTCGCACGCTGCTTTTGCTTGGCCTCTCCCCAGCCGCATGTCTTTCACTCCAGAAAACCGCCGCAACCCTCGGCTTCGTCACCGACGCAGCCGATCCGCGCACCAGGATCGCCGCCTGCCCGGGTGCTTCCGCCTGTGCCTCGGGCCGCATCGCGACACGCAACATCGCCGAGACCATCGCCGTGGAAGACCGCGATATCCTCGATTCCTCGCTGACGCTGCACATCTCCGGCTGCGCCAAGGGTTGCGCCCATCCCGGTCCGGCGGCGCTGACCCTGGTCGGTGGCGAAAACGGAGCCGGACTTGTCGTGGACGGGACGGCAAAGGCATTGCCCGCCGGATACAGGCCGGGCTACGACGCCGCGCACGGCATCGGCCGCGTTGCAGCGATGATCCGCAGCGCACGACATTCCGGCGAAACCGCTGCCGCCTGCCTGGCAAGGCTCGGCGCGGCCGGCATCACCGAAATCTACCGACAGGAATGAGCATGCCCGCCCAGAACGCCTACGACTACATCCATGACGGCACGGCGATCTACGAGCGCTCCTTCGCCATTATCCGCGCCGAGGCCGACCTGTCGCGCTTTTCCGAAGCCGAGGCCGAAATCGCTATCCGCATGATCCACGCCTGCGGCCAGGTCGATGCTTGCAGGCACTTCGTTTTCTCGAGCGATTTCGTCGCCGCCGCGCGCACGGCCCTGGGCGCCGGCGCGCCGATCTTCTGCGACGCGCAGATGGTCTCGCACGGCGTCACGCGCGCCCGGCTGCCGGCCGGCAACGATGTGATCTGCACGCTGCGCGATCCGCGGACCGCCGACATCGCGAAAAAGATCGGCAACACCCGCTCGGCCGCCGCGATCGACCTGTGGGGCGAGCGCATGGCCGGTTCGGTCGTCGCCATCGGCAATGCGCCGACAGCCCTTTTCTATCTGCTGGAAAAACTGCGCGACGGCGCGCCGAAGCCGGCGGCGATCATCGGCATGCCGGTCGGGTTTGTCGGCGCCGCTGAATCGAAAGATGCGCTGGCCGAAAATTCCTATGGCGTGCCTTACGCCATCGTGCGCGGCCGGCTGGGCGGCAGCGCCATGACCGCCGCCGCCCTCAATGCATTGGCGAGGCCGGGCCTATGAATGCGATTGCAAAAGGCAGGCTTGTCGGCGTCGGCACCGGACCCGGCGACCCGGAACTCTTGACGCTGAAGGCAGTGCGCGCGCTGGCTGAGGCCGATGTCGTCGCGCATTTCGCCAAGCGCGGCAACAACAGCAACGCCCGGGCCATCGTCGAAACCCATTTTCGCCCCGATTTGATTGAACTGCCGCTGCTCTATCCGGTGACGACCGAGATCGACAAGGACCACAGCGATTACCGCTCGCAGATCACCGATTTCTACGAGCAATCGGCCGAAAAGGTCGCCGCGCACCTCAGCGCCGGCAGGATGGTCGCTGTGCTTTCGGAAGGCGACCCGCTTTTCTACGGCTCCTACATGCATCTTCATGTCCGGCTGGCGCACCGTTTTCCGACCGAAGTCATTCCCGGCGTCACCGCCATGTCCGGCTGCTGGTCGGCGACCGGCCTGCCGATCGTCCAGGGCGATGACGTGCTGACGGTGCTGCCGGGCACCATGAGCGAATTCGAGCTGACGCGTCGCCTCGCCGACACCGACGCTGCGGTGATCATGAAGGTCGGCCGCAACCTGCCCAAGATCAGGCGCGCGCTGGAGGCAACCGACAAGCTGGCGCGGGCCATCTATGTCGAGCGCGGCACCATGCCGGGCGGTGTCTCGATGCGGCTTGCCGACAAAAAGGATGACCAGGCGCCTTATTTCGCCATCGTGCTGGTGGCCGGCTGGTCGGGCCGGCCAAGCGCATTGAAAGCCGAAGCATGAGCGGCCGCCTCACTGTCATCGGCCTCGGGCCCGGCAACGCCGACCAGGTGACGCCGGAGGCAAGCCGTGCCGTTGCCGAGGCAAAATTCTTCTATGGCTATAAACCCTATCTCGACCGGCTCGATCTGCGCCCCGACCAGATTCGCGTCGCTTCCGACAATCGCGAGGAACTCGCGCGCGCCAGGGACGCGCTGCTGAAGGCTGTGGAAGGCCACGATGTCGCCGTCGTGTCGGGCGGCGATCCCGGCGTCTTCGCCATGGCCGCGGCTGTCTGCGAGGCGATCGAGGCGGGCCCGCCCGAATGGCGCGCGGTCGACATCGCCATCGTGCCTGGCATCACCGCCATGCTCGCCGTTGCCGCCCGCATCGGCGCGCCGCTCGGCCATGATTTCTGCGCCATCTCGCTGTCCGACAATCTGAAGCCGTGGGACCTGATCGAGCTACGCCTGCTGGCGGCAGCCGGCGCCGGCTTCGTAATCGCGCTCTACAACCCGATCAGTAAGGCGCGCCCATGGCAGCTAGGCCGCGCCTTCGAATGCCTTGCTGCGATCCTGCCCGGCACCACGCCGGTGATCTTCGGCCGTGCCGCCGGCCGTCCCGACGAGCGCATCGAGGTTTTTCTGCTGGCCGACGCCGATGCCGCGAAGGCCGACATGTCGACCTGCATCATCATCGGCTCGCCGGAAACCAGGATCATCAAGCGGGGTGACAAGGCCGCGCTGGTCTACACGCCGCGTTCGGCAGCGGGCCCAAGAACATGACCGACCAGAAAATGATCGACCATCTCGGCAAGAGATTCGACGGTCTCAGCCGACGTGACGTCCGGCAGCGCCGGCCTGCGGATCATCACCGCCTCGATCCCCAGCGCTCGCGCCGCCGCGATCTTGCCGTAGGTCGCCTCGCCGCCGCTATTTTTGGAAACAACGACTTCGATGCCACGGCTTCCGAGCAGCGCGCGCTCATCGACCTCATGAAACGGCCCGCGCGCCAAGAGATAGGTCGCGTCAGGCACAGCGAGCCTGGGCTCGACCGGGTCGACACTGCGGATGAGATAATGATGCTGGGGGGCGGCCTTGAAGGCAGCGACCTCCTGTCGCCCGAGCGCCAGGAACACGCGGCGCGGCACCGATCCCAAAGCCGTCACCGCGCTGGCAACGGTGTCGACCAACATCCAGCGATCACCTTCGACCGCCTCCCATCCGGGACGCCTGAGCGCAACGATAGGCACGCCGGTCATGCGCGCCGCTTCCGCCGCATTGCCGGAGATTCGCGCCGCATAGGGATGCGTGGCGTCGATCAGCAGGTCGATCTTGTTCTGGCGGAGATATGCCGCCAGCCCGCCGGCACCGCCGAAGCCGCCGACCCGCACCGGCACCCCCTGCGCGGCCGGGTTTTCGGTGCGGCCGGCCAGCGACAGCATGACCGAAATATCCGCGCGCGCGGCCAGCTTTCCGGCCAGTTGCCGGGCTTCGGTGGTTCCGCCGAGGATCAGAATGCGGTGGGTCATCATGCCTGCTGAAGCTCCGCGCGGCGCCAAGCTCACCTCAAAGTGGCTCACGATCATCGGCATCGGCGAGGACGGTGTAGCGGGTCTCGGCGACGAGGCCAAGCGGTTGATCGCGGAGGCCGAATTCGTCTTCGGCGGCAAGCGCCACCTTGCCCTCGTCGCGTCGCTCGCCAAAGGTGAAGCGCGCGCCTGGCCGACACCTTTCGATGCCGAGCTGCGCGACGTGCTGGCGCTCTCCGGCAGACGCGTCTGCGTGCTGGCCTCCGGCAATCCCTTCTACCACGGTGTCGGCGTCACCCTCGCCCGCAAGGTCGCGGCAGAGGGTATGCGGGTGATCCCCGCGCCCTCGGCCTTTTCGCTGGCCGCCTCACGCCTGGGCTGGGCGCTGCAGTACGTCGAGACCATTTCGCTGCATGGCCGCTCGCTCGACCTGATCCGGCCGTTGCTGCATCCTTGCACCCGCATTCTCGCGCTGACCTCGGACAGCGATGCACCGGAAGCGATTGCCGGTCTGCTGACAGAGCTCGGCTTCGGCGCCTCGCAGCTGACCGTTCTGGAGGCGCTGGATGGGCCGAACGAAAGGCTGCGCTCGGCGAGCGCCGGCACTTTCGCCCTCGAAAAGATCAACCCGCTCAACGTGCTCGCGATCGAAGTTGAATCGACTTCGCAAGCACGCATCCTGCCGCTGACATCAGGCCTTGCCGATCATTTGTTCGAGCACGACGGCCAGATCACCAAGCGCGAAGTGCGCGCCGTCACCCTGTCCGCTCTCGCGCCAAGACGCGGCGAGTTGCTGTGGGATATCGGCGCTGGCTCAGGCTCGATCGGCATCGAGTGGATGCTGGCCCATCCCTCCATGCGTGCGATCGCCGTTGAGGCAGATCCGGCCCGCGCCGCGCGCATCCGACGCAACGCCGCGGCTTGCGGCGTTCCCGGTCTTGCCGTCGTTGAAGGTTCGGCACCGCAAGCGCTTGGGCTGGAGACGCCCGCGGCGATCTTTATCGGCGGCGGCGGCAGCGATGCCGGCGTGCTGGAGGGAGCCATGGATGCCTTGCCTGCCGGCGGCCGCCTCGTCGCCAATGCGGTGACCCTGGAGATGGAGGCACTGCTGCTTTCCCGTCACGCCGCGCACGGCGGCCAGTTCACCCGCATTGCTATATCCCGTGCTTCGCCGGTCGGTTCGATGCAGGCGTGGCGGCCGGCTATGCCGGTTACCCAATGGAGCTGGGTCAAGCCATGATGGTCGCGGGCATCGGCAGCCGCAAAGGCGTCAGCGCAACGGACGTGCTTGCCGCGGTAGAAACCGCGCTGGAGGCGCACGGGCTTGCCCTGCCCGCGCTTTCAGCCCTCGCGACCGCGTCTCTCAAGCAGGATGAAGCGGCAATCTTCGCCGCCGGACGCGAACTCCGCCTTCCGGTGATCGTCGTCGAGCAGGATGAACTCAAAGCCGCATCTACGACCAGCCGTTCCGACCTATCGCAGGAGCATGCCGGCACGCCGTCGGTTTCCGAAGCCTCGGCGCTTGCCGCCGCCGGCAAAGGCGCAAAACTGCTCGGGCCGCGCACCGTGCTCGGTGCTGTCACTTGCGCCATCGCCATCAGCGGAGATGCGGCATGACCGTTCACTTCATCGGTGCCGGCCCGGGTGCTGCCGACCTCATCACCTTGCGCGGCAGCCGCCTGCTCGGCAGTTGTCCCGTCTGCCTCTATGCCGGATCGATCGTCGCGCCGGAGCTGTTGCAGCACTGCGCGCCCGGAACGAGGTTGATCGACACCGCGCCGATGTCGCTCGACGAGATCGAGGCCGAATATCTGGCAGCCCACGCGGCCGGCAATGATGTCGCCCGCCTGCATTCCGGCGATCTTTCGGTGTGGAGCGCCGTTGCCGAGCAGATCCGCCGGCTGGAAAAGCACGGCATTCCTTACACGCTGACGCCGGGCGTGCCGTCCTTCGCCGCTGCGGCGGCAGCGCTGCGCCGCGAGCTGACCATTCCAGAAGTCGCGCAAAGCCTGGTGCTGACCCGCATCTCCGGCCGCGCCTCGCAAATGCCTCCCGACGAAACGCTGGCCGGCTTTGGCCGCACCGGCGCCACGCTGGCCATCCACCTTGCCATCCACGCTGTCGACCGGATCGTCGCCGAACTGACGCCGTTCTATGGCGCCGATTGCCCGGTGGCGGTCGTCTTCCGTGCTTCCTGGCCGGACGAGCGCGTGCTGACCGGCACGCTGGCCACCATCGAGGCGCAACTGGCCGCCGATCCGATGGAACGCACGGCAATCATCTTCGTCGGCCGCTCGCTGGCGGCGGAGGGCTTTGGCGAAAGTTCACTGTACGACGCGCACTACCAGCGACGCTTTCGCGGACGGGACGGATTGTGAGCGGCAGCAACAGAAACACTACGGTCGAGCAGGCGCTCACCCGGCTCAACTTCAAGCCGCGCCAGCTTGAGCCCGGGCATGTCTGGCTGGCCGGCGCCGGCCCTGGCGATCCCGGCTGCCTGACGCTGGAAGTGCTGGCCGCCCTCGGACAGTGCGACGCGCTGGTTTATGACGCGCTGGTCTCGCCAGAAGTCGTCGCTGTCGCCGAGGGCGCGGAACTGTTCTATGCCGGCAAACGCGGCGGCAAGCCGTCGATGAAGCAGGACGACATCACCGCTCTGCTGGTCCGGCTGGCGCGCGCGGGCCGGCGCGTCGTCAGGCTGAAGGGCGGCGACCCCTATATTTTCGGGCGTGGCGGCGAAGAGGCGCTGGCGTTGGCCGGGGAAACTATCCCGTTCCGCATCCTGCCTGGCCTGACGTCCGGCCTCAGCGCGCTGGCCGCGACCGGCATTCCCGGCACCATGCGCGGCATCAACAAGGCGCTGATCCTGGCGACCGGCCATGCCGCCGGCACCGATGATGATCTCGACTGGGCGGCAATCGCCCGCACCGGCCAGCCGGTGGTCATCTATATGGGCATGGCCAACCTGCCGCTGATCGCCGCTTCGCTGCTCGAGGGCGGCCTGCCATCTTCGACGCCCGCCGCGGTCATCGTTGCCGCGACGACGCCGCAGGAGCGTATCGTCGTCGCCACGCTCGCCACGATTGCGGAAGAGACAGCGGCCGCCGGTCTGACCTCGCCGGCGCTGATCGTCGTCGGCGGCATCGTCGGGATGCGCGCGGCACTGGCGGGTGAGCCATGACCCGCGCCATCATCATCGGCGCGCCGCGCTCGGGCTCGGGCAAGACCAGCGTCACTATCGGCATTCTACGCGCCCTCGCCCGGCGCGGCCTGAAGGTGCGCGGCGCCAAGTCCGGCCCGGACTATATCGATCCCGGCTTCCACACCGCCGCCACAGGCTTGTCCGGCGTCAATCTCGACAGCTGGGCAATGCCGCCCGCCCTGCTTAACGCGCTGGCCGGCGAAGCGACCGAGGATGCCGATTTTATCTTTCTCGAAAGCGCCATGGGCCTGTTCGACGGGATTCCGGCTGCTCCAGGACGATCCGGTTCGGCCGCCGATCTCGCCCGACTCTATGGTCTGCCGGTGCTGCTTGTGCTCGATGTCTCCGGTCAATCGACCACGGCAGCAGCCGTCGCCAAGGGATTTGCCACCTATGACCCGGATGTACGCATGGCCGGGGTCGTGCTCAACCGGCTGGGCAGCGAGCGCCACCGCCGGCTATGCGGCGATGCCATCGAGGCACTCGGCCTGCCTGTCGTCGGCGCCATCCTGCGCGATCCCTCGCTCAACCTGCCCGAGCGCCATCTCGGCCTCGTCCAGGCCGGCGAATATGAGAATCTGATGGCGCATCTCGACCGGCTGGCCGACATGGTCGAGCGCTCGCTCGACCTCGACGCCATCATGGCGCTGGCGGCGCCATTCACGCCTGCGCCGGGCAATTTCGGCGACGCGCTGCCGCCGCCCGGCCAGCGCATTGCACTCGCCGAGGACGCCGCCTTCACCTTCCTCTATCCGCATGTCGTCATGCATTGGCGCAAGGCTGGCGCCGAGATCGTTCCGTTCTCGCCGCTCGCCGATGAGGCGCCTGGCGACGATAGCGACGTCTGTTGGCTGCCCGGCGGCTATCCCGAGCTTCACGCCGGCCGCCTCGCGGCCGCGGCGAATTTCAGGGCGGGCATGGCGAGGTTCGCCGCCAAGCGGCCGGTGCATGGCGAGTGCGGCGGCTTCATGGTGTTGGGCGAAGCGCTCGAGGACGCGTCGGGCGAGACGCATCCGATGCTCGGCCTGCTCGGTCATTCGACCAGCTTCGCCAAGCGCAAGATGAACCTCGGTTACCGCGAGGCACGGCTGCGTTCTGAGTGTCCGCTCGGCAGCCAAGGCACGCTGATCCGCGGCCACGAATTCCATTATGCGCAGATGATTGCGACCGGCAATGACGAGCCGCTGGCCGACCTCGCCGACGGTCAAGGCAATCCGCTCGGCGCCTCCGGCTACCGGCGCGGCAATGTCAGCGGCACGTTCTTCCATGCCATTGCGAGGGGCGAGAGCATGATCCCGAAAAGTGGTAGCCGGTTTTCGGAATAGATCATGCTCAAACTCCAGATCCCCTCGCAACAGCAAATTCTCTATGATATCGCGCTTTGCCTCGTCTTCTTTACCCGGATGCCGCTGCCGAGAGCCGACTTCCGTGGCCGCAGCCTTGCCGCTGCGATCTGGGCTGCACCCGTTGCCGGTCTCGCCGTCGCTCTGGTCGGTGCGCTGGTCTACGCCATCGGCACAAGGCTCGGCCTAGCCGCAGGTCCTGTTGCCGCGTTGGCCCTTGCCGCGATCTTGCTCGCTACCGGCTGCCTGCATGAGGACGGGCTTTCGGATGTCGCCGACGGTTTTGGCGGCGGCAAGACACGCGACAGAAAGCTGGAGATCATGCGCGACAGCCGCATCGGCGCCTATGGTGCCTGCGCGCTAGCGATCTCGCTGCTGATCCGCTGGAGCGTGCTCTCGGAATTCGCCGGCCCTGCTCATGTCTTCTGGGCTCTCATTGCCGCGCATGCCGCCTCGCGCGGCCTGCTCGGCGCTTTCATGCACCTGCTGCCGCCGGCCCGCGCCGACGGCCTCTCGGTCGATGCAGGCACCGTATCCGCTGAAACCGCTGGTATCGGTGCCGTGCTCGGCGCGGTTGCGCTGCTGGCGCTTGGGCTCGGCGGCGCCGTTTTCGCGCTCATCCTGCTCGGGCTGTTGTTTGCCGCCTTCCGCGCGCTTTGCCTCAACCAAATCGGCGGCCAGACCGGCGATACGGTCGGTGCCCTGCAGCAGCTCGGCGAGATCGCAATCCTGCTTGTCGCTTCTGTTTCCCTGTCCTGACTCTGTTTCGGAGATTTTGCCCCCATGCCTTTCAAATCGCTCGATGAACTGCGCGCCGCCTGCCTCGACCTGCCCATTGGCAGCGACGCCGCGGCCAACGCCGTCGCCCGCCGCCAGGACACGCTGACCAAGCCGCAAGGCAGCCTCGGCCGGCTCGAGACAATTGCCGCCTGGCTGGCGCGCTGGCAGGGCCGCGACATGCCAAAACTCGACCGCGTCAAGATCTTTGTCTTCGCCGGCAACCACGGCGTCACCGCGCAAGGAGTGTCGGCTTTCCCTTCGGAAGTCACCGTGCAGATGGTGGCGAATTTCGCCGGCGGCGGCGCCGCCATCAACCAGCTTGCCCGCGTGGCCGGCGCCGAACTCGACGTCATCCCGCTCGACCTCGACCGCCCGACCGGCGACTTCACGCAAGAGCCGGCGATGGACGACGAAGCCTTCCTCGCCGCCGTCTCGGCAGGCTACGACGCGATCAGCAGGAATCTCGACCTTGTATGTTTCGGCGAAATGGGCATCGGCAACACCACGCCGGCGGCGGCCATCTCGACCGCGCTGTTCGGCGGCGGCGCGGAGCGATGGACAGGGCGTGGCACCGGCGTCGACGACGCCGGCCTCGTGCGCAAGATCGTCGCCATCGAGGCCGGCCTGAAGCGCCACGCCCCGGCGCTAGCCGACCCCCTGAAGGTAGCGGCAGCCCTCGGCGGCCGCGAGCTCGCGGCGATCTTGGGCGCAACACTGGCGGCGCGCCATCTCGGCGTGCCGGTGCTGCTCGACGGCTTCGTCTGCACCGCCGCCGCCGCACCCTTGGTAGCGCTGCACCCTGCTGGCCTCGCTCATACCATGGCCGCTCACGTCTCAGCCGAATCCGGCCACCGCCGCCTGCTCGAAGCGCTCGGCCTGCCACCCTTGCTCGACCTCGGCATGCGGCTCGGTGAAGGCTCCGGCGCCTGCCTCGCCGTCAACATCGTCCGCTCGGCACTCGAATGCCACGCCCGTATGGCAAGCTTTGCGGAAGCTGGTGTTTCGGAGAAGTAAGGCGGAGCCAAGCGCGGATCGCGTTGATGAACAAACCCTCACAGATTTTCGGAGACCCCAAACAGGGGCTTCGCGATATTCTTGCTCGGATCATCAGAGATTTCGACAGCAAGAGCGGCGCTTTTGCCGGGCTGAAATACAATTCGCCGTGGATACTCGCCACCGAGGATTGGGCAGAGCGATCGGGCCATACGGTCGAAGAGCTATGCGAGATGATTTCTCAATGGCGAATCTCAATCTTTTCTGGCGAGCAGACAGACCCGAGAATCGTTCAGATTTTTGAAGATCTTCGCAGCGCCGCGGAAGATTGGCGAACCGAGACAGACTACATCGATCCACCCCTTCCCTACGATCCTGCAGAGGCAAAATTCCCCAATGGCAAAGAACTGAAAGCGCACCCTCAGGGCTTGGGATTCTTTGGGATTATCGACGCAGTTGCATCACTACGATGCCCGAGACCTTAGTTTTAGCGGAATTATCGAAGATAGATTTGGTCACGAAATTAGATTCTCGATGACCTTCAAGCTGGCATATGGTGGTCCCATAAGGTTGTTCTTCCAATTTCCTTACTATTCGGAAGGCGATCCGAGACATCTAGACCTCTTTATGCTTTCAGGCTGTTTTGTCTGTCAGGACCTCCGTTTGCCCGAAGCACTCGACCTTAAATGGACCGTCGGTAAAAGCAGGACAAGCTTCGATGCCGTCGACGGCGTCTTGGCCATAGTGCGGGCGATCCTCAGCTGTCTGCGGCCGACTATCCAATAGCGGTTGCATAAATGCGGCCACCCGATAGCGGCGAAACATCCCGCTTTCTAGGTCTTTCCACCAATTTTCTGAAAAATTTGGTGGGTGCGCACAGGATTGAACTGTGGACCCGCTGATTAAGAGTCAGCTGCTCTACCAACTGAGCTACGCACCCACTCGGCCGGCAAAACCGGCGTTGGCGGGCATATAGCCGCCGATATCCGCCATGTCCAGCCCTGCCGGATTCATTTCCCGACAAATCGCACGGGGTCTCGTCATCCCCTGGGCGGAGCGAACGCGAAGCGGAGCGCAGACCCTGGGATCCACGCCGTGACAGTCGTCGAAGAACGCAGCGACGCGGATTAGCATCCGTCCGCAAATGAGCAGAAGACGGCGGCTAGTTGAAGTCCAGCTTTCATCGTCGGCGGGTTGCCGTCCGGCCACGGCATGGATCCTAGGGTCTTCGCTACGTCGCTTCGCTCCTGCTCCGCCCTGGGATGACGAAGCGTAAGGGTAGGATCAGACATACAACCTGCCTTCAGCCACCTTGACCGCATGGCCACCGATGCGGGCGGCGGTCAGTTTGCCGCCTTCGACATTCAGTTCGAGGCGGATGCGCGAAGGCCGGCCCATCTCCAGCCCTTGCTCGATCCACAGTTGTGAAACGCCGTCCGTCGGGCCGTCGAAATGCATGATCGCGCCGGCGAAGGCGGCCGCCGCCGAACCGGTCGCCGGATCCTCGTAGGACGGACTGCCGGGCACGATCATGCGGACATGGAAGGCACTGTCATGGTGTACCGTCTCGCGGCAATAGACATAGGGGCTGGCGAAGGCCCAATCGCTCTTGCGTGGTGCGAGCTCCGACCAGGCCTGGTTGTCCAGCCTGATCCGGGCGGCCGCCTCCAGATTGGCGACGGGGATAGCCACGTAGGGCACGCCCGCCGACCAGAACGAAACGCGGTGGTTCTCGAAGCCGATCTCGTGCGGCCCGAGGCCAAGGGCGGCGCCGATCGCCTCGGGATCGGCCGACAATTCCAGTTGCTCCGGCAGTTTCGCCAGGTCGAACTCGGCGAAGGTCGAACCGTCGTGCTTGCTGACAGCGCAGCGCACCGGGCCGATATTCTCCTCGAGCACGAAGATGCCGGCGGCCTCTCCCGCCATTTCGGCGAGCGCTATCGCCGAGCCGACGGTTGGGTGGCCGGCGAACGGCATTTCATAGTCGGGCGTGAAGATACGGATGCGGGCCCGGTGCTTCGGGTTGTCCGGCGGCAGCACGAAGACGGTTTCGGACAGGTTGAACTCGCGCGCCACCGCCTGCATCGCCGCAACGTCCAGCCCATCACAGTCGAGCACCACGGCCAGCGGATTGCCGGCCAGCCGGTTGGTGGTGAATACGTCGTAAAGCAAGTAATTCCGCGGCTGCATCTCAGTAAGTCCTCTGCCTCATTCCCAACATGAGCGAAATTTAATTTGAATTTTGAACCATAAGGCCTGATTTGTGCACTGATGGGATATCACTGAACATAGGGGTCCGGCGTGGACCAGATTGTCAATCTGCCAAAGACGGAATCCGCTTCCGCCATCGAGACGGCGCTCGGGCTTGACCACCAGGGCCTGAAGACAAAACGCCGTCGCCGTTGGCTTTACGCAGTGTTCGCACTGCTTGCCGTCGCCGCGGCTTTTGTCGGCTACCAGTGGTACGCGGGCTCGCCCGCCAAGATCGAGTATACCACGACACTGGCTACCATGGCCGATCTTACCGTCGCGGTTTCGGCTACCGGCACGCTGCAGCCCCTCACCCAGGTCGATATTTCCAGCGAACTCTCGGGCGTCGTCCGCTCGGTCTCGGTCAACGAGAACCAGCTGGTGAAGAAGGGCGATGTGCTGGCCGCGCTCGACACCGCCAAGCTGGAGGTGCAGATCGAGCGCGCCCAGGCCTCGGCCAAGGCGGCGGCGGCGAGCGTCGAGGACGCCACCGTGACCGTGGCCGAAAACGAAAAGGGCCTGGTGCGCGCGGTACAACTGACCAAGCGCGGCATGGCGACGGACCAGTCGCTTGAAGCGGCAACCGCCACCCGCGACCGCTCGAAGGCGGCGCTTGATATCGCCAAAGCCAACCTCGCCATGGCCAATGCCGATCTCAAGGCGCAGCAGACGGATCTTGCCAAGAGCACCATCTACGCTCCGATCGATGGCATCATACTGACGCGCTCGGTCGATCCCGGCCAGACGGTCGCCTCGTCGCTGCAGGCGCCGGTGCTGTTCGTCATCGCCGCGGATTTGAAGAACATGGAACTGAAAGCTGCGGTCGACGAGGCCGATATCGGCGCCGTCAAACCCGGGCAGCATGCGCGCTTCACCGTCGATGCCTTCCCGGAACGGCCGTTCGACGCCGAGATCCGCGACATCTCCTATGCCTCGGTCACCACCGACGGCGTCGTCACTTACGATGCAAGGCTGGACGTCGACAATAGCGAGCTTCTGTTACGGCCCGGCATGACAGCCACCGTCTCGGTCGTCACCAAGCAGGCCAGGAACGTGCTCACCGTGCCGTCGATCGCCTTCCGCTACCGGCCGGCGCAGACGGCGGAGCGCGGCTGGAGCCTCACCGACGTGTTCACCGGCCGCATGGGACGCCCCGGCGGCAACCGCCAGCGCCAGGCGGCGACGAAGCCCACCGACGGCTCGCGCACGCTCTATGTGCTGGAAAATGGGCGGCCCCATCCGGTCAACGTCAGGGTCGGCTCGACAGATGGCGAACTGACCGAGATCGTCTCCGGCCTGGAGGAAGGCGCGCAAGTCATTACCGCCTCGCAGCAGCGGAGCTGATCGTGGCATCGGGCGCGATCCTCATCGGCTTCGACAAGGTCTGGAAAAGCTATGGCCAGGGCGAAGCCCGGGTGCATGCGCTGGCCGGCGTCGACCTTGCCATCAGGCGCGGCGAATTCGTCGCCATCATGGGCCCGTCCGGTTCGGGCAAATCGACGGCCATGAACATCATTGGCTGCCTCGACACGCCGACCGCTGGGACTTACAGCTTCGAAGGCATCGACGCCGGCCGTCTCGATCGCAACCGCCGCGCCGTGCTGCGCAACCTTTATGTCGGCTTCGTTTTCCAGGGCTACAACCTCTTGCCGCGCACCACGGCCGCCGAGAATGTCGAACTGCCGCTGATCTATCGCGGCGTTGGTGCCCGCGAGCGCCGCGGCCTGGCCATGCAGGCGCTTGCCGAGGTCGGCCTTGTCGGCCGCGAGCATCATACGCCGGCCGAGCTCTCCGGCGGCCAGCAGCAGCGCGTGGCGATCGCGCGCGCCATCGTCACCAGGCCGACGCTGCTCGTCGCCGACGAGCCGACCGGCAATCTCGACACCGCCCGCACGCACGAGATCATGGAACTCCTGACGCAGCTGAACAGCGAGCTCGGGCTGACTATCGCCATGGTCACGCACGAAGCCGATGTTGCCGGCTATGCGCAGCGCACGATCCGTTTCCTCGATGGCCATGTCGCCTCCGACACAGCCAATCTCGAGATGGCCTAGCCATGATCTGGGAAACCGTCCGTCTCTCACTCCGCTCCATCCGCCGCAACGTGCTGCGCTCGTTCCTGACGCTGCTCGGCATCGTCATCGGCGTCGCCGCCGTCATCGCCATGCTGACCATCGGCTCGGGTACCACCGAGAAGGTCAAGTCCGATATTTCCAAGCTCGGCAGCAATCTGCTCGTCATCCGTTCCGGCCGTCCGGCCGGGCCCGGCGGACCTGGAGGGCTCGACCAGGTGGTCCGGCCGCTGGGCGACAAAGATCTTGCAGCGCTTGCCGCGCATCTGGACGGCTCGCGCGCCATCTCGCCGGCGTCGCAAAAGCAGGTGCGCGTCATTTTCGGCACCGAAAGCCTGACCTCGGGCGTCACCGGAACCGACAGCGCCTATCTCGATGCCCGCGACTGGAAGCTGGTTTCGGGCCGCCCGTTCAGTGATTCGGAAACCCGCTCGGGCACCGGCGTCTGCCTCATCGGCGAGACGGTGCGCCAGCAGTTCTTCGGTGCCGGCGACCCCGAAGGCGAGATCATCCGCGTCAACCGCACCTCCTGCAAGATCATCGGCCTGCTCGAACCGAAGGGCTATACCGGTTTCGGCCAGGACCAAGACAATGTCGTGCTGATGCCGCTCGCCGCCTATCAGCGTCGCATTGCCGGCAATCGCGACATCGAATCGATCTATGTCGCCGCCGACGACGGTACGCCAACCACGGTGCTGCAGCAGCGCGTCGAGGACATCTTGCGCGACACACGCCGCATCACGCCCGACCGTGACGATGATTTCTCGATCCGCGACATGACCCAGATCGCCGATGCCATGGCCAGCGCCACCACCACCATGACTGGCATGCTCGGCGCCGTCGCCGGCGTCAGCCTGCTCGTCGGCGGCATCGGCATTATGAACATCATGCTGGTGTCGGTAACCGAGCGCACGCGCGAGATCGGCATCAGGCTCGCCATCGGCGCCCACGAAAAGCACATCCTCATCCAGTTCCTGGTCGAGGCAACCGTGCTGTCGCTGCTTGGCGGCATCATCGGCATCCTGATCGGCCTGGCGCTGGCCGGCCTCGCCTCGGTGACGCTGACGATCCCGTTTGCGCCGAGCCCGGCGGTCATCCTGCTTGCCGTCGGCTTTTCCGCGCTGATCGGCATGGTGTTCGGCTTCTTCCCGGCGCTGCGCGGCGCGCGGCTTAACCCGATCGACGCGCTGAGGCATGAATAGGCATTGCAGCAAGTGTCGCCTCCAGACGCTGCCAATTTTTTATGCAACCTGCCCTTGTCGCAGCACATTCTGCAATGATAACAATGCTGTTGGGGACTAAGGGGGAACAATGGATGAGCAAGAAAGCGCGACTGGCTCTGGCGATTGTGATCGTCGAAGCCGCCTTGGCAGGGCTTTGGTGGAATTTGATCCTTTATGGGATGGAGAATCCCGATCGCGTCACCGCTGACTTCCAGCAGGTAATTGGGCAGACGATGGGAACGACGATGGGCGCGCTCCTGGGTCTCGGCGTGCTGTTGTATTTTGTTGCCGCCCGCAACGACCGCAAGCCTATTGAAGGTAGGCTACGACGTTAGAGTTGGAAACCTTGCTCGCTCGCAAAGTGCCATTCGATCAGCGGTCTCATATGCGGCATCAACCCGTCCGGCAGGTCGGCTGCATTGCGGATGATGACGGGGCCTTCGATTTCAGGCTCTGACTCGGCCGCGACGAAAGCGCTGATCCGCTGTGCCAGGTCGTCGGCGGAGGCCGTCTCTCGGTAGCGGCGAAAGATCACCGTGCCGCTTGCCGTCGACAGGGCGTAATGGCGCCTGCCGCGTGTCGCGCCTGACAGGTCGAGACCGGTCTCTTCGCGCACCTCGCGGATCATGTTGAAGTCGACGTCGACAAGGCCATCGCGGAAATCGCTTGGCTCGAACGAACCGGCGGCGAAGTAGACGCGCCCCGCATTGACCGTATGCGGCGCCATGCGGATCGCCACAAGCGCATTGTCGCCGGCGACCAGCATGGCATGGGCATAGGCGTGCTCGGCCCCGGCCACCTGTCGATTGCCGCGCCAAAGCATGAAGGTCGAATACCGCACCGCATGGCAGCGGCCAACGAGGCGATTGTCGCGATAGCTGAGAGCGGAAAGCAGCACCACGATGCCGTCGAAAAGCGCCGGCTTGGCTGCGGTCTCACGCCGCCAGTTTGCGGCGATCGCCTCGGCATTATCGCGCTCGAACGGGTGCGGGCCGGGATCGAGCCTGACGTCGATGGCATCGACCGGCAGGATGACGTTGCGCGGCAGATCGAAACTCACGCCAGTCTCACACCATGTCGAGGGCAATTGCTACCGGGCAATGGTCGGATGCCTTCGGCCGGTCCCACCCGGCACGTGGGAAGCGCTCGACCTCCTGGCCCGCTGGAAATATGGTGCGCCAAGGCTGGCCGTTGCGGATGATATCGGGAACCGCGGTGGCGTTCTGCCTGGCCAGCGCCCTCGACAAAAGGATGTAGTCGAGCTGGCAGAGATGCCGCTCTTCCGGTCCGCGTGTGTGATAGAAAGTCCAGCGGTCCATTTCCGGCCGCCGCTCGACCGCGTTTTCACAAAAGCCGCCGGCAGTGAGCACATCGATGCAGGACCGGCTCTCGTCGATGACCTCGAAACGGTAGCCGTCGACGGCATCGCCGGTAATCTTCACGCGCTGCCGGTAGTCGTTCATATCGCCGCAGATTGCCCAGCGCTTGTCGGCGGCATGGTCCTTGCCGAAGCGCTCCTCGATGATCCGGCGCACTGCTTGAGCTTCGGCGATGCGCAGCGGCATGGTCGCCTCGCGGCCGTCGAGGCCGTTACGGGGCGAGCCCATCGACTTGAAATGCACGAGATACAGCGTCAACGGTGCGCCAGCCACCGTCAGATCGATTTCCAGGCAGTCGCGCCGGAAGATGCGCTCATTGGCCTGGTGACCAAGCGCTGCCAATTCCGCCGTGTGCAGCCCGAATTGCTCGAACGTGACATAGGCGTAGCTGGTCATGCGCACGAATTCGATCGGCTGGCCCTGCGCGGTCTCGTTGCGCATCATCACGGCGACGTCGATGCCGCGCGAATCATTGCCGGCGGTGGTGTATTTCTGCCGGTAGCCTTGCCCCACCATCTTGAACAGATAGCCATATTCGAAGGCCCTCAGCGCCTCGATATTGTCGACCTCCTGCATGCAGATGATGTCGGCGCGGGTGGCCGCGATCGCCAGCGCCGTCAACTGCCGCGTGTCGTCGGATTGGGCGATGGCCCGCGCCTGCTCGAGCATCTTGTATTCGGCCTCGCTCTGGATGTCGAAAAGCGCCAGCGTGCGATCTTCGTTGAGCTGATTGCGGTATCCGGAATAATCAAACCTGTTCATCAGGTTTTCGACGTTGAAGGTGGCAAGGCGCAGCGACATGGCTTTGACCTTTGCCCGCAAGCGCGCGCGAAAACAAGGGCGCAGAAATCAGGCGGCTCTGATTGATCGCGCGCTCGTTATGGTTGACGGAACCTTTTTGTTCATCTTCCGTTCAGATGGAAAGTTCCATCAATAGGCCCTTCCCCGGGGTATTCTGGGCGTGGGGCCTGAATCTTCGGAGAGTGCGATGAAACCGCTCTTTTTATCTTCTGTCAGATCCGGGCTGATGGCCCTCGGTCTGATCGCCGGCCTCTCGGCCCCCTCGCTTGCCGGGCCGATGCCCAAACCCCTGCTGCCGGTGGCGGGCAATGCCGCCGACATCGTGCAAATTCGTGAAGATTGGGCAGGCGGCAATGACAGGCAGATCTGGCGTTGGCGCAATCACGGCGTTCGGCAATGGCACGGCGGCAATGATTGGAGATGGCGGTCCAACAATTTCCGCGGCCGTCATTTCTCGAGACACTGGGACAATGGCGGCTGGGACGACAGCTGGCGTTGGCGCCATCACCGCCGCCATTACCGCGGCGGTTACTACGATGATGGTGCCGGCGCCGCGATTCTTGGGCTGGGCCTGGGGTTTGGCCTCGGCAGCCTGTACAACAATTACAACTACTACGATGCGCCCGCACCGCGGCGCTACTACCGGACACAGCGGCTTTCCAGCGCGCATGTCCAATGGTGCTACAATCGCTACCGGTCGTACCGCGCCTGGGACAACACGTTCCAGCCCTATAACGGGCCGCGCCAGCAATGCTACTCGCCCTATAGCTGAGCAGGCCGGTAATAATATCGTCTGGCGCCGCGCGTTGCGGCGCCGATTTTTTCTTACGGCCAGCAACCGCGAAAAATCGCCAGCCTCCACTGGTGATAACGCTATTTTTATCAGGCAGGTCTAATAATCCTCCCGATCAGAACGCCCGAGACGCGAAGATGGCTGGATTGCGTGCGATGGCCGAGGACGAACAGAGGGACAAACACCGGCAGCGCGTCTTGAAGGGCGCGGCGATCCTGACCGGCATGACCAACTCCGAGGTCACATGCACACTGCGCAACATGCATGCCGGCGGTGCCGAATTGAAGGTCTCGATCGACGCGCGCGTCCCCGATGAGTTCCTGCTCTATGTTCCGACCGACGGCATTGCCTACAAGGCGGTGGTCCGCTGGCGCCGCGAGGACCGAATTGGGGTGATGTTCACCGGCACCGAACCAAAGCCCAGCTGGCACTACGGCTGAGATCCCGGCGCTATCCGGGTGGCAGGACTCGCAGTGTCTGCTCGTCAAACAGCGGCTCATCCTGGCCGACGCGAACGAATAGAAGCTTTCGCAGTTCGGGTGATTGCACCTCGAAATACTGAATGCCGTCCGGGGCTTCGCCCCATTCGCCGCAAGGCGGTTCGCCGACCTCGTCAGGGTCGGCAACGGCTTTCAATTCACTGAGATAAACGGCATCGGGACTGAAGACATACCGCAGGGTGCGCGTGGGCGCGACCCCTTCGGTGTAAGGCATGAGCACGCAACGTGTGCTGATGGCTTTCTCGGTCTTCTGCGTAAAAATGCGCTGCAACGCAGCGTCAGCGGCCTCGCCCGGCAGCATATCGAAGACTTCGACGACGGGATCGGCCGGCCCGCCGTCGCTGTATTTGATGGCAAGAGCATTGCCGCCAAGCTCGAAATGAATCCGGCGAAAACCGAAATCGCAGCGCTGCACCCAGGCAGCCAGCCCGACATCCTTGTCCGCCAGCCGTTCCCAAGCGCATTTGTCGACAGGCGGACGCGACGGCTTGCTTTGGTCGGCACGAGCGCCGGTTGCCATGGCCATAAGGACCGGCAGGGCGAAGATGCAGGCCGACAGTCTCTTGCTATTCATCGCTACAACCCGTCAAGCTAAAGGCGTCCCAGGCTGAACCATCGGGATTGGCTTTGGCGAAATCGGGCCATTCGGTAAAAATCGCGCCGAAGTCAGGCAACAGCAACCCTGCCGGCGCCGGCGAGGCTTCGCGGGAACTCAACTGCTCGGCACCGCCTGCATTGAACGCATAGACCTGCCCATCCCACACTCTGCACAGCCCGGTGCCGTCCACGAGACCAGCCTCACGATCGTCGTCGGTGCAGGTGTGCCGGATCGTGCCCACAGGAAACGAGTACTTGCCATTGGTCCAGGTAATGTCCGACGGCAGACGAATGTCGGTGTTGGGCACGATCAACGAAAAGACCTCGGTCGTCAGCGCGGCCGGCTCGTTGTTGGTTGGCCGGAACTGTATCGTCGCTCCCGAACGCGGCTCGCGATAAGTCGCATGGCTGAGCGAACATTCTGTTGCGTTCGCTGCTTGCAACAGGCTCAGCATGCTCAGAAAAATAGCTGCTGCTTTGTGGATGATCATTTAAGTCCCTTGGAGCAGCATCATTGTGAAGTCTGAGCATCGATGCTTTAGCATGGCCCAAGGCCACGTCGAAAAGAAGAATCGATGATGCGAAATCTCTTGATGCTCATTTCGATCTTAACATTTTCGTGCGGCAGCGCCTTTGCCACGGAACCCTATGTGGGCACATGGTCCGGGGACAGATCGAACTGTACCGCCGTTGCGGATGTTCAACGCCAGACTGTCTACACATTGTACCGCGACGCGCTGTCGGTCCCTGCTCTCGGCTGCGAACACGCAACGTTTCTCAAGACGCCTACGGGCTGGGTGGCGCGGGCCAGCCAATGTTACGGATCCGACCCGTCGGCCGAAGAGCCGTTCTCCCGTGTCATCCATATTGTGGTCGACGGGGCGACGGTGAGATTGACATGGCCTGGCTTCGACAGCGGAGTTCTTGTCAGATGCTGAAGACAAGTGCCCTTCCTCTGAATCTACAGCGTCTAGGGCGGCAGCTTCAGCATTAGATCACCCCGACAAGCAGCGCGGCTCCACCTATCAAGCCAACGGCGCAGACCCACAGGAGCCAAAGCCCGCTCACCCTGCATTCGAGAACCGCTGCAACTGGGTTGTCGGGATCGTAGTGGACCTCAACCTTGTCGCCCTGAAGATAGCGCTGTGATTGACCGCTGACGAGCCTCGGCAGCGAAGCCGTCACGTTTGCGCCGAAAGCGATGCGATCGGCGGCGTAGCGCTGGCCGGCGACGCTATAGCTGTAGACGATGCGGGATTTGAAGACTGTTCGCCAGGGCCGATAGCCGCCTCCGGACCTGTCGCGGGTCTCGAATTTCTGCAGGCCCGAGGCGTCGATGCGTCCTGCCGTGATGGGCCATTTGGCCGCCTGTTCCGCAAGTGACTTCTGGGCAAAGCCCATGCGCAGGACAAATAATCCCATGAAAAGCAGCAGGGCCGCGGCGCCGAGGTTCTGCGGCTTGGGCAAAAACGGCCGGACCGCTTCGAGGACGCCGCCGACGGAGAAGACCAATACAAGCGCGCCGACCACCAGCCCGGCCGAAAGCTGGACCATGAACTTGAAGGAGCCGTCAGGCATGGTGCGTTCGATCACGGCCTTGGCTGGATCGGCCGGATTGTAGAAGACGGTTACGCCGGCCCCGTTTGGAAATTTCGCAAGGGTTTCCGCCACGGCAAAGTTTCCAAGGTTCTCCTGCACGCTGTAGTGCGAACTGCGAAATGTCTTGCCGTTCACCTTGTATTCGAAGGTGATTGCCGGGAAGTTGCGGATTTCGGTCGACCCTCCGCTGTCCGAACCGGATCCCGAACTGGTCACCTCGCGAGCCTCGACCCGCGACGAGATGATCTTTCCCGGCGTAGGAGACCAGCGGCTGACCGCCCTCACCTCCCACCACTTCAGCAAGGTGACGAGGGAGAGCATGCCGGCAACCGCGCAGGCAAACCCGACCAACAGAAATTTGAGTTCCAACTCTCACCCCCTTGGCACTTTTGTGCCATGCCCCGCACAGGCATATCACGGTGATGAGGATAGTGCGCCTGTGCAGAAGCCTGGAAACCACACAATCTTGATGCGAAAAGGCCGGCGGATCGCTCCGCCGGCCTTTCTTGATTGGCAATGAAATTGCGATCAGTTCTTGGCCTTGTCGACCAGCTTGTTCATGGAAATTCCCACGCGCCCGCAGGGCGAAGCCCGAGGACGGGTAACGAAACGAACGTGGATTTCCTTCAGTTCTTGGCCTTATCAACCAGCTTGTTCTTCGAGATCCACGGCATCATCGCGCGCAGCTTGGCGCCGACTTCCTCGATCTGGTGGCTGTCGTTGTTGCGGCGGATGCCCTTGAAGCGCGACATGCCGGCGCGGTATTCCTGCATCCATTCCGAGGTGAACTTGCCGGTCTGGATATCCTTCAGCACGCGCTTCATCTCGGCCTTGGTCTCGGCAGTGATGATGCGCGGGCCCGAGACATATTCGCCCCATTCGGCGGTGTTCGAGATCGAGTAGTTCATGTTGGCGATGCCGCCTTCGTAGATCAGGTCGACGATCAATTTGACCTCGTGCAGGCACTCGAAATAGGCCATTTCCGGCGCGTAGCCGGCTTCCACCAGTGTCTCGAAGCCGGCGCGGATCAATTCGACCAGGCCGCCGCACAGCACCACCTGCTCGCCGAACAGGTCGGTCTCGCACTCCTCGCGGAAATTGGTCTCGATAATGCCCGAGCGGCCGCCGCCAACGCCGCAGGCGTAGGAGAGCGCCAGGTCGAGCGCATTGCCCGAAGCGTCCTGGTTGACCGCGACCAGGCACGGCACGCCACCGCCCTTCTGGTATTCGCCGCGCACCGTATGGCCAGGCCCCTTCGGCGCGATCATCACGACGTCGACCGAAGCTTTGGGCTCGATCAGGCCAAAATGCACGTTGAGGCCGTGGGCGAAGGCGATTGCCGCGCCATCGCGGATGTTTGGCGCGATCTCGGATTTGTAGATGTCGGCCTGCAGCTCATCCGGCGTCGCCATCATCATCAGGTCGGCCCATTTGGCGGCATCGGCTACGCTCATCACCTTGAGCCCGTCGGCCTCGACCTTCTTGGCGGTCGCCGAGCCGGCCTTGAGGCCGATGGCGATGTCCTTGACGCCGGAATCCTTGAGGTTGAGCGCATGCGCCCTTCCCTGGCTGCCATAGCCGATGATAGCGACCTTCTTGCCCTTGATCAGGTTGAGATCGGCGTCGCGATCGTAATAGACACGCATTTTTCTTCCTTCCCGTTTTGAACCAGAGCATGATGCCGAAAAGTGTGAAGCGGTTTTCGGACGACATCATGCTCCATCTTTTAGTGTAGAGCCGGATTCAGATTTCAGGTCGATTTGACCTGAAATCATCCGGCTCTATGGGCCCTGCGGCCCGGTTTTTGCCCCGAAAAGAGCGAGAAACTGCTGCGTCGCCCGGACGGCGTCGCCGCCGATCGCCACATCAGTCAATTCCAGCCGGTCGCCAAGCAGCAAGCGGATCTGCACGTCACGGGCGACCAGCCCGAAAAAGGTGCGGAACGCCGTCTCCGCGTCCGAAAATTCAAGGAACCCGGCCTGTCTCCCGGCCTCCAGCACCGGCTTGAGGCGCTTGGCCAGCGCAAATCGACCGTTCTCCAGCACGATGACGCCGAGATCGTCCTTCCCCGAACTAGCATGGCCGACCGCCACCCTGTTCAGCGCGATCGAGGTGTCACTCGAAATTACCTTGAGCCAGTCCGAAGCGAAGCGTTCGAGGCTCGCCGTCAGCGAAGGGAGGTCGAGCCCCTTGCGGTCGACCGGCACTACCCGCACCTTGGACGCCTGCCATTGTACCGTTGCCGTCAACAGCCCGTCGCGATCGCCGAACCATTTGTAGAGCGTCTCCTTCGAGCAGCTCGCCCGCCGCGCCACGGCGGTCATGGTCAACTGATCGCCCTCTTCGACCAGCAGGCGAAGGGCGGCGTCGAGCACGTCCTTCTGCCGCTCCGTCAGCGCCTCGCTGGTGTCGATGTCGGTCACAGCGTGCAACACAGTTTTTCCTCCGGAGGCAAACTCACCCGCAGTTCAGATACGAGCTCGATGGCGTACCGTACGTTACGGTTCGGCTTTATGGCGTATTGCCCGACCCGACGCAACCCTTTATTTCTGTTTGCTCCATGCGGGGCATCACGGGAGACACGGATCATGCTCGCCGGATTGCTTGCCTTGACCGTTGCCGCAGTGTTCGCCGGCGCGGCTATCTACGTCAGCGTCGCCGAGCAGCCGGCGCGGCTTCGCCTCGATGACAAGGCATTGCTGCAGGAATGGCAGCCTTCCTACAAGCGCGGCGCCGCCATGCAGGCCTCGATCGCCGTCATCGCCTGTATTCTGGGCCTCGTCGCCTGGTGGCTGACCGGCAATCTCGCTTATCTGGTCGGTGCCTTGCTGATCATCCTGCCTTGGCCATGGACGCTGCTGGTGATGATGCCGGCAAATAGGTTGCTGGAGGCGATGGACGCGAACTCCGTCAATCCTGAAGCTCGGACATTGATCGCCAAATGGGGCAATCTACATCTGGTCCGCGTCGGTCTTGGCGTTCTGGCGACGTTGGCATTCCTCTTGGGCAGTGCCTGACCTCGCCAATCGGTGCCATCTTCGTCATGAAGGCGTGTCACTCCAGGGCGGGCGGATCTCGCAGGCGCCCAAGCAGAGCTGACAGCGCGTCGAGCTCATCATTGGAAAGCCGGGAGCCGACCAACTCCGCGATCGACCGGCCGTAGACAGCCCACATGCGGCGGCGCGTCTCGCGTCCCTTGTCTGTGACGCGGACTGTTTGCCCGCGGCCGTCATCGGCAACTGGAAGCTTCTCGACCTGCCCGTCGGCTTCGAGCCGCGCCAGCAGCCGGGAGATGTTGTACTGCGCAAACAGAGTGCGCTCGGTGAGTTGGAACGGCCGCAATCCGCCCTCGCCCGCCTCGGCAAGCTCATGCAGGACGTCGTACCAGGCAAGCGGCGGCAGGCCACTGTCCTTCAGCGCGTCCTCGGCTCGTTCCAACAACTGGCGCGAAACCCGCATCAGGCGGGCCCAGGCCTTGATGGCTGGAGGTGAAGGAATCCCGGTCATGATTGCATCGTAGGCGATAGATGCAATTGCATCAAGCTTGACGATCGATGCAAATGCATCTATATAGATGCAATCGCATCAATCATGAGAGGCAATTCCGATGAAGCATGAAATCTGCAAGATCGCCGACATTCCGGAAACAGGCAGCCTCATCGCTCCGTTTTTCGGCCGCGAGGTCCATGTCTACCGCAGCGGCGAGCGTATCCGCGCCGCCGCCGACGTCTGCCTGCATTTCGGTGGCCCGCTCGACTGCAAGGACGGCAAGCTCGTCTGCCAGTGGCACGGCGCCTCGTTCGACATGGCGAACGGTGATCGCCTCGAAGGCCCGGCGCCGAAGGGCTCCCGCCTGATGTTCCTCTCCACCCGCGTCGAGGACGGCGCATTGAACCATGTCTGGGGAGAGTGAGATGACCGACAAGCTCATCCTCGTCAGCCACCATCTTTGTCCCTATGTGCAGCGCGCGGCGATTTCACTTCGCGAAAAGGGCGTGCCGTTCGAACGCATCACGGTCGATCTCGCCAACAAGCCTGCCTGGTTCAAGGCGATATCGCCGCTCGGCAAGGTGCCGCTGCTCCGCGTTGAGCATGACGGCCAGGAAACGGTGATCTTCGAATCGCTCGTCATCCTCGAATTCCTCGAGGAAACCCAGCCCAATCCGCTGCATCCCACCGACCCCTATGCCCGTGCCCGGCATCGCGCCTGGATCGAGTTCGGCTCGGCAATCCTCAATGCCATCGGCCGCTTCTATTCAGCGCTCACCGAAGCCGCCTTCATCGCCGAACGCCGGGCTCTGGCAGCAATGTTCGATCGCCTGGAACTGGCGAACGGCGCGGCTGGGCCACGGTTCGACGGCGAGCGCTTTTCACTGCTCGACGCGGTCTACGGGCCGATTTTCCGTTATTTCGAGGTCTTTGACCGGATCGGCGATTTCGGCATCCTGGACGGAAAACCGCATATCCAGGCCTGGCGCAAGGCATTGCACGAACGCCCATCCGTAAAGGACGCGGTCGCTCCCGATCATGCGCAACGCCTCCATGCATTCTTGCAGGCTAAGGGTTCGCACCTTTCGGAAATCATCCGCCAAAACGATCCGGCCACAGCGCTTCCGCAAGCCCGATCGGCTTGAATGGATTGAGCACCGTTCCTGTAACCATGGAAGCAAGAAACTGCGGCGCCGGCGGGACTTTTGCCAGCGTCGCCACCAGCCTGTCGCGGACGAACGGCATCACAATCGAATCCGATTGATAAAACGGCGTCAGCACCAGCGACAGCGCCTGGAAGACCCGCACATGCCATCGCCGCGCCCGAACGTAAGCTTCCAGCGCAGTATCGATACGGGCCGTTCCTATGAGTGCGTAGTTGAGCGCGGCTGCATCGAGCAGCGCCATGTTCGCGCCCTGGCCGAGCTGCGGGCTTGTCGAATGGGCCGCGTCGCCGATAACGGCCAATCGCCGTCCGGCTGGCGTCTTCATCGTGTGATGGCCATAGCGCGCCATCGAGAGCTGCTCGAAACTGTCGATCTGGTCGATGAAGGCCGCGCATTCAGGCCACAGCCCGGCCAATCTCGCCTTCCATGCATCGAGACCTGCCGCCCATACGCACTCGGCATCCGCCTGCTTCAGGCTCCAGAAGAATGCCGCCATCTTCCCGGCACCGGGCTCAGGCCGGCCGATCGGCAGCACGCCGATCATCACGCTCGCTTTGTCGTAGCGCTGCAGCAGGGCGTGCTCGTCGAAACCCTCGCCGCGCCAGCCGAGCGATGCCCAGAACGCGCCATAGGCGAGCGATCGCGGTTCGCCCGGATTGGTTACGCACCGCCGCAGTTTGGAGCGCGAACCGCTGGCATCCACTACCAGGTCGAACGACCCTATCCGTCGTCCGTTGCCGCAGATCAATGTTGCCCGCTCGCCGGTTTCCAGCGTCTCGAGCTCGATACCTGTCTCGATGGTGATCGCCTGGCGCCGGGCGGCGCGGAAAAGCACGCCGAACAGAGCCGCGCGGTGCACCGCCAGCCCGAAGCGACCGCCGCGCTGGGCATCATAACGGACATCGAGCATGGTGCGGCCAGTTCTGGCGTCTGCACCATGCAGGCGGTCTATGCGGCTGCCCAGCGCCAGAATGTCGTCGAGCAGCCCGAGATCGGCAAGCACCGTCAGCCCGGTCGGCTGCAGGATCAGCCCGGACCCGACCGGTTTTGGCTGGTCGAAGCGCTCGAAGATGGTGACCCTATGTCCGGCGCGCGTGAGATAGAGCGCGGCGGCAAGTCCGGCCGGCCCGGCGCCGGCAATCGCGATGTCCAGAGAATTGCCCATTTGCCCGACCCAACCCAGGCCGGACAATCCTTCAGCGCTGTCGCTAAATCAAGCCGCCGTCTCGGCCTTGAGGCTCAGCCCTCGGCAGCATCGAAAATCTTCCGCGCCTCGCGTACAGCGCCGTGATTGAGCTCGGCCCATTGGATCAGCTGATGCAAGGGTCCAAACATCGAGCGCCCGAGATCGGTGAGGCTGTATTCGACGCTCGGCGGTTTGGTTGGAAACACCTGGCGATGCACATAGCCGTCGCGCTGCAGATCGTGCAGCGTCTGGGTGAGCATGCGCTGTGAAATATCGGGCACCAGCCGCCGCAATTCGCCGAAGCGGTACGGCTTCTCGGCCAAGGCCTCCATCAGCAGTGAACTCCATTTATTGCTTATGCCCTGGATCACGTCGCGAACCGGGCAATCCGCAAGGTTTCCGCCACCGCTGCCTGCTTTGTAGATCTCGAGCTTCGATCTCAGATTGACGATCTTGCCGTCCATGGCTGGTTCCCTGGGTGTGCCTACCTCCCGCAAAACTGCCTTCTTTACGAGGATGGGTCAATTCCTATTTTAGTGCTGGTCTCTTTTTGAGACTAACATATGCACCGCCGCTCCGGCGCAACGTCAGGACATCTCATGACCGACACCCTTCTCGTCACCGGCGCCTCCGGCCAGCTTGGCCGCGGCGTCATCAATCATCTGCTTGACACGCTCAAGGTCTCCCCTCAGCGCATCATCGCCGCCACCCGCAATCCGGAAAATCTGGCCGATCTGGCAGCGCGCGGCGTCACCATCAGGGCGGCCGACTTCGACGACACCGCATCGCTGGCCAGTGCATTCACCGGCGCCGACAGGGTTCTGATCATTTCGACGAACGAACTCGCCCTTCCCGGCAAGCGCCTGAAGCAACATGAGACCGCGGTCGCCGCCGCAAAAAGCGCGGGCGTTTCGCACCTGCTCTACACATCGATGCCCAATCCGGAACCAGGATCGCCGGTGCTGTTTGCGCCCGATCACCACGGCACCGAGCAGGCTATCAAGGCGAGCGGCATTCCCTACACCATCTTCCGCAACGGCTGGTACCAGGAGAACCTGTTCATGGCGCTGCCGCACGCCATCGCGTCGGGGCAGTGGTACACATCCGCCGGAGACGGCCGCATTGCCCATGGCGCGCGCGACGACATGGCCGCGGCGATCGCCGCCAGCCTTGCTTCGAGCGCAACCGAAAGCACGACATACACGCTGACCGGCCCCAAGGCCCACACGATGGCCGAGATTGCAGCCCTCGTCACCGAGGTCACCGGCAAGCCGATCGAAGTTATCCAGCTTTCGGATGAAGCGCTGACCGAGGGATTGAAGGCAGCCGGCGTTCCCGAAGCTTTTGCGCCTGTCATCGTTTCCTTCGACACCAACACCCGCTCCGGCCGGATCGGCATGGTGACCGACGCGGTCGAGACGCTGTCCGGCAGGAAGCCGCAGCCGCTGAAGCAATTTCTTGAAGCAAACAAGGCGGCTCTGGTGAGCTGAGCCTCACAATGGCCGTGCCCTCAAAGGGCACGGCTATTTGTTCAGATAGCCACCTGCGTCCCGATCTCGACCACCCGTCCGGTCGGGATCTGGAAATATTCCGTCGCATCGGCCGCCGTGCGCGCCAGCCCGATGAACAGCTTGTCCTGCCAGACCGGCATGCCGGAATTGGGCGAGGCCTTGAGAGAGCGCCGCGACAGGAAGAAGGAAGTCGTCATGATGTCGAACTTCCAGCCCTGTTTGCGGCAGATCGCCAGCGCACGCGGGATGTTGGGCTGCTCCATGTAGCCGAAGGTCAGCGTCACCCGCATGAACAGCTCGTTGACCATTTCCATCTTGACGCGCTCGCTGTCGGGCACAACCGGCTGCGGTGCCGTCACCACCGAAAGGATGACGTTCTGCTCGTGCAGCACCTTGTAGTGCTTCAGGCTGTGCATCAGCGCGGTCGGCGCGCTCAGCGGATCGCTGGTCAGGAACACCGCGGTGCCCGACACCAGATGCGGTTTCTTCTTCAGCAGATTGCCGGCAAGGAAATCGAGCGGGATCTCGTTCCGGCGCGTCTTGTCGAACAAATAGCGGCTGCCGCGGATCCAGGTCCACATAGTCATCACGATAACTGCGGCGATGGCAAGCGATGCCCAGCCACCTTCAAACACCTTGACTATGTTGGCGGCAAAGAAGCCGGTATCGACGAAGGCGAACACGGCCATCAAGGCGATCGCGACGCCGAGCGGCCATTTCCAGATGCGCGTCATCACAACAAAAAGCAGTACATTCGTCACCAGCATGTTGCCGGTCACCGAAATACCGTAGGCCGAGGCCAGGCGGCTGGATTCGCCGAAGCCGACCACCAGCAACATCACCACCAGCGCCAGCATCAGGTTGATGCGCGGCAGATAGATCTGGCCCGACTGTTTTTCCGACGTATGCTGGATAACGAAACGCGGCAGCATATTGAGCTGCACCGCCTGTCTGGTCAGCGAAAAAGCGCCGGAGATCACCGCCTGGCTGGCGATGACGGTCGCCGCCGTCGCCAGCACGACCATCGGAATAAGCGTCCAGCCCTGGTTCATCTCAAAGAATGGATGACCGACAACGCCGCCATTTGCCAGCACGAAGGCGCCTTGCCCGACATAGTTGAGCAACAGACAAGGGAACACGATTGCCAGCCAGGCGAGTACGATCGGCTTGCGGCCGAAATGGCCGAGGTCGGCATAGAGCGCCTCGGCGCCGGTGACGGCGAGGAAGACCGCACCAACCGTGACGAAGGCGACATCGGGCGAGTTGACCAGGAACGACACGATGTAATGCGGGCTGATCGCCAGCAGGATTTCCGGATCGGCGATGATGTGGTTAATGCCGGAAAGGCCGATGGCCAGGAACCACAGCGCCGTGACTGGCCCGAACACCAAACCTACGCCGCCGGTGCCGAATCGCTGTACCGCAAACAGGATCGCCAGGATGGCCAGTGTCAGCGGCACCACATAGGGCTGGAATGTCGGCGTGACGACATTCATACCTTCGACCGCCGATAGCACCGAGATCGCCGGCGTAATGACTGCGTCGCCGAAAAAAAGCGCCGCGCCGACGATGCCGATGCCGAGGATCACCGCCGAGCGCGTCGGGAAACTGTTGCGCGCCAGCGCCATCAGCGACAGCACCCCGCCCTCGCCTCGATTGTCGGCGCGGAGCACGAACATGATGTATTTGATGGTGACGGTGATCGTCAGCGACCAGATGATCAGCGACAACACGCCAAGGATGTCGCCACGGTTGGCGACGTTGCCACCGGCCGATGCATGCAACGCCTCGCGAAATGCATAGATCGGGCTGGTACCGATATCGCCGTAAACAACGCCGAGCGCGCCCAGCATCAGCACCTTGGTGCTGTGCTGCTCGACCTCAGAATGGCTCGATTGTTCGACAGGTTCTGCCTCGTTACCAGCATTGGTAAGGGCCATGGACGACACTCCGGTAAGCGGGCGGTGCTCTACGCTTGCTGCGCTGCAATATCAAGTGCCGTCACGTAAAGGCTCCGTCCCGATATTGCGAGTCCTCCACGACTTGGCAGACTCAGTCCGATCGGCAGACCACCTGGAATGTCGCAACGGACACGTTTTTAAATAGCCACCTGCGTCCCGATCTCGACCACCCGTCCGGTCGGGATCTGGAAATATTCCGTCGCATCGGCCGCCGTGCGCGCCAGTCCGATGAACAGCTTGTCCTGCCAGACCGGCATGCCGGAATTGGGCGAGGCCTTGAGAGAGCGCCGCGACAGGAAGAACGACGTCGTCATGATGTCGAACTTCCAGCCCTGTTTGCGGCAGATCGCCAGCGCACGCGGGATGTTGGGCTGCTCCATGTAGCCAAAGGTCAGCGTCACCCGCATGAACAGCTCGTTGATGGTTTCCATCTTCACCCGCTCGCTGTCGGGCACCACCGGCTGCGGCGCCGTCACCACCGATAGGATGACATTCTGCTCGTGCAGCACCTTGTAGTGCTTGAGGCTGTGCATCAGCGCGGTCGGCGCGCTCAGCGGGTCGCTGGTCAGGAACACCGCTGTGCCGGATACCAGTTGCGGTTTTTTCTTCAACAAGTTCGCGGCAAGGAAATCGAGCGGAACCTCGTTCCTGCGGGTCTTGTCGAACAGATAACGGCTCCCCCGCACCCATGTCCACATTGCCATCACGATCACGGCAGCGACAGCGAGAGACGACCAACCACCTTCGAAAACCTTGACGATGTTGGATGCGAAGAAACCAATATCGACCAGGCTGAACAGCGCCATCAGCGGAACCGCGACGGCTAGTCGCCATTTCCAGATGCGCCTCATGACCACGAACAGCAAAATGTCCGTCACCAGCATGTTGCCGGTCACCGAGATGCCATAGGCTGACGCCAGAGCGCTCGACTCCTCGAAGCCGACCACAAGCAGCATGACAACCAAGGCCATCAGTAGATTGACGCGCGGCAGGTAGATCTGACCCGACTGCTTTTCCGACGTATGCTGGATTTCGAAACGCGGCAAAATGTTGAGTTGCACCGCTTGGCGGGTCAGTGAAAAGGCCCCGGAAATAACCGCTTGGCTGGCGATCACCGTTGCGGCCGTAGCCAGCACCACCATTGGAACAAGCGCCCAGCCCGAGTTCATCTCGAAAAAGGGGTGACCGACAACGCCGCCATTGGCCAGGATAAAAGCACCTTGCCCCGTATAGTTGACCAGCAAACACGGAAATACGATCGCCAACCAGGCAAGCACGATGGGTTTTCGGCCAAAGTGACCGAGATCGGCGTAGAGTGCTTCGGTCCCGGTAACGGCCAGAAAGACAGCACCGATGGTAACGAAGGCTACGTCGGATGAGTTTATCAGGAAGGACACGCCATAAAGCGGATTGACCGCCAGCAGGATTTCCGGGTCGTCGATGATGTGGATAAGCCCGGACACACCGATGGCCAGAAACCAGACGGCGGTAACGGGACCGAACACCAAGCCGACGCCGCCGGTGCCGAAACGCTGCACCGCGAACAGGATCGCCAGAATCAGCAAAGTCAGCGGCACGATGTAGGGCTGAAACGCCGGTGTAACGACGTTCAAGCCTTCGACGGCCGACAGCACCGAGATTGCCGGCGTGATGACAGCGTCACCGAAAAACAGCGATGCACCGATTATGCCTACACCGAGGATCAGCCCCCACCGCTGGGGAGCGCTGCCGCGTGCCAGCGCCATCAGCGAGAGTATGCCGCCCTCGCCGCGATTGTCCGCGCGCAACACGAACATGATGTATTTTATGGTGACAATGATCGTCAGCGACCAGATGATCAGCGACAGCACGCCGAGGATATCGCCGCGCTCAGCGATATTGGTGCCGGACGAAGCATGCAGTGCCTCGCGCAACGCGTAGATCGGGCTGGTGCCGATGTCGCCGTAGACCACGCCGAGCGCGCCCAGCATCAGCACCTTGGTGCTGTGCTGCTCGACGGTGGAGTGGCTGGATTGCTCGATGGGTTCCGCCTCGCTACCAGCGTTGGCAAGGGCCATGGACGACACTCCCATAGACGTGCGGCGCTCTATGCTGCGGGGATGGAAAGGACGCGCTGCCGTGCCGAGAACGCATGGCCTATCGGCTCGCCTTTCTCTACCAGCCACAAGCCTTCAGAAACCGCCTGACCGTTGCGGCCATGCCATACTCCAACGCATCGGCTGTCAACCCATGTCCGATCGACACTTCGGCCAATGCCGGGATACACTTGGCCAGTGCCGGCAAATTGCTCACCACAAGGTCGTGCCCGGCGTTGACCTGGAGCCCTGCAGCCAGTGCGGCATCCGCCGTTTTTCCCAATTTCTCCAATTCCTTCGCCGCTTTTGCCGAATCGGAATGATAGCTGCCGTATGGACCCGTATAGAGTTCGATCCGGTCGGCGCCGGTGTCGCGAGCGGCTTTCACGCCAGCGGGATCCGGATCGGAAAACAGCGATACGCGAAAGCCTCCCTTCTTCAGGCGCTTGACAACCGGTGTCAGGAACGCGGCCTCGGCGGCGAAGTTCCAGCCATGGTCGGAAGTCGCCTGCGCCGGGTCGTCGGGCACCAGCGTCACCTGCTCCGGCTGGTGCTTTTCCACAAGCGCCAGGAAATCCTCGGTCGGATAGCCCTCGATGTTGAATTCCGCATTCGGGAACTCGTCGTCGATCAGCGCCCTGATCTGCGGCAGATCGGAATGCCTGGTGTGCCGCTCGTCGGGTCGCGGGTGCACCGTCAGCCCATGCGCGCCGGCAGCAAGCGCGATGCGTCCAAGCCCGGTCACGCTTGGCCACGGCAGGTCGCGTCGGTTGCGCAGCATGGCGATGGCATTAAGGTTGACGGAAAGCTTTGCAGGCATTTGCACGGCTCCAGGCTGATCTTGGCGCGCATCTATACCGCCTTTAACGGGAACAGACAGAGGGTTTCAGGTGTTCCAAGGTGTGTGAAGAAAATCGAGCGCAAGGAGTTCCCTGTTGAATTTTCTCGAGGCCGTGCCGGCGGTTCGCCGCATCGACACCGATCGCGAAGATCTTTTCGCCATCGATGTCGTCGGCCATGTCGCAGCGGCTGACGCCGAAAACCTGTTCGGATTGCTGGAGGCGGCCTATGCGCTGCATCCGAAGATCGACGTGCTGGTGCGCCTGATCGACCATGAGGGTGTCGACTGGGCCGACGTATCGGACGAGACGATCGAACAGGGCATAGCTCATGCCGTGGAGCATATCGGCAGCTGCGCGGCGGTCGGTGAGCCGAACTGGATACCGGAGGCAAGAGCCTTTTTGCCTGCCTCTTTGCCTATCGAACTCCGGCATTTCGAGGCCAAGGACGAAGCCGCCGCCTGGGAATGGCTTGACGCCAGACCGATCGCCCAGCGCTGATACGACGGACCTGACAGCCCTATCGGACGATCGTCAGCCGTTCGGCCGCGCGCGTGATCGCGGTGTAGAGCCAACGCTGGCGAGTTTCCTTGAATGCCCAGCTTTCGTCGAAAAGCACGATCTCATTCCATTGCGACCCTTGCGCCTTGTGCACGGTCAGCGCGTAACCGTAATCGAAATCGTCGAAGCGCTTCTTCTGCTGCCAGGGAATGTCGGCGTCGGGATCCTCGAATGCGGCTTTGAGCAGCTTGATCTTGGCGACGCCGCGATCCGGGTCATCTTCCTCCGGCGAAACCAGCAGATTGATGCCGGGCTTGACCGTCTCGCGCGACGAGGTCATCACCTTCCACAGCGAGCCGTTGAGCAGTCCCTTGGCCGGATCGTTGCGCAGACAGACCAGCTTGTCGCCGGCTTGCGGATAATCGGCGTTGAACCCCTTCAGCTCGCGCAGCCGCTGGTTATAACGGCGGCGCGTGCGGTTGGTGCCGACCAGCACCTGGTCCGCTTTCAGCACCAATTCCTGGGTGACGTCTTCCTTGCCGATCACCTGCGCCGCGCCATAGTCGCCGCGCATGAATTCGCGGCCCTCGCGCACGTCGAGCGCCAGCCTGATGATCGGGTTGTCGCGCGCCTGGCGGTGGATTTCTGTGAGCAGAATGTCCGGCTCGTGGTCGGTGAAGAAGCCGCCGCCGGAGATCGGCGGCAACTGGCCGGGATCGCCGAGCACCAGGATAGGGGTGCCGAAGGTCATCAGATCGCGGCCAAGCTGCTCGTCGACCATTGAGCATTCGTCGATGACGACCAGCTTGGCCCGAGAGATCGGGCTTTGCCGATTAAGCGAAAAGGTCGGCGACATCGAGGTCTTGCCGGTCACCTCGTCCGCTACCGATTCCTCGCCTTTCGGCCGGTAGATCAGCGAATGGATGGTGCGGGCATTGACCGCGCCCTTGGAACGCAGCACCTGCGCCGCCTTGCCCGTAAACGCGGCGAACTGCACCTGGCCGTCGACATGCTCGGCGAAATAGCGCGCCAGCGTCGTCTTGCCGGTGCCGGCATAGCCGAACAGCCGGAACAGCTGCGGCTTGCCGGCTTTCAGCCAGCCGGCCACCGCCTTCAGCGCCTCGTCCTGTTGAGGAGAGAATTCCATCAGCGCGACAGACCGGATTCGCGAGGGAAAGACAAGGTGACTGCCGTCACCATCAATTTTCATCGCCGGCAATCACGCCGCTGCGACAGGGTCAGGCTATCAGTGACGAACAGGAACGTAAAGAGAACAAGGCCAGGCGACCGCAGCTTACCCGGCCCGCTGTGGATCGTTCTCCAGCTGGATCGGCTTGCCATGCGGCGTTGCGTGCGCGGCGCGTTCCCAGGCAGCGGCGAGCGCATCGACGTCGCGCTTTCCGGCAACGCCCTTGGCCAAAAGCAGCTTTTCCAGCGCTGCCAGCCAGTGCTCGTAGTAATCGTGACCGTCGCGCGCGGCGCCCGGCCGCTTCACCTCTGCCGACAAAGCATCCGCCCATTCGCTCCACGAAAACAGCCCGTTGTCGTGCAGTGCTACCGTCATGGCAAAGGCCTCTGCTTGCCACGGCTCGGCAAACACAGGCGCCTCGACACCGGCGGGCAGCATGGCGGCGACTGAGCCCGTCTCACGCCGGCTCAAGGTAGCTCTCCCAGGCATCGATCGACACGACAAGTGTCGGATCGGCGCCCTCGCCCCAGATTTCGCCGCCGGTGAAGGACACCGTATAGACCCATTGCGGGTTTTCGCCCTGGCCGTGCGCATTGGTGTCGGGAAAGACAAAGCCGTCGCGCACAGCCTCGACGACGCCTCGCTTGCCGCGTGCATAGCGCGGCAGTCTGGTGTGGCCGGTCGGATGAAAGTTCCTGGTTCGCACGGGGTCGCCCGCCTTGAACCGCGCAGGCACGGCGACAGGCCGGTCGCAGTGCCCGCCCTTGGCCAGCACCGCCGGAACGTCCTTAGCCTTCAGCACCCGTTTGGGTGTCGCTGCCGGGTCGACTGCGTCGCCCGTAGCCAGGTCGCGGTCGCTGACGAAACCATGGCGTTTGAGCAGCACCTCCAGCGCCTTGATCCATATCTGGTAGTAGCTGGAGGCATAATAATCCGCTGGATGCAGCGATTCCCGCGCGTGCCGACTCTCGTCGATGGTCCAGGCGCCCATGGCGCCGGCGCACAACGTCACGCCCAGCGCCCGCCTTTCCCAATCGGCATGGAAATAGGGTTCGTCCGGTTCGGGCGCGACCGGCCCGAAACCCATCTGACCGCCGAGATCCTGCGGCCCGTTCATGCCGGTTCCCGCACCAACGCCGTGCCGATCATGGCATCGCGCGTCACCAGATCGGCGAGCCGTGCCTCATCCCAGCCCTCGGTGCCCCTTGGCTGCATAGGCACCACCAGATAGCGCAGCTCGGCGGTCGAATCCCACACCCGGATTGTTGTCGTCGCCGGCAAGATTAGCCCGAATTCCTCGAGCACGCCGCGCGGATCGATCACTGCGCGCGAACGGTAGGGCGGCGCCTTGTACCAGACCGGCGGCAGGCCGAGCACCGACCACGGATAGCAGGAACATAGCGTGCAGACGACGAGGTTGTGCGTGTCGGCCGTGTTGAAGACCGCCTGCATGTGCTCGCCTTGCCGGCCGGTGTAGCCGAGCGATTCGATTGCCGCCGTCGCATCACGCTTCAGCCATGCGGCAAACGCGGGATCAACCCAGGCTTTCGCCACCACCTTTGCGCCGTTGCGCGGCCCGATCTTGGTCTCGTAGGTGTCCACTATGGCATCAATCGCCGCCGGATCGATCAGGCCTTTGCGGGTGAGAATCGTCTCCAGTGCGCGCACGCGCGCCGCAAAAGGATCAAGCTCGTTGTCATGGTGGTGATTATGCGGCATGGCGTCAAATTACGATCGCGGACCCCCGGCCGCAAGCACCACGGCTTGGGCCAGCGCTATTCGGCTGCCGCCTTTTGCGGCACTGGTTCTTCCTCCTCGTCGAACAGTGACGGCTGGTCGACCGCTTCGACCGGCCTCGGCTCGCCCCGGCGCCGCGCCCACAGCCTGACCAGCCAGCCGGAAAAATGCTCCATGTAGACGTAGATGACGGGCGTGACGAACAGCGTCAGTGCCTGCGAGGCGACAAGACCGCCGACCACCGCCACGCCGAGAGGCTGGCGCAGTTCCGCACTGGCACCGGTGCCGAGCGCGATCGGGATGGTACCCATCAGCGCCGCAAGGGTGGTCATCATGATCGGCCGGAAGCGCATCAGGCAGGCCTTGTGGATGGATTCGACAGGCGACATCCCCTCGCGCCTAAGCTCGAGCGCCACGTCGATCATCATGATGCCGTTCTTCTTGACGATGCCGATCAGCATCAGGATGCCGATCACCGCGATCACCGACAGATCCATCCCCGCCAGCCGCAGTGCCACCAGTGCGCCCAGCACCGCCGATGGAAGCCCGGTCAGGATGGTGAGCGGATGGATGAAGCTCTCATAAAGCATGCCGAGCACGATATAGATGGTCAGGATCGCGCCGCCGATCAGCAGCCCCTGGTTGGAAAGCGAATCCTGGAACGTCTTGGCCGTGCCCGAGAAGGCGGTCGAGATCGTCGGCGGCATGCCGATCTTGTCCTTCAGCGCGTTGATGTGGCTCACGCTGTCGCCGAGGGCCACGCCTTGCGGCAGATTGTAGGAGATCGTCACTGCCGGAAGCTGGCCGAGCTGGTTGACGGTCAAAGCGCCGGCGGTCCGATCGACGCGGGCGAACGCGCCGAGCGGCACCAGGCTGCCGCTCGCCGTTCTCACCTTGATGGCCAGCATCCGCTCGGGCGACCACTCGATCTTCGGATCGAGCTCCATGATCACGTCGTAGCTGTCGGCCGAACCGAAGATGGTCGACACCTGCTGGGTGCCGAAACCGCCATAGAGGCTGGAGCGCAACGTGTCGGTATCGACACCGAGGTTCGCCGCCTTGTCGCGGTCGATCACCAGCGTCGCCTGTAGCGCGTTGTTCTGCAGGTCATTGGTGACGTCGGTGAAGGCGGCATGATCGGCGGCCATCGCATCCGTCAGCCTTTGCGCCCAGACGTTCGTCAGGCCGGTATCGAGGCCCTGCACGGCAAGCTGGTAGGCACTCGCCGAAGAACGCGCGCCGAGCCGCAGGTTCTGCACCGGTTGCATGTAGGTTTCGATGCCGGGCACATTGGCCAGCTGGCGCCGCAGGTCCGTAAGCACTTTGTCGATGTTCGGTCGGTGGTCCTTGTCTTTCAGCTGCACAAACAGTTGGCCCTGGTTGAGCGCATTGTTTCCACTGCCCGCCGACCAGCCGACATGCGCGACGTAGGGCGAATGGGTGAAGACATCCGCCACTTGCCCCTGCAGCTTCACCATCGCGTCAAACGAAATGTCCTGGCGCGCGATGGTCGTCACCGAGACCTGGCCGATATCCTCCTGCGGGAAGAAGCCTTTCGGCGAAATCTGGATCAGCCACACCGACAGCCCGGCGGTCACGAGGAAGACAAGGAAGACAAGGAAATTGTGGCGCAGACAGAATGTCAGCAGCCTGTCATAGCCCCGCATGAAGACGTTTTGTCTATGGTCCCCGCCGTGCGCTGCTTTCTGCTCGGCTTTCGATAATGACAACAGCCGCGAGCACAGCATCGGCGTCAGCGTCAGCGAGACGAACATCGACGCCAGGATGGCGACCGTCACCACCACCGCGAATTCGTTGAAGATGCGCCCGATCACGCCGCCCATCAAAAGCACCGGAATGAACACGGCGACCAGCGAGATCGAGATCGAGATGATGGTGAAGCCGATCTCGCGCGCGCCCTTGAGCGACGCCTCGAGGGCCGAGAGCCCGTCCTCCTCCATATGGCGGAAAATATTTTCCAGCATGACGATGGCATCGTCGACGACAAGGCCGACCGCCAATGTCAGCCCCATCAATGAGACGTTGTCGATGGAAAAGCCGAACAGGTACATCACGCCCAGCGTGGCGATGAGCGAAATCGGTACCGCCACCGCCGGGATGATCGTCGCCGTCACCCGGCGCAGGAACAGGAAGATCACCATCACCACCAGCGCGATGGTGAGCAGGAGCGTGAACTGCACGTCATCGACCGCCTCGCGGATCGATGTCGAGCGGTCGTTTAGCAACTGGATGCTCGCCGCTGCCGGCATCTGATCGTCGAAGGAAGGTAGCATCGCCTTGACGCGGTCGACGACGTCGACGGTATTGGCATCCGGCTGGCGCTGCACGGCCATGATGATGGCGCGGGTGCCGTCATACCAGCTTGCCGTCGTCGTGGTCTCGACCGAATCGATGACGCGGGTCACCTCGCCGAGCCGCACCGGATGGCCGTTCTTGGTGGCGATGATGATGTTGGAGAATCCCGCCGCATCGGTCAGCTGCGTGTTCGCGGTGATTGTCAGCTGCTGTTTGTTGTTCTTGAGCACGCCGAGCGGCGTGTTGCTGTTGGCCGAGGCGATGGCCGTCTGCAGCTGATCGATCGAGATGCCGCGAGCGGCGAGCGCCGTCGGATCGATCTGGACGCGGACAGCGTATTTTTGCTGGCCGTAAATCGAAACCTGCGCAACGCCGTCGATCGTCGACAGCGACGGCGAAATCACATTCTCGGCAAACGCGTCGAGATCAGTCAGCGGAATTGTGTCGCTGACCAGCGACATCAGCAGGATCGGCGCGTCGGCTGGATTGACCTTGCGGTAGCTCGGCGGGCTGGTCATCTCCGGCGGCAATTGTCGTTGCGTACGTGCGATCGCTGCCTGCACGTCGGCGGCGGCTGCATCGATGTCGCGGTTGAGTACGAACTGAATGGCGACCGAGGTCGAGCCGAGCGAGTTGGTCGTCGAGATCGAATCGATGCCGGCGATGGTGGCAAACTGCTTGATCAGAGGCGTTGCCACCGACGTCGCCATGGTTTCCGGCGAAGCCCCGGGCAGCGAGGCCGAGACGTTGACAACCGGAAATTCGGCGCTTGGCAGCGCCGCGACCGGCAGGAATTTGTAAGCAAATAGCCCGCCCAGAACCAGGGCGAACGACATGAGCAGCGTGGCGACGGGCCTGCGGATGCAGAATTCGGAAATCATGGCTGTGTTCCGCCCGTCCGGTCAGCCTCGGCAACCTTCGGAGCCGCCTGATCGCCGGTGCCGGTCGAAGCCTTGCCTTCGCGCACCGCCGCGCCGTTCTTCAGTTTGGTCTGACCCTCGACGACGACACGCTCGCCGCTTTTCAATCCTTGGCTAATTGCGGTGTTGGTGCCTTCTGTCAGCGCGACCTGCACGGGCCGCATTTCAACGGTGTTGTCCGGCTTGATCACATAGACGAACGGGCCCTTCTGGCTGGGCTGGACGGCGACCGTCGGAACGGACGTCATTTGTGGCATGATGCCGGCATCGAGCACGACGTTGACGTATTGGCCCGGCCATAGCGAAAGATCGGCGTTGGGCACACTGGCCCGCGTTGCGATCGTGCCGGACGCCGTGTCTACGCTGGAATCGACGAAATCCAGCGTTCCCTTGCCGATCGGCTTCGGGTCGCCGTCCTTGGTCAGCGTCACCGCACCTTGCTGCGGCGCTGCCAGCGCCTTGTGCAGCAAGGCAAGATCGCTTTCGGGGAGATTGAAGTTCACCTGCAGCGGGTCGACCTGCGTGATCGTCACCAGTGGAGTCGACGTGCTGCTGCCGTTGCTGGTGGTGACGAGATCGCCGACGGCGACGCTGACTGCGCCAAGCCTGCCGGAGATCGGCGCCCTGATCGTGGCGAAGCCAAGCTGGATTTGGTCCGCATCGATCGTTGCCTTGTCGGCGTCGACGGTGGCCGCGGCGGATTTCTGTGCCGCGACGGCCTGATCGTAGGTCTGCTGTGTTCCGGCCTGCCTGGCGACGAGATTTTTGGCGCGCTGAAGATCGGCCGTGGCGCTGGCAAGTAGCGCCTGGTCTTTTGCGAGCGTCGCCTGATCGCGTGCCAGTTGCGCCTTCAACGAGCGATCGTCCAGCGAGAAAAGAAGGTCGCCGGCCTTCACCATCTGTCCGTCCTTGACCGCGATTGCGACGATCTGGCTCGAGACCCGCGCGTTGATGCTGACCACGGCAGGAGAGGACACAAAGCCGATGGCATAGCGCCGGACCGGGAAATCGGCCGTCGAAGCGGTGGCGGCAACCACCGAAGTCGAACGAGCGGCATTTGCTGCTGCAGCGGGTTTGTCCGCCGCCGCCGTGGTCTGCTTCGCCGACAGCATCTGCTGAAGACCGGTCATTGCGGTGGGCGAAAAATAGAGCCACGCCGCCGCAAGGCAGGCTGCAGCGATCACCGCAAATACGATCTTTCCGCGCATCGACAAAAGGCCTTCTCAACGCGACACGCCGATTTCCGCTGGTCGCACTCTAGCTCAACTCGCAGCCTCTTGCCGCGATTTTGCCAGATAATAGAGGATGCCGAAGGCGAAAAAGGGCCAAAACCCGTCATTACGAAGATTTAATGTGCAGTGCACAATAAAACGGCAGCTAGCGCAGCATCGGCCACAATGTCGCCGCCAGCATCACACCCATGGCGATGTTGAACCATTTGAGCCGCGCCGTATCCGCCAGAAAACCGCGCAGCGCCATGCCGAAACCGGCCCAGGTCGAAATGCTCGGCAGCATGACGACGGCGAACGCGGCCGCGATCAGCACCACGGACACAAGCGGGCGTTCCGGGTTCGTATAGACGGCCATGGCTGTAATCGCCATCACCCAGGCTTTGGGATTGACCCACTGGAAAGCCGCAGCCTCGATGAAGCGCATCGGCTGGCCCTTCGCCTCGCCTTCGCCGCCGAGCGAGCGCGACATGGCGATCTTCCAGGCGAGATAAAGCAAGTAGAGGCCGCCGGCGATCTTCAACCCGGTATGCAGGACCGGAAAGGCCGTCAACACGGCGCCAAGCCCGAAGCCTACGGCAAGCAACAGCACGAGGAAGCCGAAGCCGATGCCGAGCATGTGTGGCACGGTTTTGACCAAGCCGAAATTCACGCCCGAGGCCAAAAGCATGAAATTGTTCGGACCCGGCGTGATCGAGGTCACGAAGGCATAAACCAGCAGAGCAAGGAATGCATCGAAGGTCATGGAGGATCGCAATGATCAATAATACTGAAATACTGACTTAAATCGATGAGGTGCTGAGTGCAAATGCAATTCGTTGGTCCACGCGCCCTAAGCGTTCCTTCATTTCTTAGGCCAATATCCGCTGAGAACATCTATCTGCGGTAGGCTGCACCGACCATAGATCTGAATCCGGGGCAGTTTCGCGCTGACGGCGCACGCGTCGCAGCCCTTTGCGTCTCGGCGTATTCTCCGGAATCTTGACGCTGTGCGCCAGACCCAGGATCGCCAGAACCTGAATGAATAGCCAGCCGAGATCGATCTGTCCGGGTTCCAGACCAAGCCGTGCAGACTCGGGAAACGCGTGATGGTTGCCGTGGAAACTCTCGCCGAACGTTACCAGCCCGAAACGCGGCAAATTGTATCCTTGCACGGCAACGTCGTCGACGCGCCATCCTTGCTCCCCATCTCGGTGCGCAAAATGCCCAACCAACCAATGCCCGGTAAGCGACACTGAAACGCGCACCGCGATTCCCCATACCACCCAATCCCAGCCGCCAAGCGCGAAAAAGAGGATCGCCCAGGGCAGTTGTTGCAGCATCCAGGTGCGTTCGACGAACTTGTAGAACCGGTCATTCCTGATCGAGGGTTCGATGACGAAGGTGGGTGGATTGCGCAAAGCGACCGCGCAATGCATCTGCCAGAAGGCATCGGTGAAAAATGGCCGACGATGGGCATGGAGATCGTGACATGCGGTCTGGCGCTGAGCCCAGTCACGAATATCGTGAGCATAGATCATCCCAAAAGGACCGGCCATGCCGACGAGCACGCCAAGGTAGACCAGCGCATGCTCGACCCAGATATGAACCTTGAACGAACGGTGGATGAGCAGACGGTGCATCCCCACCGAGTGTCCGGCGCAGATTGTCGCCGCCGTTGTCGCAACGAATAAGGCGAAGGCACTCCAGCTAAATGTCATCGGTCCCAACACAATGGCGGCGATCGTCATCGCCCCGACCCAGATCGACTTTGCCGGCACCCACACGACTTTGCCGTCTTCGGCGTCACTGTCCTGTTGGGAAATCATTCTGCCCGTGGATATGGTTTTCATCGGTACCCCTCCTCCTGCATGAACATTTCCGGACCACAGCCTTGCCTTCTGGCGCGTCTTCCGTTACTTAGGCAGTAAGCTAATCGTCTACTACTACGAATTAGGTATTTAGGCAATAGTCTAAATGAAAATAAGAAAAGCGGACCGAGGCGCAGCCAACGCCTCGGCATCACAAGGTGGCAGACAGTGATCGAAGATGCAGAGCACGCAGCGGATGCCGAAACGGCTGCTCACGCAAATGGCGCGATACAGCGCGTGTTTGAAGCGCTATCTTCAGCGCCCCGGCGCAAGATGCTCGCCTATCTTGCGCACTCTTCCCTAACGGCGGGCGAGATCGCGGCGCGCTTCGAGATGTCGAAGCCGTCGATCTCGCAGCATTTGAGCATTCTGGAGACGGCCGGGCTCATCGCCAAGGAGCGGCACGGACAGTTCATCCACTATTCTCTGGTCCAGAACAATCTTGTGAACACGCTGAATGGATTTGTTCAGGATGTCTGCCCGGTATCGCGCCCTATCAAGAGAGAAAGCAAAGAACTTGGTCGAGGCGAGGCAGCGCAAAGATCGCACTTGCGCAAATCTGAAAAGCCCTAGCGGCTTTGCATCGTTTTCATGAGCGCCTTGGCGTATCGGCAGGCGTCAAATTCCACAGCGATCTCGCAAGACTTTTTGTAAGCGGCCATCGCCTCGGCTTCGTCCACAGAGACGCCTTCACCATGCTGAAGGGCGCTGCCATACATGGTGCAACCCCAGGCATCGCCCTCATTGCAGCTCAGCTTGAATGTGCGATAAGGGCAAGATTCATTGGCACTACCGGCGGCAAGCAGTTTGTTTAGCCCAAGCCGACCCAAGAGAATTCCCGCGCCGCGATTTGTGCAGCCGCCGATACTGCCAGTAGCGCAGGCCTGGGCGAACATCTCCTCGGTCCATTGCTTGTCTTCTGGCGAGTGCTCCTGGATGACCCTGGCCGTCTCGAAACAGGCTTCGCCCCTGCGTCCGTCGAAACACCGCTTGGCACAGGCCAAGACGTCTTTCTCACAACCTTGGTAATCTATTCCCGGCGTGGAAAAGAGCGCGTCATCGACGCCCGACGCCCTGCGCCAAATATCGGCCGGGCATTGTTGGAAATAGTAGCTCGGTGTGCCCCTGCGGTCGATTTCTTCAAACAATTTCGGCAGCACTGACTTGTCGAATACCGGCTCCTGGCTGGCCGCCGCCGTCGTGACCGCAAGAACGATTGCGCCGGCGCCTGCTAGAATTGCCGCCGCGAGCATTATGATCACATCCCTTGCGGGCCGCGGTTCATCGCCGCCACTCCGGTACGGCAGATTTCAACCAGCCCGAGCGGTTTCATGATGGCGATGAACTGATCGAGCTTGGAGCCCTTGCCGGTGATCTCGAAGATGAAATGCTCGGTGTTGGCATCGATGACGCTGGCGCGGAATGCATCGGCGAGCCGGAGCGCCTCGACGCGGGCTTCGCCGGTGCCGGCGACCTTGACCAGCGCGAGTTCCCGCTCCAATGGCCGCTCCTGTCCGAATTCCTGCGACCGCACGGTGAGATCGACGACGCGGTGCACCGGCACGATGCGCTCGAGCTGGTGCTTGATCTGCTCCAGCACGTGCGGCGTGCCGCGCGTCACGATGGTGATGCGCGACAGGTGCTTTTCGTGCTCGGTTTCCGAGACCGTCAGGCTCTCGATGTTGTAGCCACGTCCGGAAAACAGGCCGATGACCCGCGCAAGCACGCCCGGCTCGTTGTCGACCAGGACCGAAAGCGTGTGGTTCTCTGGTTTTTCCGTCTCCTTGGCGATGAAATAGGCGGAGCCGGTCGGTTGCAACTGTGCGTTCATGACATCAATCTCGATTTCAAACTTTTGCGCTAATCTGCTGTTTTCGCACAGCTTCCTTGAACCAGGCTACACCAGTTCCCTGCCCTTGGCGTCGATAGCGTTGGCCACAGCTTCGTCCGTCGCCTCGTCCGGCAACAGCATCTCGTTATGCGCCTTGCCGGACGGGATCATCGGGAAGCAGTTGGCGAGCGTCGCCACGCGGCAGTCGAACAGGACGGGCTTCTTGACCGCTATCATCTCCTTGATGGCGTCGTCGAGCTCGTCCGGCTTGTCGCAGCGAATGCCGTGGCCGCCATAGGCTTCGGCGAGCTTGACGAAATCCGGCATCGCCTCGGTGTAGGAGTGCGACAGCCGGTTGCCGTGCAGCAGCTGCTGCCACTGCCGCACCATGCCCATATATTGGTTGTTGAGGATGAAGATCTTGATCGGCGCCTCGTGCTGCACCGCGGCGCTCATCTCCTGCATCGTCATCTGCACCGAGGCGTCGCCGGCGATATCGATGACCAGCGCATCCGGGTGCGCGATCTGCACGCCGAGCGCGGCCGGCAGGCCGTAGCCCATCGTGCCCAGTCCGCCAGAGGTCATCCAGCGGTTCGGCTTCTCGAAATGATAGTGCTGTGCCGCCCACATCTGATGCTGGCCGACCTCGGTGGTGATGTAGGTGTCGAGGTCCTTGGTCAGCGCATAGAGCCGCTGGACGGCATATTGCGGCATGATCACCTCGTGGTTCATCTTGTAGGCGAGCGAATCGCGCGCGCGCCATTTGGCAATCTGCTCCCACCACGGGTGAAGCGCCTTCTTGTCGGCCTTGGCGGTTGCCCGCCACAGCCGCACCAGATCCTCCAGCACGCGCCCGACATCGCCGATGATCGGCACGTCGGTGTGGACGTTCTTGTTGATCGAAGACGGGTCGATGTCGATGTGGATCTTCTTCGAATTCGGCGAAAACGCCGTCAGTCGCCCGGTGATACGGTCGTCGAAGCGCGCGCCGATGCAGAGCATGACGTCGCAATCGTGCATCGCCATGTTCGCTTCATAGGTGCCGTGCATGCCGAGCATGCCCATCCAGTTCTTGCCCGATGCCGGATAGGCGCCGAGGCCCATCAGCGTCGAGGTGATCGGAAAGCCGGTGAGGTCGACCAGCTCGCGCAGCAGATGACTCGCCTCCGGGCCGGAATTGATGACGCCGCCGCCCGAATAGATGATCGGCTTCCGGGCAGCCGCCATCAGCTCGACCGCCGCCTTGATCTTCTCCAGATCGCCCTGGACCTTCGGCTGGTAGCTAGTGCGCGGCGCCGTCTGCGGCGGGACATAGATGCCCTTGGCGAACTGAACGTCCTTCGGGATGTCGACGACGACCGGACCGGGGCGCCCTGTCGTTGCCACATGGAAGGCCTCGTGGATTGTTGCCGCGAGCTCGTTGACGTCCTTCACCAGCCAGTTGTGCTTGGTGCAGGGCCGCGTGATGCCGACCGTGTCGCACTCCTGGAACGCATCGGAGCCGATCAGCGAAGTCGGCACCTGGCCGGTCAGGCAGACCAGCGGGATCGAGTCCATCAGCGCGTCCTGCAATGGCGTCACCGCATTGGTGGCGCCCGGCCCCGAGGTCACCAGCATGACGCCGGCCTTGCCGGTCGAGCGCGCATAGCCTTCCGCCGCGTGGCCCGCGCCCTGCTCGTGGCGGACGAGGATGTGCTCGACCTCGTCCTGCTGGAAGATTTCATCGTAGATTGGCAGAACCGCGCCGCCCGGATAGCCGAAAACATGCTTGACGCCATTGTCCTTCAGCGCCTGCACCACCATTTCGGCGCCCGTCATTTCGCTCCTTGGCATTTCAGTTCTTGGCATTTCGCGCCGCTCATTCTGTCCACTGCTCATCGTTCTGGTCCCGTACTGTTCGCCATCTGGCGATTGCTCGTCGTTTAGTCGTGTTTCGGGCAATAAAAAAGGCCCCCGAGGGAGCCTGTGTCTTGCGCATGGGAGGTCATCGCCCGGCGGTTACACCGCCTTGCCCACGCGCTTTCCTACGAGAATGAGTGCCTTTTTCATGGTGGCGGACAATAGAATTGGTTTGACGCCGCTGTCAACGGCGAATGTGCACTTGGCCTGACGTCGGCACATCCGCCCATTGTGCACCCGCGCCGCCTTTCCGCCGCGCGGGTGTTCCGTTTCAGGCGCAGAGCACCACACCCCTCGCCTTGGCCCAGCGCTCGATGATCTTGCGCTCCTCGAGCGAGGCGAGACGATTGCCGAATCCGCGCACCTGCACCGCACGGTTTTGCGGGTCGAGTTCGATCGTCAGCAACCGCTCGATCTTGCCGAGCGCCGAGCGCCGCAGCACCCAGATCGAGGCATTGCCGGCGATGCATTTGGCCGCGTATATCGAGACGCAATGATGCATCGCCCGGCTCTCGGCGACCAGATCCTCGGCTGTCCTCAACTGACGGACGAAGAAACGCTCGCCATGCGCCTTTGCCTCTTTGGTCGACGGCTGCCAGTCCCAGTCGTCGAGGCACGAGCCGTCCCAGGCGCGACCCTGCGACTGCGTCCCGGCAGTACGCGTGGCCCGCCCGGCAGCGCGGCGGCGCATTGCCTCGATGCGTTCGATCGCGGCAATGTCTCGATGCCATTCCAGCATCTGCCGACGCAGCGAGGCGAGCGTGCGACCCTTCAGGCTGTACGCCGCATCGCGCTGGTGCACGGCGCCGATATAGTCGCATAGATCGTCGATCTCCTCCTTCGACGCGGGTTGCCCGCAGAAGAACCGTGTCACCTCGCGCCAGAAGGCCAGATCGTTACGTGGCGTGCGCGCGATTTTCGACTTGGCAAGTCGGGCCGCCAATCCGGAATCATCCGTGTAGGACCGGGCGATCGCCACCCAAAATGCCTCGTCGAACGTGAAATCGCTGGGCAAGTTCAAGAAGCAATGCACCTCCTTGCGAGACAGCCACGCACGGGCGCCCGCCTTGTAAAGCGAGTCACCACGCGCCACTGCGATATGCCAAGCCTTGCGAAGCGTAATCTCGCCGGCATTCAACCCCGAGCTGTCCAGCCAGATCCCCTCGAGCGCGGCTGTAACCGGGTAGCGCGCATAGAGATGACGCGCCGCGGCCAGCCGCAGCCGCGCGGGGTCGCGCGTCTTCAGCATTGGACGCCACAGCGCGCCGTCGCGGATCGCCATGCCGGCAAAGCCCCGACGTGCCTCGTCGAGCGCCCGCTCGAAATCCGGAGCGGGACGCGGGACGGGAAAAACCCGCCGCAGCGTTACGGCATATGCTTCAATGCGTTCGCGCTCGGCATCCTGCCTGCGCTGGATCATGGACTTTGCCATGGCCGTTCTTCCTGATTGGAACCCTGTCGGCCGCACGCAATTCCAGCGTCGGCACGGAATGTGTCGATCTGGATCGCCGGGTCATTGACAGGTCTCCTTTCAGGACGACGGATCAGAATGGGCGGCTTCTCTAAGCTCGCCGCCAATTTGACGCAAGAGCCATTCTTTCCATGCCCGCGATGGTCTGACGGGTGTTGCAAAGGTGCATCGTTGTCGCCATCACCGTGTCCGGCCGACGCGTTTCCAGTAGATGAGGGTGCCTGTCAGCCCGCCATGCGGCTTCAGCGCATAATCCGGTATTTCGCCGGCCAGCGTGAAGCCGAGCTTTTCATAGAGGCCGGAAGCCCCCTCCTCTTTTGCCGTGTCGAGGACCAACAGCGTGCGGCCTTTCTCCACGGTAACGGCTTCCGCCGCCTCCATCAGGCGGGTTGCGATGCCCTTGCCGCGATAATCGAGGCGGGTCATCAGTTTGGCGATCTCGGCCCGGTGCGGCTGGTTGGGAGGGCAGTCGAGCAGCAAGGTGACGGTGCCGACCAGAGCCTCGCCGTTCCAGGCCCCAAGCACCGCCCTTTCGCCTCTGGCGGCCGCATGAAGCGACCTGTTCCAGAAGGCCGCGGCCATCTCCGGCGCCAGCGGATGCATGAAGCTGACCGAGCCGCCGGCAGCGACTGTCCCGATCAGCAGATCCGCCAGCATTTTTTGCGTTCCGTCAGTATTGCTGAGTGGTCTGATTTCGATCGAACTCATGTGGTTCCCCTGCGCCGTCCGTCAATCGAAATGACTGGTCCGCTTCCGCTTCCTGGCCCGCCGGATTTCCGCGATGCGATCGGCGTCTTCCTCTTGCAGATGTCGCCCGCGTTCCAGCAGTTCGAGCGTGTATTCCTCATAGGTCAGGCCCAGCCGCTCGGCCTTGTCCAGCCGCATCAGCATGATCTCGCGGCTTGGCGCTTTCCACGCCTGGGCATGGGCGGTCCGCCAGGCAAGAAACACATAGGGCTCACCCTTGCCCCAGGGCGGACCGTTATAGTCGTCGAGCGGCGGACCGCCATTGTCGGAGCGTTTCGGACGGCGCGCCTTCACCTCAGCTCCTGGCCAACGCAACCAGATAGTCGGCGGCGTCCGGCCCCGGAGCGTGAAAGACGCAATCGGATGGCGCGCCGAGCGCCAGGCAGTCGCCCGGTTCGAGCCGGTGAACGATGTCCCCCTCGGTGAATTCCAGCCCCCCGGAGATCAGCCATATCTGTTGCCTGATGAAGGCATAGGACGCCGCCGGGAAACTTACCTTGGCGCCGGCCGGCAACTGGATCCGGATCAGTTCGAGGGGTATGTCGGAGACCGGCGAAAGATGCCGACGCACATAACCCGTAGCCGGATCGCGCCAGAGCGGCTGGTCACGTTCGCGAAGCAGGCCACCGCCCTGCAATTCCGCCCTTGCGATCAATGTGGACAGCGTCATGCCGAAGGCGGCCGCAATGCGCACAAGGAGTGCCGCCGTCGGGCTGGTCATGCCGCGTTCCACCGTGCTCAGCATGGCTTTCGAAACATCGGACCGCTCCGCCAGCTCTGCCAGGGACCAGCCTCGAGCCACTCTTTCGGCATGTATTCTTCTGCCGATGGTCGAGGAGATGTCGTTCGCTATATCATCCATTAATCCAATATATCGAAATTTTTCTACGGAGCAACGGCCGTTTCATCCATTTTTCGCAAACTCCTTAATGTCCGCTAAACCATCCGGCCTCATCCCACCTTAACCCCGTTCGCCTAGACTCATCGCTTGGGAAAAGGGATCGGCGTGTCCATGCTCGTTGAACGCGAAGCCTCCATCGGGGAACCGACTTTGCTGGAGCGCCGCAGGGCGGAGCAGAACGACAAGCGCATTCTGGGCAATGTCGTGCAATGCGACGGCGCGCGCGCCACCATCAGCGCCTATGCCGACGATATCGAAGGCACGGTCACCGGCCTGTGGAGCGTCGGCAAGATGATCTCGATCAATCTCGGCGCGTCACGAACCGTCGGCCTGGTCTACGAAATCGGCAAGTCGGATCGTGCCTGGAGCAGCGAGGGCCAGAATCCGATCGAGGTCAGCATCGAATTGATCGGCGAGGTGCGCGACGGTGCTGAACCCGGCGCGAAGCCGATCTTCGACCGTGGCATCACAACCTACCCGCATATCGGCGCCATTGCCCATCGTATCCGCAGCCGCGACCTGCAGGCCGTCTACGATCTCGCCGGTCGTCATTCGATCACCATCGGCACGCTGTCGCAGGACGAGGCCATCGACGCCAATATCGCCATCGACGATACGCTGGCGCGCCATTTCGCCATTGTCGGCACCACCGGGGTTGGCAAATCGACCGCCGTGTCGCTGCTCTTGCGCAAATCGATCGCCGCCCGGCCCGACCTGCGCGTGCTCATCCTCGATCCACACAACGAGTTCGCGGCGTCGTTGCCCGAATATTGCCTCAGGGTCGATTCGACGACGCTCGACCTGCCCTTCTGGATGTTCAAGCTCGAGGAATTTGCCGAGGTGCTGTTTCGCGGCCGCGAGACGGTTCCGGAAGAGGTCGACGCCTTGCGCGATCTCATTCCCGCGGCCAAGAATCTCTACCGCAATCCGAACTCCGGCAACTATCTACGGCGCAGCACCGATGCGCTGACCGCCGACGCGCCAGTGCCCTATCGCATTGCCGACCTCATCAAGCTGGTCGACGAACGCATGGGATTGCTGGAAAGCAAGAACGATCGCCCGACCCTCAGGTCACTGAAGACACGTATCGAATCGGCGGCATCCGATCCGCGCTACCGTTTCATGTTCAACTCGCGCCTGATCGAGGACACCATCCACGAGACGATCGGCAACATCTTCCGCGTGCCGCATCACGGCCGCCCTGTGACCTGCTTCGAAATGGCCGGCATGCCGTCCGAGGTGGTCAATTCCGTATGCTCGGTGCTGGCGCGGCTGGCCTTCGACCTGGCGTTGTGGAGCGAAGGCCGCCTGCGCCTGCTCTTCCTGTGCGAGGAAGCGCATCGCTATATGCCGGCCGATCCGCGCCTCGGTTTCGCGCCGACGCGGCACGCGCTGTCGCGCATCGCCAAGGAAGGCCGCAAATATGGCTGTTATCTCGGCGTCGTCACCCAGCGCCCGGGCGAACTCGACCCGACCATCCTGTCGCAGTGCTCGACGTTCTTTGCCATGCGGCTCGCCAACGAGCAGGACCAGGCGATCATCCGCTCGGCGATCGCCGACTCCTCGGCTTCGACGCTGGCGTTCCTGTCTTCCATGGGCCAGCGCGAGGCCATTGCCTTCGGGGAAGGCGTGGCGACGACGATGCGGATGAAGTTCGAAAAGCTCTCCGAGGATTTGATCCCCGGCACCGCCAAGCGCGCGGACGCCTTGCAGTCCGAAACCGGCGACGAGGTCGACCTCGTGGCGATCGTCGAACGGCTGCGCAACGTGCCGAAATCACAGCAGGCAATGCCTTTCGCGGAAGTCGTCGATCCGGGCCGGCAGGCCGGCGATTCGGACTATCGCAAGCCGTCGGCCGCACGCACCCAGCGAAACGACGATTTCGACTTGCGCTACGGCCTCAAGCCGGCGACCTTCGGCCTGCGTCCCCCAGAATGATTGAGCCGAGCGACTTTTAGGCAGCGCTCGCAGATATCAAAGCTGAGTTTCGATGGCTGTCTTGTCTATAACTGACCACACCTGGCGAATTTTCCCTCTCTGAAACTCATAAAATACGTTCTCGGCAAACGAAATTCTCTTCCCGCTTACATCGAGCCCAAGGAACGTTCCCCTTGGCGCGCAGTCGAAGCTTAGCCGGCTCGCTACATAAGGCGGATCGGCAACCAATAGCTGAATGTCGAAGTAAAGGTCCGGAATTTCGTCGAAGTCTCTCACCAACATTTCGAGATAGCCGGACAATCCGAGCTTGCGACCGTTGTGGGTCACTTCATCATGAACAAACCGCCCCAGATTTGGCCAATCCTGCTTGTTCAGGCATGCAATATAGCCTCGGTAAAGACCGGAGAGATCGGATTTAGTCACGGCAACACCTCTATTTCCGGCAAGCCCCGCAAAGGCAGCATCTCAGCTTGACTGGGTGATGTCGGTCTGCGTGCACCGGAAACGCAGAAAACGATACCAGACGGCCGGCATCACGAATTCAATGACGGAATTTCAGGCACAGACGCGGTTGCGCCCTTGCCTCTTCGCCTCATAGAGCTGGCGATCGGCGCGGCGATAGAACTCCTCGGCGGTTTCCTTACGATCCCAGACGGCAAGCCCGACGCTGGTGGTGATTTTCAGTCGGACATTGCCCGTCAGCACCGACATGTTGGCGATCGCCTTGCGGATGCGCTCCGCGAATTTGGATAGCAGCTCGGCGTCCATATTGGGCGTGACCACCGCGAACTCCTCGCCGCCCAGGCGCGCCACCACGTCGTGATAGCGTGTCATGTCCTTGAGACAGTTGGCGACCGCCCGCAACACCTCGTCGCCGACATCGTGGCCGTGGCTGTCGTTGACCTGCTTGAAATGGTCGAGGTCGAGGATCATCAGCCCTACTGGTTTCTCGATGCGACGGAACTCTTCGAGATATTCCTTCAGCGCATCGTCGAAATAACGCCGGTTCTGCATGCCGGTGAGGCTGTCGGTGAGCGCCGCATGCTCTAGCGTCTCCGAACGCGCGCTGAGCGAAACGGTCATGGCGCGCAGCTTGCCTTCTTCCGTCGCCTGCTTTCGGATCAGCGGGTAGATGAAGAAAATGCCGAAGAACAGCGCAGTCGCCAGGAGCACGCCCGTCGCAAACAGCAGCTTGTTGAGATAGACGATTTCATCGAGTTCCGAAGGCGTATTGCTAATGTCGGCGGCCAGGGTTTGCAGGAGCCCATAGGCGTAAAGCGTCACCAGGCCGGCGGCCAGGATCACAAAAATAAAGACGAAAAAGGCTGATTCCGCCTTGTGGAAACGCATCTGCTCCCCGTTGGAAAGTTCGTAAGGATCTTATGGCATGCGGGAACTTACGGACAGTTAACCTGGACAACTTCAACGCGAAATGTCCCCTCGGTGTCGACTTTTCAGGTTGCGCTCGAAGGAGGGAGTGAGAGCATCGAGTCGATCCCCTCACCAGGACGCAATCTCTGCCATTCCGGGCCCAATTGGTGCCTGAACCAGGTCGCCTGCCGTTTGGCATATTGCCGCGTCGCGATTTTCGCGCGCTCGATGGCCTCGGGAAAACTGAAGGCGCCGGCCAGCGCGGCCTGAAGCTCGCGAACACCGATTGCTTTCATCGCCGGCAGGTCGGGATCGAGGCCGAGCGCTGAAAGCTGTTTCACCTCGTCCAGTGCCCCCTTGTCCAGCATGCGGTCGAAGCGAGCATCGATCCGCTCCACCAGCGCCGCTCGCTCCGGCTCGATGACGAAAAAGCGCGCGCTGCTCCTGTCGATCAACGGCCGGCCACGCGCGGCCTGCCAGTCCAGGATGGAACGCCCCGACGCGTCGAGCACCTCCAGCGCCCGCACGATGCGCTGGCCATCCGTCGGCTTCAGCATCATGCCGGCCGCAGAATCCTCGCGCAGCAGGATGCGGTGCAATCTCACTGCGCCTTGTTCCTGGAGCTCGTAGCGCCAGCGATCGCGGATCGACTTCGGAATGTCGGGCATCTCCGAGATACCTTCCGTGAGCGCCCGGAAATAAAGCCCGGTACCGCCGACGAAAATCACTGGCCGCTCCGAGAGCGTGCCGTCGTCGATCAGCTTCGTGACATCACGCAACCAGGCGCCGGTGGAATAGGCGGTGGACGGATCAACGTGTCCATAAAGAAAGTGGGGGACGCGGGCGAGTTCGGCAGGACCAGGCCGCGCCGTCAGCACGTCGAGCACCGAATAGCCTTGCATGGAATCGGTGTTGACGATGACACCGCCATTGCGCTCGGCGAGGTCGAGTGCGAGCGCCGACTTGCCGCTGGCGGTCGGCCCGGCTATCAGGATCGCGTTCTTCACGCGGCCTTCGCCCGCCTGTCCGCTGGAATTTTCGATGCCGCTGATCGCCACGCTTCTATCCCATCCCGCCGGCCGCGCATTGACGCCGACGCTAGCGAATATGGCCTCGCGGTCGGTCGGCGCAAGCGCTGTTCGCTGGCTGGCCGAAGGCATCGCCTGCGAACTCGACTTGCCGGAGACCGCCGACGCTTCCGAAATAACGGCGCGCCTGCAGGCCGCGCTTGCTTCCGAACCGATCGACGTGGCCGTCCAGCCGGCTGAGAACAGGCGCAAGAAGATCCTGATCGCCGACATGGATTCGACGATGATCGACCAGGAATGCATCGACGAGCTTGCCGACGAGATCGGCGTCAAGGATCGGGTCGCCGCCATCACGGCGCGATCGATGAACGGCGAGATCGCATTCGAGCCGGCCTTGCGCGAGCGCGTGGCGCTGCTCAAGGGTCTCGATGCCGTAATCATCGACCGCATCATCGACAATCGCCTGACGCTAGCCTCCGGCGGCCGCACGCTCGTCCAGACAATGGCGGCCAATGGCGCCTGGACTGCGCTGATCTCCGGTGGTTTCGACATCTTCACCACCCGCATCGCAACATTGCTCGGCTTTCACGAAAATCGCGCCAACCGGCTGATCGAGCAGGATCGCCGCTTCACCGGCTTGGTCGCCGAACCGATCCTCGGCCGCGCCGCCAAGGCCGAAGCCCTTATCGAGATTTCCGCCCGCCTCGGCCTGACGCCTGCCGATGCCATTGCCGTCGGCGACGGCGCCAACGATCTCGACATGATCCGTCTTGCCGGCATCGGCGTCGCCTTGCATGCCAAGCCGGCCGTGGCAGCCGAGGCAAAGATCCGCATCGACCACGGCGACCTCACCGCCTTGCTTTATCTGCAGGGTTATCGCCGGGAGGAATTTTTCGAATGACGCCGATCCGCACCGAGCGCCTGATCCTGCGCAACTGGGGAGATCGTCACCGCGAGCTCTTCCATCGCATCAATTCCGACGAGCGCGTCATGGAATTCTTTCCGTTTCGGCGCGACCGTGCCCAGTCGGACGCCAAGATGGAGGAGTTGCGCGCGGCTATCGATCGCGACGGCTTCGGCTTCGCGGCCGCTGAGATCGCAGCCACAGGTGAATGCATCGGCTTCGTCGGCATAACCCGAACCGATCATTTGCCATTCCTGCCGCCCGGCACGATCGAGATCGGCTGGCGGCTGGCACCCGAATTCTGGGGCCGCGGCTATGTCACCGAAGCAGCCGAAGCCTGGCTCACCTATGGCTTTGAAAGACTTGGCCTCGACGAAATCGTGTCCTTCGCAGTCAAGGATAACAGCCGGTCCACTGCCGTCATGGAGCGCCTGGGCATGATCGCCGACCCCGCCTCCGACTTCGACCATCCCGGTGTTCCGGACAGCCACACCGCACTCAGGCGACATGTCTTCTACAGGCTGTCACGCACAGACTGGCAGGCAAGAAAAAGAGCGGCCCGCTAGCCGCCCTTTTCCTTTTAACATCAGAGCGTTGCAGGCTCTTCCGGACTCAATCCATCCGGATCGTAACGAACCGCAACTCGCCGGTCTTCGACGCCAGCATCAAAAGCGCGTTCTTGCGCCCCTGCTCCTTCAGCGCGCCGATCCGGTCCATGACGTCCTTGGGCGTGGCGACCGATTCCTGCGCGATCTCGGTGATCACCTCGCCCGGCTGGATGCCGCGTTCGGCTGCCGCCGAATCCTTGGCGACGTCCGTCACGACGACGCCGGAGACATCGGTGGCGATGCCGAATTTCGTGCGCGTCTCCTCATTGAGCTCGCCGATCGTCATGCCGAGCACGGCAGCCGTCGAAACCGCAGGCGCCTTGTCGGCATCGTCCTGGTCGGTGTTGCCGTTTTCACCGCCGCTGGCAAGCTTTTCGCCGTCCTCGAGCCGGCCGAGCGTCACCTTGACGGTCTGCTCGACCCCTTTGCGCACGATGATCACGTCGACCGCCTTGCCGACCGGGCTCTCCGCCACGACGCGCGGCAGGTCGCGCATTTCATGGATGTCCTTGCCGTCAAATTTGATGATGACGTCGCCGGCCTGGATTGTGCCGTTGTCGACCGGCCCGCCCTTGATGACGCCGGCGACCAGCGCGCCCTTGGCGGTCGCCATGCCCAGGCTTTCGGCAATGTCGTCGGTCACCGGCTGGATGCGCACGCCGAGCCAGCCGCGCCGCGTCTCGCCGAACTGGCGAAGCTGGTCGACGACGCCCGAGGCAAGCTGCGACGGGATCGAGAAGCCGATGCCGATCGAGCCGCCCGATGGCGAGATGATTGCCGTGTTGATGCCGATGACCTCGCCGCTGCTGTTGAACAGCGGTCCGCCGGAATTGCCGCGGTTGATCGCGGCATCGGTCTGGATGAAGTCGTCATACGGGCCGGAATTGATGTCGCGATTGCGTGCCGAGACGATGCCGACCGTCACCGTGCCGCCGAGACCGAACGGATTGCCGATCGCCATCACCCAGTCGCCGACACGCATCGTGTTGGAATCGCCGAACTTCACCGCCGTCAGCTTGTGCCCTTTCGGATCGACCTTCAGCACCGCGACATCGGTCTTGGTGTCGGTGCCGACCAGCGTCGCCTTGAGCGTCACCCCATCGGAGAAATTCACCTCGATGTCGTCGGCATCGGCAATGACGTGGTTGTTGGTCACCACGATGCCCTGCTCGGCGTCGACCACGAAGCCGGAGCCCAGCGACTGCACCTTTTGCCCGCCGCCGCCCTTGTCGCCGCCACGGTTCTTGAAGAAATCGTCGAAGAAGTCCTGGAAGGGCGAGCCCTCCGGCAGCTGCGGCATCGGCACTGCGCCCGGCCCCTCAGTGCCTTTAACAGTCTGCGACGTCGAGATGTTGACCACGGCGCCAAGCAGGCCGGCGGCGAGATCGGCAACCGAGGGCGGCCCGTCGGCTGCCATCGTCGGCGCCACGAACGACGGAACGGCAACGGCGCCGACCAGAAGCGCAGCGGCCCCGGCGATGAACGTCCGCCTCGCTGCACGCAGAAGGGTGGTGGATGTCATCGAAAGGCCTCCGGGTGTTCTGAAAAAAAACCGCTTCGGCAAAAATGCCGGTCCGCGTCATGTTGGCAAGAAATAAGGCACGTTTGCGGCTATGGCTACCGCCAGAGAATAAATCCTCTGTTACGCCGGCTATCCCTGCACCGGCCCTACTGGCCGGTGCTTGGCTGCGCTGCCGGTGGGGCGGGAGCGGCAGGTGCTGGCGCTGGTGCCGCCGGTGCCACAGGCGTTTCCTTGCTGTCCGGGTCGCGGAAGAAGCGGAAGAACTCGGAATTCGGCGACAGCACCATCGTCGTTCCGGCGCTGTTCAGCGCCGTGCCATAGGCATTCATCGACCGATAGAAATCGAAGAAGGCCGGATCGCGCTGATAGGCCCCGGCAAACGTGGCACTGCGCTGGGCTTCACCTTCACCGCGCAGGATTTCAGACTCTTTTTGCGCTTCGGCGACGATTTCGACCACTTCGCGGTCGGCGCGAGCCCTGATCCGCTGCGCTGCCTCATTGCCTCGCGCCCTCAGCCGCTCGGCTTCGGCGAGACGTTCGGCCTTCATGCGATCGAAGGTCTGCTGCGAGACTTCGGCCGTGAGATCGGTGCGGCGGATGCGGACATCCTCGATCTGCAGGCCAAGCGAGGTGGCATCGGGCCTCAGCTGATCGCGCACCTCGCGCATCATCACCGCGCGCTCTTCCGAGAGCGCCGCCTCGAAGTCTCGCAGGCCATAGACGCGGCGCAAGGCGGCGTCGAGACGCGTCCTCAGCCGGGCCTCGGCCAGTTCGATCTGGCCGGACACCGCGGCGCGGAACACGCGCGGATCCGAGATACGATAGGCGATAAAGGCATCGACCTCATAGAATTTGCCGCCCGAAACCTGGACACGGATGTTGTCGAGGTCGAAGCGCAGGACCCTGTTTTCGATCAGCTGCACGGTGTCGGCATCGAAGAAGGAGAATGGCGCCTTGAAATAGATGCCCGGCTGGTTCTTGACGTCGACGATTTCGCCGAACCTGAGCACCAGCGCCTGCTGGCGCGCATTGACGACGAAGACCGACGAGTAGAGCAGGAACAGGATGACCGCGGCGATGACCGCAATGACGGGAAGACGGTTGGCCATCACTGGTTTCCTCCGGTGGTCGGTGTCGGCGCCTTCTGCTGCAATGCCGGCAGCGGCAGGTAGGGAACGACCCCTTGCCCGTTGCCTTGCTCGACGATGACCTTGCTCGAATCCTTCAGCACCCTCTCCATCGTTTCCAGGTAGAGTCGCTTGCGCGTCACCTCCGGCGCCTTGGCATATTCGTCATAAACCGAGATGAAGCGCTGCGCCTCGCCTTCGGCCTCCTGCACGACCCGGTTTTTGTAGGCGGCCGCGTCTTCGCGGATCTGTGCGGCCGCACCGCGTGCCTGGCCGAGCTTCTGATTGGAATACTGATTGGCCTGCTCGACGAACTTGTCCTCGTCCTGCTCGGCGCGCTGCACCTCGTCGAACGCGTCTGCCACCTCGCGCGGTGGCGCGGCGTCCTCGATCGAAATGGCGTTGACGTTGAGGCCGGCCTTGTAACCATCCAGCGTCGTCTGGATGATCTCACGCACCGACGCCGCGATGCCTTGCCGGTCGTCGCGGAAAATGTCCTGCGCCGGGCGCCGGCCGACCGCTTCGCGCATCGCGCTTTCGGCGACCTGCTGCAGCATGCCGTCCGGGTCGGACACGTCGAATAGATAGGCCTTAGGGTCGGAGACCTGATAGGCCACAGAGAACTGCACATTGACGATGTTCTGGTCGCCGGAAAGCATCAGGCCATTGCCGCTGGAACTGCCGCCGCCGATACTGACAAGCTGCTCGGCGATGTTGGCGGTCTCGACCGTTTCGATGGGCCACCAATGGAAATGCAGGCCAGGCTGCGACAGCTCCGCCTTCGGCTTGCCGAACCTGAGTTCCACCGCAACTTCGTCGGGCTGCACGGTGTAGACCGCCTTGAACGCCCATAGCACCACCAGCGCCGCGGCAATCAGCCCGAACACGGCAGGGCTCGCGCCACCGCCGCCCGGCAGCGCGCGCCGCAACCTGTCCTGCCCGCGCCGGATGATATCCTCGAGATCGGGAGGCGAGCCCTGCGGGCCGCTGGGTCCTTTTGGTCCCTGACCCCAAGGCCCCTGATTGTTGCCGCCGCCCCACGGGCCGCCGCCGCCGCTCTTGTCGTTCCAGGGCATGAATGTCCTTTCGCTTGGAATTCCCTCAAGCGCCGGCTCACCGGCGCAAAATCCAATATTATTATTCTATAGGGATGCAGCGGCACGCTTTCAACGCGATCGGCTGCCGCCACTGTCCGCCTTTTGGGTCCATCTAGACCTGTCGCGACCCCTTTGTCGCCTTCAATGCACGTCGCGGCGCCGCTCGTAAACCGAATAGCGTGTCGCATGGCTGTCCTTTTCGCCAGCCTCCACCTCCTGCGAGCGGACGATCCGCCACAGCGCCGGATCGATCGGCGGGAAATGGGCATCGCCGTCGACCGCGGCCAGAACATGGGTCACGTGCAGCCGATCGGCCAACGGCAGCGCCTGAGCGTAGATCTCGCCGCCGCCGATGACGCAGATCTCGTCGGCGCCGGCCATGCAGCGCCCGCGCACCGTCGCCAGCGCGATTGCGTCCTCGATCGAGTGCGCGACTTCGACGCCCTCGGCGCGCCATGCCCTGTCTCGTGTCACCACGATGTTGAGCCTGCCCGGCAATGGGCGGCCGATGCCTTCATAGGTCTTGCGGCCCATGATGATGGGCTTGCCCATCGTATCGGCTTTGAACCGCTTGAGATCGGTGGACAGCCGCCACGGCAACCCACCCTCGCGCCCGATCACGCCGTTCTCGGCGATGGCGACATAAATCGCGAGGTCCATCAGCCGCCGTTTCCGCCATCGGATGGCTCCAGCAGCAATATGTCGATGTCGTGCTCGGGGTAGAAGTTCTGCGCCTTCATCTCGAACGTCGTCGGTCCGATCTTCCTGACGTTTTCGCCGCAAAACGAGACCAGGTTCTTCGGATCGCCCTTGTCGACGGTCAGCTTGAACGTGCCGATGTTTCCCGACGCCCAGTTGCCGCCCGTGGTCAGGATATAGGCGATGCGGTTCTCGAAATATTTGGGGTAGCCGTCGGGATCGTCCTTGGCTGCCTTGCGCACGGCATTCTCGAAGGCATCGTCCATGCAGTAGCGTGTCTTGTAGGCGGCATACTGACCCTGGAACTGGCCGTCATAGAAGAAGCTGACCGAGGAGGTGCCGCCGACGCTCGGCTTGTAGCGATGCGAGACATGGACCGCCTTGTTGGCCGGAAACGTCGAGCGCCACCAATAGGTCGAGCGCAATTGCCAGAACGGCGTATAGACGGTCTTCATGCCCGAACCGTCGTCGGCAGTGTCCTCGATGATGATGCCGCGGTTGACCCAGTCGTCGGCGACCGCTTGCGGCAGCTTTGCCAGCGCTGCCTTGGCCCCATCGCCGAACGGATAGAATGGCACGGCCTGCGCCTTCAGGTCAGCGCCGATGTCGATGCCGAGCGCGAACACCTTCTGCTCGAGCTGCGGCTTTGCCGGCACCCCGTCGATCGTCACTTCGAAGCCGAGGAAATTGTCGCTCTGCGCCTCCGGAATCGCCGGTATTTCTTCGGGATCGCCTTCGATGTCGGGCATCGGAAAGGCGACGATCGCATCGACATCCTTGTCGGTGTTGTTGCGGAAGACGTAGTCGACCGTCACCTTTTCCGGCGAGATGTAGAGATCCTCGCTTTCCATCGCCACCGCATCGCTGCGCGAAAGGATCAGCCCACCGGTGCCGAGTTCGGCGACCGAATCATTGGCGAGCGCAGGCGTAGCCGAGAGCGCCAAGGCTGCGGTCAGGACGTAACGGAACATGGAAGCTCCCCCGGCGAGATGCCAACATGACTCTAGCTGTTCAATGTGGCGTTTCAAAGCCTTTCGGCAAATGCGCCGGCGCCCGCCGGCATGTCGTGTCGGTCTAGACACGCCGGTCCCGATCGGGCAGGAGTTCGCCCATGCGCAAGCTTCTCGTCATCGGCATCGGCGCCGGCAATCCGGAGCACATGACGGTCCAGGCCATTAACGGTCTCAACCGGGCCGACGTGCTGTTCATTCCCGACAAGGGCGCCAAGAAGAACGATCTCGCCGAATTGCGCCGCCAGATCTGCGACCGCTTCGTCATTAATCCGAACTCGCGCCGTGTCGAATTCGAGGTGCCGGTGCGCGCCGAGCCGGCGCCTTCCTACCGCTCGACCGTCGACGACTGGCACGAGGCGATCGCCGCGATCTACGAAGGCCTGATCCGCGACGAACTCCCTGAAGATGGCTCCGGCGCCTTCCTGATCTGGGGCGATCCGTCGCTCTACGACAGTGCGCTGCGCATCCTCGACCGCGTGCGCCTCAGAGGCAGTGTAGCGTTCGAGCTGGAGGTCATCCCTGGCATCACCGCCATCCAGGCACTCGCAGCCAGCCACAAAATGGCATTGAACCGGATCGGCGACGCCATTTTGATCACCACCGGCCGCCGGCTCGCCGAGGAAGGTCTGCCCGAAAACGCCGGCAGCACCATCGTCATGCTGGACGGCAAATGCGCCTTCAACACGCTGGACGACAACGACGTCACCGTCCACTGGGGCGCCTATCTCGGGACGCCCGACGAGATCGTCATCTCGGGCCGGATTGGCGACGTCGGCGACAAGATCGTGAGCACCCGTGAGCAGGCCCGCCGGAAAAAAGGCTGGATCATGGACACCTATCTGCTGCGCAAGCCGGGCGAGCCTAAGAAGTAACAGGGATCACACGCGGCATGAATTCCGCCGGCGTCACGCTGCGTCGATCTCGGCCTGCAGCGCCTCCATATGCGCCGCCGCTGCTGAAGACGCAGCCCGCTCGATCGCGCGGAAGCGGCTGACCACAGCAAGCCCAACCGATGTCAACTGGGCGCCACCGCCTTTTTTGCCGCCCGTCTGTGCCGCAACCAGCGGCTTGCCGAACACGCGGTTCATGTCTTCGACCAGATCCCAGGCGTGCTTGTAGGACATCTCCATGCCGCGTGCCGCGGCCGAAATCGAGCCGAAGGCGGCGATCTGTTCCAGAAGCTCGATCTTGCCCGGTCCGATGCGGCCATCTGGATCGAGATTTATCCGCAAACTCAGCGACGGCATTTGCTCCTCCGCGGTGACGCTATTCTACAAGTTCTGCAGCGATACCGCTATTCCAAAACGATATAGCGAATCATCGGCCGTTCACTCATCCGCCTCGGCGGGCAGGCCGGCGCCGGTATTCGCCCGGTCGAAGCTCACCGTCTTGACCACGGCGAAGACCTGTCGACCAAGCCGAAGCCCCAGTGTCTGCCGCGACTGTTCGGTGATGCGGGCAAGCACGGTTGCGCCATTGCAGTCGAGGCCAATCTCGACCGTAGGCCCTTCGCCCGGCTCTATCGCCACGATCGTGCCCGGCAATATGTTGAGCGCGCTGAGGCCAACCGGCTGCTCGGTGGCGATCATCACGTCGCGGGCACGGATGCGGACGCGCACCGGCGCACCGGCTGGCGTTGCCAGAAGCGGCACCCGGATCTCGCCCGCCAATGAGCCTAGCACCGTCATGCCAAAGGCTTCGTCGTGGCGCAGAACCGCGGTATCCAGCACGGCACCGCCCTCGCCGCGCTCTTCGGCCGGCAATAGATCCAGACGCTGCATGATCGCTCCGGTCGGACCGGAAGCGGCGACCTTTCCTTGCATCAGCACCACGACGTCGCTCGCCAGCCGCGCCACTTCGGCGATAGAGTGGCTGACATAGACGATCGGGATTTTCGTCTCGTCGCGCAGCCGCTCGATATAAGGCAAGATCTCGGCCTTGCGCCCCTCGTCGAGCGAAGCCAGCGGCTCGTCCATCAGCAGCAATTTCGGACTGGCAAGCAGCGCCCTGCCGATTGCCACACGCTGCTTCTCGCCACCGGAGAGTTTTGCCGGCCGCCGGTCGAGCAAATGGCCGATCCCGAGCAGTTCGACCACGCCATTGATATCCGCGTAACGCTCGGCAGCCGGCGTGAACCAGCGGCCATAGCGCAGATTGCTCGCCACGCTCATATGCGGAAACAGCCGCGCATCCTGGAACACCATACCGATCCGCCGTTTGTGCTTCGGCACGAACAGACCGGCATCGCTATCGACCAGCACGCGGCCGTCTGCCGCGATACGACCTTTGTCGGGGCGGATCAGCCCGGCAATCAAATTGATCAGCGTCGTCTTTCCGGAGCCGGAAGGCCCGAACAGCGCAGTCAGCCGCCCGGCGCTTTCGAAGCGGGCATTGACGGTGAAATCGCCAAGCCGGTGGCTGATGTCGACCTGAACCGTCATTCGATGTCCATCCGCCGGCCGACGCGCCGCGCCAGCACTTCCGAGGCAACAAGTGCCGCCATCGAGATGACGATCGAGATCAGCGTCAGCCTGAGCGCGCCGGCGTCGCCGCCGGGAACCTGCGTGAAAGTGTAGATCGCCGACGGTAGCGTCTGCGTCTCGTTCGGAATGTTGGAGACAAAGGTGATCGTCGCGCCGAATTCGCCCATCGCCTTGGCGAAGGAGAGGATCGCACCGGCGATCAGGCCGGGCAGGATAAGCGGCAGCGTGATCGTGCCGAATACCCATAGCGGATTGGCGCCGAGCGTGCCGGCGGCCGCCTCGATTTTGCGGTCGACGGCCTCGATAGACAGCCGGATGGCCCGCACCATCAGCGGAAAGCCCATCACGCCGCAGGCGAGCGCGGCGCCAGTCCAGCGGAAGGAAAAAACGATGCCGAAATGTTCGGCCAGGAAAGCGCCGGCCGGACCACGTTTGCCGAAAGTCAAAAGCAGCAAATAGCCGGTCACCACCGGCGGCAGGATCAGCGGCAGATGCACCAGACCATTGAGCAGCGTCTTGCCCCAGAACTGGCCGCGGGCAAGCACAAGAGCGATCAGAATGCCCGGCGGCAGGCTGGCAATCATCGCCACGGTCGCCACCTTGATCGACAGCCGGACCGCATTCCATTCGTCGGGAGCGAGATCCAGCAGCCAGTTCATGTGCGGTGCCGTACGTCAGTTGCTCGGCGCGAGGATTGTAAAACCTTGCGCCTTGAAGAGTTCGCCAGCCTTGGCGGATTGCAGGCATTTCAGGAATGCCGGGGTATCCCTGCTCTTCGAATCGGCAAGCTGGGCGACCGGATAGATGATCGGCGGATGGGTACCCGCGGGGAAAGTGCCGACCACCTTGACGCCAGGTTCCGCATGCGCATCCGTGGCGTAGACGATGCCGAGTGCTGCCTCGCCGGTCGATACCAGTTTTAGAGCGGCGCGGACATTCTCGGCCTGCGCCACCTTGCCTTCGACCGAAGACCAGGCACCGAGCGATTCGAGGGCTGCCTTGCCGTATTTGCCTGCCGGCACAGCTTTGACATCGCCCATGGCAAGTTTGCCGTCACCGACGAGCTTGGCAAGATCGAAACCCTTTTCGATCCTGGTTTCAACCTTGGAATCCCGCGGCGCAACCAGCACGATCTGGTTACCGAGCAATTTCACTTCGGTGCCGGGCTTGGTCAGCTTCCTGTCGGCAAGATATTTCATCCAGTCGAGATCGGCCGAGATGAACAGGTCTGCCGGCGCGCCGCTTTCAATCTGCCTGGCCAGCGCCGAGCTCGCCGCGTAGGAAATGGTCGCCGCCTCGCCGACATCGGCCTCGCAGGCCTTGTTGACGGCATCGAGCCCATCCTTCAGGCTCGCCGCGGCAAACACGACCACCTTGTCATCGGCATGGGCCGCCGGCACCGCGGCCATCAGCATGGCGGCGAGACCCGCGATGGCAATCGTCGTCGAACCTTTGCGCGCCAGCATGAAACTCTCCTCGTCTCAGAACGCCCGAAGCCGTCCATCGATATATCCATGTGAACATAACAAGGAAAGGCTCTTTACCGCCGACGGCATTCTGAGCTGAGGTTTTCCCGGCCTGCGATAATCGTCGTTGGATACAGCGGCGTCGAAGCCGAAGGAAATATTCACATAAAATCAGCGACCCGGGATTGCGCGTGAGGTCGACGTCGGCCGATCGAGATTGATGCTGACAACGCCCGAGGGCGCAGCCGCAGTAGGCAATTTCGATATGGATGGTCAGGTATGGTGCTAGACCGCGATCGGCGCCTTGATCGTCGCGTCGGCGAAATAGTTCTCGAGCCGGAAATCCTCGAAGCGGAAGGCAAAGAGATCCTTCACCTCGGGATTGATCCACAGCGTCGGCAACGCCTTGGGCGTGCGCCGCAATTGTTCGCGCGCCTGCTCGAAATGGTTCGAGTAAAGATGCGCGTCGCCGAGCGTGTGGATGAAATCGCCGGGTTTCAATCCGGTCACCTGCGCCACCATCAGCGTCAGCAACGCATAGGAAGCGATGTTGAACGGCACACCGAGAAAGATATCGCCCGAACGCTGGTAGAGCTGGCAGGAAAGCTTGCCTTCCGAAACATAGAACTGGAACAGGCAGTGGCAGGGCGGCAAGGCCATGGCCTCCACCTCGGCCGGGTTCCACGCCGAAACGATCAGCCGCCGCGAATTAGGATTTTTGCGTATCTCCTTCAGAAGATTCGCAATCTGGTCGATGGCGCCGCCATGGCCGTCCGGCCACGACCGCCATTGTTTGCCATAGACCGGGCCGAGATCGCCGTTCTCGTCGGCCCACTCATCCCAGATCGAGACGCCGTGATCGTTGAGATATTTGATGTTGGTGTCGCCGGCCAGGAACCACAAAAGCTCGTGGATAATCGACTTCAGGTGCAGCTTCTTGGTGGTGGTGACCGGAAAGCCGCGGGCCAGGTCGAAGCGCATCTGGTAGCCGAATACCGAGCGCGTTCCGGTGCCGGTGCGGTCGCCGCGATCGGCGCCGTTTTCCAGCACATGCTTCAGAAGGTCGAGATACTGGCGCATCGGCTCCGGTCCGATTCGGGTTGTCAGCCATCATAGCCGAATGACCGTCGGCCGAACACAGCAAAGCGACACGATTCCAGCAGAAGCCTCACCAGCACCGGCGGCGAGGTTGCTCAGAGCGAGCCGAGCATGCCCAGATCCTTGGCGACGAGGTAATAGAATGTCACCCGGCTCTTGCTGTTGTCGGCCGCCATAGCCTTGCAGGTCTTTTCGATAGCCGCATCCGCCTTGGCACCGTCGGTGACGCCGAGCTTGCCGGCGACCCAGCTGTTCCTGACGCGCTTCAGTTCCTCCGGGTCGGTGCAGGACACCAGCGAGGAATCGCGGTTCCTGAGCGCGATGCCCAGATGCTTGACGATCTTGGCGACCGCGTCGGCATCCGCCGCCGCATCATATTTCTTTACGTCTGCGAGATAATCGGCCATCGAATTTCCCCTCGTCGGCGCCACGGGATCCGGTCAATGAGGATTGTGGCGCGCTGCCGCAAGTATGCGCTAGGTCTCCTCACCGCCACAAAGCTTCGGTTGAGACCGGCTGCAAGTCAACCCCTTGATGATCCACTTTAACACGGACGAAAGTGGCATTCCGGCCTTTCATTTTCCACCGTCAGTCCCTATATTCGCCTCGTCGGCTCGACCGACTATGGCGATAAACAGGCGATGAAATAAGCCGTTCGGACCCGGGGGCGGTACCCGGCGCCTCCACCAAAAACCGCTGCTCAGGAGCGGCTTTTGCTGGGGGCGAAATAGGATCGACGAAGGTGTAAAGATCGTACTTTTGCCCGGCATTGTACCACCGTTATCGGGCTAAACTTATAGTTGCCAACGACAACTATGCGGAAGCACGTCTCGCCGCGTAAGCGGTGCGATAGCTTCAATTCAAGCCCTAGTGGTTCGCACTTCTAGGCGGGGTTCGGAGGTACCTGGCAACAGAAACCTCCATTTCTCCCTCTCGACATATGCAGAAGCAGGCCCCGCCGGCCGGGCTTTCATGTGCCCTGACGGGTCCAAAAAATCCCTGTCTTCATACTTCCCCCATCCAATCCATGGATCAGAAATGCGAAACGATTCCAATCGGTTTTTCGTGCTGACCGGCGGTCCGGGCTCAGGCAAGACAACATTGATCGACTCTTAAGGTGGCAGGCCTCGCAACCTCGGGCGAAGCCGGGCGCAGCATCATTCACGACCAATTGGCGATAGGCGGCAAGGCCCTGCCCTGGCGGCTCTGTTCGCCGAGTTGATGCTGTCTTGGGAGTTGCGCTCCTACCGGATCGCGGGCGAGGAATCCGGCCTGGTCTTCTTCGATCGCGGCGTGCCGGACACTCTTGGCTATCTGCGCCTGACCGGGGTGCCGGTTCCCGATCACGCCACGAATGCCGCCCGACGCTTCCGCTATGCCAGGCGCGTCTTCGTCGCGCCGCCATGGCCAGAAATCTTTCGGCAGGACAACGAGCGCAAGCAAACGATGGACGAGGCTGAACGCACCTTTCACGCACTCGTCGCCGTTTACACGGAACTAGGCTACGAGCTGGTGCCGCTGCCCTTGGCGCCCGTCGAAACGCGGCTGCGGTTCGTCCTCTCCGAGACAGCGTCGTAGCGAAGCGCCGCAAGCGACGGTTTTGCGAAAGCCCAAGGGCCTCCCATCATCGGAACCTCCGATGGCAGCATTCGTTTCTTCCCGTTTCCCTTCTTCCACGCCTTTGCGGGACAAGGCCTCAGTTTCTCGCCGCGTGTGGTCATGCCCGGCGAGCTGCCTCATGGAGAGATAAGATGAACCAGGAAACCACACCGAAACACGAACGCATCCTGATCGTTGGCGGCAGTTCCGGCATGGGGCTGTCGCTGGCCGAACAGCAGCTTGCCGCCGGCGCCGAGGTTACGATCGTCGGCCGCTCCGAGGACCGGTTGTCGGCCGCACGGCAGCGCGTGCCTCACCCCGAAAGGCTGAGGACGATCGCAGCCGACGTCACTAGCGAGGACGAGGTCCAGCGCCTGTTCCAGGAGGTCGGCACGCTCGACCACATCGTCTCGACCGCCGCCGACGTCACCGGCGTCTATGTATTGCTTCCCGAGATGGACATCTCGGCGGCGCGGAAAGTGATGGATTCCAAAGTCGTCGGACCGCTTCTTCTTGCCAAGCATGGCGCGCCTCGTCTGACGCCTAGGGGATCGATCACGCTGACCTCAGGCATCGCCGCCTATCGTCCGGCGGCGAAAGGCTCGGTGGTGGCAGCCGTTAATGGGGCACTTGGCTCACTCGCCTACGCGCTTGCCGTCGAACTGGCGCCGATCCGCGTCAACGTCGTTTCGCCGGGCTGGGTCGACACGCCGATTTGGGATGCCGTCGTCGGCAGCGGAAAGGTGGCTGCGCTGGAGGCCATGGCAAAGCGTCTGCTCGTCGGCCGGATCGGCCAGGCAACCGACATTGCCCAGGCCATCACGTCCCTCATGCACAACGGCTTCATCACCGGAACCGTGCTTCATGTCGATGGTGGCCAGCGGCTGGTCTAGTGACGGCCAGACCTCGCGAACCATTGCGAGGAACAGCCGCATGACCGGCGCTTGAATGCGCCGGTGGCGCCATACCATGATGACCGGCGTCACCGGGCTGCTTGCGACCCAAGGCAACACGACAACATTGGCGTCAGCCGCGGAAGCCACGAGACGCGGAACCAGCGCGCATCCAAGACCGGCTGCGACAAGGCCCCGTATCGCACCCATGCTGGCGAACTCGCCGACGAGTTTTGGACGGTCAGGCAACGTTGCGGCAAACGTTTCGTCGAACATCCGCCTATAGACGCAACCGGGCTGGGTCACGAGGAAGGCCTCGTCAGCCAGGTCGTCGGGCGTCATGGCAGAATGTCCAGCCAATCGGTGATTTGCCGGCATTATGGTGACGAGCTCTTCCACTGCCACTTGCTCGCTTCGCAGCTCCGGCGCCGCCGCCGGGACGGCTCCGAAATGGAAAGATACGTCCAGCGCCCCGCTTGTCACGCCGGCACGCAACCCACTGCTATCGTCCGCCCTGAGGTTCAGTTTCACATCGGGATGGCGCCGATGGAATTCCGCCAGCAGAGCTGGCAAGCGTGTCGAGCAAAGCGTCTCCAGGCCGCCGACAGTCAGGCGACCGGCAACCGTGCCGCTCGCGTCGGCGACTGCGGAACGGGCTTCGTCCGCGAGGTCGAGGAGATCGTTTGCGTAGTCCAGCAGGCGTTGTCCCGCCGCCGTCAGCTTCAAGCCACGCCGTGACCTGTCGAACAGCGACGTGCCTAGATCGCTTTCCAGCGCCTGGATCTGTTCGGTCACGCTCGATTGGGCAAGATGAACCCGCTCGGAGGCGCGTGTGATGTTCAAGGTGGTGGCGACCGCCACGAAGGTTTTGAGATGTCGAAGCTGCATGTCCTGAACCCGTCATATAGGCATAGACTGCTTTGAACCGGGACGGCAAACGTGAAAAGGCCGGGAACATCGCCCGGCCTTTTTGTCTCGATAGGCGAAGTTTACTCCGCCGGCGCTTCCGCGACGTCCCGGCTGCGGCCGAGCGTTATTTTGGCCAGTGTGAAGGAGATCGCCGCGCAGAGCGTGATGCCCGCCACCATCGGCAGCGGCGTGCCGTCGAAAAACACGCCGGCGACGCCCATGGCGACCGCGCCGATGGCGAAGTGCAGCGTGCCCATCAGCGCCGACGCGGTACCCGCGATCTCGCCATGCTCTTCCATGGCCAGCACCGACGTCGTCGGGATGACCAGGCCGAGAAAGCCGTAGCCGATGAACAGCAGCGCCGCCATCACGTCGAGCCGGTCGACACCCGATGCCATCACCGCGAACAGCACCACCATCGTCGTCGCATAGCCGGTCACCGCGACGCGCACCACGCGCTGCAGCCCGAACCGCTCCGACAGCAACCCGGTCAGCTGCGACATGCCGATAAAGGCAACCGCATTGATCGAGAAGAACACGCTGTAGACCGAAGGCGACAGGCCATAATGGTCGATCAGGATGAAGGACGAGCTCGACAGATAGACGAAGAAGCTCGCAATGCCGAAGCCGGCGATGGCCGTCAGGCCAAGGAAGTTGCGGTCGCCCATCAGGAAGCGGTAGCCGGAAAGTGCCGTCCCGAAGGACGACCCGGCGCGCTCCTCGACCGGCCGTGTCTCCTTGAGCGAGGTCGCCAGCAGGACGGTGGCGAGCACGGCCGCGCCCGTCACCGTCCAGAACACGGCGCGCCAGCCGAAATTCTCGATGATCTGGCTACCGGTCAGCGGTGCCAGGATCGGCGACACCGAAAACACAAGCATCAGCAGCGACATCAGCTTGGCGGCCTCGGTGCCGGTATGCAGATCGCGCACGATCGCGCGCGGCACGGCCATGCCGGCGCTGGCGCCGAGCCCTTGCAGGAAGCGGAAGGCGATCAGCCATTCGATCGAGGGAGCCAGCGCCGAGCCGACGCCGCCGACCATGAACAGCGCCAGGCCGCCGTAGAGTGGCAGCTTGCGGCCGACCATGTCGGAGATCGGTCCGACGACGATCTGGCCGAAGCCCATGGAAAGAAAGAAGATCAGCAGGCTCATCTGCACCGCGGCAGTGCCGGCATGCAGATCCTCACCGATTGAAGGCAGGGCCGGAAGATACATGTCGATGGCAAACGGGCCGATCGCGGACAACAGGCCGAGCACGACCGCAATGCGGAGGAATTTGGCGTTCATGATAGCAGGCTCTTTCGAATTCTGGTTGCCGCCGAGGACCGGCGTATAACCCTAGGACGTTCCATCCCGTGGAGTTCCGACTCTTCTGCGGAACGAAACCCCTTCGTGCAAGTCCACAAATTTAGACAGGCTTGTCTAATTCGTCAACCACCTCTATATAGTTTTGCATGAAGGCCAACGTCTCTCCTGACATTTTCCCGCCGCGAGGCCACGAGGCCAAGCGCATGTCGATTGTCGATACCGCCGCCTCGGTCTTCTGCCGCGAAAGCTTTGCCGGTGCCAATATCGACATGATTGCCGCCGAGGCCGGCGTCTCCCGCCAGACCATCTACAATCATCACGGCGACAAGGAAAAACTCTTCGTTGCCATCGTCCGCGACCTCACCGAACGTTGCAATGCCGGCATCTTTGCCACGATTTCCACTTTTCCCGATCAGCCGAAGGATCTCGAGGCCGACCTCATCGCCTTTGCTGTGCGGATGAACCACAACTGCATCTGCAACCGCGACGGCAAATTCCTGCGCAAGCTGATCCAGACCGAGGGCGGGCGCTATCCCGAGTTGTTCGCCGAATGGCGCGAAGAAGGACCGGGCAGGACATGGCCAGCGATCGCCGCCCGCTTCGCCCGCCTCGCTCATGCCGGCTTCCTTGACATCGACGATCCCGATGTCGCAGCGCGCCAGTTCATGGCGCTTGCCAATGCCGAGTTGCAGACGACGTTCATGCTCGGCGGCACACCGACCGAGGACGAGGTGGTGCAGTCGGCGACAAATGGCGTGCGCACCTTCCTGCGCGCCTTCGGCAAGCGGCAGCCTATGGCCCGGGCAAGCAAACAGGGCGCGCTCGCCAGCGCTTGACGATCAAAGCCGTTTGACGATCAAATCGTCGGCAATGGGCTTCGCTTCCGCACGCCGGCGATCTATATCCGGTTTACGCCGCGCTCAAGCTTGATTACAGCTATCAGGACGATTCAACGGAACCCGACAGCCACATGGCCGACGACCACATCCGCTACGACATTCTGGCCCAGGAGGCGTTGCGCGGCGTCATGCGCAAGGTCCTGGCCGAGGTCGCGCGCACCGGTCTCCCGGGCAACCATCATTTCTTCATCACCTTTCTCACCGGCGCGCCGGGCGTGCGCGTGTCGTCGCGGCTGCGCGAGCGCTATCCCGAACAGATGACCATCGTCATCCAGTTCCAGTATTGGGACCTGAAGGTGAGCGACACCGGCTTTGAGGTCGGGCTGTCGTTTTCCGACGTGCCGGAGAAACTGGAAATCCCGTTCTCGGCCGTACGCGGCTTTTACGACCCGTCCGTCAACTTCGAGCTCGAATTCGACGTCAAGACCGATACCCCGGCGGAACAGGAGACAAAGGCCAAGCCTGCTCCCGAACCGCTGGCCATCGTCGCCGAGAAAAAGCCCGAGACGAAGAAGAAAACCGCCGAGGCGGAAAAGAAGCCTGCCGCGGCCGACGCCGGCGCCAAGGGCGCCGACGTGGTGTCGCTTGACGCCTTCCGCAAGAAGTGACCCGACGGGCGGCGTGACATGGCCGAGATCGTCAATCTCCGTCAGGCACGCAAGCAGAAGGCGCGAGCCGAGAAGGAGCGCCTGGCCGAACAGAACCGGGCGCTGCATGGCCGTTCCAAACCCAGCCGGGATCGCGACCGCCTGATCGCCGACAAGGCCGATAAATTCGTCGCCGGCCATCGCCGCGAAAATTCGGGCGATTCGGACAAATCCGATGCTTGAAGTGTGAGTAGGATCGTCTCGTGAGCCCGGTGGAAAAGCGCTCGGTCACCATTCGCGGCCACCGCACCAGCTATTCGCTCGAAAAGCCTTTTTACGACGAACTGGGCGCCATCGCGGCCGTGCGAAAACTGACGCTCGCCGCGCTTGTCGCCGAAATCGACGAGAGCCGCCCGCGGGATGCCAATCTCTCCTCGGCGCTCCGGCTCTATGTGCTGGATTGGGCCAAGCGCGGCAAGTTGTAGCTTCAGGCAACGCTATCCTGTTTCCTGTGCCGGATACGGAAGCGCAGCAAAGCCGAGCGGTCGCGTTCTTCGGCCTGTTTCTTCGATCTGACGCGCATCAGGTCCTTCCAGCCGACATAGCCCACCAGCCGGGCATTTTCTCGCGTGACGACCGGCAAATGGGACACGTTCGCCATCAGCAGCTTGTCGGAGAGGCCCTCGAGATACTCATCCGGATAGGCCAGCGTGACCTTGCTGCCGGCCAGCAGTTCGCCAAGCGTCGTCGTGCGGTGCTTGCCGGCGCGTCTCCAGCGCAGGATCGCCGGCGGGTCGATGACGCCGAGCACGTGGCCCTCTTCGTCGACGACCGGAAAGCTCGGATGCCGTGTCTCGGGCGCCGTCAGGAACGCTGCAGCGCCATGCAGCGTCATCGTCGCCGGCACGCTTTCGACCTCGCTGGTCATCACTTCGCGCACCCTGGTCAGGGCGAACGGATCGACACGGTATTCGCGAACCATGTGATGCCCTCGCCTTGCAATTTTTTCGGTGAGGATCGAACGCTTCATCAATAGCACGGTCACCGCATGCGCGGTGGCAGTCGCCGCAATCAGCGGCACCAGGACATGGGTGTTGCCGGTCAGTTCGACCGCAAAGAAGGTGGCGGTCAGCGGCGCACGCATGGTGCCGCCCATCGTCGCCGCCATCGCCAGCAGCGCCCAGAAGCCCGGATCCGCGGCCGGCAGGAAGCCGGCGAGGACCGCGCCCATCGCCCCGCCCATGATCAGCAGCGGCGCCAGCACACCTCCCGACGTTCCCGAGCCGAGTGCGACCGACCAGATGATCGCCTTCACCACCAACAGGGTGAGCGCGGCGGTCGCTATCGTGCGGCCATCCAGCATGTCGGCGATATTGTCATAGCCGACGCCGAGCGCCTGCGGCTCGATCAGCCCGCCAATGCCGACCACCAGGCCGCCGAGCATCGGCCACCACATCCAGTGGATGGGCAGCTTCTGGAAACCGTCCTCGCAGGCATAGACCATCTGGGTCAGCAACCCTGATAGCAGCCCGGCTGCCATGCCGACCAGCACCCAGCCGGCAAGGCCGGGAAATGAAACCTCCATGCCGCCCTGAAACGGGAAGATCGGCCCCGGCAGATGCAGCATGGTGCGCTCGACCTCGGCAATGATGGCGGCGACCGCCACGGGAATGAAGCTGCGCGGCGTCCATTCGAAGAGCAGCAATTCCACCGCAAGCATGATGGCGGCGATCGGCGTTCCGAACACGGTGGTCATGCCGGCCGCCGCACCCGCCACCAGCAGCGTCTTGCGTTCATTGTCGCTGACCGGCAGCATCCGCGCTATCAGCGAACCGATGGCGCCGCCGGTCATGATGATCGGCCCTTCCGCGCCGAATGGCCCGCCGGTACCGATCGAGACCGCCGACGACAACGGCTTCAGGATTGCCACCTTGGCGTCGAGCCGCGAGCGTCCGAGCAGGATCGCCTCGATGGCTTCGGGAATACCATGGCCGCGAATCTTTTCGCTTCCGAAGCGAGCCATCACACCGATGATCAGTGCCCCGATGACCGGAACAAATACCGAGGCATAGCCAAGCGGCGTATCCTGCAGTTTCAGGTCGGCGAGCGTGAACTGGCCAAAATAGGCGATGTTCGTGGCAAGCCGGATCAGCTTCAAAAGGGCAATGCCGGCAAACAACCCCGCCGTCGCAACCACCACTGCTATGCCGGCAATGAGCAGCACCCGGGCATCGGTGGTAAAATCGCGCAGATGGCCGGGGTTGGCGTGATCGGACTTCATTTGCAAACCTTGCTTTCTGGCGGCGTGCCGACTTGCGGATGGGTCGCCGGCCGTGCCACCGAAGATGGCGGGCACGAGCCATGTTGGTGCGCTCTGTATCGTAACGCGATATAAATGTTCAAGGCCCGTTTGCGGCTTTGTCGGAAAGGAATCGATGGCAGACACTTCGAAGCCACAAAAGCGCGGCGCAACGATCGGGCCGGCCGACTACCAGAGGCTGTCCGAATTTCGTTACCTGATCCGCTGCTTTCTCGAATTCAGCCAGATCCAGGCGCAGGAAGCCGGCCTGACACCACGCCAGCATCAGGCCCTGCTTGCAATCAAAGGGTTCCCCGGCGGAGGGCCGGTGACCATTGGCGACCTCGCGGAGCGCCTGCGCATCCGCCATCACAGCGCAGTGGAATTGGTCAACCGTCTTTGCGAAGCCGGGCTCGTCGCGAGGGACCACGACGAGGAGGACCACCGCCGCGTGCTGCTGCGGCTGACCGAGCGCGCCGACGACAGTCTCGCCAACCTGTCAGCCGCTCATCTCGACGAACTCGGGCGGATCGAGCCGATGCTGAAGCGCTTGCTTGCTGGACGCGACACATAAGGGATGCGCCGTCACCCGCCATTCAGCGATTTTAGCAGATCGTCGATCGACGAGGGATCGAACTTGAGCTTTGGCGGGGGCTGCACTGGCGGTGGCACGTTATTTGCGGCCGGTGGCGCCCGTTCCGCTCGCTCCGCCGCGGCCTTGCGTTCGGCGTCGAGCCTTGCCTTCTCTTCCGAGGCGATCCGCAACGCCTCTTCCGCCCTCTGGCGTTGCTGTTCTTCGGCCTGCGCTGCTTCCTCGGCAGCCTGTTGCGCCGCCTTGGCTTTGGCTTCGGCCTTTGCAGCCGCCTCGGCTTTCGCCCTGGCCTCGGCTTCGGCCTTCGCCGCTGCATCCGCCTTCGCCTTGGCTTCAGCCTGCGCCCTGGCCTCCGCTTCGGCTTGGGCCTGCGCCTCAGCTTCGGCCTTTGCCTTGGCGTCCGCTTCAGCCTTCGCTTTGGCCTCAGCGTGCGCCCTCGCCTCCGCATCCGCCTGTGCCTTGGCGTCCGCTTCAGCCTTCGCCTTGGCTTCAGCCTGCGCCCTCGCCTCGGCTTCGGCTTGGGCCTGAGCCTCGGCTTCGGCCTTTGCCTTGGCGTCGGCCTCGGCCTTCAGCCGCGCTGCTTCCTGTTGTCTGCGCAGTTCCTCCGCCGCTCTTTCACGCTCGGTTTGCAGCGCAGCGTAGTAGCGCACCTCACGCCGCAGCCTTTGTTTCTCGAGCAGTGCGGCTTGCATGGCTTCGACCCGCTGCTGCTCCTTTTCCAGCGCACGCTGGGTCAGGAACTGTGCCAGCGGCTCGCTGTCGAACTGCCGTTTGGTGGCGCCAAACGGCCCGTCGACGCTGAAATTCAAAATCGGTTCGGAGCCGACCAGCGCCTCGTCGCCGGGCCGGTAAGCGATCTCGCCCTTGGCATCGACGGTGCTGGTATTCAGATCGGCGGTGATGTCGGCGGACAGCGTCGCGCCCGGGCTTTCGAATTTGACCGGTGGCGTCCTCAGCGTGCCGCCCGCGATGGTGAAGGCAATATCGGTGTCCTGCGCCGGAAAACTGCCCGACGCGGCGATCTGCGGCACAAAGCCGGCGGTCTTCGACGCGTCGATATCGCGCCCTATCGCGTCGGCCTTGGCGATGAATGCGCCAAAGGCATCGGGATTGAAGCCGGCAATAGTCATGCCCTTGAGCGTTGCCGTGCCGGAACCGGACAGCGCCGCAACCATCGCGTCGACCGATTTGCCGCTGGTCGAAAGCGCCGTCGAGAACTCGCCGCTTCCGCTGATGCCGGCCTCCGGCAGCACGGCTGCCAGATCGGCGCCGGCGAGTTTCATCTGACCGGAGAAAAGCCCGGTGCCGTCATTGTTCTTGAGCTCGAACAGGCCACTCAACGCGCCGCCGAGGAACTTTGCCTTGAGGTCGGAAACGCGGATGCCCTCCTGGTCGAGCTGCAGCGACAGCGCAGTGTCATAGGCGGTGGCAAGCGGGCCGGCGGCAAGCGACGCCGCCGTCAGATCGAGATCGGCGGTAAATGGCAGACTGGATTTCTGGCTGAACGGTGCCGTCGGCCAGGTCCTGTCATTGACAAGGAAGGCCTGGTCACCGAACAGCATCACCGCCATCGGATCGAGGTCCAGCTCGTCCAGCGACAGCGCGCCGGCAAGATGCGGCAGCCCCTCTTTGATGTCGATATTTACGTCACCGGAAACCGCCGCTTCGTTGACGGCGCCGCTGAGGCCGCTCAGCACCAGGAGACCATTGCCGTAATCGGCATCGGCCGCAAGCGACGTCGACATGCCGGTGCCCATGCCGGGCAGGCCGACGCCGGTCGTCATCAGCCATGGCTCGATGTCGGCCGTTTCAAGGCTGACCTTGCCCTTGGCGGCCGCGCCTTGAGGCGTGTCGGCAATTGTCCCGTCGAAACCAGCTTTGAAGTCGTTGCCGGCCAGGCTGAAGCGTGTCGCCAGGCCGCCGCCAAGCGTGCCTTTGGCCGAGACGTCGGTGGTCGCCTCGCCGAGCATGCCGAGTGGCAGCGCCGGCAGACCGTAAAGCGCCAGCAGCGCGGTGGCGTCGGCGTTCCTTGCGTTGAAGGCCAGCGTCACCGGCGCTTCGAGAGGCCGGTCGAGCGCCCCTTTGCCGGACAACGACGCCGAAAAGGCCGAGCCACCGGCCTTGCCCTGTGCGCTCATTGCCAGTCCGGTCGTACCGTCGCCATTGTCTGCGGCACTCGTGACCGCGTCGATACGCGCATCCTGGAACAGCTCGGGATAGGCACCAGCACGCTCCGCCAGCCCCTTCAGCACCGCATTATCCGGATAATGCCGGACGGCGACGTCGATCAGCGGCTTGAGGTCGACGGCGACCACCGAGGCGTCGAGCTTACCGGTCGGGCTCGCCGGGAAATCCTTGATCCGGCCGGTAGCGCTGATCGAGGCGCCGGCAAGCCCGCCAACCGACAGCCGGTCGATCTCAAGCAACCCGTCGCGCAATCTCAGCGCGGTGTCGACGCTATCGGCGGTCAACCCACCGGCGCTGACCGGCCCGGCCTTGATCTGGAAATCGAGGTCGCGGTCGGAAAAGCGGTTGGCACCCTTGTCGCTGACGAAGATCGAGGCGAAGGCGGCGAGCCCATCGACGTCGAGTTCGCCACCTTCCAGTTGCATCAGCACCGATGGCCTTGTGTCGTCGGGCTGGCTGGAATCGATGCGGCCGGAGAACTTCGCCTTGCCGAGGATGAGTTCGAGATCGCTGAAGGCCTGGTGTTTTTCGCTCAAGTCGACCTTGGCCTTGAAGCCGGCAGCCGGCAAACGGCGGATCGCCTCGTCGACGTCCTTAGACAGCCATGCGGCAAAGCCGGAGGGCTGCGCCACCGCCAGAAGCAGCGATCCGGTGAAACCGAAATGGTCCTCGACGCTGACCAAGCCATTGGCTTCCAGCTTAGCGCGGCCGGGCAGCGTGGCGGCCAGCGATTTTACCGCCCAGCCGCCCTCGGCCGGTTCGGCGGACAGGTGCACGTCGCGAACGGTGGTATCGCCTGCCACCACGGCCGGCAGTTTCACCTCGACCGTGCCCGGTATGGTCGGCTTCGGCAGATCGAGCAGCGCCTGCTCCAGCGCCGCCACCCGCTCGGACAGCGTCAATCCGGCACCGGCCGCCGCCCCCACGGCCTCGTCGAACTGCACCTGCGCGCCATTGGCCTCGATCGAGAAATGCGGCTTCAGCCCAAGGTCGACCGCAGCCTTGCCGTCGGCGGTGTAGGGATTGTCGAGCGGTCCGGTCTCGAAGCGAAATTCGTCGACGCCGAGCTTCTGATGGTCGAGCGAAAACTTGCCGTTCAGCCTGAAGCCCGGGTCCGGTTTGCCGGCGCTGACTTTCAGTGCCTCGCCGCCGGTGCCGCGCAGCTGCGCCGCAGTTCGGTCTGCGCCCGATATCTTGAACTGGCCCGAATAGACCGCGGCGCCCTCGACGAGGCCCACATTGCCGTCGGTCTCGATGACCAGCGGATAGTCATCCGGATCGGCCTTGAGCCTGAGCCGCATTTGCCCGTCCGGTTCGGTCTTGCCGGTGGAAGCGGCGATAGTGGTCCGCAACCCGTCCAGCAACAGCGAGCCGTCCAGCCGCCAGGGGCCGGCCAGCGACTTGGCCGAGATCGTCGAGTTGATCTCGGAAATAAGATGGCTGCGCCCGCCGGCGGCGTGGCTGAGCGCGATCTGTCCTTCCGTCACCGTCAGCTTCTCGATGGAGATCTGGCCGGGATCGAAGGGCGAAGACGGCCGTATCGTCCAGTCGACCGTGCCGTCGGCGGCGATGTCGATGCTCGCCTTCGGCCGCACCAGCCGCATGTCGAAGATCAGCACCTCGCCGCGCAGGAATGGCGCGAGTTCTGCATCCATCGAAAAGGTTTCGACGGTCATCGCCGGCTGGCCGTTGGGGCCACCGGCAACGGCGACGTTGGAAAAGGTCACCGAGGGGAACGGCAACAGCCTTGCCGTTGCATCGCCTCGCACGGTCACCTTGCGACCCAGGACGGCACTCGCCTCGCGCTCGAAATCGGCACGGTAACCTGTCCAGTCGACAAAGTACGGCACCACCAGCGCCGCACACAGCACCAGCACAAGAAGCCCACCGAAGATCACGAACAGGCGTGCGAGCATGAACTCCTAGACAGTCGATAGTAAAGTCAGTGGCACTCTACCCGCATCAGCGTGTCGATAAAGAGGCAAATCGGGGCGCGGCAGCGGCCTGATGTCAGTCCTTTCCCGGCAATATCTTGCCCGGGTTCATGATGTTCAGCGGATCGAGCGCCTGCTTGATCGTGCGCATGATGTCGACGCCATGGCCGAGCTCATGCCGCAGGAAGCCGATCTTGCCTTGCCCTATGCCGTGCTCGCCAGTGCAGGTGCCGTCCATGGCGATGGCGCGCATATTGAGCCGCGCAACGAATTTTTCCGCCAATGCGATCTCCTTCGGGTCGTCCACGTCCATCAGCACCAGCACATGGAAATTGCCGTCGCCGGCATGGCCGACGATCGGGGCGATCAGGCCCATCTCGGCGATATCCGTCTCGGTCTCGGTGACACATTCGGCAAAGCGCGAGATCGGCACGCAGACATCGGTCGACAGGCCCTTGGCGCCCGGCCGCAGTGTCAGCGACGACCAGTAGGCATCGTGCCTGGCCTTCCACAATTTTGTCCGCTCTTCGGCGACGCTGGTCCACAGGAACGGACCGCCGCTATTTTCCTCGGCGATCATGCCGAAGGTCTCGGCCTGCTCGGCGACGCTGGCATCGCTGCCGTGGAACTCGACGAACAGGCAGGGGCTCTCCGGATAGTCTAGCTTCGAATAGGTCTTCATCGCCCGCATCTGCAGCGCGTTGACCAATTCTATGCGCGCCACCGGAATGCCCATCTGGATGGTCGCGATCACCGCGTTGCACGCCGCCTCGAGGCTGGGAAACGGGCAGACGCCGCCTGAAATCGCCTGTGGAATGCCCTGCAGCTTCAAAGTCAGCTGTGTGATGATGCCAAGCGTGCCTTCCGAACCGATCAGCAGCCGCGTCAGATCGTAGCCGGCCGAGCTTTTCTTGGCGCGCTTGCCGGTCGTCACTGCTTGCCCGTCGGCCATCACCGCCGTCAGCGACAGGATGTTCTCGCGCATCGTGCCGTAGCGCACCGCGTTGGTGCCCGACGCTCGTGTCGCCGCCATGCCGCCGAGCGAGGCGTTGGCGCCCGGGTCGATCGGAAAGAACAGGCCGGTGTCGCGCAGGTGCCGGTTGAGATCCTCGCGCGTCACGCCGGGCTCGACGGTGCAGTCGAGGTCCTGCGGATTGACCGCAATGATGCGGTTCATGCGTGACGTATCGAGCGAGATGCCGCCGCCCGGCGCATTGGTGTGGCCTTCCAGTGAAGAGCCGACGCCGAAGGCGATCACCGGCACGCGATGCGCCGCGCATGCGCGCACGATCTCCTGCACCTCCTCCGTCGTCTCGGCAAAGGCGACGCCGTCCGGCGCCTGCGTCGGGATATAGGTCGTGGTGTGCGCGTGCTGGGCGCGGATCGCCTGGCCGGTCTGGAATCGCTCGCCGAGCCGCTGCTTGAGGATGCCGAGTACGGCGGCAATGCCTTCTTCGTTGCGCTCGACCGGATTGAGGTCGCTTAGAGCCATCGATTCCTCCGCGAATGGACCAGCGTCCACCCTTGTTCTGCATCTACGGATGCGTAGTCTCACCAACCACGCTCTGTCCAGTCCACGCTCATCCCGGCATGACGAGAAGGAAGTTTCCGATGCCCATCCCTGCCCCTTTCGTCTCTCGCGCCATGGACATCGAGGAGGCCTGGATCGACTACAACGGCCATCTCAACATGGCCTATTACAACGTGCTGTTCGACCGGTGCTCCGACGAAGCATTCGAGATGATGGGGATGGGGCCGGACTATGTTAGGGAACGGCGGCTGACCATCTACACCGCGGAAGTCCATGTCTGCTACCTCCAGGAGTTGCATCTCGACCACAAGGTCACGGTCTCGTTCCAACTCCTCGACCATGACGACAAGCGGCTGAGGGCCTATCAGGAAATCCGGCATCTAGACGGCTGGCTTGCCGCCACATCCGAAACGCTGTCGCTGCACGTCGACATGGCTGGCCCGAAGGTCGCGCCCTTCCCCGCCGACGTCCTGGCCAGGGTGGAAGCGATGCGCGCCGCCCATGCCGCCCTGCCGATGCCGGAGCGCGCCGGCCGCTCGATCGGTATTCGTCGTAAGCCGGCTTGAACCACGGTCCAACCGCCGTTAACCTTACCGAGGTTTTAACGTGAACAAGCCGAATTGAGACGTTGAACGACTCAGCGCGGCGTTGGAAAACCGTCCGCATCGAATTGCGATACGGGCGGCGGAGCAGCAGCGGTTCGGGGAACGTGCATGAAAACCGATATCAAGGTCGAGGCGGACAGGCTGGCGGCTGATCCACGCATCACCGACTATGATTTCTGGCGCTCGCTGAAGAACCTCAATAACGAGATCTTCCACATCGCCAACAACAACGAGCCGATCCCTTTCGCCATGATCCGCTGGCGCGCCATCCTGAAGCAGGCGCGGATGAAACGCGGCCACGCCTGAACGGTGGGGGAAGAAACAGACCGGCCGTCCGGTTTGCATTTCTGATGATGTGCTGACGAACGATCCCAAGCGTCAAGGCTGGCGCTTCACCGCCCCCAGCGGCGATCGCGGCACCACCGGCGACGACTGGATGATCGCCGTATTGGTCATCGCGAACGGAATGAGCCGGTCGATCACCCGCTCGAGCTCGGCCACCGAGGCGACATGCGCCAGCGCGATGAAACAGTCTTCACCGGTGACCCGGTCGCATTGGGCGATTTCAGGTAGGTCGCGGATGATTTCGGTCACGACAGCCAGTTGCCCCGGCACCGGCCTGATGCGCAGCCATGCCGACAGCTTCATGCCGAGTGCGGCCGGATTGATACGCACCGTATAGGCCTCGATCACGCCGCTCTCCTGCAGCCGCTTGATGCGCTCGGCAACGCTCGGCGCCGACAGGCCGACCGACCGCGCCAGTTCGGCGGTGCTGGTGCGCGCATCCTCTTCCAGCAGGCGCAGGATCTTCAGGTCCGCCGCATCCAGATCCGGATTTTCGTTTCGAAGGCGTTTCAGCGCAATGCTCCTTGCTTTCGGAAAGGAAATGGCCGCAATGCCCGGCCATCATCCATATCAATGGCAAAAATCGCCTGCGATACTGATCCCATGCAAGATCGGACGCAAGCCCCAGCAGCAAGTCGGGCACTCGCCGGCCCCGCCTTTACCTTGGCAAACGCGGTCCCGCCGCACCTCTGGTTCGGCGTCAGCGCCGTGTTCCACTATCTCGGACCGGCCTTCGCGGTGCTGCTGTTCCCGCATGTCGGCGTGCTCGGCATGGCTTGGCTGCGCATCGCCACCGCGGCACTCGTCTTTGCCCCATTGACCCGGCCGTGGGCGGTCTTCGCCCGCGCCGATCGCGCGACGCGATTGCTGCTTGTGGCTTTCGGCGTCTGCCTTGGGGTGATGAATTGCTCGTTTTACCTGGCGCTCGACCGGCTGCCGATCTCGCTGGTGGCGGCGATCGAATTCGTCGGCACCATCGGCGTTGCGCTTGTTGGCCTCAGAAGTCCGCGCAATCTCGCCGCTCTCGCAATTGCTGTCGCCGGCACCCTGTTGCTGATCGACGTCAAATGGTCGAGCGATCCCGTCGGCCTGTTCTGGGCCTTCCTCAACGGCACGCTGTTCGTTGGCTACATCGTGCTCGGCCACCGCGTCGCGCGCGGCGGCGCCGGCGATGGCATCGCCGGGCTGGGTGCCGCCATGGCGGTCGCCCTTCTCGTCGTTCTGCCGATCGGTTTCGCCGATGCTCTGCCGGCTTTCTCGGCGCCGCCGCTGCTGCTTGCGGCGGTCGGCGTCGGCATCTGCTCGTCGGTCATTCCCTATATTTGCGACCAGCTTGCCATGTCGCGGCTGCCGCGCTCCAGCTTCGCGCTGATGCTGTCTTTGCTGCCGGTCACCGCGACGTTGATCGGCGTCATTGTGCTGCGGCAGGTGCCGAGCCTCACCGACTGCATCGGCATCGCGCTGGTGGTGGCCGGCGTCGCCCTTCACAAACCGGCGCCGGCGCCCACCTGATCAGGCCAGCTTCTCCTTGAGGAAAGCGATCGTCCGGCCCCAGGCGAGGTCAGCCGCCTTCTTGTCGTAGCGGGCCGCCGACGTGTCGTTGTTGAAGGCATGGTTGGCGCCTTCATAGACATAGACCGAGTATTCGACATGAGCCGCGTCGAGTGCCTTCTTGAAGGCATCGATGCCGGCATTGGTGCGGGTGTCGAGCCCGGCATAATGCAGCATGAGCGCGGCCTTGATCTTCGGCACGTCCTCGGCCTTTGGCTGCATGCCGTAATAGGCGACGGCGGCGGCGAGGTCCGGCGCGTTGACGGCCAGCATGTTCACCGTGCCGCCGCCCCAGCAGAAGCCGACGGCGCCGACCTTGCCGTTGCCGTCCTTGTAGCCTTTGAGATAGGCGACGGTTGCCACGGCATTGGCGGCGACCTGTGCTGGATCGAGCTGGGAAAACAGGTCACGTGCCCTGTTTTCATCGTCCGGCGTGCCGCCGAGCGGTGTCATGAAGTCCGGCGCAAGCGCCACGAACCCTTCCAGCGCCGCGCGCCGCGCCACATCACGAATATGCGGGTTGAGACCCCTGTTCTCGTGCACCACGATGACGGTGCCAAGCTTGCCGGTCTGGTCCGCCGGCCTGACCAGATAGCCCTTCATCTCGCCGCCGCTGCCGGGATAGCTGATGTCCTCGCCTTTCACACGCGGATCGTCTTCCGCGACGATTGCCGCCTGGGCCGAGTTCGCCGCCAGCAGCGGCGCGATCGCGGCAGCTGCCGCACCCGATCCGGCAAGCCTGGTCAATTGCTCCATGAAGCGCCGCCGGTCGAGCGTCAGATGCGTGTATTCGTCATAGGCATCGATCATCGCCTGGGTAATGACAGGCTCGGCGGCAGTGGGTCCGGCAGGTGTTGTCATGGCGCGCTCCTCGTCGGCCCCCCGCGGCAACATAGAGCCGAAGCTTGTCTGGTCCAGTCACGGCTGAGTGAGGCTGCCATAAGTCCCTGCACGAGGGCCGTGATGCCGCGCGCCCCACTGTCGTTAAATTTTGGTCCTTTGTGGCAATGCTAAATGCACGCACCACCATATAAAACAAACTTACCAGGCTAGGCCTCGCTCGCGCCATTTGGCGAGGAAAGAATGCCTGATTGACGACGAAGGAATTACGCCCATGACCTTTCCCTCCCCGCTTCTGGCAAGTGGGTTCGCCCTCGCCGCTATGGCTTTGCTGGCGCTGTGGTTCACTGCCTTCACCGCATTCAAACGATCGTTGATCAAGATCCGCGCCAACCGGCACCCGGCCGCAAACACCAAAGCCTGAGGAAAGGTCATGGACGTTCAGGACATCATCAACACCGTCTCCCAGAAATCCGGTCTCAACCAGGCTTTGACGGAAAAGATCGCCGGCACGATTTTCTCGGTGCTCGAACACGAAGCGGAAGGCACGACTCTGTCCAGCTTCTTCGGCAAGATCCCGGGAGCCGACGCCCTGGCCAAGCAATATGATGTCATGGCTCCCGGCGCAGCTTCCGGTGGTGGCCTGCTGTCCTCGCTGGAGGGCGCGCTCGGTGGCGCTCTCGGCGAAAAGACCGGCGCGCTGATCAACGGCGTCGCCATACTCAAGGCATCAGGCCTCACGCTCGCACAGATCAGCCAGGCCGGCACGATGCTGGTCCAGCAGGCCGAGACAGCCGCCGGCCCGCAGCTGACCAGTGAGGTACTTGCATCGGTACCCGACCTGAAAGGGCATCTCGGGCTCTGAAGGAACTTCTCTATTTCGGCAGCGTATAGGCCATCACATAGTCGCCCGGCTTGGTACCGACCGAGCCGTGGCCGCCGGCAACGATGACGACCAACTGGCGCCCGTCGGCTACCGTGTAGGTCATCGGTGTCGACTGCCCGCCCGCCGGCAGCCGCGCCTGCCAGAGCTGTTTGCCGGTTGTCAGGTCATAAGCGCGCACATAGTCATCGACCGCCGCACCGAGGAAGGCGACGCCGCCGGCAGTGATCATCGGCCCGCCAATGCCGGGCACGCCGACCTTGAATGGCAGCGGCAATGGCGTCATGTCGTAGACGGTGCCGTTGCGATGCTTGTAGACGATCTTTCCGGTCCGAAGGTCGGCACCCGCCACATAGCCCCAGGGCGGCGCCTGGCAGGGAATGCCGAGCGGCGACAGGAACGGCTTCAATATGACTGCGTAAGGCGCACCGTCATTGCGGTTCAGGCCCTGTTCGCTGCCCTTGGTGTCGCCGGGCGGCGGCACGTCGGCGCGCGGCACCAGCTTGGAGATGAACGCCAGGTATGTCGGCATGCCGAACATCACCTGCCGGACCGGATCGACTGCCACGCCGCCCCAGTTGAAGGTGCCGAAATTGCCGGGGTAGATCAGCGAGCCCTGCAGCGACGGCGGCGTATAGCGGCCCTCATAGCGCAACTTCCGAAGCTCGATCCGGCAGGCCAACTGGTCGAACATGGTAATGCCCCACATGTCCGCGCCGGTCAGCGGTTTCGGACTGAAGCTCAGGTCCGAGACCGGCTGCGTCGGCGAGGTATGGTCGCCTTCGATCGCGCCGCCCGGCGCCGGCACTTCCTTGACCGGAACGATCGGCTCGCCGCTGCGCCGGTCGAGCACATAGAGGTCGCCCTGCTTGGTCGGCCCGACCAGCGCCGGCACCACGCCACTTTCCGTGGTGATGTCGACCAGCGTCGGCTGCGCCGGCACGTCCATGTCCCAGAGATCGTGGTGCACGGTCTGCCGCACCCAGCGCAATTGTCCGCTGTTGAGATCGAGCGCGGTGATCGAAGAGGAGAATTTCTCGTCATTGGCACTGCGTCCGGCACCGAGTTGGTCCGGCGTCTTGTTGCCGAGCGGCACATAAAGCAGCCCGAGCTTCTCGTCGACGCTCGCCGTCGACCACATGTTGGGTGAGTTGTTGGTGTAGGTCTGGTCCGGCGGCAGCGGCGTCGTCTGATCCGGATTGCCGGAATCCCAATTCCACAACAGCGCGCCGGTGTCGGCATCGTAGGCACGGATGACCCCGGACGGCTCCTGCGTCGAATAATTGTCGTTGACCGCGCCGCCGACGATGATCTTGTTGGCGACGATCAGCGGCGCCGAGGTCGAATAATAATAGCCCGGCTTCGGATATGGCATGTTGGCGAGCAGGTTCAGCGTGCCGCCTTCGGCGAAAGTCGGGCAGACCTGGCCATTCGCCGCATCGAGCGCGATCAGCCGGGCGTCGGATGTCGGCAGGTAGATGCGTGTGGCGCAGGGCTGGCCGGCGGCGACCTTGGCATCGGCATAATAGGACACGCCGCGGCAGGTCTGGTGCTGGCGGTCCTTGTTGAGCTTGACCTGCGGATCGAAGCGCCATTTCTCCTTACCGCTCGCGGCATCGATGGCGATGGCGAAATTATGCGGCGTGCAGATGTAGAGCGTGTCGCCGATTTTTAGCGGCGTCACCTGATAGGTCGTCTCGCCGATGTCGTCGGGCCCTTTCACGTCGCCGGTGCGATAGGTCCAGGCCGGCTGCAGATTGGCAACGTTTTCGGCGGTGATCTGGTCGAGCGGCGAATAGCGCTGGCCATATTGCGTGCGACCGTAATAGTGCCATTCGCCAGCCGGCACGTTGCCGCCGAGATCGGCCGTCGGCGTCACCTTGTCGGTGTTGAGTTCACCCGCAATATCCTTTGGATCGGTCGTCATCGAATAGCCGGCGACCGCAAGCGAGGCCAGCACGGCGAGGATCAGCGGCGCGCGTCCGTCGGGACCGGTAAGCCCGCGCCGCGCCCATGGCGTCAACAGCCATAGCGCGACAAGCACGATGATGCCGCCGCGCGGGCCGAGCTCCCACCAGTCGAAGCCGGTCTCCCAGACCGCCCAGGCGAGCGTGCCGAGCACGATCGCCGCGTAGAGCCACAGCGCCGTGGATCTGCGCCTGTAGAGCAGCCAGGCCGCGACAAGGAAAGCTAGACCGACGATGACGTAGTACCAGCTGCCGCCCAGCGTCACGAGCCAGATGCCGCCGCCGCCAATCGCCAGGCCGATGAGGAAAAGGATCAGGGAGGTGATGACCACAGCCAAGACGGTGCTCCTTCGACTGGTGCGCTCCGCGACGCGTCCATGGGCAACCCCGCATTGCGTTCCTGCCCCCACGCAACTTTCTCCGGCCCGCTTCCCCTGTCAAGCAAGCTCGGCGTTTTACGGTGCCGGCCCATCGCAAGCCCGGCGTTTTGGTTAGCGGACCCATCCAGATTGTGAGTCTACCGACTGGACAGAGAACAAAACGGAGACACTTCTGGCCTTTCGCTGCCGAATCACTACATTCGGGGGAGATGTCCGGCTTTTCGGAAGACATGCCCTTTTTTGACGAACCGAACGCGCGGCCCGTGGCCCCGTCGGGCATTGCCGCGCGCGCCATGGCTGCCCGCAGCAACCAGAACAACGCGCCCGATTATCTCAACGGCCTCAACCCCGAGCAGCGGCTGGCGGTGGAAACCACCGAAGGCCCGGTGCTGGTGCTGGCCGGCGCCGGCACCGGCAAAACGCGCGTCCTGACCACCCGCATCGCCCACATCCTTGCCACCGGCAAGGCTTTCCCCTCGCAGATCCTCGCCGTCACCTTCACCAACAAGGCGGCGCGCGAGATGAAGCAGCGCATCGGCCTGTTGATCGGTGAAGGCAATGTCGAGGGCATGCCGTGGCTCGGCACCTTCCACTCGATCGGCGTCAAGCTGCTGCGCCGGCACGCCGAGCTGGCCGGGATCAAATCCGATTTCACCATCCTCGACACCGACGATGTCGTGCGCCTGATCAAGCAGCTCATCCAGGCCGAGGGCCTCGACGACAAGCGCTGGCCGGCCAAGCAGTTCGCCCAGATGATCGACGGCTGGAAGAACAAGGGGCTAGGCCCCACCGACATCCCCGAGGGCGATGCCCGTGCCTTCGCCAACGGCAAGGGCCGCGAGCTCTACAAGGCCTACCAGGAGCGGCTGAAAACGCTGAACGCTTGCGACTTCGGCGATCTCCTGTGCCACCCGATCCGCATCTTCCGCGCCAATCCGGACGTGCTGAAGGAATACCACAAGCGCTTCCGCTACATCCTCGTCGACGAATATCAGGACACCAACACCGCCCAGTACATGTGGCTGCGCCTGCTGGCCCAGCGGCCTCAATCCTCCCCCCTTGAGGGGGAGGTGCCCGCGAAGCGGGCGGAGGGGGTTGCCGCAGAAGGCACCGCTAGAGCGTCGAGCACTGCCGCCGGTAGGTCGAGCACTGCCGCACGGACCCCACCCGACCGGGCGTCGCCCGGCAACCCTCCCCTCAAGGGGGAGGGAAGCCCGCGCCTGTCCACCGTAAATATCTGCTGCGTCGGCGACGACGACCAGTCGATCTATGGCTGGCGCGGCGCCGAGGTCGACAACATCCTGCGCTTCGACAAGGATTTTCCCGGCGCCACCATCATCAGGCTGGAGCGCAACTACCGCTCGACCGCGCACATCCTCGGCACCGCCTCCCACCTCATCGCCCACAATCAGGGCCGTTTCGGCAAGACGCTGTTCACCGAAAAGATCGCCGAGGACGACGAGAAGGTGCATGTCCACGCCGCCTGGGATTCCGAGGAGGAGGCCCGCGCCGTCGGCGAGACCATCGAGGCCTATCAGCGCCAGAAGCACAATCTCAACGACATGGCGATCCTCGTCCGCGCGTCCTTCCAGATGCGCGAATTCGAGGACCGCTTCGTCACGCTCGGCCTCAATTACCGCGTCATCGGCGGCCCGCGCTTTTATGAGCGGCTCGAGATTCGCGATGCGCTGGCTTTCTTCCGCGTCGTCGCGCAAGGCGCCGACGACCTCGCCTTCGAGCGCATCGTCAACGTGCCGAAGCGCGGCCTTGGCGAGGCCACCATCCGCCAGATCCACGACACCGCACGGGCGCTGCGCATCCCGATGCTGGAGGCGGCGGCAAAACTTGCCGAAAGCGACGAGCTGAAGCCGAAGCCGCGCGCCGCGCTGCGCGAGGTCGCGGCCAATTTCGAGCGCTGGCAGAAGGCGCTGGAAACCACCCCGCACACCGAGCTCGCCGAGACCATTCTGGAGGAGAGCGGCTACACCGACATGTGGAAGAACGACCGCTCGGTCGAAGCACCCGGCCGGCTGGAGAACCTCAAGGAGTTGATCCGCTCCATGGAGGAGTACGAATCGCTGCGCTCCTTCCTCGAACACGTCGCACTCGTCATGGACGCCGAGCAGAATGCCGAGCTCGACGCGGTCAACATCATGACGCTGCATTCGGCCAAGGGCCTCGAATTCGAGACGGTTTTTCTCCCTGGCTGGGAGGAAGGGCTGTTCCCGCATCAGCGCGCGCTGGACGAGGGCGGCCGCTCAGGGCTGGAGGAGGAACGCCGCCTCGCCTATGTCGGCCTGACCCGCGCCAAGAAGAACCTGCACATCTGGTTCGTCTCCAACCGCCGCATCCACGGCCTCTGGCAATCGACCATCCCGTCGCGCTTCCTCGACGAACTGCCGGAAGCTCATGTCGAAGTTTCCGAGAGCGGCAACTCCTATGGCGGCTACGGCAATGCCTATGGCGGCGGCTCGTTCGCCTCCGGTCGCGGTGGCCAAGGGGCGGGCAGGCAGAACCCCTATGGAGCATCGCGCTTCGACAACATCGGCGGCAACAACGGCGCCGAGAAATCCGGCGCTTTCTCCAGCACCTATGCGACGCCGGGCTGGCAACGCGCCCAAGCGAACCGCACCGAGGCCACCGACCGCAATTGGGGCACGCGCTCCGGCCACCAGGTCGAGCGCATCGGCTATGGCGAAACCGACTCCGGCTACGGCGCCGGCCGCACCTCGGTCAAGGGCCGCACCATCGACGGCGAGCTGGTCGCCAAATCCGTCGCCGACACGCCGTCCCCCTTCAGCGTCGGCGACCGCGTCTTCCACCAGAAATTCGGCAACGGCAACATCTCGGCCATCGAAGGCAACAAGCTGACCATCGACTTCGACAAAGCCGGCCAGAAACGCGTGCTGGACGGGTTTGTGACGGGGGTTTGAGGTCGCCGGTCACCGATACCGCGCCTGGTTCCACTTATGGCCGAGCAGCGACAGGATGATGATCAGCCCGTTGAAGAACTGGACGTAGAAGCCGCTCAGGCCTGCCGCGACGACGCCGGTCTGGATGAAAGAGACCGTGACCGCGCCGATCGCGCCGCCGACAACAGTGCCGATGCCGCCCCAGGTCGGAGTGCCGCCGACGAACACCGATGCCAGCACCGGCAACAGGTATCCGTCGCCCGCCGTCGGCCACCAGGTGAAGTTGATCATCACCGAGAACGTGCCGGCGATTGCCGCGCCGATGCCGACGAAGACGAACACTTTTACCCTGACGCGCATGACGTCGATACCCATCTGCTGGGCGCTGTCGGGATTGTCGCCGACCACCTTGACCTGCGCGCCGAAGCGATGGCGGTTGTAGAGCAGCGCCGACAGTACGACGAAGCCGATGGCCCAGAAGATCTGCACCGGGATGCCGTAGAGCTGGCTGGAGAAGATCTTATAGGCCCAGCTGTCGGCAAGGCCGGTCAGCGCCGTCGACCTGCCCTCGTTGATGATCTGGATCAGGCCGCGCAGCAGGAAATTCATGCCGAGCGTGGCGATCAGCGACGACAGCCCGCCATAGACGACCAGCGAGCCGACCAGGAAGCCGAGCAGCATGCCGGTGACCATTGCGGCGGCGATGCCGAGGAACGGGTCGTAGCCGGCCTGCACGACCAGCGCAAACACCCAGGAGGCAAAGCCCATGGTCGCCGGAAACGACAGGTCGATCTCGCCGCAAGTGACGACGAAGACCAGCGGCACCACCACGAACAGCGCCACCGGCAGCGTGGTCAGCACGGAACTGTAGAGATACCAGGTGGTGAACACGATCGGGTTGGCGATCATGAACACCGCCATCATGACGATGAACACGGCAAGCGTGCCGAGCGCGGCGCGGTTGTCGAGGATGAACCCGCGCAGCCAATTGTCGGACGGATGTCTCCAGTCTTTCTCGGCGGTTTCGCCATGCGTACCGCCGAGGGGGCTCTGCAGATCGGGTTCCATGGTCTTGCTCATCGTGCCGCCCTCCCCGCATCGCCGTCGTGCAACCCCGGCAATCCGCTGGGGTGGGCGACGTCTTCCATGAAATTGATCAGGTCTTCGGCCGATTTGACCTCGCTGCGGTCGGCGGTGAGCGCGACCTTGCCGCGGTCCAGCACCACGAAACGATCGGCGATATCGAAGACGTGGTGGATGTTGTGGCCGATGAACAGGATCGAGCGCCCGCTCGCCCGCACCTGGCGCACGAAGTGGAAGACCTTGGCGGTCTCGGTCAGCGATAGCGCGGTCGTCGGTTCGTCGAGGACTATCAGCTCCGCCTTCTTATAGATGGCCCGCGCGATCGCGACGCCCTGGCGTTCGCCGCCCGAGAGCTGGCCGACGATCGACTGTGGCGTGAACACTTTCGAGGTGAAGCCGATCTCGCGCATCAGCCGGCTCGCCTCCGCGATCTCCTTGTTGACCTTCAGCCAGCCAAGCCAGCCGGTGAGCTCGCGGCCCATGAAGATGTTGCGCACGATCGTCTGCTGCACGGCGAGCGCCCGGTCCTGGAACACCGTTTCGATGCCGGCGTCGCGCGAGCGCGCAGGGCTCCATCCGGTCACCGGCTTGCCGCGGACGAGAATCTCGCCGCTGGTCGGTTTGACCACGCCGGACAGGATCTTGATCAGCGTCGACTTGCCGGCGCCATTGTCGCCGATCAGGCCGACCACCTCGCCGCGATCGACGCTGAGATTGACTCCGCCCAGCGCATAGACCTGGCCGTAGGACTTGCTGATGTCGCGCAGTTCGATGATGCGTTCGGCCATGGCGATCCTCGCTTGATTGTCGCGTGCCGGCCTTTTCGCCGGCGGTCCCGCCGGCCGGGCTCGATCCCGGCCGACGGCTTGGGAGGTCAGCGCAGCGCCTGCTTGGCGAGCTCGGCGACGATCTCGTAATTCTGCGGCGTGACGAAGCCGGCGCCGGTGTCGACATTCATCGGCGCAAGGCCGAGCACCACCTGCTGGCAGAGGCTGAGGATCGGCAGATAGCCCTGCAGGAACGGCTGCTGGTCGGCCGTCAGCTGCACCCAGCCGCCCTTGAAGCCCTCGACGATCTGCGGGCTGGTGTCGAAGCCGAAGTTGAAGATGTCGCCTGGCTTCCTGCCCGCCGCCTGCATGTAGGTGGCGACGTTGCCGAGCATCTGGCCGCCGGGATAGCCGACCGCCTTGACATCAGGGTTGTTGAGCAGTGCGGCGGTGATCACCGGAATGGCCAGATTGGGATCGGAAGCCCATTCGCCGCTTGGCGGCGAGGAGAGCTGTATGACCTCGACGCCCGCTTCCTTGAGGGCAGCGACAGTGCCGCGTTCGCGCGCGCCGCGGCTCTCGTTCTCGAACGGGCCGATCATGATTGCCTTGTCGCCGGCCTTGAGCCCGGCCAGCTTGACCGCCTCGGCGCCAAGCGCGCGGCCCTGCTGCTCCTGCTGGGCACCGACATAGCCGCCGCCGAACGCCGCCGTGACCGTCGGCACCGGCACGTTCTGGTACATCATCTTGATGCCGTCCTTGTGCGCCTGTTCGGCCAGCGGCATGATCGCGGCGTCGCCCGGGTGGCCCATCATGGCGATGCCTTGGGGCTTGACCGCGACGGCCTCGCGCAATTGCTGCACCATCTTCTCGACATCCCACTGGGAAAAGATGTAGTCGACCTTCGGCCCGAGATCGGCCGCCGCCTGCTTCGCGCCATTATAGACGATCGTGCCGAAGGCATCGCCCTCGGCGCCGCCGACGAAGAAACGGATATGGACATCCTTACACCACTGGGCATCGAGCGCCTGCGCCGGCAAGGTCGAGAGTGCGGCGGCGAGCGCCATCGCGGCCGCCGCGACGGTCGAGCGCAGAACTGTCCTTCTCATCGTAATGCTCATGCACTTATCCTCCCTTTGTTCCCTCGCTAGCCGAGGGGTTTTGACGATCGCTTCGGCATTGCGCCGCAATCTTTCGCTGGCCGGCACCTCCCGCCGGCTTGTCCTGTTTTTATGCATGTCGTTATCGCAAAACCGCTGGGCACTTTTGCGCGACATGCATTAGCCTCACACCGGGTTCGGCAGGTAGCTCGCGCCTCCCCGGCATTGTTGGAGATAATCCAGCGCACGCGCCTGGCCGGTGATCTCGAGATCGCCGCGGTAGACCGGGTCGTGCCAGCCCTCGATGTCGATGGCGCCCTTGTAGCCGGCCAGCCGCAGCTCGCTGATCACCCGCGTCCAGTCGCTATCGCCGAAGCCAGGGGTGCGCATCTGAACGAACGGCAGGCGGCCGAACACGCCATGTTCGCGGATCACGTCCCAGCGCACCGTCGCGTCCTTGCCGTGGACGTGGAAGATGCGCGGCGCCCATTTGCGGATCTGCGGGATCGGGTCGATCAGATAGACCAACTGGTGACAGGGCTCCCACTCCAGGCCGAGATTGTCGTCCGGCAATTCGTTGAACATCAGCTCCCAGGCGTCCGGATTATGGGCGATGTTCCAGTCGCCGCTGGCCCAGTTGCCGTCCATGGCGCAATTCTCGAACGCGATGCGCACGCCCTTGTCGGCGGCCCGCTTTGCCAGCTTCCCCCAGACCTCGCGGAAGCGCGGCAGGCTGTCGGGCAGCGGCTTGCCGCGGATGCGGCCAGTGAAGCCGCTGACCATGTTGGTGCCGAACAGATGCGCGTTGTCGATGATCGTTTCCCAGGCCTGGAGGACGCCGCGATCGACTTCGCCGCTCTCCAGCGGGTTGCCGAACACGCCGATCGACGAGACGACGACATCGGCATCGCCGATCGCCTCGCGGATCTCGCCCGCCAGCTGCGGAATGTCCTTGCCGCCCAGCGTCTGCCAGAAGAACGGCTGGATGCTCTCGAAGCCGAGCGGCAGGATCTGCCTGACATAGGCGGCCGGGTCGTCGAGATTGGCCCTCACCATTGTGCCGATCCTGATGTCGAGCAGCGGGTTTGGCATCATGATCCTTCCTGTGCAGCGATGGCGACCCGGCGCCCGGTTTCGGCGCTCTCGATCGCAGCGAAAACCATGGCCAGGCTCTTGATGTTGTCGGCGCCGCGCGTCTCCGGCGCGGTGCCGGTCTCGGCGGCGCGGACGAAATCCTGGATGATGCCGAGATGGCCGCCGACGCGATCTGCCGGGTCGAGCGGCGGCACGGCTATCGGTTCGGTGCGGTCGAACAGGCCTTCACGGACCGGCCGCACGACTTCCGCCTTCAACCCGTCCGCGCCGTCCCAGACAATGCTGCCGCGCTCGGCGACGATCCGCCATGTACTGTCCCAGCTGGTACGGAAGCCGGCCGCGCACCAGCTGCCGGCATAGGTGAACAGCTTGCCGCCGCCGAGGTCGAAGCTTGCGGTTGCCGACGACCCTTGCCGATACCAGGAGTTGGCCGGCTCCCACTCCTGGCAATAGACGCCGGCCGGTTCGCCGGCCACCATGTAGCGGGCTGCATCGAATGTGTGGATCGCCATATCGAGCAGCAGCACATGGCGCATCTCTTCGCGAAAACCGCCGAAATGCGGCGCAACGAAGAAATCGGCGTGGATGCTGGTTGGCGCACCAATGGCGCCGGAATCGAGAAAGCGCCGGATGCGCCTGACGTTGGCGACATAGCGGCGGTTCTGGACGACGGCATGGATACGGCCGGCGCTGCGGGCCGCCTCGACAATGGCACGCGCATTGACCGGGCTGTCGGCGAGCGGCTTTTCGGTCAAGAGATGGCAATGGTGGGCAAAGGCGGAAAACGCGACCTCGCGGCGGGCGGCGGGAACCACGACGTCGAATACCGCCTCGGGCCTGGTCTGGTCGAGCACGGCGTCGAGGTCGGTTCCGATGACGGCGCTCGAAAGCTCGTATTCGCGCGCCCTTGCCCGCGCCCTCTCGGCGTCGAGATCAACCAGGCCGACAATTGCGAGCCCGTCGATCTGCCTGGCCGCATCGAGCCAGGCCTTGCTCATCGCGCCGCAGCCGACCAGGACGACATTGATCATCCAGCACTCCTCCCTCTCGGCCCCTCCAGACCGATCGTCACGGCGTTCACGGCAGGGCCGCAAACGTTCTTCCGTAAACGTTTACGAGAACACACCCGATGGCGTAGAATGTCAATTGGCCGATAGCGAAAAACGTGATGCCGGCTTGGCCTGAAGAGCGGCCGGTGCTAGCCAAGCAAGGGGGAGAACTGTCCTTTGGCGTCCAGTATTCACGACCTTGCGCGTCACCTGAATATTTCGATCGGCACGGTGTCGCGCGCGCTCAACGGCCGCGCCGACGTCAATGCCGATACACGCCAGCGCGTGCTCGATGCGGCCAAGAAGCTGAATTATTCGCCGAACCAGTCCGGCCGCAGCCTGCAGCGCGGCGCCACCCATTCGATCGCCTTCATGCTGCAGCCTCATCCGGGCGACCAGGAATATGGCGAGCCGTTCTTCATTCCGTTCCTGACCGGGTTGCAGGCCAAGCTCGCCGAAAGCGGCCTCGACCTGATCGTAGTGATGGGCGCGCCGGGCGACTATCAGCAGGAGCGCCTGCGCCGTGTCGTCGAGACCCGCAGGGCGGATGCCGTGGTGCTGGCCTGGACGCGGCGCGAAGACGAGCGCATCGACTATTTGACCCAGGCCGGTTTCCCGTTCGCGACGCTCGGCCGCAGCCGCTCCGGCGGCGATGCCTACCCCTCGCTCGACCTCGACTTCGAAAAAGCCGGAGCAGACGCGGTCGATCGTCTCGTCGCGCGCGGTCACCGCCGCATCGCCGCCATCCGCCCGTCGCTCGACCTCAATTTCGGCTATCTGTTCCTCGCCGGCTATCGCAAGGCGTTGCGGCGGCACGGCATCGAATTCGACCCCGAGTTGATCGCCGACGGCTTCATCAACGAGGCCGGCGGCTACGCGGTGACGCCGAAGGTCATGCGCTCCAAGGACCCGCCGACCGCCATCATCTTCAACAACGACGCGATGGCGCTTGGCGGCTGCAAGGCTTTGGCCGAGGCGGGCATCAAGCCCGGCCACGACATCGCGGTGATCGTCATCGTCGACACCCCGCTCTGCCGCTATTTTTCGCCGGCGCTGACCGGCTTCCGCCCGGCGCTTGAGCCGATGGGCGAGCGGTTGGCCGAAATGCTGCTGGCATCGATCCCGGCTTACGCCGGCGACGAAGGCGCCCGCATCATCCGTGAAGTCTGGCCGCTGGAACTGATCGCGCGCGACAGCGATTGAATCGCGGCGGTCACTGAGCAGGCTCAGATTGATCAAGACCCCCGCGCTCGCGCTCCGGCGTTGCGACCAGCGAGGCAGCGGCGGCATTGGCGGCGGCAAGTGCCGCCTCGACGGGCTCTCCACGCGCAAGCCACGCCGCAAAGGCGCCGACGAATTCATCACCGGCACCGTGGGTGCTGACCACCTCCACCGGCATCGCCGGCAAGGCGAATGCCTGGCCGTCGCGGTCGCAATAGGCAACGCCCTCGCCGCCGGCCGTGACGATTGCAGCCGGATAGAAACCGACGAGCATGCCGGCCGCCTTCGCAGCACCCTCGAGCGTGTCGACGACCGCAATGCCGGCCAGGAACTCCGCCTCGATGGCATTGACGATGACGATATCGGTGAGTGCGATCAGTTCGCCGGACAGTTTTCGTGCGGGTGCCGCATTGAGGACGACGCGGCCGCAATGCGCCTTCACCGCCCGCGCCGCGGCAATGTTGGCGCCTTCCGGTACCTCGTTTTGCAGCAGCAGAACCGCCGTTTGCGCGATCAGCTCGGCCGCCTCAGTAATGTCCTTTTCGCCGAGAGTGAGATTGCTGCCCGAGACGATTACCGCGCCATAGTCGCCGCTGTCGTCGAAGATCGCTACGCTCATGCCCGAGCCGGCGCCCGCAGCCACTCCCACGAAGCGCTGGTCGACGCCGTTGCGATCGAGATTGTCGAGAAGCGCGCGGCCGAAATCATCGTCGCCGACAGCGCCGATCATTGCCGCACGCACGCCGGCCCGCGCTGCCGACACCGCCTGGTTGCCGCCCTTGCCGCCGCATTTTGGATGCCAGGCATGGCCGGTGACCGTTTCGCCCTTGCGTGGGCGATCGGGGGCTTCGACCATGATATCGTAATGCAGACTGCCGAATACGGTCACCAGCGGCGGGGAAGCCGTCATGTGCCCTTATCTTTCCGTTTCGACGTCACCGCAGACATGGTGCGGCCGAGATTGCGCTCCGCCGCCTGGTAGTCGCGTTGCGCGACCGCCACGAACAGCGCGTCGAGGATGTTGAGCTGGGCAATGCGCGCCGCTGCGTTCTCACCCATCAACGGCGAGCCTTGCGCGGTCGAGCAGAGCACGATGTCGGCGACGGCTGCCAATGGCGAGTTGTCATAGTTGGTGATGGCCAGCGTGCGCGCGCCGCTTTTGCGCGCAAGCTGGATGGCGTCGATGACGGCGCTGGTATTGCCGGAATGCGAAAAGCCGACGGCGATGTCGTCGGCGCCGAGCAGCGAGGCGGACATTAGCATCATGTGCGAATCGTCGTAGACAGAGGTGCGGATGCCGATGCGCAGGAATTTGTGCGAAACGTCGCGTGCGATCTGCGCCGAGCCGCCGACGCCGTAGAAATCGCGATTCCTGGCGCGGTAAAGCAGATCGGCGGCACGGTCGAAATCGTCCATGTCGAGGATGGCCAGCGTCTCCTCCAGCGCCTGGATGGAGGTGCGGAACACCTTCTGCACGATCTCGGCCGAACTGTCGTCCACCGACAGCTCCTGATGCATCTCGGCGGTCGGCAGGCGGCTGTATTCATAGACCGCCGTGCGAAAGTCGCGATAGCCGGAAAAACCCAGCTTCTTGGCGATCTTGACCACCATCGCCTCCGAGACACCGGCCTCCTCGGCGATCTGCTTGAGCGGTATGGTCTCGTCGAAGCCGCGCCGTCCGAAGACCGTTTCAACCACCTTCGCCTCGAGCGGCGTCAGATGCGGCATCATCATGCGAATGCGCGGTCCTACTGCTTTCAGGTCCAGCCCGGTCAAGGTCATCCACGTCCCCTCGTCACGCGATCGATAAGCATCGCGGCGAGGATTATAAGGCCAGTTGCCAGGAGCTGATAGAAGGACTGCACGTTCATCAGCGTCAGGCCGTTGCGCATGCTGCCAAGAATGACGGCACCCAGGATGGTGCCGACGACGCTGCCCTTGCCGCCCATCAGCGAGGCGCCGCCGATCGCCGCCGCTGCTATGGCGTCGAGCTCCCAGAGATTGCCCAGAATGGGTTCGGCCGCACCCAGCCGGCCGATCAGGATCTGCGCTGCAAGCGCTGCCAGCAGGCCCGAGATCATATAGGCGGCGATCTTGGTGCGGGCGATCGGCACGCCGGCTATGTAGGCCGCCTCCTCATTGCCGCCGACGGCGAGCAGATATTCGCCGAACGGCGTCTTCTTGAGGATGATCCAGGCAATCAGCGCGACCACCGCCACGATGATGACCGCCAACGGCAATCCGAACAGCGAGCCGTTGAAGATGGCACGGAAGCCGGCAGGCAGGCCGAGCACCGGATTGCCGCCGGTATAGATCAGCGCCAGCGCCCGGTAGGTGCTGAGCGTTCCCAGCGTGACGATGAAGGGCTGCAGCCCGACATAGGCGACCAGCACGCCGTTGAGCAGTCCGCAGGCAAGGCCGATGGCGAAGCCGGCGGCGATGGCCAGCGGAAACGGCACACCGGCAACCAGCATCGAGGCCGAGATGACCGCCGAAAGGGCTGCCGTCGGCCCGACGGACAGATCGATGCCGCCCGAGATGATGACCAGCGTCATGCCCAACGCCAGGCAGGCATTGATGCTCGATTGCTGCAGGATGTTGATCAGATTGCGCTCGGCAAAGAAGCCGGGGACCAGTGCACCGAAGACGGCGAGGATCACCACCAGTCCGATCAGCGTGCCGGCGTCGCGCACGGAAAACCGGTGCAGGAGATCTGCCCTTGGGCGCGCTGCTGTGTGTTCGATTATATCGGTCATCCGCTGGTCCTGTCCGTTATGCACCGGCCCGATGGCCTTGCGCCTTGCCGGCCTCAATCTCCGTTTGGGGTATGGCGTGCGCGGCGATCGCCTGTTCGCTGAGACTTGCACGGCCCAGTTCGGCGGCGACCGTGCCGTCGCGCATGACCAGCACGCGGTCGGCGAGCCGGATCACCTCGGGGAGTTCGGACGACACGACGATTACCGAATGGCCTTCGGCGGCGAGTTCCTCGATCAGGTGGTAGATCTCCGCCTTGGCGCCGACATCGATGCCGCGCGTCGGCTCGTCGAATAGAAGGATCCGCGTTCCCGCCGCCAGCCAGCGGCCGATGATCGCTTTCTGCTGGTTGCCGCCGCTGAACAGGCGGATCGGCCGGTCGAGCAGGAACGGCCTGAGATTGACTCGCTTCATCTTCTCGGCTGTCACGCGCTTCAGCCGGCGATGGTCGATGAGGACGCGCGGCGCGAACACGCCCATCGAGGCCAGCGCCATGTTGCTGGAGATCGACCGCAGCGGCACGATGCCTTCGCGCTTGCGCTCCTCCGGCACCAGGCCGATGCCGGCCGCGATGGCGTCGCGCGGACTGGAAAGCTTTACCGCCTTGCCGTCGATCTCTATTGCGCCTGATGAGGCCCGGTCGGCGCCGGCCAGCAGCCGCAGCAGTTCGGTGCGGCCGGACCCGACCAGGCCGGCAATGCCCAACACCTCGCCGCGATGCAGGTCGAACGAAACGTCACGGACCTTGGTCGCCGAGGCGAGGCCACGCACGCTCAGCCTGATCTCGGGGGAAGCATGCGAGCGGTGTTGTTCCTGGGCAAGCTCGCGGCCGACCATCATCGAAACGACGGCCTTTTCCGACACCTGCGCGAGATCGACGGTTTCGACCACAACGCCGTCGCGCATGACAGTGGCGCACTCGCAGATGCCGAACACCTCGTCCAGCCTGTGCGAGACATAAACGACGGCGACACCGTCGCGTGCCAGACCGGCAATGACTTCCGCCAGCCGTTCGAACTCGCTCGGCGTGAGGCTCGACGTCGGCTCGTCCATCGCCACGATCCTGGCGCGGTCGAGCAGCGCCCGGGCGATCTCGACGATCTGCCGCTGCGCCACCTTCAGGCTGCCAAGCGGGGCTGCCGGATCGATGGTCGGGTCGATGGCGGCCAGGGCTTCCGCAGCGCGGCTTTCCTGCTCGCGCCGTGCGACGAAGACGCCGCCGCGCGTCAACGGATGGCCGAGAAACATGTTCTGGGCGACGCTGAGGCGTGGCACCTGCTGTAATTCCTGATGGATCATCGCCACGCCGGCGGCGCGCGCCGCGACCGGGTTGTTCAGCGTCACCGGTTTGCCGTCGATCAGCACGCTTCCCGCCGTCGGCCGGTAGACGCCTGACAGGATGCGCAGCAGCGTCGATTTGCCGGCGCCGTTTTCACCGAGCAGGCCATGGATCTCGCCGGCGCCGACCGAAAAGGACACATCGCTCAGCGCCCGCACGGCCGGAAACACCTTGGAAATGCCCTCGAATTGCAGCCGGGAGATGACTGACATTGCTTCGGTTCTCCAGGCAAGGTGCCGACCCAAGGCCGGCACCCGCCGGCCCTGCTCTACTGGCCCGCTGCCGCGTCCTCGAGCAGCGCCTTGCGCACGGCGTCGCCGGCGCCGGAGTAGCGGTCGGCATTGTCCTTGGTGATCAGCGCCTGCGGCGTGGCGACGACGCGCGGCAGCTTCTGCCCGGCCACCAGTCGCAGCGCCGATTCCAGCGCCACCTCGCCGGTCAGCACCGGGAACGAATCGACGGTGCCGGTCAGCTCGCCGGCGCGGATCGAGGCGTAGGCGTCGGAAATCCCGTCGGTGCCGAACACGGCGACCTTGTCCTTTAGGCCGGCGGCCTTGACCGCTTCGACGATGCCCAGCGCCATGCCGTCATTGTTGGCATAGAAGCCGATCAGATCGGGGTGCTGCTGCAGGATGTTGGTGGCCGCGTCGTAGGAGGTCTGGCGATCCCAGTTACCGGGGACGCTGGCGACGACGTCGAACTTGCCGGCTTCGGTGATGGTGGTCTTGAAGCCGTCGGTGCGCTGGACGGCGGCGTAGACGCCGGCCTGGCCTTCGACGATGGCGACCTTGCCGCCATCCGGCCGGTTCTTGATGAACCATTTGGCGACGCGCACGCCGTTGTCGCGCTGGACATTGCCGACATAGTGCTCGGCCTGCGGGATGACCGCGTCGTTGACGTTGACCACCGGCACATTGGCTGCCTTGGCCTGTTCCATGATCGGCTGCAGGTTGGAGTCGGTCTGCGGCGAAACGAGCAGCACGTTGTAGCCTTGCGTGACCAGGCCTTCGGCGATGGTGAGCTGGCCGAGCTGGTCGCCCTCGCTCTGCGCCGCCTGGTAGACGACGGGCACGCCGGTGCGGTCGCCGAACGACTTGTAGCCCTCTCCCAGCGAGCGCCAGTATTCATTGGTCAGCGTCTTGGAGACCGCACCCGCCTTGGTACCCTCGGGCAGCTTGGGGAAGGCCCCGAACTTGGCCTCGAGCTGCGACCAGTCGATGCGATCCTTCTCGGTGTCGGAATTGAGCGGCGCGAGGTCTGCGGAAAACACCGAGCCGATGGACAGCGCCATCAGGCCAGCGGTAGCGGTGGCAAGCAGAAATTTCATGGTCCTTCCTCCCTTGTTGAACGGAATATGCGGCCGGGCCTCAGCTGTCCGGGCCGAGCATGGCTTCCTGGATAATGGCTTGCGACGCGATCGCGTCCTGACGGTCGACGGCGGCTAACATGCGGTTGTCCCGGTCCAGCCGATCGACGACGCGCAGCATGCGCTTGACAGTCGCGATGTTGACTTCGCATTCGTGGACCGGGTCGAGCCCGGTCATATCGGGAAACGTGTCGAAGTAGATGGCGCCGGCGTAGCCGTTGCGGCGGATCTGGCGCAGCAGCTCGATCGTCTGCAGCGTATGCACGGCCCCGACCATCAAGCCGTCGTCGCGCTTCGCATAGCCATCGTTGAGGTGCACGCCGAGCAGCTTGCTGTGCCGTGCCACGAGCGCAGCGGCGAAAGCCGGCTGCTCGTCGGCGTAGAGCACATGGGCGAAATCGAGCGTCACGCCGAGATTGGGCAGGCCGATCTCGCGGATCGCCAGCAACGTCGTCGCCGCATCGGGCATCAGGCTGTAGGAGCGCGGCTCGTTGGGTTTGTATTCAAGGCTGATCTGGCAATCGGGGTCATGCGCCGCAACTTCACGAATTCCATCGATTTCGTGTTGCCAGAGCGTCGCATAATCGGCCTGGAAAGCATAATCGAAGCCATCCTGCCCGAGCCACAGCGTCATCAGGCTGGCGCCAGCCTCGCGCGCGGCGTCGATCCCGGCCTTGGTCATGTCGATGGCCTCGCGGCGAACGGCCGGATCCGGATTGGTGAAGGCGCCGAGCTTGAAGGCCGGGTTGGAGTAGTAGCGCATGGCGAAACCATTGATGGAAAGCCCGAGATCGCGGAGTTTGCGCGCCATTTCCGCAGGCTTTTCATCGACATGGTCGGGAAAGTTGAGGTCGAGATCGGTCAACTCCGCAACCTTCGCCGCACGTGCCGCCATTTGCAGCATGGACGGTTTGCCGACAAGATCGGGCCACTCGGCCTGTGGCCGCGAGGCAAAGGAATTGAGGCGGGTGGCGAAACGACAGACTGTCATCGGTGGCCTTTCATCGTCATAACTTCACATAAGAACGATAATTTGTAAAGTTGTTAATTGCACTCTCGGCGGCGACGGATTCGCATGTCCAGGCCAGTTGCGACCACAAGGGTCAAAGCAAGCGCGGCACTGTCACGCAAGTATCATGTTCGCGTCCTAGATCGCTTCTCCGAAGGCTTTCGCGGCATCCTCGATGCGACGCGGCGCTTTTTCGGGCCCCGGCAGCTTTGTCTCAAAGAGGATATCCATGAAAAACCTGCACCGAACCGCGTCCCTCGCTGTCGCGCTGGCGATGTTCACCGCCTTGACTCCGGCCCTGGCAGAAAAATCCGCGACCGTCGGCGGCGTCAGCTTCGTCAACAAGGGCCTGGTCGGCGTCGGCCGCATCCCGGCCAGCCAGAAGGACAAGTTCGGCGAGACGTTTGGCTCCGGCTCAGGCATGTCGATCGATGCTGCCGGCTGGACGCATGGCGCCGACGGCTACAAGGGCTCGTTGTGGCTGTTGCCGGATCGCGGCTACAATGTCGTCGGTACTACCGACTACCGGCCGCGCCTCAACACGATTGCCATCGAGTTCGCTCCGATCACGCCGGGTGCAGTGCCAGCCGCCGGCCAGGAACAGTCGGGCCTCAGGGCGACGCTTGCCGACACCATGCTTTTGACCGACGACAAGGGCGCCGACGCAACCGGGCTCGATCCGCTCAACGGCGTGCGTGCCGCGACCGACGACATGCCGATCCTGCCCGAAGCCAACGGCAAGCTCGCGCTCGATAACGAAGCGATCGCACGGCTGCCCGACGGCACGATGTTCATCTCGGACGAATACGGTCCGAACATCTACCGCTTCTCCGCCGATGGGCGTCTGATGTCGGCAACGCAGCCGCCGGCGGCGCTTGTCCCGATGCGTCACGGGACGCCAAACTTTGCTTCCAACAATCCGGGACCTGGCGCGGCAGACCCAGATCCGAAGGATCCCGAAACCGGCCGTCAGAACAACCAGGGCCTCGAAGGCATGGCGCTGACGCCGGACGGGAAGTTCCTGATTGCCGTGCTGCAGTCGGCCCCAAGGCAGGATGGCGGCGATTCCGCCTCGACGCGCCAGAACACGCGCGTGCTGGTCTACGATGCCTCGGATCCCGGCCAGCTCAAGCTCGCGCATGAATATGTCGTGCCGCTGCCGGTGTTCACCGATGCCAAGGGCAAAACCAAGATCGCCGCGCAGAGTGAAATCGTGGCGCTGTCGGACAAGACCTTCCTGATGCTGGCGCGCGACAGCGGCAACGGCCAGGGGCTGAAGGGCGACACCTCGCTCCATCGCGAGATCAGCGTCGTCGATGTGTCGGCGGCAACCGACATCGCCGGCACAGAGTTCGACAAGGACAAGCCGCTGGCGCCCAAGGGTGAGCTCGATCCATCGGTGACGCCGGCCAAGCTGACGCCGTTCATCGACATCAACGACAAGAGCGAGCTCGGCCGCTTCGGGTTGCACAATGGCGCGCCCAACGACCGCAACAACCTTTCGGAGAAATGGGAGGCGATGTCGGTGGTGAGCGTCCTCGATCCAAAGCTGCCCGACGACTATTTCCTGTTCGTCGCCAATGACAATGACTTCCTCACGCAGGACGGCTTCCAGGTCGGCGCGGCCTACAAGGCCGAGGATGGCGCCGATGTCGACACCATGTTCCTGGTCTATCAGGTCACGCTCCCAGGCCTCACCGGGAAATAGCGGCAGCCATACAGGCGGAGGCGCCGAACGCGTCCGCCTGAGCTGGCGCGATTGAACGGTCGTGCCCCTTCAGTTGCGGCTCGCCCGCGAAAAGACGGTGTCCTAAGCATCGCAAAACCTGCGACTGACGATCCAGTCGAAGGCACTTACCTCAACATCTCCGCGTCCCTTGGCACGCCTGCATCGATCGGCTCGGCCGTCCTGTTTGACACGGCGGCGATCTTCCCGGCGGCCGACAGGTTCGGGCGCACGAAGACCGGCACGACGCCATCGACGCGGCTGTAGAGGTCGATAATGTCCTGATTCATGAAGCGCACACAGCCGGAGGAAGCGTTCTTCCCGATGGAATCCCACTCCGGCGTGCCGTGCAGCCTGTACATCGTGTCCTTGCCGTCACGGAAGAGATACAGCGCGCGGGCACCAAGCGGGCTCTGCGGGCCGGGCGGCATGCCGTCCTTGTATTTCGCCAGTTCCGGCCGGCGTTGGATCATTTCCGGCGGCGGCGTCCAGACCGGCCACTTCTTTCTCGCCTGAACCACGGCGCTGCCGGTCCATCCGAAACCGGCCTTGCCGAGGCTGACGCCATAGCGAATTGCCTTGCTGCCGTCGCGCACCAGATAGAGGAAGTGCTCGGAAGTATCGACGACGATCGTGCCGGGTTTTTCTCCAGTCGGGTCGGCCACGATTTGACGCACGAATTTCGGATCGACCTTGGCTACCGGAATTGCCGGCAGTTGATAGCCCTCGTCGATGCGCGCGGCATACATGCTTGCGGCATCGCCGAGAGCCGGATCGCTTGGTGCCGCGGGCACCGGCGGCGCCGCCACGTCCGTCGTGGTGCACGACGAAAGAGCCACGGAGGCCGCGCCCAGAGCGGATGCACCAAGAAAGGCGCGCCGGTTCAGGCGCTCAAAAAACAACGGAATATCGGACATGAGCCCCCCGGCTTACCGATGAGATCCAGGAAAATGCGGCCCCACGCGTGCGGGATCAATATACGATTCCGAAAGGTTTGAGAAATGCTTAGATCAAGGCACGCCAGGCGGAATTTACAGCGCCGCATCGACCTCTCCCGTTAAATCGGCAATCATTGCGGACTCAGACAAGCCTTCGCCGAGTTGCCTGCCATGGACGACAACATGCCCCCGCGCCGGCAGACCGGCGACCTCACCAGTGGGCCTATCCCGCGCACCCTTTTGCTGTTTGCCCTGCCGGTGCTCGGCTCCAATGTGCTGCAGTCGCTCAACGGCTCGATAAATGCCGTGTGGGTCGGCCGTTTCCTCGGTGAAGCGGCGCTGACCGCCACGTCCAATGCCAACCTCGTGCTGTTTCTCATCCTCGGCACCGTCTTCGGCATCGGCATGGCGGCGACCATCCTGGTCGCACAATCCGTCGGCGCTCGTGACCTGCCCGAAGCCCGGCGCATCGTCGGAACCAGCGCCACCTTCTTCTTCCTCGTCTCGGTGGTGTTCGCGGTCTGCGGCTGGATCTGGGTCGATGCGATCCTCGATGCGCTCGGCACGCCGGCCGATGCGTTGCCGCTGGCGCGCTCCTATCTGCGCATCATCTTCCTCGCCGTGCCGATGATGAACCTGCTGTCCTTCGTCATGACGGTGCTGCGCGGCGCCGGCGATTCGCGCACGCCTTTCCTGTTCATGGCGCTGGCCGTCGTGCTCGACGTCGTTTTGAACCCGTTGCTCATCCTCGGCATCGGCCCGTTCCCCGAACTCGGCATCGCCGGCTCGGCCGCGTCGACGCTGATCGGCCAGACGGTAAGCGTGGTTGCCATCCTGATCGTGCTTTATGCGCGCAAGCACCCGCTGCGGCTGGCCGGCGCCAATCTCGTTCTGCTGCGGCCGGACCCGGCGCTGCTGCGCATTGTCGTCTTCAAGGGCGTGCCGATGGGCCTGCAGATGATCGTCGTTTCGGCCGCGGCGCTGACGGTGATGGGCATGGTCAACTCGTACGGCTCGCAGGTCGCGGCTGCCTACGGCATAGCCGCACAGCTCTGGACCTATATCCAGATGCCGGCGCTCGCCATCGGCGCCGCGGTGTCGTCCATGGCGGCGCAAAATGTCGGCGCCGGGCGCTGGGACCGGATTGGACGCATCGCCGCCTCCGGCGTCGGCTTCAACCTTGTGCTCACCGGCATGCTCGTCGCGCTGCTGTTCGTATTCGATCGCGCGGTGCTCAGCCTCTTCCTTGGCAGCGACAGTGCAGCAATCGAGATCGCCACTCACATCAACAAGATCGCGTCGTGGTCCTTCATCCTGTTCGGCATCACCATCGTGCTCTTCGCCACCGTGCGTGCCACCGGCGCGGTGATGCCGCCGCTGATCATCCTGGTGATCTCGGTGCTGCTGGTGCGCACCAGCTTCGCCTATTTCTTCCGAAGCGTGATCGGCGAGGAAGCTCTGTGGTGGAGCTTTCCGGCTGGCTCTATAACCTCGCTCGTGCTGGCCGCGACCTATTACCGCTTCGGCCGCTGGCGCAGCCTGCACATGATCGAGAGCCGGCCGGCTGCCGGCGAACCGCCGGATACCGGCCTCGGCGTACCGCGCCAGCGCGCGCATCTTTCGCCCGAGACACCGAACGGCTGAAAGGTCGGCTCAGCGCGCGTATTTCGCGCCGAACCCGAGAGCGACCAGGGAAAAGACGACAATCATGCCGGCAAAGGCCAGGCTTGCCACGGTCGCACCTGCCACCGTCGACAGAACGCCGATGCCGATGACCGGCAGCGCGTTGCCGCAAAAACAGCAGATGAAGAAGGCCGAGACGACTTCGGCGCGCCGGTCCGCCGGCGCGATCTCGTTCACCACTTGCAAGCCGCCGCGATAGCCGAGCGCTGCCGCCACGCCGCACAAGGCGGTCCCGGCAATCATTATGGCCATAGAGGCGAAGACCTGCGCCGCAACAATCAGCGCGACGGTTGGGATCATCAGCGCAAGTGCGGCAAACATCGCGGCTCGGCTCGAAAGACGTGCCGTCACTACAATGGTGGCGGCGGTCACGATTGCCAATTCAAAGAATAGAGCGCCGGCTTCGGCATGGTTGGTTACCTGCAGCTGCTGCGCCAAAATGCTCGGTGCGAGTGCTGCATAAAAGCCGACCAGCGCCATTGCGCCAAAGCCGGTCACCGCCGGCGCAACGAAACTTGCGCGGATGTCATCGGGCACGGAAAGCCGCGGCCGCATCGAAACGTCAGCCAGTTTCCCCGGCCGCGAAACGGTTTCCCGCGTGCGCCAGACCAGCAGGGTTACAGTCGCGAGCATCGCCAGGTAGACGACGAATGTCAGCCTGAGCGGCCAGGGCGCGTATTCGGCGAGCAACCCGGCCCCCAGCGCACCGAGGCCGAGGCCGAGAAAATTGGTGCTGGTGGCAATCGTCGCCGCCTGTGACTTGTCGTCGGTCGGGAGCAATTCGGCGAGCCAGGCGGTGCCGGTGCCCGCGCCAACGCCGATTCCCAGTCCGCTCAGAATTCGGGCGATATCGAGCCAGGCGACATTTTCGGCGAAGAGGAAAACCACCGCGCTGACGACGGCCACCGCCATCCCGGCCAATGCCATTGGACGGCGCCCGATGACATCGGACACACGCCCTAACATCAGAAGCGCTGCCAGATTGCCGATGACATAGACGGCGTAGACCAGCGTCAAAGTGATCTGCGAGAAGCCGAAGAGCTGCTTGTAGATGATGTAAAGCGGCGTCAGCGCCGTGCTGCCGGCGAAAAGAGCCGCAATCATGGCGGCCACGGCGGCCGCTGCAGCGCGGCCGCCGAGTTCGTGATCGCGCGTCATGACTTGAGCGTGAGCTGTCATTTTTTCGACCTTTTGCTGTTCGGGATCTGACATCCTAACGCCTTTTTCGCGTCAGCCGTTCCCCCTCCCCGGCTTGCTCCTGACAAGTTTGGCAGCTTTGCCGATGGCGCTGAGCGAGATCCTCTTTTAACTTCAGCGGATTGTCAGGGGAGATTCATGGGCAAGGGACGAGTCGAGGCATTCACCGATGGCGTGGTCGCCATCATCATCACCATCATGGTGCTGGAATTGAAGGTGCCGCATGGCGAGGATTTTTCCGCGCTGGCACCACTCTGGCCGATCTTCCTCAGCTATGTGCTGTCCTTCATCAATGTCGGCATCTACTGGAACAATTTGCACAACATGTTCCATACCGTGCAGCGGGTCGACGGCCGCGTGCTGTGGGCGAACCTCAACCTGCTGTTCTGGCTATCGCTGATGCCGGCGACGACAGCCTTCATGGGTGAGAACCATTTCGCGCCGGTGCCGGTTGCCGTCTATGGCGTCGACCTGGCGCTCTGCGCCATCGGCTTTAACATCCTCACCATGGCCCTGCATCGGCTGCACGGCAATGAGACTCTCTTCGCCAGGGCGTTGGGCAATGACCTCAAGGGAAAGATCTCGCTGGTCCTCTATCTTTCCGCCATCGCGCTGACCTTCGTCAATCACTGGATCGGTGTCTCGATCTATGTCCTGGTGGCGATGATCTGGTTCGTGCCGGACAGGCGCTTCGAGCGGCTGATCGAGAAATAGGCCCCTTCTAGCCTCGCATTGCTTTCAGCTTTTCCGCTACCGAAGCGGCAAGGTCGGCGTAGCGCTCCTCCAGCCGCTCGGCCGCCTTGATCACTGAAAAATCATGGCCGAATTTTTCCAGCGCCATGCGCAGCTTTTCGACGAATTCGGCCTGTTTTTCGAGCGCCGAAAACAGCGTCATAACTTGCGCTTCGCTGATGTCGGGATTGGCGAGCATTTGTGGCACCTCGCGGCTCATCTGGTCGCCGGTGGCGGTCTGTTCTTTCAGGATCTCGATCCAGTCGGTCAATCGTCAGGTCTCCTTTTTCGATATCAGCATGCGCAGCGCCCGCCGATGCGGTCAACCCGAAGATGCCGGCACCGGCTTGCGCGAGCCTCTTTCCGCGCTAAGTTCGCCGCGGCCAGAATAGGAGAAAATCATGACCACCGACGCCGAGATCCAGACCGCCCTGCCCGCACTTGCCTCCGGCAATGTCGCCGTCATCACCGGCGCGGCCAGCGGCATCGGCCTTGCCGCGGCCAAACGGCTGGCGGCGATGGGCATGAACATCGTGTTGGTCGATATTGGCGGCGCACGCCTCGATGAGGCCCGACGCGCCGTCGCCGCCATCGCCGGCGACAGCGCCGTACTTGCCGTCGCCACCGATGTCTCGAAGGCCGACGAACTCGACCGGCTGGCCGAAAGGACATTCGGCGCCTTCGGCGACGTATCGCTGCTGATGAACAATGCCGGCGTCGGCAACAATCCCGGCAAGCCGTGGGAGAACCGCGACGCCTGGAAACGGCTGCTGGATATCAATTTCTGGGGCGTCGTCCATGGCGTCGAGGCCTTTGCGCCGCGCATGCTGGCGGCGGGAAAGCCGGGCCTGATCGTCAACACCGGCTCCAAGCAAGGCATCACTACGCCGCCCGGCAACCTCGCCTACAACGTTTCCAAGGCGGGCGTGAAGACCTATACCGAAGGCCTGGCGCACGCGCTGCGCAACGAGCCGGGCGCCAGTGTCGCGGCGCATCTGCTTATCCCCGGGTTCACTTTTACCGGCCTGACCGAAGGTGCGACCGAAAAGCCGGCCGGCGCCTGGACCGGCGAGCAGGTCATCGACTTCATGCTGGCCTCGCTACTGCGTGGCGATTTCTACATCCTGTGTCCCGATAACGAGGCGACCCGGTCCATGGACGAAAAGCGCATGGCCTGGGCGATTGGCGACCTCATCGAGAATCGCCCTGCCCTGTCGCGCTGGCACCCGGACTACAAAGATGCTTTCGCGGCATTCATGACACGCACCGCATGATCCCGAACCGAAGATCACAGTAGCAAAGAATCGGATCCGATCTTCGCAGGTATGCGCCGGACCTTTATATTACGCCGCCGCGTGCTTCTTCGTGTTCCGCTTCTTCGCCATGGCTTTCTCGGCTGACAACTCGGCAAGCTTCTGATCATGCCGCTTCGCTGCCTGTTCGCATTTCTTGCGGATCTCTTCGACCTCGGTCTCAGTCAGGTGTTCGATACCGATGAAGGTGTTCTGGGCTGTGCTGACCCGGATCAATTCGTCGAGCTTCGCCTGGATCGCAGCGCCATCGCGGTTCTGGGTGTTCTGGATGAGAAACACCATCAGGAAGGTGACGACCGTCGTGCCGGTGTTGATGACGAGCTGCCAGGTGTCCGAAAAGCCGAACATCGGCCCGCTTGCCGCCCAGACGACGATGATCAGGAAACAGACGGCAAACGTCGGCGGCAGGCCGGCAAAGTGGGCGACGTTGTTGGCGATCCTGGTGAAAAGCTTCTCAATCATTCAAACTCCCTCAATAGCCGGGCGACGAACCCGGACGGAAGCCGAGTTCATTGTGTCTGCAGAAACAGTTGGCAGCCGCTCCTGGTTCCCTCGTGGCGGAAGGTCGCGGGTACATTGTTGGAGGAGCAGATCGCGCAGGCCGTCGGACCGCTTGCAGATACGCCCGAAGTCAGGCGGCGCCGTTTTCCCAGCGGTCGAGGAAAGCCTCGATGGGCAAGGCCTGCATGTCGGGGACTGCCCTGGCCAGTTTCTCGAGCGGCCAGTCCCACCAGGCAAGACGTTCGATCCGGGCCGCAGTTCCCGCGCTGAAGCGCTGCCGCAATGGCCTGGCCGGAACGCCGGCGACGATTGCATAGGCCGGCAGGTCTCGCGTCACCACCGCATTGGCACCGACGATCGCGCCGTTGCCGATCACTATGCCAGGCATGATCACGGCGCCATGGCCGATCCAGACATCATGGCCGATGCTGACGGCTCTCGCCCGCCGCCGGTCGCGGAATGCCTGATCGACACCCAGCCAGCGGAAGTACTCGTTGGGCCGATAGCTGATTTTGTGCTGCGTCAGCCGCTCGACCGGATGCTCCAGCGCATTGATGCGGCTGTTGGCGGCGATCGAGCAGAATTTGCCGATCGTCGTATAGATCGCCTCGGCGTGGCGCTCGAAGTAGGAGAAGTCGCCGACCGTCACCTCGCGCAGGATGACCCGCTCGCCGATCGACGCGTGGCGTCCAAGCTTGCACGCCTTCAGCTCCGCCGTCGGATGGATGCGCGGCTCGGGATCTTTCAGGACAAGGTGTTCGGGACGGTCCATGCGCGCGCTTTACGCCCGCGCGCATAGTCTCGCAAGCCGAGTGCAGCGCCGCGCATCCGTTTGGACGCGCCAAGGACCCCGTAGCACCTTCAGTCTCTATTTCGGCTTGCCGCTGGTCCACACCACGTTCTGGCCGTAGAGCGGCACGGTGGTGACCGACATTTTTGCCGAGCCATCCTGCACCTGGCGTGAATGCGACAGGTAGATCAGGGTCTCGTTGGCCTTGTCGTAGATGCGGTTCACCACCTGCTTCTTCCAGATCAGGCTGATGCCTTGCTTGAACACCTCCTCGCCGGCCTCGCTCATGTCGATGTCGCCAATGGTGATCGGCCCGGTCTGGCGGCAGGAGATCGAGGAATCGGACGGGTCCTCGAACCAGTTGCCTTTCTGCAGGCGGTCGATCACGCCACGGTCGAAATAGGAGACGTGGCAGGTCACGCCCTCGACCTTCGGATCCTTGATCGCCTCGACGATGATGTCGTTGCCGAGCCAATCGACGCCGACCTTGCCGACTTCCTCGGCGGCGGCCGCGCCGGCGCCAATGACAAGGCATGCGGCCAACGCGCCGCCAATCAGTTTTCGCAAAGAGGCCTCCTGCGGTTCGAATTTTGCCGACCTCAGGTGGGACGAACGGCAGCGCTTTGCAAGCAGATCGCCTCCCACAGGATTGCCGGTTGCGGCAACGCGACATCTTTGCGTCGGCGCGACCGAACCGCTAAGAGTGTTCGCCAAGCCAGGGCCTTCACGGCGCCAACCCGGCGCCCGATGGAAATAACGACGGACTTCACTGATGATGCGTTCAATTCTGGTCGGTATTCTCGTCCTGATGGCCGCTGGCATCGGCTGGCTCACCTTCGACTGGTACCGCGGACATTATGGCGGCGAGCCGTTCGGAGCACCGTTCACGCTGGTCGACCAGAAGGGCGCGCCGGTCACCGAAGCGGCGTTTCGCGGCCACCCCAGCGTCGTCTTCTTCGGCTTCACGCACTGTCCGGAAGTCTGCCCGACCACGCTTTTCGAGTTGGCCGGGTGGCTGAAGACGATGGGCGACGACGGCAAGAACCTGCGTGCCTATTTCGTTACGGTCGACCCGGAGCGCGATACGCCCGAAATCATGAACACCTATGTCAGCAATTTCTCCGATCGCATCCTCGGCATATCAGGCGATCCCGACAAGGTCCACGCCATGGCCAAGTCCTTCGGCATCTACTGGAAGAAAGTCGACACGAACGACGGCGACTACACGATGGACCACACTGCTTCGGTGCTGCTGCTCAACGCCAAGGGCGATTTCGCCGGCACCATTGCCTATGGCGAAAGCCCGGATGCCGCCATCGCCAAGCTCAAACGGCTGGCGGCGGAAGGTTGACACATCCGGTAATGACGCAGACGCGTTTGTATTTCACCGCGGGCAAGATCGAGGCTGACCGCATCTTTGCGGCGCTCGGTGCGGCATTCGACGATGAGGGCCTGCCGATTGCGGTGCTCGAGGTCGACGAGGACCGCGACATCCACGAAGTATCGCTCTATGCCGACGACGACGTCGATGCGGTCGAGGCGCGGCTTAGGGACATCCTTGCCGGACTGTCGCTGTCGAAACCGATAGCGCGCGAAGCGCTGCCCGACATCGACTGGGTGGCGCGCTCGCTGGAGGGATTGAAACCGGTTCGGGCCGGGCGCTTCTTCGTCCATGGCGCGCATGACCGCAGGAAGCGCCACAGCGGCGAGCTCGCCATCGAGATCGAGGCCGGCCTTGCCTTCGGTACCGGCCATCACGGCACCACCGCCGGCTGCCTCGAAATGCTGGAGCAGGTCATACAGCGCGAGCATCCGCGCAACGCGCTCGACCTTGGCACCGGCAGCGCGGTGCTCGCCATCGCGGTGGCCAAGCTCGCGCATATACCGGTGCTGGCGACCGACATCGACCCGGTCGCCGTCAAGGTGGCCGCCGCCAATGCGCGACTGAACCAGGTCAAGGGGCTCATTGAAACGGTGGCGGCGCCCGGTTTTCATCATCCGATCTTTGCCGCGCGTGCGCCCTTCGACCTGATCGTCGCCAACATATTGGCGCGGCCGCTGATGCGTCTGGCGCCGCAAATGGCCGGACATATGGCGCTCGGTGGCTCGATCGTTTTGTCGGGCATCCTCGAGCGCCAGCGCGATGCGGTAATCGCGGCCTATGTCGGCCAGAAATTCCGGCACGTCCGCACCTTGCACCGCGAGGGCTGGGTGACGATTCACCTCAAGCGCTGAGGCGCAGCGCCTTCAACGCAAGCCGGAATCAGCTCGGACCTAGCGCGAGTTCGCCGCTTTCTTCAGCTGTTCGCGATCGTAGCCGTGAGCTTTCAGCGTTTCGTCGTCAAAGCCAAGCAGAACGCCGCTCACATACCGGCTCGCTTCGCGCTGGCGAGCTTCGATCAGCGCTTTCACAGCGTTTCTGAAAAATCCGCGTCTAGGTGAAATCGTGGACATGACGGTCTCCTTTGCAGGGCAATAGGACTCTTTCCTCCACGTGAAGAGGGTAAGCTCTGCTGACGCTTTTTGAAATCGCCGATTCTGCATGGCGTCCATGCGCAAAGAGACACGCAGCAACCGGGAATGATCGGTCCGAAAATCGATTCCGATTTTCGAGGTCATGCGCTACGGTCGCGCCAGCATTCGAGGAGAGCCTACATGTTCCAGACCTTCGATTCCGCCGGCGATCCGGCCGTTGGCAAGCCGCGCGTGGCAATGCTGCGCCGATGGTTGGCGGCGAACGGGCTGGATGGCTTCATCGTGCCCCGTGCCGACGAGCACCAGGGCGAATATGTCGCCGACCGCTCGGCACGGCTGAAATGGCTGACCGGCTTCAGCGGCTCGGCCGGCGTCGCCATTGTGCTTGGCGAGCGCGCCGTCATGTTTGTCGACGGGCGCTACACGCTGCAGGTGCGCCAGGAGGTCGATCTCGACATCTTTTCGATCGAGAGCCTTGTCGACAACCCGCCGGCCAACTGGATCAACGACAATCTCGGCAAGGGCGTGCGGTTGGGCTTCGATCCGTGGCTCCATACGATCAGTGACGTCAAGGCGCTGAAGGCCTCGGCCGAGAAATCAGGCGCGATACTGGTGCCGCTCGAAGAGAATCCAATCGACGCCATTTGGCAGGACCAGCCCGGGCCGCCACTGGCGCCGGTCGAGATCCACCCGATCGGCTTTGCCGGCGAACTGGCCAAGGACAAGCTGGTGCGGCTGGCGGCGGCCACCGAGAAGGACGGCGCCACCCATGCCGTGCTGACCGACCCCTCCTCCATTGCCTGGGCCTTCGACATCCGCGGCGGCGACGTACCGCACACACCGCTGGCGCTCGGCTTTGCCGTGCTCGCCGCCGACGGCTCGCATCTGCTTTTCATGGACCAGCGCAAGTTTTCGCGCACCGTCGCGGCCTACCTGACGCAGCTCGCCGAATTGCACGAACCAGGTGAATTCGAATCGGCAATCGTCACCCGGGCCAAGGGCGGCGCAAAGATCGCGCTGGACCCGGTTCTCGCGGCGGACAAGCTCAGAATGCTGGTCGAGGATAATGGCGGCACCGTCATTGCCACGGCCGATCCGGCCCGCATTCCACGCGCAACAAAGAACAAAGCTGAGATCGCCGGCGCACGCGCCGCACATCGCCGCGACGGCGCCGCGGTCGCCAAGCTGCTGTGCTGGCTCGACCGCCAGAAGCCCGGCACGCTCGACGAAATCGCCGTTGTGACCAGGCTTGAGGAGACGCGCCGTCAGACCGGCGAAGAAACGCAGATGCCGCTGCGCGACGTATCGTTCGATACCATCTCCGGCGCTGGTCCTAACGGCGCCATCATGCACTACCGCGTCTCCCGCGCCACCAATCGCAAGGTGGGGGATGGCGAACTGTTCCTGCTCGATTCCGGCGGGCAGTACCAGGACGGCACCACCGACATTACCCGCACGGTTCCGATTGGCGCGCCAACCGAGGAGATGCGCGAGCGCTTCACGCTGGTGCTGAAAGGCATGATCGGCATCTCCATGCTGCGCTTCCCCCAGGGCACGCGCGGCTCCGAAATCGATGCAGTGGCGCGCCTGGCGCTATGGAGACACGGCTGCGATTTCGCCCATGGCACTGGGCACGGTGTCGGCTCCTATCTTGCCGTGCATGAGGGCCCGCAGCGTATCGCCAAGACCGGTACCGAAAAGCTGCTGGCCGGCATGATCCTCTCCAACGAGCCCGGCTATTACAAGGAAGGTTCCTACGGCATCCGCATCGAGAACTTGATTCTGGTGACACCGGCCGAGGCAATCGAGGGCGGCGACATCGCCATGCACGGCTTCGAGACGCTGACGCTGGCTCCGATCGACAAGCGGCTGATCCGGTCGGACCTTTTAACCCGCGACGAGTTGCATTGGCTTGACGAATACCATGCCCGCGTACTGGCCGAGATCGGACCGATGCTCGACGGCGAGACGCTGGCCTGGCTGGAAAAAGCAACCGCCCCGCTGCCGCACGACCTCAAGCAATAGCGCCGGCGGCAACGCCGGTTGGCAGGCTTTGCTCCGCAAGCAGTCCCTGCAAAGCGGTGACGTTGGGAGAACCGGCTCCCTTGCGCCAGAACAACACCGTGACGGCGTTGTCTTCGTCAGAGGGCAGTTCGTGCAGCTTTAGCCAGCGGCTTTCCGGGAAACCCGAAAGCACGCTTTTCGGCATCAGCGCTATGCCCATGCCAGCCACCACGCAACCAAGGATGGCATGGTATGAACCAAGCTCGATGGTTTTCTCGGCCATGAACCCTCTGCGCGCATACCATTGTTCCAGCCGCTTGCGGTGCGGACAGCCGTGCTCGAAGGCTATCATGGTTTTGGGCATGTCCAGGTGGTCTTCGACCGAAACGCGCGATGCCGCCGAGACAATGACCAGCTGCTCGTGGAATGCGGGCAGCTTTTCGAACGGAACGTCAGCGATCGGCTCGGCTGCGAACGCTGCATCGAGTTCGCCGGCAAGCATGGCGGTCGCGAGAACCTGCGGATTGCCGGTGCGCAACTGGATTTCCACTTCGGGATAACGTGCGTGATAATCGGCGAGCAGACTTGGAAGCCGTGCCGCGGCGGTGCTCTCCATAGCACCTAGGCGAAGCGTGCCGCGCGGGCGTGGATCGAGCATCGCCGTTCGCGCCTCCTCCGCAAGCGCCAGCAGCCGATCCGCATAGCCGACCAATTTGTGACCGGCCGGCGATACGTGCAGGCGCTTGCCCTCCCGGATAAACAGCTGCACGCCGAGATCCTCCTCGAGCTGCCGGATGCGTGTGGTCACGTTCGACTGCACGCGAAACAGTTTTTCCGCCGCCCTGGTGATTCCGCCCTCACGCACCACCGTGCGGAAGATGCGCAGATCGGTCAAATCCATACATCTCTCCTGGAGAACATAACGATCTTAATTATTCATTTTAACTGATTATGCCTTTCCCGTAAATCGCCGGTGTAGCTGCCGATCAACACGGCAAACCAGGGGAGATGGAAATGTCGCGTGAGCCCTTCGGCATCCAGCCGATCGATCTAAGCGCATTGACGCCGAAGCAGCGCGAAGCACTCTATAGCGACGCCGTGCGTTGCGCCCACCAGGAGAGAGCGGAGGCGATCCGGCTGAGCCTGTCGCGGGTCGGCGCGGCAATAGTCGCTGCGGTAAAGCGCATGTGTGCTCTCGCCGCCAAGGCAAAAGTCGATCAGCCGACGAGCTGCCGCGCGAGGATCAGCACGGCAGCACCCGCCAGGAACATCGCCATCAGGCCGCCGCGCAGTGAGACAAGGCCGGCGACGATCAAGGCTGCCCATTCCGCCGACCCGGCGCTGAGCGCCGCCGGCGCCACCAGCGTGGTCAGCACCGCCGCCGGCACGGCGTTCAGCCCGGCTTCGACGCGCGGATGGATATGGTCGAAGCGTGAGATCACCAGATGACCGCCGATGCGGGTCAGATAGGTTGCGATCGAAGCGGCGATGATGATCCACAAGGTCGTGCTCATGGCCGTGCCTCCACGCCGCTGTGGCGGGGCGGCAGGATGACGGCGAGCAGCACGCCGGCCAGCGCGCCGATGGAGACATGCCAGGGCGAGCCGACCGTTTTGTATGCAATGATGGAGGCGGCAGCGCTGGCGACGACCACCGGCAGCCACAGCGGCCGCTTACGGAAGCTCATGACCAGGCCGAGAAAATAGATCGGCAGCAGGAAGTCGATGCCCAGCGCGTGGGTGTCGGGAATAAGCTTGCCGAACATCGCGCCGAGCGCGCTTTCAATCACCCAGAACACATAGACCGGCAGCCCAAGCCCCATATACCAGGTAAACCCGACGGTCTCGCCGGCCTCCGCCTTGCGCTCGGCCACCGCGAACTGCGGATCGGTCAGCACAAAATAGCCTATCGCCTGCTGCACCAGCGGCCAATGCGCAATGCGCCGGCCGATGCCAGCCGAATAGAGGACATGGCGAAAATTCACCGCGAAGATCGACAGCACGATCAGCCACGGCGCGACATGCTGGCCGAACAGCTCGATGCCCACCATCTGGCTGGCGCCGCCGAACACCGTTGCGCTCATCAGGAACGCTTCGAGCACGGAAAACCCGTTGTCGACGGCGAGCGCCCCGAATAGTAATGCAAACGGCGCCGACGCCACCACGACGGGCATGCTGAGCCGCACGCCGTCCCAGAAATCGCTTTTCGCTCCGTTTTCGGAGATTGCTTCCGCCGACATCGATCGCTCCTTGGGAACGGCCGTATGTAGAGAGAGCGGCCCGGCTTGTCACACCAATTTGCTTGAGGCAAACGATCAGCGGAAATGATGGCTGAAGCGTCGCGGCAAGCTCCCTTCCGAGCCTAGCGCGGCGAAGCCTTGCCTTCGATCGCCCTGCCCCAGTCGAGCAGCGGTTTTGCCCGCATGGCGAAGTCGACAAGCTCGTCGACCAATCCAGCTCCGTAGATATCCGCCGGCTCGATTGCGTGCCGGACGGCAAAATGCCGGTTGCGGATCGCGGCAGCGAGATCGGGCTCGGCGATATGCTCGAAGCCGCGCGGCGTGCGCTTCATGCAGCCGTCCGGGTCGAACTCGAGGCCGTTCTTCTTCAGCGCCGCAACGAGGCTGCGGAATTCAGCGGACCGCTTCGCGATCGCGTTGCGCAGCGCCAGCAATAGCTCCGGTCCGGGCTGCCACCAGGCAACGGCGGCAAAGCAGCGCTCCAGCCCGATATGGACGTAAAACACGCCCTGTTCCATCTTGGTGCCGTCGGGCGAAAGGATCGCCGACAAATGCCGGTTATAAGGCCGTTTGTCCTTGGCGAAACGCACGTCGCGGTTAATCCGGAACAGCGACTTCTTGCGGTCGCCGCGCAGGCCGAGCCCCGCGGCCGTGAAGCGCTCGGAGAGCGTCTCGACCAGATCGCCGAAGGGATCGCGCAGGTCGCGCTCGAAAAGGTCGCGGTTTTCCAAAAACCACTCCCGGCTCTGATGAAAATCCAGCGCCTTGAGGAAGGGAATGGCCTTTTGCCCAAAACCGTTGAACGCAGCCGCCATCACCCGCCCTTGCCAATCCGCTGCAGCCAGGTGTCTTCGTCGATCACCTCGATGCCGAATTTGGTCGCCTCCTTCAGCTTGGAACCGGCGCCTGGCCCTGCCACCAGGAGATCGGTCTTCGCGGAAACCGAGCCGGCGACCTTCGCGCCGAGACGTTCAGCCATCGCCTTGGCCTCCGGGCGCGTCATCTTTTCCAGCGTGCCTGTAAACACGATTGTCTTGCCGGCGACCGCACTATTGGCTGAGACGTTCACAATGTACGGCTTCGGGTGGATCTGTGTGAGCAGCGCTTCAAGCACGGCGTCGTTGCGTTCATTGCCGAAGAAATCGCGAAGGGCGCCTATCACCGTATCGCCGATGCCGTTGATCGAAGGAAAAACGGTGTGTGGATCGGCTGCCGCTGCCGTCTCCTTGCCAATGCGGATCAACTCCTCGATCGTCGAGAAGGTTCGGGCAAGCACAGCGGCCGTCGTTTCGCCGATATGGCGGATGCCCAGCGCGAAGATGAAGCGATCGAGTTCGGGTTCGCGGCGGGCGTCGATGGCAGCGAAGAGCTTGTCGAGGCCGTCATAGTTGCGTTCCTCGACGCTGCGTACATTCTTGCGCGTTTTGCCCGATGCGGCCTCGCGCTGCCTGGCCTGCTCCTCCCGTCGCTCCGCCAGCGCCTTGGTGACGGCGGGACGGCGGTCCCGGAGAGTGAAGATATCGGCGGCTGTCTTGACCAACCCGGCATTGAAGAACAGATCTATGTTTTCGGCGCCCAGGCCTTCGATATCCATGGCGCCGCGCGACACAAAGTGGCGCAATCCTTCGACGGCCTGCGCAGGACAGATCAGTTCGCCGGTGCAACGTCGCCGGGAATCTTCCTTGCCGGTCTTCTCGTTGATCTCGCGCGTTGCCGGCGAGCCGCAGATCGGACAGTTGTGCGGGAATTCGTAGGGCACGGCATCTGGCGGACGCTTGTCGGCTACTACGCTGACGATCTGCGGAATGACGTCCCCTGCCCGCTGGATGACCACCGTGTCGCCGATACGCACATCATAGCCGTCGCGGATCGGCTGGCCGTTGCTGTCAAGACCCTTGATGTAGTCTTCGTTGTGAAGCGTGACATTTTCGACCACGACGCCGCCGACCGTGACGGGCGCAAGCCGGGCAACGGGCGCCAGCGTACCGGTACGGCCCACCTGAATGTCGATCCTGAGCACGGTTGTCATCGCCTGTTCGGCCGGAAATTTGTGGGCGACGGCCCAGCGTGGTTCGCCAGTGACGAAACCCCATCTGCGCTGCAATTCCAGCTGGTCGACCTTGTAGACGACGCCGTCGATGTCGTAGCCCAGCGATGAGCGCTGGGCCTCGATTAGGTGATAGTGCGCGACCAGTTCCTCGACCGATCTTGCCCGGACCATCAGCGGGCTGACCTTGAATCCCCACTCCGCGAATTTTTGCACGGAATCGTATTGGGTCGGAGCTGGATCCTTTGAAGTATAGCCCCAGGCGTAGGCAAAGAATTTGAGGTTGCGGCTGGCGGTAACGGACGGGTCCTTCTGGCGCAGCGATCCAGCCGCCGTGTTACGCGGATTGACGTAATCCTGGCCACCTATCGCCGCCGAACGCTGCTTCAGCGCCTCGAATTCCGCGTAGGTCATATAGACCTCACCGCGTATTTCGATGACCTCGGGCCAGTCCGATCCCTTCAAGGTCTTGGGAATATCGGCGATGGTCTTGAGATTGGCGGTGATATCCTCGCCGACGACGCCGTCGCCGCGCGTTGCTCCCTGCACGAACACACCGCCTTCATATCGCAGGGAAGCCGATAGCCCGTCGATCTTCGGCTCCGCCGTGAAGGCGATGTTCAGATCCTTGTCGCGGTCAAAGAATCGCCGGCCCCGTTCTATGAAGTCCGCGACGTCCTGGTCGGTATAGGCCTTGGCAAGGCTGAGCATCGGCACCGCGTGGCGCACCTTGGCAAAACCTTCCGCCGGCGGCGCGCCGACCCTGCGTGAGGGCGAATCCTCGCGCACAAGATGCGGGAACCGCTGCTCGATGGCGAGGTTGCGCCGCGTCAGCGCGTCATATTCCGCATCCGTGATTATCGGCGCGTCCTCGCCATGGTAGCGCCGGTCGTGCTCGGCGATCTCCTGCGCCAACCGCTTCAACTCGCTTGCCGCCTCGCTTTCGCTGAGCGAATCGACTGGTTTTTCGTCCATGCACTGCTCCCTCCACGGTGGCGCGACACAATAGAACAGGATTCTCTCATGAGGGAGAGACCAGACACGGAAAATCATTCCTGAACAGCAGGATGGAGCCATACCCTGACTCAGGTCGCGAGCGCCGAAAACGAACTCGCCTGGAGCAATTCCAGGAAAAGTGTGAAACGGTTTTCCGTCCGGAATTGCGCAAACAAAGAGGTAGAGCGGTTCGGCGTTTCCGTGAAACGATAAACCGCTCTAGGCTGCAGCGGTGTTCTCCCGCAGCAGCCGCTCGGCCGCCGCGCGCGCCTCGTCGGTGATGGTGGCGCCGGCGAGCATGCGTGCGATCTCTTCCTGCCGCGCCACCCGGTCCATCTCGGCGATGCCGGTCGAGACCCGGTCGGCCCCGGCTGATTTGGAGATCAGGAAATGAGTCGCCGCGCGCGCCGCCACTTGCGGTGCATGCGTGACCGAAAGCACCTGCACGCGGTTTGCCAGCCGCGCCAGCCGCTGGCCGATGGCGTCGGCAACCGCACCGCCGACGCCGGTGTCAATCTCATCAAAGACCAAGGTCGGCGCCGAGCCCCGGTCAGCGAGTGCTACCTTCAACGCCAGCAGGAAGCGCGAAAGCTCGCCGCCGGAAGCGACCTTCATCATCGGGCCGGGCCTGGTGCCGGGATTGGTGCGCACCCAGAACTCGACCTGATCGATGCCTTCTTCCATGCGGCTCTCGGCATCGCTTGCGATCTCGACGATGAACTCGGCCCGTTCGAGCTTCAGCGCCGGCAGTTCGGTCATCACCGCCTTGGTCAGCCCGACGGCCGCCGCATGGCGAAGCGACGACAGCTGGGCCGCCGTAATGTCATAGGCCTGGCGCGCCGCCGCAGCCTGTTTCTCCAGCGCATGCAAGCGCTCTTCGCCGGCGTCGAGATCGGCAAGGTCGGCAGCCATGGTGTCACGCAATTGTGCCAGGTCGTCGACGGCGACGCTGTGCTTGCGCGAGGCGGCACGCAGCGAAAACAGCCGCTCCTCAGCCTTCTCCAGCCGCTGCGGATCATATTCGGTGGCGCGAAGTGCTGCTTCCACGCCCGACTGCGCCGCGTCGAGCGAAAGCATCGCCTCGTCGAGCGATTTGACGACATCCTCGAGCAGCCCGGGCGCTTCGGTCACCTTGCGCTGCAGCCGCCTGAGCAGGCTGGCCAGTTGCGGCAAGGGCGAGGACGGCCCCGAGAGCACATCCTGGGCGTCGTGGATTTCCGAGGCGATCTTTTCCGCTCGCATCATCGCGGCGCGCAGTTCGGCCAGCTCCGTCTCTTCGCCCGGCTGCGGATCGAGCCTGGTCAATTCGGCGACCGCTGCACGCAGATAATCGGCCTCGCGGGCAGCTGCCTCGACTTTGGCCCGGTGCCGTGAAAATTCCTGCTCGCAGGTACGCCAATGCCGCCACGCCTCGCCGGTTGCCCGAGCAGCGCCGAGATGGCCACCGAAACTGTCGAGCAACTCGCGATGGGCGCCGGGATCGACCAAAGCGCGCTCGTCATGCTGGCCGTGGATCTCGACCAGCGCACGGCCGATGTCGCGCATCAGCGTCACGCTGGACGGCTGGTCGTTGACGAAAACGCGCGTGCGGCCGTCAGCCGTCTGGACGCGGCGCAGGATGATGTCGCCGTTGTCCTCGATGGCATTCTCGGCAAGCAGCATGCGAGCCGCGTGGTTGCGCGGCACGTCGAACACGGCGATGATCTGGCCTTGTGCCGCGCCATGCCGCACCAACGAGGCGTCGCCGCGGGCGCCAAGCGCCAGCGACAAGGCGTCGAGCAGGATGGACTTTCCGGCGCCGGTTTCGCCGGTCAGCACCGAAAGGCCGGACGAGAAGTCGATGTCCAGCTTCTCGATCAGAACGATATCGCGGATCGACAGCCTGGAGAGCATGGTAACGCGCCGCTCAGGCGCCGGTGATCAGCTTCCCGGCCTTGGAGATCCACGATCCGGCATTCTCGCGCGGCTCGAGCCCACCACTCTGCAGGAGCTTGTAGGAGTCCTTGTACCACTGGCTGTCGGGATAGTTGGTGCCGAGCACGGCCGCAGCGGTCTGCGCTTCCGACGTCAGCCCCATCGCATAGTAGCTCTCGGTCAGACGCGCCAGCGCCTCCTCGACATGACGTGTGTTCGAATAGTTCTCCACCACGTTGCGGAACCGTTTGACGGCTGCGATGTATTCGCGGCGCTCGAGATAATAGCGGCCGATCTGCATCTCTTTGCCGGCGAGCTGATCGTTGGCGAAGCGGATCTTCTCCTTGGCGTCGTCGGCATATTCGGACGTGGGCCAGCGCGTCACGAGGTCCTGCATCGTCTGCACGGTAAGACGCGCTTCCTTCTGGTCCTGGGTGACGTCCTTGATCTGGCGGTAGTAGCTCAGCCCGATAATATATTGGGCATAGGCTGCATCGTCGGTCGACGGGTACAGGGTCAGGTAGCGCTTGGCCGAACCGATCGCCTCATCGTAATTGCCCTGACGGTAGTCGGCAAAGGCACCCATCACCATCGATTTGCGGGCGAATTCGGAATATGGATGCTGGCGGTCGACGGCGTCAAACTTGCGGCTTGCCTCCTGCAGTCGCCCGGCATTCAGATTGGCGAGACCCTGATTGTAGAGCACGTCGGCCGGCTCGGTCTGATCGACATAGGTCGACAGATCGACGTCCTTCTCGGACGACATGCAGGCCGACAGAAACAGCGATGGAACGACCACCGAAAGCGCCAGGAAAACAGCCCGCCGCAGCGCCTTCGATTGACCAACTCGCTTGAAAAACATGTTTGGATTCCGCCCTTTCGGCGTCATTTCAGTCGACGGCAGCAGCCATAAACCATAATTGCCTTGCCCGGCAACGCTATCCCCGGCCAATCGCACATTTTTGTGGCGGTTTGGCGCCACCTGGAAAGCTGTGTAATTTGGCCGGCCGGTGATGCATCCATGCAACACAGCTTGACCGCAACGGGGGCCGTAAGACCTTAAGAATCAGATCATCCAGGGCGCATAGAGGGGTGCGTTGACGGCGCTCATCTCCGCGGTACGCCCGCGCTCGCGGCGCGTCGTCTCAACGATCTCGAAAGCCGAACGGTCGGACAAGAGACGGCGCAGCGCTGCTGCGTTCAGCCTGTGGCCGCCACGATAGGAGCGGAAGCAGCCGATGAACCGGGCACCGGCGAGCGCCAGGTCGCCCATCGCATCCATCGTCTTGTGGCGCGCGAACTCGTTGGGATAGCGCAGGCCTCCCATGTTGATCACGCGGTTGTCGTCGCCGATCACCAGGGAGTTTTCCAAAGACGAGCCGAGCGCATAGCCTGCCGCCCACAGCCGCTCGACGTCCTTCATGAAACCGAAAGTGCGGGCCCGCGCGACGTCGCGGCGGAAAATGTCAGCGTTCATGTCGGATGCAAAAAGCTGGCGCCCGATCGCCGGGCTTTCGAAATCGATCTCGATCTCGAAGCGCGTGCCGTCATAGGGCCTGAACTCCGCCCAGCAGGCGCCGTTCTCGATGCGAACCGGCTTGACCACCCTGATGTAGCGACGCTTGACCGGCAGCGTTTCGATGCCTGCCTGGTCAATGGCCTCGACGAACATCACTGCGCTGCCGTCGAGGATAGGCACCTCATGGCCGTCGATTTCGATGACGAGATTGTCGATTCCAAGCCCGAAAAGCGTCGCCATCAGATGCTCGACCGTGGCAATGTGCTCGCCATGCGGATCGCCAAGCATGGTGCAGAGATCGGTGGCGCCGACCTCGGAGACGAGCGCGCGAAATTCGTGGCTTCCGCTTGCATTCGAGAGCTGGAAGACGACACCCGTATCGGCATCCGCCGGCAGGAAATGGACGGTGACCGGATTGCCACTGTGAACGCCGATGCCAGTCAGCGTCGCGCGCGATTTAAGTGTCGTCTGATAGTCGTGCAAAACAATCCCCATAGCCCACGCTGCCTAGGTCCGCTTCATCTGCCCTGAGGGCGCGGCTCTTGATTGATCGGCAGGCAGGGCCACTTCCCCGAGACTCCCAGCAAACCGACTTTGGTCGGTGGCGAAGATAATGGTCCCGCGGGGAGTCTCCAAATCACGGTTTCTTACTCTTTGTAACTGCGGTCCAGCGCGGGATTGCCCCATAAGTCCTTGTTTTACAATCACTTTTAAAGTTAACAGGCGAACAGTTTCCTGCTCGCCTGTTAATAACTGTTACGAACCGTTAACAGATCAATTGGCCTGTCGGCGCAGGAAGGCGGGAATCTCCAACTGATCGTCTTCCTGGACAGCCCGGCTCTGCGGCGTCAGTCGGCCCTGCTCGTCCAGCTGGCCGCGGCGCGGCGCGTAAAGCTGCGGATCCTGGCTGGCAAGGCGGCGCACTTCCGCCGGCGCCTGGCGCAGTTTCGGTTCGCGAGGCTGCGCCGGCTGCAGCCTTGCAGGCTCCTCTTCGCGGCGGGTCAAGCCGTTGGTCAGGCGCTTGAGCAAGCCCATCGGGCCGCCGTTTTCGTGGTCGGCCGGGCGCGCCTTGGCTTCCACTTCGGCCTTCACCTGCGGCGGGAAATCCTCGACCCGCGGCATGCGCTGGGGTGCTGCGGCAACCGGCTGCGGCATTTCACGATGCGGAGCAGGCTGCATCGCTTGCTGAACCGCTGGCTGCATCATCGGCTGCGGCTGAGCCGGAGGCGCCTGGAAGATCTTGCTCTGCGGACGGAAGTCTTCCGCATGCGCGACCGGTGCCGGGCGGGCCTGCGCCATCGCTGCCGCATTCGCCTCGGCGAGCTGAATGGCCTCGGCGACCGGATCGGCAGCACGTGGTTCATAGATCGGCTGCTGGACAGGCGCCGGGCGCATTTCCGTGACCTGAGCCGCCGGGCGGCTGACCGGCTTCGGCGGAGCCGTGCGGATGGCGATCGGCGCGGCAGCGATTTCGGCCGCCGATTTGTCGATGCCGGTGGCGACCACCGACACGCGGATAACGCCTTCGAGTTCCTCGTCGAAAGTGGCGCCCAGAATGATGTTGGCATCCTGGTCGACCTCTTCGCGAATGCGGGTTGCCGCCTCATCGACTTCGAACAGGGTCAGGTCGCGGCCGCCGGTGATCGAGATCAGCAGGCCCTTGGCGCCCTTCATCGAGGTCTCGTCGAGCAGCGGGTTGGCGATGGCGGCTTCCGCCGCGGCCATTGCACGGCCCTCGCCCGAAGCCTCGCCAGTCCCCATCATCGCCTTGCCCATTTCGCGCATGACCGAGCGGACGTCGGCGAAGTCGAGATTGATCAGGCCTTCCTTGACCATCAGGTCGGTGATGCAGGCAACGCCCGAATAGAGCACCTGGTCGGCCATGGCGAAGGCATCGGCGAAGGTGGTCTTGTCATTGGCCAGCCGGAACAGGTTCTGGTTGGGAATGACGATCAGGGTATCGACGCATTTCTGCAGTTCCTCGATACCCATGTCGGCCGTCTTCATGCGGCGCTGGCCTTCGAAGTGGAACGGCTTGGTGACGACGCCGACGGTAAGGATACCCTTTTCGCGGGCAGCGCGGGCAACGACGGGAGCCGCCCCGGTGCCGGTGCCGCCGCCCATGCCGGCAGTGACGAAGCACATATGCGTGTTGGAGAGATGATCGATGATCTCGTCGATGCATTCCTCCGCCGCCGCGCGCCCGACTTCAGGCTGCGATCCGGCGCCGAGACCCTCGGTGACATGCGCGCCGAGCTGGATCAGCCGCTCGGCCTTCGACATCGTCAGTGCCTGCGCGTCGGTGTTGGCCACCACGAACTCGACGCCGCGCAAGCCGGCGGTGATCATGTTGTTGACGGCATTGCCGCCGCCGCCGCCGACACCGAACACGGTGATGCGCGGCTTGAGCTCGGTGATGTCCGGCTTCTGCAGATTGATGGTCATTGTCTTCGTCCTTTGCCTTTCCCGCCGCTTCGCCGCCGCGGCCGCCTATGGGGCTGTCCCCGTCAAAATTAAAAACTGTCTCTCAACCACTGACTCATTCGATGCAGTTTTCCGCCTGTTCCGGTCATCCGAAGACCGGAAATTCCCTTCGCCGGCCGGCTCTCGAAGCTCGCCATCTGTGGATAGATCAGAAGTCCGACCGGGGTCGAGAAAGCCGGCCCCTTGGCCGCCTCGGGCAAGCCTGCCACGCCAAGCGGGCGTCCGATGCGCACATTGCGGCCGAGAATGCGGCGTGCTGCTTCTGGCAGGCCGGCAAGCTGGCTGGCACCGCCGGTCAGCACCACACGCTTGCCGACGGCGTTGCCGTAGCCGGATTTGTTCAGCCGGTCGCGCAACAATTCCAGCGTCTCGTCGATGCGGGCGCGGATGATGCGCGTCATCACCGAGCGCGGGATCTGCAACGGCACCTCGCCGTCCTCGCCGATCGGATGGATGGAAACCAGGTCGCGGTCGTCGGCACTGCCAGGCAGCGCCGAGCCATGCATCACTTTCAGCCTTTCGGCGGCATCGAGCGAGGTCGACAGGCCCTTGGCCATATCCAGCGTGACGTGGTTGCCGCCGATCGCGATGGCATCGCCATGGACGAACTTGCCTTCCGAAAACACCGAGATCGTCGTCGTGCCGCCGCCCATGTCGATGCAGGCCGCGCCCATTTCGAGCTCGTCGTCGACCAGCGCAGCAAGCCCACTGGCATAGGGCGTCGCCACCATGCGTTCGACCGACAGATGCGAGCGGTTGATGCAGAGCTCCAGATTGCGCAAGGGCGCTGCGTCGCCTGTCAGCACGTGCATGTCGACGCCAAGCTGGTCGCCAACCATGCCGCGCGGATCGCGCACACCGCGCTCGGCATCCAGCGAAAAGGCTACGGGAAGCGAATGGATCACCTCGCGCTCGGCCCGCAACGCCTGCTTGGCGCCGGCGGCAAGCACGCGCTTGATGTCGGCCTCGTCGGCCTCATGGCCGCCGAGATTGATGGTGGCCGAAAAAGCCTCGCTCTTCAGCCGGCCGGCAGTCATGTTGACGATCAGCGAATCGACCGTCAGTCCCGCCATGCGTTCGGCGGCGTCGACGGCAAGACGGATGGCGTGCTCGGCACGGTCGAGATCGATGACGACGCCCGATTTCACGCCTTGCGATTTCTGGTGGCCGATGCCGATCACCTGGACGCGATGCGAGCGTCCGCGCAGCAGCTTGCCATCGTCGCGCGGCTTGAGTTTGGCCACCACGCAGCAGACCTTGCTGGAGCCGACATCCAGCACCGTCAGGATGCCGGACCGGCGCGACGAGGCATCGCTATTGCCGCCAAGCCAGCTCATATCTTCGTCTCCGGCTTGCGCTTCAGCATCTTGGGCTTTTCGTCGAGCGCGGCTTGGCGCTGTGTCGCCGCTTCCGGCGTCAACTGGACGACCAGACGATCGGAAAGGCGCATGTCGACGGCGGCGATGTCGCGCGTCAAAAGCCCGTTCTCGTGATCCATCCTGACCAGGTCGGCAATCGCCTGATCCTCACCGTCTTCGGGAAGCTTGATCGTGATGCCGTTTTCAAGCTTGAGGTCCCAGCGCCGTTCGCCGATGCGGATATAGCCCTTGATCCGCGCGGCGAGCTCCGGATAATTCTTGATCTTGGCTAGGAAATCCGGCGCTTTGGCCGGTGCGCCGGTGCCGATGATCAGCGGCAGCAATATCTGTTTGCCGCCGGAGAATGGCGCAATGACGGTGCCGGATTTCTCGATGACCGAAAGCGCGCTGCCTTGCTGCCACAGCGCGAACGGCTCGCGCTCCTCGACGCGCACTTCCAGCGTATGCGGGTAGACCTTGCGCACTGCCGCGGCTTCGACCCAGGGTAGCGTGGTGATGCGTTCGCGCGCGGCTTCGGCATCGAAGCCGATCAGCGAGGTCCAGCCGTCGAGTTCCAGCCTGTCGAGAATATCGATCTCGGACGTTTCGCGGTTGCCGACGACCTTGACCTGGTCGACGGCAAAGCCGGTGCGGGCGGTGACACTCTGGACGATGGCGTCGGAATATCCGCCGAGATAGGCGCCATAGGCACTGCTCGAAACAAGCAGTGCCGCCGACAGCATGGCAGCGCAATAGGGCGGCGCTTCGAAGTCGCCTTCGCCGAGGCGCGCCAGCACGCGCACCGGCCGGCGGAGCAGGCGCGGCAGCACGAAATGGTCGAACGACAACGGCATGCCGAACAGCGCCGGCCCGGCCGCGCCCTTCCCGTTGCCCTGTCCCCACTTCAACGCAGACACGAAGCGTCCTCCACCATCCAACTCAACAAATCGCCGAACGAGTGTCCCGCTTGCGCGGCGATTTCCGGCACCAAAGACGTCGGCGTCATGCCCGGCTGGGTGTTGACCTCGAGCCAGACAATTTCGCCGTTTTCGGAGTGACGATCGTCATAACGGAAGTCCGACCGGGAAACGCCCCGACAGCCGATAGCTTGATGAGCCTTGAGTGCCAGTGTCTGTATTTTTTGGTAAATATTCGGTGAAAGTTTTGCCGGGCATTCGTGTTTTGATCCTCCCGCGACGTATTTTGAATCATAGTCGTAAAAGGAATGGCCGGTCGGGATGATCTCGCAGACACCGAGCGCCACATCGCCCATCACCGCGCACGTCAATTCCCGCCCGTGCACATAACGCTCGACCATCACCGCGTCGCCATATCTCCACTCGGACGAGCCGATGATCTGCGGCGGATGCGACTGGCCTTCATGCACGATGACGACGCCGAAGCTCGATCCTTCGTTGACCGGCTTGACTACATAGGGCGGCTTCATCGGGTGCTTGTTCTGGATGGCGAAGCGATTGGCCACCTTCGATTCCGCCACCGGAACGCCGGCCGCCTTGGCGACCTTCTTGGCCTGTTCCTTGTTCATCGCAAGCGCCGAGGCAAGCACGCCGGAATGGGTGTACGGAATGGCGAGGTACTCGAGGATGCCCTGGATGGTGCCGTCCTCGCCGAAGGGGCCGTGCAGCGCATTGAAGACGACGTCAGGCTTGAGCTCGGCGAGCACCGAGCCGATGTCACGCGAGACGTCGACGCGGGTGACCTGGTAGCCCTCCCCCTCCAGCGTATCGGCGCAGGCTTTGCCCGACGACAGGGATACGGGCCGCTCGGACGAGAATCCCCCCAGAAGGACGGCCACGTGCTTGCTTGTCATTCCCCGTCATTTCCTCTCACAGCAGGCCTGCACCATCATGCATGGCCCGAAAAGCATCGCGCGCACTCAAATGCGCCCGAGCAACTTCGCTCCCGTGTTTCCGCAACATTGAGTCCGAGTCTCCCGGCAGGTTGCCCCCCCAGACGGAAACGCGAGTAACGCGTCGAAACGACTCAAATCAGGAAACGCTTCAGGGCAGAGAATCAGAGAGTTGATTCGCTGGCAAGTGCTTACGATTCCGATGGATTCACTTTCCGCAAAAACGGCAGCAAAATGTGAATTCATGACTCCGAAAGGCAACGGCGGTCAGCTTGCCTAAAGCAACTGCCCGAGAAATTCCTGGACGGCATGGCCCGGCCGAAAATTACCGATGCGCTTGATCTCCCACTGCAGCCGGATACCTGATCTTTCGAGCACGCGCGCACGCACCGTCTCACCGAGATATTCAAGCTCGTAGCCCGTGGCGGTTCCGGTGTTGATCATGAAGTTGCAATGCATCGGCGACATCTGCGCCCCACCAACCATCAGGCCGCGGCAGCCGGCCTTGTCGATCTCCTTCCAGGCCGAGGTGCCCTCAGGATTCTTGAAGGTAGAGCCACCGGTCTTTTCGCGGATCGGCTGCACGGTCTCGCGATGGTTCTGGACAGCATCCATCGCGGCCTTGATCGCCGCCTTGTCCTCAGGAATGCCTTCGAGCAGCGCCGACGTGAAGATCAGCCCGGACGGCGCCGCTGAATGGCGATAGGCATAGCCCATATCGGCATTGCTCAGCGTATGAACATTGCCCTTGCGGTCGAGTGCCCGCACCTCGACCACGCGCTCGCGCGTCTCGACGCCATTGGCGCCGGCGTTCATCCTCAGCGCTCCGCCAATGGCGCCGGGAATGCCGTGGTAGAAATGAAAGCCACCGATGCCTGCCTCGTAGGCAACGGCCGCAAGGCGCTTGTCGGGTGTCGCGGCGCCCGCCTTGATCGTGGTCGGCGCAATTACTTCGGTCTCGCCAAAGCCTTTGGCCGAAAGCCGGATGACAAAGCCCGCAATGCCGCCGTCACGGACAAGCAGGTTCGAGCCGACGCCGACGATGGTCAGCGGAATTTCCTCCGGCACCGCCTTCAGGAACGTGGCAAGATCGTCCTCGTCGGCCGGCTGGAACAATGCGTCCGCGAGCCCGCCGGCTCGAAACCAGGTGATCTTGTCCATCTCGGCATTGGGCGTGATGCGGCCGCGCAGTCCGGCAAGCCGGTCGCCAAGCTTCTCGATCAACGCCTGGCCGCGCATCATGAGATGGTCCCGCCGAGTTCCTTGGGCAGCGCATAGGCCCATTGGGTGATGTTGCCGGCGCCGAGGAAGACGACGAAATCGCCCGGCTTCGCCACCTCGCGCACGATCGGCGCAATCGCCGCCGGACCTTCGATGTAGCGTGCGTCGCGATGGCCGCCGGAGCGGATGCGCGACACCAGTGCGTCGGACGTGACGCCGTCGATCGGTTCCTCGCCGGCCGCATAGACGGGCGCCACCATTACCGTATCGGCGTCGTTGAAGCAGACGGAAAACTCGTCGAACAGATCGCGCAGCCGGGTGAAGCGATGCGGTTGTGTAACGGCGATGATGCGACCCTTGGTAGCGCTGCGCGCAGCTTTCAGTACCGCCGTGATCTCGACCGGATGATGACCGTAATCGTCGAACACATCGACACCGTTCCACGAACCGGTATGGGTGAAGCGCCGCTTGACGCCCGCGAAAGACGACAGGCCCTTCTTGATTGCCTCAGCCGAAAGGCCGAGCTCATGCGCGACGGCAATCGCCGCCGTCGCGTTGGAGACATTGTGGCGCCCGGGCATGGGCAGCCGCAGGCCTGATATCGTTATCTGGCCGTGCGTCTTGCGGTCGCGGATCACCACGTCGAATTCCGAGGTCGGGCCGTCCATGCGGTGATTGGTGAAGCGCACGTCGGCCTGCGCATTTTCGCCATAGGTGATGACGCGCCGGTCCTCGATGCGGGCGACCAGCGCCTGCACCTCGGGATGGTCGGTGCACATCACACCAAAGCCGTAGAACGGCACATTCTCGACGAACTGACGAAACGCTTCGCGCACTTTGTCGAAGGAGCCGTAATGGTCGAGGTGCTCGGGGTCGATATTGGTGACGACGGCAATCTCGGCCGGCAGCTTGAGGAAGGTGCCGTCGCTCTCGTCGGCCTCGACCACCATCCATTCGCCGTCTCCCATGCGGGCATTGGTGCCATAGGCATTGATGATGCCGCCATTGATTACCGTCGGGTCGAGCCCGCCGGCTTCGAGTAGCGTCGCCACCATCGAAGTCGTCGTCGTCTTGCCATGCGTGCCGCCGATCGCGACCGCCTGCCGGAAGCGCATCAGCTCGGCCAGCATTTCGGCGCGCCGCACGATCGGCAGCAACTTCTCTCTCGCCGCCTTCAGCTCCGGGTTGGATTTCTTGATTGCGGTGGAGACGACGACCACTTCGGCCTCGCCGAGGTTTTCGGCCTGATGGCCGACGAAGCATTCGATGCCCTTGTCGCGCAGCCGCTGCACATTGGCGCTGTCAGCCTGATCGGATCCCTGCACCTTGTAGCCGAGATTGTGCAGCACCTCGGCGATGCCGCTCATGCCGATGCCGCCAATGCCGATGAAATGCACGAGGCCGATCGTCTGTGGCATCTTCATGCGTGCGTCTCCTTCCTGAATTCCGAAACGGATTTCCTGGACGCAATAGCCTCTGTCAGATCGGCGAGCAACCGCGCCGCGTCGGGTCTTCGCACCGAGCGGGCCGCCGAGGCCATGGCGGCGAGCCTGTCGCCGTCGCCCAGCAACTCCACGATCTCGCCTGCGAGCGCCGCCGCGTCGAGGCCGGGCTGGCGCCGCATCACCGCGCCCCCCGCATTGACGAGGATCTGTGCATTGTGGCCTTGATCGTCGTCGAGGGCATGCGGAAGAGGCACGAGGATGGCCGGCCGGCCGATCACCGAAAGCTCGAGCACCGTCGACGCGCCCGAGCGTGAGACGACGAGATGCGCGGCGGCCATGCGCGCCGGCAGATCGGAGAAGAACGACGCGACCTCGGCCTCGATGCCGAGAGCGCGGTAGTGCTCTCTCACCCGCGCCTCGTCCTCGCCGCGTGCCTGCTGCACGATGCTCAGCCGCGAGCGCATTGCGCTGGGCATCGCCGCCACCGCCTCAGGCACAGTGTCGGAAAAATAGCGCGCGCCCTGGCTGCCGCCGAAGACGAGCAGCCGCAGCGGTCCGCCGGGCTCGGGCACGGCATAGGGCCTGCCGGCCACGTCGAGCACCGCCTGCCGGACCGGATTGCCAGTCTCCACGATCTTGGCCGAGAAGGGACCGGAGGCCTTGAGGAAGCCCCCCGCAATCGCCGTCACCCGCGGCGCGAGCGCCTTGTTGGCGCGGCCCATTACCGCGTTCTGCTCATGGATCAGCGTTGGCGCACCGCGTCGCGTCGCCGCGAACAGCGGCGGCAGCGTCGGATAGCCGCCGAAGCCCACCACCGCATTCGGCCTCAGCCGGGCGATCAGGGCGGACGACTGGCGGAATCCACGCCACAGGGTCCAGAAGGTCCGCGCGACAGTCAGCGGATTTCTCGACCCGAAGGTAGCGGAGGCGATAGCGTGGACGCCGTCGCCGGGGAACCTGCCGGCATAGCGCTCGGCGCGGTCGTCGGTGGCCAGATGTACCGCCCAGCCGCGCGTCTTGAGCTCATGTGCCAGCGCCTCGGCCGGGAACAGATGTCCGCCGGTTCCGCCTGCCGCCAGAAGGATGACCCCCTTCGCCATCTCACTCCGCCGGCATCGCACGCGGCGACGGCATGAAGCCCAGCTGCTTGCGCTTTTCCGGGCGCTTGCGCGTCAGCGCCAGCACCATGCCCATCGAGATGGCGATCGCGATCTGCGAAGAGCCGCCGTAGGAGATGAACGGCAGCGTCATTCCCTTGGCCGGCATCAGCTGCAGATTGACGGCCATGTTGATGACCGACTGCAGGCCGAAGACCGTGACCAGGCCGCCAACCGCGTAGCGGGTGAAATCGTCCTGCTCCCTGAGCGCCGTGTTGAGACCGCGCAGCACGATGAAGCCGAAGATGGACATGATGAAGAAACACATGATCAGCCCGAATTCCTCGCCGGCGACAGAGAAGACGAAGTCGGCGTGGCTGTCGGGGATGACCCGCTTGACGGTACCCTCGCCCGGCCCGACGCCGAACCAGCCGCCATTGATCAGCGCCTCGCGGCCCATGTCGACCTGGAACGTGTCGCCCTCGCCGGTCATGAAGCGGTCGATACGGCCGGCAACGTGCGGGAACACTGCATAGGCGGCGAACACGCCGCCGACGCCTGCAGCACCCAGCGCGACGATCCACAGCCACGGCAATCCGGCCATGAAGAACATCACCCCCCAGGTGCCGAGCACCAGCATGGTCTGCCCAAGGTCAGGCTGCGCCACCAGCAGCGAGATGACCAGTGCAAGCAGCAACATGGCGAACAAATTGCCCGGAATGTCGGGCTGGCGCTTGTGCTCGGCGAACAACCAGGCGCAGATGATGACGAAGGCCGGTTTCAGGAACTCGGACGGCTGGATCGACAGGCCGGCTAGCGACACCCAGCGCCGCGCGCCCTTCACCTCGACGCCGATATAGAGCACCGCCACCATCAGAAACAGCATGATGCACAACATGACCAGCGCCATGCGCCGGATCTGCCTGGATTCAAGGAACGAGACGGCCAGCATTACCCCAAGCGCCGGAATGGTGAAGATAATCTGGCGTGTCGCGAAGTGGAAACTGTCTAGCCCGATGCGCTCGGCCACCGCCGGGCTTGCGGCGAAGGACAAAACGATGCCGAGCCCCATCAGCGACAGGAACGCCGCCAGGAACCAGCGATCGATCGTCCACCACCAGGTCGCCACAGGGCTTTTGTCGAGACGGCTTTGCATTATCGTGTCCCTCCGATGGGCTTCACGCCATCAATGGCGGTTGCGGCTTGCCTGAACGCCTCACCGCGCACTTCGAAATTCTTGAACTGGTCGAAACTGGCGCAGGCCGGCGACAGCAGCACCACTGCCTCGCCGCTACTATCCCTGGCCGCATCGCGGGCGGCGTGTTCGACTGCCGCCGCCAACGTGCCTGATATCTCGTAGGGCACCGCTTCGCCCAGCGTCGCCGAAAAGGCCGGTGCGGCTTCGCCGATCAGATAGGCCTTGGCGATGCGCGGGAAGAAGCCGCGTAACGGCTCGATGCCGCCCTCTTTCGGCAGGCCGCCGGCAATCCAGTAGATACGCGCAAAGCTCGACAGCGCCGGTGCAGCGGCATCGGCATTGGTCGCCTTGGAATCGTTGACGAACAGCACATGCCCTTTGCGGCCGACCTGCTCCATGCGGTGCGCCAGCCCAGGGAAACTCTCCAGTCCGGATTGGATCTCGCCGAGCTCGAGCCCGACCTTGAGGCAGGCGGCGGCGGCGGCCAGCGCGTTCTGCGCATTGTGCTGGCCGCGCAACGAGCCGATGCCTTCGAGGAAGGCGACACGGCTGTAGCGGCCGTGCACGGCTTCCATTAAGTTGGTGCCGTCAGCGAAATAACCGTCGGTCAGCGGCAGGCGCTTGGAGATGCGGATGACCTGGCGGCCGGCCCGCTCCAGCCGATCGGCGATCTGGGCGCACCAGGAATCGTCGACACCGATGATTGCCGTCTCGCTGCCGGCCACCAGCCGCTCCTTGATCGAGGCGTAGTGTTGCATCGTGCCATGGCGGTCGAGATGGTCCGGCGTCAGGTTGAGCAGGACACCGGCCGTCGGATTGATCGAAGGGGCAAGATCGATCTGGTAGGAAGAGCACTCAACCACATAGTGCCGTTCAGGCTGCGGCGGATCGAGCGTCATCACCGCGCGGCCGATATTGCCGCCCATCTGCGTGTCGCGCCCAGCCGATTTTAGGATGTGCGCCGTCAGTGCCGTGGTCGTCGACTTGCCGTTGGTGCCGGTAATGGCAATGAAAGGTGCTGCCGGTGCCAGCAGCAGCCGCTCGCGGCAGAAAAGCTCGATGTCGCCGATGATCTCCACGCCTGAGCCCCGCGCCAGCTCGACGGTCCAGTGCGGCTTGGGATGCGTCAGAGGCACGCCGGGCGACAGCACGAAGGCAGAAAACCTCGCCCAGTCCGCACCGCGCAGGTCCGCTGTCGTGATGCCGACCGCGCCGGCTTTGGCGACGCTGTCGGGATTGTCGTCCCAGGCCAGCACATCCGCGCCGCCCTCGATCAGCGCGCGCGCCGTGGCAATCCCCGAGCCACCGAGCCCGAAGAGCGAAACGCGCTTGCCTGAAAAGGATGCGGCGGGGATCAAGCGGCCTCCTATCTGAGCTTCAGGGTCGACAGGCCGACCAGCGCCAGGATGACGGCGATGATCCAGAAGCGGATCACCACCTGGCTTTCGGTCCAGCCGAGCTTTTCGAAATGATGGTGGATCGGCGCCATCAGGAAGACGCGCTTGCCGGTCATCTTGAAGTAGCCGACCTGGATGATGACCGAGAATATCTCGACGACGAACAGGCCGCCGACGATGACCAGCACGATCTCGTGCTTTGTCGCCACCGCGACCGTGCCGATCAGCCCACCCAGCGCCAGCGAGCCGGTGTCGCCCATGAAGATCGCCGCCGGCGGCGCATTGAACCAGAGGAAGCCAAGCCCGGCGCCGATCACCGCTCCAAGGACCACCGCAAGTTCACCGGTGCCGGGCACGAAATGGATCTGCAGATATTCGGCGAACACCGCGTTGCCGGAGAGATAGGCGATGACGCCGAAGGATGCGGCGGCGATCATGATCGGCACGATCGCCAGCCCGTCGAGACCGTCGGTCAGGTTCACCGCATTGCCGGCGCCGACGATGACGAAGCACGAGAACGGGATGAAGAACCAGCCGAGATTGACGAGAAACTCCTTGGCGAAAGGGAATGTCAACGATGACGAGAACGGCGCCTGGCCGTTATGCATGATCACCCAGGCGGCGATGCCGGCGATGACGAATTCGAGCCCCAGCCGCGCCTTGCCGGAAAAGCCGAGATGCGATTGCTTGGTTACTTTGAGATAATCGTCGTAAAAGCCGATCGAGCCGAATCCCAGCGTCACCAGCAGGACCACCCAGACGTAGATGCTCGACAGGTTCGCCCACAGCAGCGACGAACCGACGATGCCGGACAGGATCATCAGTCCGCCCATTGTCGGCGTTCCCGCCTTCTTGAAATGCGTCTGCGGCCCGTCGGCACGGATCGGCTGGCCTTTGCCTTGCCGCAGCCGCAGCGAATTGATGATGGTCGGTCCGAAGATGAACACGATCAGCGCCGCTGTGATCAGCGCTCCGCCGGTGCGGAATGTTATGTAGCGGAAGACGTTGAAGACCGAGATCTTGTCCGCAAATTCGACGAGCAGTGTTAGCATGCGCTTGCGTCCCCCGGACCGATCCTAGGTCTGTCTGCTGGTTGTGGCTTCCGCCGGAAACTTGCCGAGCAACGCCTCGACCAGCTTTGAAAAGCCTATGCCCTTCGACGATTTGATCATGACCACGTCGCCGGGCTTCAATTCCGATAGAAGAATCGGTTTCAGATCTTCCGCACCGGCGCGGTACTCCGTCCTGATCTCGCCGGGCAAAACGTCGGCCAGCGCCCGCATTTCCGGACCGCCGAGAAAGACCGTGCGCGTGTCGGTGCCGACGATCAGACCGGCAAGCGCGGCATGCAATTTCGCCGAATGGCTGCCGAGCTCGAGCATATCACCGAGCACGGCAATGCGCCTGCCCTCGCCCGACACCGGCGTCGTGTTGAGCAGTGCCATTGCAGCGCTCATCGACGCCGGATTGGCGTTGTAGCTCTCGTCGATCAGCGTGATCGGCCCGTTGGGGTGACGCAACACATAGCGCTTGCCGCGTCCGCGTTCGGGCGAAAGATCGGCCAGCGCCTGCGCAACCCTGGTGACGTCGGCGCCGACCAGATGCGCGGCACCAAGCACCGCGAGCACATTCTGCACCATATGGCGGCCCGGCGCGCCGATCCTGGCGACAATCTCGTGCCCGCCAATCTTGGCGGTGATGACCGAGTGATCGGCATTGAGCTCGCATTTGATCAGTTTGAAGGTCGCCCGGGCATTCTCGCCGAACCCGTAGACATGCTCGACGCCGGCCTCTTTGGCCATCTTCTCCAGCAGCTTCCAGCGCGCATCGTCGCGGTTGAGAAGGGCGGCGCCACCGGGCTCCAGTCCCTCGAAAACCTCTGCCTTGGCCTTGGCGATCTCGTCCAGGTTGCGGAAGAAGCCGAGGTGAGCCGCCGCGATCAACGTGACGATGGCGACATGCGGCCGGACCATCTTGACCAGAGGCCGGATCTCGTCGGGATGGTTCATGCCGATCTCGAAGACAGCATAGTCGCAATCCTGCGGCATGCGCGCCAGCGTCAGCGGCACCCCCCAGTGATTGTTGAACGACTGGGCCGATGCATGCACCGTACCGACCGCCGAGAGAGCGTGGCGCAGTGCTTCCTTGGTGGTGGTCTTGCCCGCCGACCCGGTCACGGCAATCACCCTGGCCTTTGAGCGTGCGCGCGCGGCAACGCCGAGCTTTTCCAGAGCGACAAGCACGTCCTCCACGACGATCATCGGTGCCGTCAGCCGCCCCAGCGACGGCAGCTTGCCCTCGGCGACGACCAGCACCCCGGCGCCCGCCTTGATGGCGGCGGTGACGAAATCATGGCCGTCCATGGCCTCGCCCTTGATGGCGAAGAAAGCGTCTCCCGGCTGCAGGCTGCGGCTGTCGATGGAAATGCCGGCGATGCCTTCAGGCATCGGACCGAGCGGCCGGCCATCCATGGCGGCAACCAGCGCCTCGGAGGTCCACAGATAGCTCACGTCGCTTGCTCCCGCAGCGCCGAGCGAACTTCCTCATGATCGGAAAAATGCAGCGTCTCGGTGCCGATGGTCTGGCCTTCCTCATGGCCCTTGCCGGCCACGATCAGCGTGTCGCCAGCGTGAAGCATCCCGACCGCCTCGTGGATGGCCTTGCGCCGGTCGCCGATCTCGATGGCGCCAGGTGCGGCCGCCAGGATCGCGGCGCGGATCGTCTCGGGTACTTCCGAGCGGGGATTGTCGTCGGTGACGATGACGACGTCGGCCAGCCTTGTGGCGATCTCGCCCATGATCGGCCGCTTGCCCCGGTCGCGGTCGCCGCCGCAACCGAATACGACGATGACGCGGCCGGTGGTAAAGGGGCGCACCGAAGCCAGCACGTTTTCCAGCGCATCCGGCTTGTGCGCGTAGTCGACATAGACCGGTGCGCCGTTGGCGGCCGTCCCGACAAGGTCGAGCCGTCCCGGCGCGCCCTTCAATTTCTCCAGCGCCATCAACGCCTTGGCAACAGATGTTCCAGTCGAAATAGCGAGGCCGGCCGACACCAGCGCATTTGCAATCTGGAAGTCGCCGGCCAGCGGCAAGTCGACTTCATGGAGAACGCCGTCCGCTTCGACCTCGGCGCGCTGGCGGTGGCGCTCGTGCTCGACCCGCTTCAGCCGCAGGAAATCGCCGTGGCGGCCGACCGTCAGCACATTCAGTCCCCCTGCCCGCGCCGCCTTGATCGTCGGCTCCGACCACGGGTCGTCGGCAAAGATGACCGCCGGCGCGCCCTTCGGCAGCAGCGCGTCGAACAGACGCAATTTGGCGCGATGATAGTCCTCGACCGTCGGATGATAGTCCATATGGTCGCGGCCGAGATTGGTGAAGCCGCCGGCCGCAAGCTTGACGCCGTCGAGCCGGCGCTGGTCGAGGCCATGGCTGGACGCTTCCATCGAGGCGTGGGTGACGCCGGCCTCCGCCAGCTCCTTGAGCAGCCTGTGCAGTGCCACCGGATCCGGCGTGGTCAGCGAGCCATATTCGTTGCGGCCCGGCGCCACCACGCCGGTCGTGCCGATCGAGGCGGCGGCGAAACCCGCCTGCTCCCATATCTGCCGGGTGAATGCGGCGACCGAGGTCTTGCCGCTGGTTCCGGTCACCGCGACCATGGTTTGCGGTTGCATGCCGAAAAAACGTGCAGCACTCAGCGCCAGTGCAAGGCGCGGATCGTCTACGACAAGAACCGGGACTGGCAGCCCGGCGACGGCACTGCCCTTGCCGACCACGATTGCTGCAGCGCCTCGGCTCGCGGCATCGGCTGCGTAGGCTGCGCCATCCGCCTTGGAGCCGGTGAGCGCGAAAAAGACGACGCCCCGTGTTACCTGGCGGGAATCCGACGAAATCCCTGTAACCTCCATGTCGAAGGAAGCTGTCCCCTCGACAGGCAGGATACCGGCTAGATTTTTCAGCTTCATCGAACCCCGTTCATCGCAACAAAATAGCGCGCAGTTGCCGGCGCGCCCCAAGAATCACTGATAGGAAACCAGCGTTGCACCATTTTCATGGCTGAAATCTGGCTTCACGCCAAGCATGGAAGCCGCACGTCGGATGATGTTTGCAGCCATGATGCCCGCGTTCGAGGCGGCCGTAGCACCCATGCCCGGCTTTTCCGGCTTCGGTTCGTCGGCGATCGTAAGCACTATGTATTGCGGATCGTCCATCGGGAAAGCCGCAACGAAGGCGTTGAAATTCTTTTCCTTCGAGTAACGGCCGTTGACAACCTTCTCCGCCGTTCCCGTCTTGCCGCCCACCCGGTATCCTGGCACCCGTGCATTGCGGCCGGATCCCTTTTCGGCATTGAGTGCATAGAGATAGCGCATGCCCTCGACCGTCTTGTCGCTGACCACTTTCTTGGCCACCGCCATCGCCTGCTCCTGCGTGCGCGGCAGGAAGGTCGGGTCCATCAGATAGCCGCCATTCATCAGCGCGGCGCAGCCGACCGCTGTCTGCAGCGGCGTCGTCGACACACCGTGGCCGAAGGCGATGGTGATCGAATTGACCTGCTTCCAGACCTTGGGCTCGGTCGGCCGAGCGACTTCCGGCAGTTCGGTCTGCATCTTCTCGAGGATTCCCAGGCGATGCAGGAATTCGCGGTGTCCGTCGATGCCAACCGCTTCGGCTTCCTTGGCAGAGCCGATATTGGAGGAGTAGATGAACACTTCCGGCACCGACAGTACCCGGCCCTTGCCATGGAAATCATGGATGGTTTGATGGCCGATCCTGATCGGGCGCGACGCGTCGAAACGGCTTTGCAGCGTTATCTTGCCGGAATCGAGCGCCATGGCGGTGGTGAAGCTCTTGAAGGTCGACCCCATTTCATAGAGGCCGGCCGACATACGGTTGAGCCGGTCCTTGTCCTGCGCGTTATAGGGGTTGTTCGGATCGAAATCCGGAACCGACGCCATCGCCAGCACCTCGCCGGTCTTGACGTTGAGCACAACGGCGCCCGCCGCGATGGCGTGGTACTTTTCCATGCCGGTGGCGACCTCGTCGCGCACGATATGCTGGACGCGCAGGTCGATCGAGAGCTGCACCGGCTTCAAATCCTTGGCCACCGCCAGGCCCGACGCCTGAAGATCGCTCAAGCCCTGTTCGTCGATGTATTTCTCCATGCCGGAGATGCCCTGATTGTCGATGTTGGTGAGGCCGACAATGTAGGACGAGGTTTCGCCGGCCGGATAGAACCGGCGCTTTTCGGTGCGAAAGCCGAATCCGGGGATGCCGAGTTGCATGATGTCGGCCTGCTGCTTCGGTGTCAGTTGCCGCTGCAGCCAGACGAACCCGGCGCCGCTCTTCAGCTTGTTATATGTCTGCTCGTAGTCGATCTCGGGTAGCACCGTCGACAGCTTTTCGATCGCCTCGTCGGCATCGACGATGCGGCGCGGCTCAGCAAACAGCGACGCGGTCTTGATGTCGGTCGCCAGCACTTCGCCGTTACGGTCGACGATGTCGGGTCGCGATGCCGTCACCCGGCTCTGCGGCCCGCCCGACAGGTCGGGATTCTGGAAACCCAGATAGACCAGCCGCCCGGCAATGGTCGAATAGATGCCGAAGAACACCGCCATGGTCATGACGATGCGGATCCTGCCCTTGCCACCGGTCGCCTTGCGGGCACCTTCGACCACGATCGATCCGCCTGCGCCGGGCTTCGAACCGCGCTTCAGCAGCCTGCCAATCTTTGGAAATCTGGCGGCCATTGGAAATCCGGTGATCATTGGACGATGCCTCCGGTCACCACGGGATCTTTGCCGCCGATATCGGCCATGCCGCCCAGCCGCTGCGATGAAAGGTCCTCGATGTTGACGGGTTTCGCCGGCAGATCGTCCAGCCCGACGATCTGCCGCGCATTGACCGGCTCGAGTCCGAGTTGCGATTTGTAGATTTCGGTGAGCTTCTGCAGGCGCGACGGCTGGGTAAGCAGGCTCCAGTCCGCCTTGAGCAGGTCGATCGTGTCCTCCTCATAACGGATCTGCGCCTGGATCTTGTGCACTGCCGCCAGTTGCTCCTCGGCCTCGCGCTTGGTCTTGTAGGTCAGGGCAGCCGCCGAAACCATGACGGCGATCAGGACTATGTCGCTGGTACGAAACACGTGCTCACCTCTCTCCCGGTCGATCGGCGCCGGGAAGCTTTGGGCCAGGCAGTTTTGGCAGGCCGAAGATCGAAAAATCGCCGGCACGCGCCGGCGCCTCTGTACGGATCGCAGCGCGCAGCCTTGCCGAGCGCGCCCGCGGATTTGCCGTTATCTCGGCATCGCCAGGCGTCACGCCGCCGCCCTTCTTGGTGAAGGTGGCGGTGCGCGCCTGGGCCTCGGGCAGATGCCGCGATCCGGTCGCTGAATCGGCTCTGTCGGCGATGAAGCGCTTGACGATGCGGTCCTCGAGGGAATGGAAGGTCACCACGGCAAGCCGCCCGCCCGGTTTCAGGACGCGCTCGGCGGCAAACAGTGCCTTGGCCAGTTCGCCGAGTTCGTCATTGACGAAGATGCGCAGCGCCTGGAAAACGCGGGTGGCCGGATGGATCTTGTCTTTCGGCGCGCGACCGATATGCGTCTCAATGGCATCGGCAAGGTCGAGCGTGCGCTCGAAGGGGCGTTTTTCGCGACGGCTCTCGATCATGCGGGCGATGCGCCCGGCATGGCGTTCCTCGCCGAGAAAACCGAAGATGCGGGCAAGATCGCCCACCTTGAAGGTGTTGACGACGTCGGCGGCGCTCAGGCCCGCCTTCGCCATGCGCATGTCGAGCGGTCCATCGGCCCGGAACGAAAAGCCGCGCTCCGGCTGGTCGATCTGCATGGAGGAGATGCCGATGTCGAGCACGACGCCATCGGCACTTTCAACCTGCTCGTCGAGCGTCGAGAACGGTGCCTGGACAAGCCTGAGCTTGCCGCCGGACTGCTGTTCAAGGGCCCGCCCCGCCGCGATCGCATCCGGATCGCGGTCGATGGCGACGACCGAGGCTCCGCTTGCCAGAATGGCCTTCGTGTAGCCGCCGGCACCGAACGTGCCGTCGACGATCACCTCGCCTTTTGTCGGCGCCAGCGCCTCCAGAACTCCGGCAAGGAGGACCGGAATGTGACGGGCTGGTCCGCCAGCGGCATGAACTTCATCGCCGTCGCCCGCCATCATTCCGGCCGCTCCCCGGGCTTCGTCCCCTGCCGAAGTTGCAAAAGCCGGGCGCGTGCTTCCGTCCCATAGGCGCTGAGCCGTCCCGGCTCCCAGATCTGAAAGAAATTGCCGCGGCCAACGAAGGCCACTTCCGCTGAAATGCCGGTATGCTCGCGAATGAAATCGCTCATCGTGATACGGCCGTCCTGGTCGAGCTTCAGAAACGTTCCATCGCCATGGCAGAAGAACGACATGTCGTCCGCCGTCTGCAGGAACGGGTCTTCCTGGGCGATACGCTGCTCGTAGCGATCGAGCAGGTCGAGCCCACCGACATCCATCGCCGGGCGATCCAGGCAGCGTAGCGCATAAAGTTCCGAATAGCCGCGTTTCTGCACAACGGCACGGAAATGCGCCGGCACGGACACCCGTCCCTTCACATCGATCCTGTTCACCGCGTTCGACAGAAACCGGTCCATTACGCGTTACGGCCGCTTGCGCCGCCGCACCCCTCTGCATCTTCCTGTCCGCGCCGCCCCAGCCCGGTCGGCGCCCAAAACCCACTTCGTTATAACGGGCGAACGCAGGCAAACGCGCAGCCGCCGCGGCTGCCCGATTGGCGTACGCTTCACCCTGACACGGAACGAAGGCTTGAGTATCGGAATGGGATATCATGGGGTGTTATGGGCGTCAACGGGAACAGTCTTCAAAACGCGCCTGCCACGACTGGGGAGAGCAGCTTTGACGGCACTCCCGTCTTTATCGTCTATTAAGCCTAACGAAGCGTTTAGAGCCGTGTGGCCCAACCGGAGCCGGCTTGCTGCGGATCGCTGCCGCGCATAGCCTCGGCATCTCCTTTTCCGGTCAGTAACGAGGTTTGAAACCATGTCCGAATCAGCCAAGTCACGCGCCGCGGCACTTCCCCATCTGCGCCGCGGCAGGCTGGCCAAGGGCGACCCGATCCCCTTGCCCCTGACCATGGCCGCCATCTTTCATGCGCCCGGCGACGCCACCGGCTTCGATCAATATGGCCGCTTCAGCAATCCGACCTGGGATGCGGTCGAGCACATGCTGGCGCATTTGGAAGACGCCCCATGCGTCGCCTTTCCCTCGGGGATGGCTGCCATCTCGGCGGTATTTTTCGGCCTGCTCAAAGCCGGCGACTGTATCCTGCTGCCGTCCGACGGCTATCACACGACGAGAGCGCTGGCAGAGCGCTTCCTGAAGTCCTTCGACGTCACTTACGATGTCCGGCCGACGTCGAGCTTCCTCGACGGCGGCTTCGACGGATACCGGCTTGCCTTCGTCGAAACGCCCGCCAACCCGGGACTGGATATATGCGACATCGCAGCCGTCGCCGAGGCCGTGCATAGAGCGGGTGCGGTGCTTGTGGTCGACAACACGACGATGACGCCTTTCGGCCAGCGCCCGCTCGATCTCGGCGCCGATATCGTCATTGCTGCCGACACCAAGGCACCAAACGGCCATTCCGATGTGCTGTTCGGCCATGTCGCCAGCCGCGACGCGGATTTTATCTCGAGGGTGACCGACTGGCGCGAGACGTCGGGCGCCATCCCCGGGCCGTTCGAGGCATGGCTGGTGCATCGCGGCCTCGAAACGCTGGACGTGCGCTTCGACCGCATGTGCGCTTCCGCCGAAATGATAGCGCGACGGCTGAAAAACCATCGCGCGATCAGCGGCTTGCGCTTTCCGGGACTGGAGAGCGATCCATCGCACAATCTTGCCTGCGCCCAGATGGAGCGCTTCGGATTTCTCATCTCGTTCGTGCTCGCCTCGGAGGACAAGGCCGAGGATTTCATCAACAGTTGCGCCTTGATGCAGGCAGCGACGTCGTTCGGCGGCGTACACACCTCGGCCGAACGGCGATCAAAAAGGGGAGACGCCGTTCCGCCCGGCTTCGTTCGCCTGTCGGTCGGCTGCGAACCGGTGGAAGAACTTTGGCAGGCGATCGAGGCGTCGCTGGACGCTATCGGTGGCTGAATCGGCAATCACGAACTCAGATCGTCGGCATCAATCTTGCGCCGGCCGTGCAGCACGCGAATGATTTCGATCGCCTCTTCGCGGACACGATACAAGGTGAGGTATTCGCCGACGATCAGGTGACGGATTCCGGTTGCGATGTCTTCGCGCGGCGCACCTGAGAAGGGGTGCAGGGTCAGCAAATCCCACCGCCTTTGCAAGAGATCCACGAGCCGAACCGCCGCATTTGGATTCTGTTCGGCAATGTAGTCGCCGATGGCTTCGAGGTCGATCAATGCCTGAGGAAGCAGGCGGTATTTCACTCCTCAAGGCCTTTGGTTCCGGCCATTTTCAGATATTTGGCGCGCAGCCGTTCCATGATTGGCGGCCCGTCCAGCCCCGGTCCGCTGTCGATCCCCTCCTGCACCAGCTTGCGCAATTCCTCGACCGTGTAGCCGAGCAGGTCGCGCCGGTCCTTCCATTGCCTCAGCGCGTCGCGGATCACCTCGCTCGCCGAGGCATATTCGCCGGCGGCGACCACGTCGTCGACTGCCGCGGCCAGTTCCGGCGACAGCGTGATGCTGCGTTTATCGACCTGTCCCATGACGCGCTCCTGAATACCGTCATCCAAATGGTACGATTTAATCGCACCATTTTCAAGGAATGTCGCGCTCGATTGCGGGTCGAAAACTGAATCAACTGCTGCGCCCGAAGACGCAACCTGCTGATATCAGGAGATTTCCTTTATAGGGAAAACTGCCAGCTGGCCTGTAAGCCGGGTTCTGTATGGCCCTCGCCCCTTACGGGGCGAGAACGTGGCGGCCATTCATCTTGGGCGTATGTTGCCATGCGCCTCACGCAACCTACCCGGACGGTGAGCCGGAAACAGCCCTCGAGGGTTTCCCCTCGCACCGCCCCTATTCGGTCTTGCTCCCGGTGGGGTTTACCGTGCCGCTCCTGTTGCCAGTCGCGCGGTGGGCTCTTACCCCACCCTTTCACCCTTGCCACGATTGGATCGTGGCGGTTTGCTTTCTGTGGCACTTTCCCTGGGGTCGCCCCCGCCGGCCATTAACCGGCACCGTGTCTCCATGGAGCCCGGACTTTCCTCACCCGCAGCCTTTCGGCTTCGCGGGTGCGGCCGCCCGGCCAGCTGGCAAGGCGTATAAAGGGGTTCAGGCCCGAAAACGCAAACGAAAAAGCAAGTTGTCGCTTGTCAGGCGGGCGCTCCAAGTGCTGCCAGCTGCACCTTGACCTTGCCGCAATAGGCTGCGGACACCGGGTTCATCCGTGTGGCGGCGTGGCCGGCATTGTATTTCAGGATCGTGCCGCAGGTCGTGCCGCCGCCGAGATCCCGCGCCATGGCAAGGTACTTCATGCCGTATTTGATGTTGGTATCGGGATCGTAGAGACCCTGAACCGAACCGCTATAGCCCATCATCCTTGCCGTCGCCGGCTTGATCTGCATCAGGCCGATCTCGCCGGCGCTGCCGACCTGGTTCGGTTGGTAGTTGCTTTCGATCTTGATGACGGCGTTGGCGAGCGACACCGGGACGCCATAGCTGGCGGCATAACGCGCAATGATCGCCGAATACTGTCCGCTGCCGCCGACAACCACCGCCTGAGGCGCTGGCCTGCTCTTCGGAGCGACTGACGCCGTTGCCATGCGGTCGATGCGTTTGCGGTTACGCTTCACATGCTGTTTGGCGATTGTCTTTCTCGCAGCGGTTGGCCTTTTCGCGGAGACTGGCTTTTTCGTCCTTACCGCGGCCGCTTTTTCCACTTTTGCGGTGGCGGTCTTCTCTACTTTTGCACCACCCTTCGGCATGGCGGTTTTGCCGGCTGCGGCACTGAAGCCCTGATCGGCCCGCTGGCTCAGCGGTGCGCTGTTCGCCGCACTGAAGGCAAAAGTCATTACGCCGGCAGCAATGGCTGCCGTTAAAACGGTCAATTTCTGCATGTGATCCTGTTCTGTTTGATCTGCACAAAGAACTTCGCGCAGATACCCTCAATCAACATCGGAACATGTGGGGGGATAGACGTCCGACAATCTGTACGGATCGCCTTTGACGACGGAATTGGCGCCAAAGAAGGCGACGCAAGTCACTTTGAGTAACAGATTGTAACTTTTAAGCTGGCAAAAGATTATTTGAGAGAGGCTATCCTTACGTAAGCGAGCAGCCTTTCCAGCGTGCGGATCGTCGATCCGTCAGCCATGCCATCGACCAGGCGCAGCCGGAAATGCCGCTGAAATGCCTCGACCACGATTTCGGTCTGCCGGTCGAAAGTGCCGGTGATCTCGACGCCATAACCATAGAGCGCCAGCATCGACTGCAGCGCCTCTACCTCGGCGCCGGTATCGCCTGGCTTCAGCACGGCGCCGCGCCGGATCGGTGCTGCCGGCACAACATGGCCGATACCGGCAGCAAACAAGGCCTTCCATGGAAATTTCTCGCCTGGATCGACCTTTCGCCCCGGTGCCACGTCGGAATGGGCAAGCACCCGCTGCGCCGGAATGGAATGGCGCTCGATGATCCCAGCGCACAGGCCGATCACCGCGTCGATCTGCGGTTTTGGAAAGTTGCGATAGCCGAGCGTATGCCCCGGATTGACGATCTCGATGCCGATCGAACAGGAGTTGATGTCGCTCTGTCCGAACCACGAGCTCTTGCCGGCATGCCAGGCGCGGTCGCTTTCCCTTACCATCTGAACAATTCGGCCGTCCTCATGGACCAGGTAGTGCGACGAGACCTCGCTTGCCGGATCGCACAACCATGCCTCGGCACCGGCGCCGGTAGCCATGCCGGTGTAGTGCAGCACGATCATATCGGGTCCGAGCGTCCCGCGCCGTGGTCCGAAATTCGGCGATACCCTGACCTCGGCGCTCGGCTGATCGGGCGGAAAGCCGCTCATGCGTGCCGCAGGCCTCGCTCGATCATTTCATAGGCCGCGTTGATCGCCGCCAGCCTGGTCGTCGCGATCTTGATGAATTCCTGCGGCAGGCCGCGTGCGATCAGCCGGTCCGGATGATTGTCGGAGACCAGCTTGCGGTAACGCCTGCGGACCTCCTCGAACGGCTTCCCACGCTCGATGCCGAGCACAACATAGGGATCGGCGGCACCCAGATCGACATGCCGGGCCAGGATGCTCTGGTAATGCGCCTCATTGATGCGGAATATCTCGGCGATGCGATGCAGGAATTGGCCCTCGCGCTCATGCACCAGCCCGTCGGCCTTGGCGATGTGGAACAGCCCGTCGAGTATGTCCTCGAGCATCAGGCAGTTCGAATGGCCCGAACCGCAAAGCTGCGCCATCCGCTCGGCATAGGTCTCGAAACCGGCAATGTCGCGTTTGGCCAAATCGTAGAGCCGCGCCACATTGCGCCTCTGTTCCTTCGGCACCTCGAATATTTCCTGGAAGGCGCGCACCTCGTCTTGCGTGACGATGCCGTCTGCCTTGGCCATCTTGGCCGACAGGGCGATCATCGCCACCGAGAAGGCGACGCGCCGGCGCAGATCGGCATCGCCGGAGAAAACCGTGCGCACGGCCTCGACCACTTCGGCGACGCCTGACGACGCTGAAGATGAAACGCGTGTGACGAAGTCGCCAAGGCGGTCCCAAATCGACATGGGGGCTTCATAGGGCCAACCACCCATCGCTATCAAGCCAAGACAGTGCCGCAGGGGCTGGCCCAATCGTTTTGGCGCAATGCCTGAGGCGGCTGGCGCCAGCGCTCACGTCGTCGCACTCGGCCGCCAGGCGCTGGTATCGTAAGCAGCAGAAAGGCCGGCCTGTGAGGCCAGCCTTTCCTTGGTTGTCACATTGACTACTGAGCCGGAGCAGCCGGCGCAGGCGCCGGAGCCGGAGCCGGCTCGGCAGGCTTGTTGGCGTCAGGAGCAGCCGGCTTCATCGTCTGGTCGGATGCCGGCGGGTTGGTGCTCTGCGTCGTGGTGTTGTCGGTGCCGCTGTTGCTGCAGGCGGCAAGGCCAAGCAACGCAAGCGCCGACACCGACGCAAGAATGAGTTTCTTCATGATATCTCTCCTCTAATCACGCCTCCGTTACCGGCGGCGGTCGAGGACACAATGCGTAAGCTGCGCATGAGTTTCGTAACGTTGCATTTCTGCCTGTAACATATTCCAATCATTTGACGATTGCCGGTCAGGGCCTCGCGAGCTAACAGATCGAACAGGGAAAAATCCCGGGAGCCGCCGCAGTGACTGCAAAATGGGATTTCTGGATCGACCGTGGCGGCACCTTCACCGATGTCATCGGCCGTGACCCGCAAGGCGCGCTGCACCCGCGCAAGCTGCTGTCCGAGAATCCCGAAGCCTATGCCGATGCTGCCATCCATGGCATTCGCGAGCTGCTCGGCGTCCAACCCGGCGCTCCAATCCCCTCCGCTCTGATCGGCGATGTCAAGATGGGCACCACGGTTGCCACCAATGCGCTTCTCGAGCGCAAGGGCGACCGTGTGCTGCTGCTCATCACAAAAGGCTTCCGCGATGCGCTGAGGATTGCCTATCAGGCCAGGCCCGATATCTTTGCCAAGCAGATCATCCTTCCCGAACAGCTCTACGAGCGTGTCGTCGAGATCGACGAAAGGGTTCGCGCCGACGGCAGTGTCGAGCGCCTGCTCGACATTGCTTCGGTACGCCCGGCTATTGAGCAAGCCAAGGCGGATGGCATCGATGCGGTCGCGATCGTCTTCATGCATGCCTGGAAACATCCCGAGCACGAAAAGGCGGTCGCCAAAGTCTGTCGAAAGCTCGGATTCTCGCAGGTCTCGGTCAGTCACGAGGTCTCGCCGCTGATCAAGCTGGTCGGCCGTGGCGACACCACGGTGGTCGACGCCTATCTGTCGCCGATCCTGGCTAGGTATGTGCAGAAGGTGGCGGAGGAACTGGGTGCCCTCTCCCCCCTCGTGGGGGAGGTGGCTGCGCAGCAGCCAGAGGGGGTCATCTCAGAAGGCACCGCCAGAGTGTCGAACCCAGTCGAGCCGACCCCACCCGGCGGCTTCGCCGCCACCCTCCCCTCAAGCGGGAGGGAAAGCCCTCGCCTCATGTTCATGATGTCGTCGGGCGGCCTCACCGCCGCCGACATGTTCCAGGGCAAGGATGCGCTGTTGTCCGGCCCGGCCGGCGGTGTCGTCGGCATGGTCGAGACGGCAAAACTCGCCGGTTTCGGCAAAGTCATAGGCTTCGACATGGGCGGCACCTCCACCGATGTCGCCCATTACGATGGTGACTACGAGCGCGCCTTCGACACCGAGGTCGCCGGCGTGCGCATCCGCGCGCCGATGATGCGCATCCACACCGTTGCTGCAGGCGGCGGCTCGATCCTCCATTACGAGGCCGGCCGCTTTCGCGCCGGGCCGGATTCGGCCGGCGCCAATCCCGGCCCGGCCGCCTATAGGCGCGGCGGCCCGTTGGCCGTCACTGACGCCAATGTCATGCTGGGCAAGCTGCAGCCCGAGTTCTTCCCGGCTATTTTTGGACCGGGCCAGGACGAACCGCTCGACGTCCAGACGGTTCGCGAAAAATTCACCGCACTTGCCGCCGAGATCGGCGACGGCCGCTCGCCGGAAACCGTCGCCGAAGGGTTCATCACCATCGCCGTCGAAAACATGGCCAACGCCATCAAGAAGATTTCGGTGCAGCGCGGCTACGATGTCACCGAATACCTCCTGAACTGCTTCGGCGGCGCCGGCGGCCAGCACGCTTGCCTGGTCGCCGATGCGCTCGGCATGGAGGCGGTGCTGATCCATCCCTTCTCAGGCCTGCTCTCGGCATACGGCATCGGCCTATCCTCTGTATTTGCGTCACGCCAGCAGGCGCTGCTGAAGCCGCTGGCGGACAATTCCGGGCCAGCGATCGATGAACTCATCGCAACGCTGCGCAAAGCCGTCATCGACGAACTCGCCGCGCAAGGCATCAGCGAAGACGCGGTCGCCTCGAGACCGGTGCTGCAGATCCGCTACGACGGCACCGATACCGCGCTGCCTGTGAACTTCGGGCACGGCTCGATTGCGCAGGCCAAGGCGGACTTCGAACTGGCGCACAAGGCGCAGTTCGGTTTCGTCTACGACGACAAGCCGATGATCGTCGAATCGGTCGGCGTCGAGGGTACCGATACCGGCGGCACCGGCCGCGACGAAAGCGATTCAGTTGTTGAAGACATGGCCGCAAGTCCTTCCGGGAACCGGAAAATCTTTGTCGACGGCGTCTGGCGCGACGCCGGCATCTTCCCTCGCGAAACGCTGAAGCCTGGTAACAAGATCGCCGGCCCTGCTTTGATCATCGAGCCGAACCAGACCATTGTCGTCGAGCCGGGCTGGCAGGCCGAGATCACCGCCAAGGACCACGTATTGATGCGGCGCGTCGAGAAGAAGCGCCGACAGGCCGCACTCGGCACCGAAGCCGATCCGGTGATGCTGGAGGTCTTCAACAACCTGTTCATGTCGATCGCCGAACAGATGGGCGTAACGCTGCAAAACACTGCCTATTCCGTCAACATCAAGGAGCGGCTCGATTTCTCCTGCGCCGTCTTCGACCGGAATGGCGCGCTGGTCGCCAACGCACCGCATATGCCGGTGCATCTCGGCTCGATGGACCGCTCGGTGGAGACCATCATCCGGCTCAATTCCGGCGACATTCACCCCGGCGACGTCTTTGCGCTGAACGCACCTTACAATGGCGGCACCCATCTGCCTGATATCACAGTGGTGACGCCGGTGTTTTCCCTCCCCCTTGAGGGGAGGGTGGCCGCGAAGCGGCCGGGTGGGGTCCTCGCAGAAGGCACCACAAATGCGTCGAGCACTGCCGCAACGACCCCCTCCGGCGGCTTCGCCGCCACCTCCCCCTCGAGGGGGGAGGAGATCCTCTTCTACGTCGCCTCGCGTGGCCATCATGCCGACATCGGCGGCACCGCGCCCGGCTCGATGACGCCGCTTGCCACAACCGTCGACGAGGAAGGCGTGCTGTTCGATAATTTCCGCATCGTCGATCGCGGCCGGTTCCGCGAGAAGGACCTGGAGACGCTACTCACCAACCACCCCTACCCGGCGCGCAATCCGCACCAGAACATCTCCGACCTCAAGGCGCAGATCGCCGCGAACGAAAAGGGCGTCGCCGAGCTGCGCAAGATGGTCGCGCATTTCGGCCTCGATGTCGTCGAAGCCTATATGGGCCATGTCCAGGACAATGCCGCCGAAAGCGTGCGCCGCGTTCTGGAGCGGCTGCCCGACAGTTCCGAATACGAATATCCGACCGACACCGGCCAAATGATCAAGGTGAAGATATCGGTCGACCGGCGGAAGCGCGAAGCGACCGTCGACTTCACCGGAACGTCGCCGGTGATGAAGAACAATTTCAATGCGCCAGAGCCAGTCGCCCGAGCCGCTGTGCTTTATGCCTTCCGCGTCATGGTCGAAGACAACATCCCGATGAATGCCGGATGTCTGCGGCCGATCAACATCGTCATTCCCGACGGCTCGATGCTGAAGCCCGCCTATCCCGCGGCAGTCGTCGCCGGTAACGTCGAGACCTCGCAGCATGTCACCAACGCGCTGTTCGGCGCCATGGGCGCGATGGCCAATGCGCAAGGCACGATGAACAATCTCACCTTCGGCAACAAGCAGTACCAGTATTACGAGACGATCTGCTCGGGCTCGCCGGCTGGCCGGATGAACGACGGCCGCGGTTTTGCCGGCACCTCCGGCGTCCACACCCATATGACCAATTCGCGCCTGACCGATCCGGAAGTGCTGGAACTGCGTTTCCCGGTATTGCTCGAGGATTTTCATATCCGCGAAGGCTCCGGCGGCGAAGGCAAATGGAATGCCGGCGACGGCACCGGGCGCACCATCCGCTTCCTCGAAAAAATGGAATGCGCGATCCTGTCCTCGCATCGCAACCGCCCGCCGCGGGGACTGGACGGAGGCGGCGATGGCGAGGCCGGTTCGACCAAGGTCCGCCGCAAGACCGGCGCGATCGAGACGCTGAAAGCCTGCGATCAGACCATCCTCGACGCTGGCGAGGCGGTCATCGTGACGACGCCGACCCCAGGTGGATTTGGCAAGGCCTGAACTCGCGTCAACAGGCTGTCACTGGCCTGTCATCACCCTGCGCTACCCGCTTGCGGCAAAGCAAACGGGGAATCGCCTTGCCATGACGGACATTTCTGGGGACCTGGTTTTTCGCCGCGGCAAGGAAGTCGGCAAGGCCGTCTACCAGAACCGCCCGCTGTCGAAAGCCGGCATCTCCGAGCGCCTGTTCGCCTTCCTGTTCTCCGGCCTCGTCTATCCGCAGATCTGGGAAGACCCCGAAATCGACATGGACGCGATGCAGCTCGGGACGGGCCACCGCATCGTCACCATTGCCTCCGGCGGCTGTAACATCCTTGCCTATCTCACCCGCTCGCCGGAAAGGATCGATGCCGTCGACCTCAACGCTGCCCATATCGCGCTGAACCGCATGAAGCTCGAAGCCGTCCGTCACCTGCCGTCGCAGGGCGACCTGTTCCGTTTCTTCGGCGCGGCTGAGACCGGGCACAATTCACAGGCCTACGATCGCTTCATCGCACCGCATCTCGACCCGGTCAGCCGCCATTATTGGGAGCGCCGCAACTGGCGCGGCCGTCGCCGCATCGCCGTCTTCGACCGCAATTTCTACCAGACCGGCCTGCTTGGCCTGTTCATTGCGATCGGCCATCGCACCGCAAAATTCTTCGGCGTCGACCCGGCCGGAATCATGGACGCCAAGACCATCGCCGATCAGCGCCGCTTCTTCGACGAAGAGCTGGCGCCGGTCTTCGAAAAACCGCTGCTGAAATGGGCGACCTCGCGAAAGGCTTCGCTGTTCGGCCTCGGCATTCCGCCGGCCCAGTACGATTCGCTGATCACCTCGGGTGACGGCACCATGGCCAGCGTGCTGAAGGCACGACTGGAAAAGCTCGCCTGCGATTTTCCGCTGAAGACCAATTATTTCGCCTGGCAGGCTTTCGCCCGCCGCTACCCTGATCCGGGCGAGGCCGCCCTGCCCGCCTATCTCGAAAAGCGCAACTACAAGACGATCCGCAACAATGTCGATCGCGTTGCCATCCACCACGCCAATCTGATCGAGTTCCTTGCCCGCAAGGATGCCGGCTCGGTGGATCGCTTCGTGCTGCTCGATGCACAGGACTGGATGACCGACGACCAGCTCAACGAGTTGTGGGCCGAGATCACCCGAACCGCCTCCACCGGCGCCCGCGTCATCTTCCGCACCGCAGCGGAACCCAGCCTGCTGCCCGGCCGCGTCTCGAATTCGCTGCTCGATCAGTGGCGCTACGAGAACGACGCCTCGCGCGAGTTTTCGGCGCGCGACCGCTCGGCCATCTATGGCGGCTTCCATCTCTATGTGAAGCGGTCCGCATGAGCACGACCGACTTGCCGGCCAGCCATGCCGAACTGATGGACGGCGTCTACCGCTGGCAGCGTCATATCTACGACCTGACCCGCAAATATTATTTGCTGGGCCGCGACCGGCTTATCGCCGGACTGGATGTGCCGGCCGGCGGCACCGTGCTCGAGCTCGGCTGCGGCACCGGCCGCAACATCATCCTCGCCGCCCGCCGCTATCCCGGCGCGCGCTTCTTCGGCCTCGATATTTCGGCCGAGATGCTGGAGACGGCCACTGCCGCCCTCGCGCGCGAAGGCCTCTCCGGCCGCGTCACGCTGGCGCGCGGCGATGCCACGAATTTCGACGCGAAAGCGCTGTTCGGCGTCGAAAGTTTCGACCGCGTCTTTGTCTCATATTCGCTGTCGATGATCCCCGGCTGGGAAAAGACGGTATCCGCGGCTCTTGCTGCTCTGTCACCGGGTGGCTCGCTGCATGTCGTCGATTTTGGCCAGCAGGAAGCCTTGCCCAGCTGGTTCCGCAAGCTGTTGCGCGGCTGGCTGAAAAAATTCCACGTCGAGCCGCGTCAATCGTTGCGCGCGATTCTGGATTCGGAATCTGCAAGAGTTGGCGCAAGCGTTCGATTCAAAACACTTTATCGCGGCTACAGCTGGCTCGCCGTGAGCAAGATCGCCATCTAATATCAATTTTGCCGTGGAAGGTTTTGGGGCTCCAATCCTAAATGAGGGCCGTGGCTGAAATCAGTTAATTGGCTAAATCACACATTGCCATATGACCCAAGGAGTGGTACATTATCTCCTCGCCGGAAGCATGGGATGATCATCGGCTTTAGAGATGGATGGCTGCGGGCTTTCTTCGTGGACGACACCCACTCCCGCAATATTCCGTCCGATCTCGAAAGCCGCTTGTTCCGCAAGCTCCAGATGATTGACGACGCGGCGATCGATCAGGATTTGCGTGTGCCGCCCAGCAACCATTTCGAGAAGTTGCGCGGCAATCTCGAAGGCTTCCATTCGATCCGTGTCAACAAACAATGGCGGCTGGTCTTCCGCTGGGACGGGGGCCGGGGCGAGGCGTCGGACATCTATCTCGACGACCACAGTTATATATAAGTGAGGTGAGACATGTTGATGACCGCACGCAAGCCAGCAACGGTTGGCGAAATTCTTACGGAAGAATTCATGCAACCACTCGGCCTGACACAGGCGGCTTTGGCCGAAGCTATGAGCGTCCAGCGCAAGCATGTGAACGAATTGTGCAACGGCCGCCGCAACGTGACGGCGGCTACCGCGCTCATTCTGGCGCGGGTGTTTGGCAACAGCCCGGATTTCTGGTTGAACGTCCAGCGCCGTAATGATCTTTGGACGGTTATGAACTCACCCGACGAGCGGGCGCGTGTTGATCGCGCCAAACCTTTGGCGACAGCCACATAGACAAGACTGCGACCGCCGCATTCCTCAGTGCAGCGCCTTGATCAGCGCCGCCACCATCGCCTGCGGCCGATAGCCGAGCCTGGCCGGCGTCAGCCCGAGCCGCACCACAACCAGCTGCTCCGAGGGGATGATGGCAACCGTTTGCCCATCATGCCCCTCCATCCAATAGGTGTCCTTGGGCAGGCCGGCGGCAGTGCCGGCGCCGGGGTTTTCTTCGTCGCCCGGTCCTTCTATCCATAATTGCCCCTTGCCGTAGACGTTCGAGGCAGTTGCCGGTTCCCGCATCCAGTCGACGAAGCCGGCGGGCAGGATCTCCTGGCCGTTCCAGACGCCGCCCTGCAGCAGGAACTGGCCGAAGCGCGCCCAGTCGCATGCCGTGGCATAGAGATAGGACGAGCCGACGAAGGTGCCGTGCTCGTCGGCCTCAAGCACAGCGCTCTGCATGCCGAGCGGATCGAACAGCGCGGTCCTCGGCCACGCCAGTGCCTTGTCCTTGTCGCCGATTGCGTCCTGCCACAGCCTGGACAGCATCACCGCCGTGCCGCTCGAATAGGAAAACACCTTGCCGATCTCGCCGGTCAGCGGCTTGGATCCGGCAAAGCCCGCCATGTCCGGTTCGAGATAGAGCATGCGCGTTACGTCGGCGACGTCGCCATAATCCTCGTTGAATTCCAGCCCGCTCGACATCGCCATCATGTCGGCGAGGCTGATCACGGCGCGACCATCTCCCTTCCAGGGACCGAACAGACCCTGGTTGGTCATCGCCAGCTTGCCCTCCTTCACCAGCGTGCCGACGATCGCCGCATTTACGGTCTTGGTCATTGACCAGCCCAATAGCGGCGTCTTTTCGGAAAAGCCGTCGCCATAACGCTCAGCGACGATGCGGCCGTTCTTGACCACCACGACGGCCCGCATGCCGGCGCCGGTCATTGCTGGATCGTCGAGGACTTTCGCGACCTCGGGATCCTGCGAGGCATCGGCCTTGTCGCCCTCCGGCCAGATCAGATCGGGCAGCGGCGCCGGCGTCGGTGCAGCTCCGGCGACAGCCTTGGCGGCGGCAATATCGCCGTCGGGAACCGAGGCGCAGCCGAGCCCGTCGCGCGCAACCGCGACACTTTTGCCGAGCACACCGAACAGGCCGGCCGAAACCGTTCCCTTCTCCTTGTCGACCGACACTCTCATCAGCTTCAGCAGCGGATGACCCGGCGCCTGCACATCGACGGCAAGCACATCGTCGGCGTCTCGCCCGGCGATGAAGACGTTCGAACAGACGATCTTGGCGGCATAGCCGGAACCGACGCGGATCAGTTCCGGCGGCGCGAAATACAGCCAGCCGGCGAGTACCGCGGCGGCCAGCACAGCCAAGCCGAGCAGCCATTTGACGAACTTCAAAAGGATCTGCATTTTGAGTTCCCCCGGGCGCGCTCGATCTATGTCATCGATTTGCCGCCATTGTTTCGGCAAAATCGCGGCTCTTGTCGAGCGCCGTCAACCGAATATCAACCATGATCGGCGATCACAGGTGCATGTCGCCCAGAAGTGCGCAGCGGTTTTGGGACAACGACATGCATAGACAAAAGAGCTAAGCGCGTCGAAGCGACGCGCTTAGGACAGACCGGGCGATCCTGTGGGGTGACCGTCCGGCGGGGCTTGAATGCGTACGTCCCAAACTGCGTAACGGTTTGGGAATGCATGAAACGAAGATCCAGGCGCGTCGCGTAAGTCGGTTTCAAACGCGCCGCGCCCGGTCGAGGGGCCACCCGCGGAAAGACCCATCAGCGGCCGGCTGAAACCGGCTCGGGAAGTAGCGATGCGCCGTTTCGCGGTCCTCATCACGCTGATGCTGCTTGGCGCCTGCTCGACGGTCGAGGATCTGACGCCATCGCTGTCGTCGTCCAGCGCCTCGATGGTTGCGGTACGCGCGCCGCGTTTTGCCGATTCCGACCCGCATGAATGGGACAGGGGCGCACCGTGGAGCTACGCCGTCCACGGCACCGACGTCTCCAAATACCAGACATCGATCAACTGGCCGGCGGCCAGGGCCAGCGGCATCTCCTTCGCCTTTATCAAGGCAACCGAAGGCGGAGACCGTTTCGATGAAGCTTTCAACGAGCATTGGAGCCGCACCAGGGCCTCGGGCATCCCCCGTGCCGCCTATCATTTTTTCTACTTTTGCACGCCGGCCGCTACCCAGGCGCGCTGGTTCATCCAGAACGTGCCCAAAGACGGTTCGGCGATGCCGCCGGTTCTCGACATGGAATGGAACCCGAAATCGCCGACCTGCAAGCTGCGGCCCGATCCCGCCACGGTACGCAGCGAGATGAGCACGTTCCTCGAAATCGTCGAAAAATACTACGGCAAGAAGCCAATCATCTACACGTCTGTCGATTTCTTCGAAGATAACGGTTTATCGGGCTTCCGCAATTACCCCTACTGGCTGCGCTCCGTCGCCGGCCACCCGCGCCAGAAATACGGCAGCCATCCCTTCACCTTCTGGCAGTATACCGGAACGGGCGTCGTGCCGGGCATGACCGGAAACGCCGACATCAGCGTCTTCAACGGCTCCGAAGCCGCGTGGAAGAAGTGGTTGCGGCAGAACACCCGTTGACACCAGGCCTGCCGCCTGCTTTTCGACACAGCCAATGACGGATGCCCGCAACCGCTGGTAATCTTCTCGGAAGGATGGCGATGCGATCGCGCTTTGGATTTCTCGCGGCGCTGCTCCTGAGCGCCGTGCCGGCCGCGGCACAGCAATGCGGCGGCGATTTCGAGGCATGGAAGCAGGGCGTGGCGGCGGAAGCCAGGGCGGCCGGCGTCGGCGCTGCCGGCCTTTCTGCGCTGGAAAACGCCACCCTCGATGAAAAGGCGCTGGCACGCGACCGTGCCCAGGGCGTCTTCACCCAGACCTTCATCGAATTCTCGAACCGTATGATCTCGTCCCATCGGCTGAAGCAAGGTGCGGCCAATCTGCAAAAATATGCCGAGGTCTTTGTCCGCGCCGATCGCGAATACGGCGTGCAGGCGCCGGTCATCGCCGCTTTCTGGGCCCTGGAGACCGATTTTGGCGCCGTGCAGGGCGATTTTCATACGCTGAACGCGCTGGTGAGCCTCTCGCATGACTGCCGCCGTCCGCAGTTGTTCCGGCCGCAGATCGTGCCGCTGCTGATGTTGATCGACCGCGGCGTGGTGCCGGCCGACGTGACCGGTGCCTGGGCCGGCGAGATCGGCCAGACGCAGATGTTGCCTTCCGACTATCTCGGCCACGGCGTCGACGGCGACGGCGATGGCTTGGTCGACCTGCGCGGCAGCGCGCCGGACGTGATCATGAGCACGGCCAGCAAGATCCAGTCGCGCGGCTGGAAGCGCGACCAGCCCTGGATCGAGGAAGTCCGTGTGCCCGACGATTTGCCGTGGGAGCAGACGGGACGCACCAACAAGCTGCCGTTGACGCAATGGAGCCAGTGGGGCGTTACCAGGCCCGACGGTACGCCGCTTCTCGACAACGGCCTGAAGGCCGGCCTGGCGCTGCCCATGGGTCGCAAGGGGCCAGCCTTCCTGACCTACGACAATTTCGACGTCTATCTCGAGTGGAACCAGTCCTTCACCTATGCCCTGACCGCGGCAAATCTTGCCGCCCGGCTGGGGGGTGCGCCGCGATTCGATCCGCGCAACCCCGAACCCGGCCTCAACGGCGACCAGATGAAGGCGCTGCAGACCAAGCTCGAGGCGAAAGGCTATGACGTCGGCACCGTCGACGGCATACTGGGCACCAACACCCGCGAAGCGATCCGCAAGGAGCAGAAGCGGCTGGGCCTGCCGGTCGACGGCTGGCCGACGCCGGAGCTGCTGGCCAGGCTGTGAAGGTGGTGAATGGTGAATGGTGAATGGTGAATGGTGAAAAGAATGGCACCGGAGCCGCATTGAGCACCAGAGCTACCACTATTCACTATTCACTATTCACTATTCACTATTCACTATTCACTATTCACATCACCGCCTGGCAAGCAGGAAATCGATGAACGCTCGCAACGGCGCCGGAACCTGGCGGGAACTCGCGTGATATAGATAAAAACCCGGAAATCTCGGCGACCAGGCGTCGAGAAAGCGGATGAGCTTTCCCGCTTCGATCCATGGCCGGACCTGATATTCCAGCATGTACGCCACGCCGACCCCATCCAGAACCGCCCCGATCATCAGTTCCGTATCGTTGATCGTCAGGCCGCCGCTGACGGCCACTTCCAAAGCACGTTGGCCTCGGGCGAACTCCCACCGGTAGATGTTGCCGCCGCTGGGCCACTGGAAATTGATGCACTGGTGGTGATGCAGGTCCGCGGGGTGACGCGGTATCGGGTGATGCTCCAGATAGCTCGGCGCCGCCACTGCGGCCATCTCGAGTTCCTCGCTGAGTTTCACCGCCACCATGTCCTTGTGCAGCCGCTCACCCAATCTGATTCCGGCATCGAAGCGGCCCTCGACGATGTCGGTGAGCATGTCGTCGACAATGATTGTGAGGGCGATATCGGGATAGGCGCGGCGGAAATCGCCGAGGATCGGCGCGATGAAACGCGTGGCGGCAATGCGCGGAACATTGATGCGCAGCGAGCCTGCCGGCCGGCCGCGTGATGCATGCGCGTCGGCGACGGCCCCTTCCAGTTCGCTGAACGCCGGTGCGATGCGGGCAAACAGCTTCTCGCCCTCAGCCGTCGGCGACATGCTGCGCGTGGTGCGGTTGAGCAGGCGGACACCGAGACGCTCTTCCAGCCCGCGTATCGTCTGGCTGAGTGCTGGAGGCGAAATCCTGAGCTTGGCCGCGGCGCGGACGAAGCTGCCCTCTTCGATGATTGCTGCAAATGCCGTGAGTTCGGAAAACTCGGTTCCGCGCATTATGTACCCCAGGCTTAACAAGTCAGTAAGATAATAGGCTATTCTCTGAGCAATACCATGCCCATAGCTTTCCCTGGAACGCCGCTCGATCGAGGCGGCCGTAATCAGACGGAAGGAACAGCCATGCATCGTCCACTCGAAGGCAAAACCGCACTTGTGACCGGCAGCTCGCGCGGCATCGGGCGCGCCATCGCCGAGGGGCTCGCGGCCAAGGGTGCTGCCGTGGTCGTCAACTATGTCGGCAACGAGAAGGCCGCCAGGGAAGTGGTTGCCTCTATTGAAGGGAATGGCGGAAAAGCCGTTGCCATCCAGGCGGATGTCTCCAGCATTCCCGACATTCGCAAGTTGTTCGACGAAACCGAAAGGCAGATGGGGCCGATTGACATCGTCGTCGCCAATGTCGGCGTCGCCGTCATAAAGCCGCTCGTCGAGGCCACCGAAGCGGATTTCGATCATGTCTTCGGCGCCAATGCCAAGGGCACCTTCTTCACGCTTCAGGAAGCGGCGCGCCGCGTTCGCGACGGTGGTCGCATCGTTGCCGTTTCCACCGGTGGAACCAGGATGTTCTTCACGCAGACGGCGCTTTATCTCGGCAGCAAGGGAGCCGTCGCGCAGTTCGTTCGCGTCCTCTCGCGCGAACTCGGCCCGCGCGCCGTTACCGTGAATGCGCTTTCACCAGGCTTCACCGACACCGACCTGCTTCCCGAACGGGACCGCGCCGTGGCCGCCGGCATGTCGCCCTTCGACCGGATCGGAGCGCCGCGCGACGTCGCCGATGTCGCGGTTTTCCTGGCTTCGGACGAAGCTCGCTGGCTGACCGGCGAGAACATCCAGGCTGGCGGTGGCGTGGCCTGACTGAATGGTGAATGGTGAATGGTGAATGGTGAATGGTGAATGGTGAATGGTGAATGGTGAATGGTGAATGGTGAATGGTGACGATTCACGGGAGCGGGACGGAACGCAAGAACTACTTCTATTCACTATTCACTATTCACTATTCACTATTCACTATCCAACCATTAACTAATCCGCCATCGTCTCCAGGCTGGCGAACCCCTGCGGCGCATCGCCTTCGTCGAACGGCGTCGCCACCTCGACGAAGGTGTCGGGATAGAAGCCGTTGAACCGTGTTCTGAGCGACAGCGAATAGGCGCCGATATGGCCGATCTCGATCCAATCGCCGGTATCGACGGTTTCGGGCAGCCAGAACGGCCGCGACAATATATCGACGGAATCGCAGGTCGCGCCGCAGACCTTGAACGGCACGATGGTCTTGTCCTCGCCATTGCGCGAGCGGATCGCCGGATCGGGGATGAAGCGCGCCGGCAGCGTGATCTTGCCGGTCCATGAATCCGACAGCGACGCCCAGATGCCGTCATTGATGTAGAGCCTTTTGCCCTTGCGCAGCAGCACGCGCACGATCAGCGACAGGCAGCGAGCCACGATCACCCGGCCCGGCTCGGCCACCAGCGGCATCTGGTCGAACTGGTACTCCTGGAGGTCGCCCGACAGCCGCGACATGATCTGGCCGAGCGACGGCATTTCCGGCTTGCGGCTGTTCGGATCATGACCGTATTCGGCCGGAAAGCCGCCGCCGACATCGAGCCCGGCAATGTCGAAACCGACGCGGTTGCGCACCCAGTCGGCGGAGGCCAGCGCCCGCTCATAGGTGTCGGGATCCTCTATCTGGCTGCCGACGTGAAAGCACAGCCCGACCTTGTAGCCCGTCCGGTTCAGCCGTTCGGCCAGTTCGACCGCATTGGCCGGTCCGGCGCCGAACTTCTTCGACAGTTCGTAGGCCGCCGAGCCTTTCGTCTGGATGCGCACGAACACGGTGATGGCGCCCGGATCGATGTCGAGCGCCCGCACCACCCTGGTCAGCTTGGTGATCTCGTCCTCATGGTCGAGCGAAATGACGCGGATGGCGTATTTTTCCAGCGCCAGCCTGATGTCCGACTGCGCCTTGACCGGGTGCATGTAGAGCATCTCGGCGTCCGGCGAGACGGCGCGCACGGCGGCGAATTCGCCGGGCGAGGCCACGTCGAAGGCACTGACGCCGGCCTCGACCAGGGCGTTGAGCACGATCCGCTCGCCATTGGTCTTGACCGCATAGGCGGTCTTGCCGGGAAACATGCCCATGAACTGTTTGGCGTCCGCCTTCAGCACCTGCGGGCGGAAGCAATAGATCGGATCGTCCGGGCGAAGCGCCAGCGCTGCCTCGCGGGCATTTTCGAATCGCTGCATGGACGAATCCCTTGACTGAGGCTGCGCACAATTAATCCAAGCTAGCGGCTAATGAAAACAATTCTATGTCTCGCCGCCCTGGCTTCGCGGCGCTACGCCGGTGCTGCACGCCGAGTTATGAGCGAGCTAGGCCATCGCTCAGGTTTCGGGTGGCCCTTGCGGCCGGATCGGGTATGGCGTGAACAGACGCCTGAAGAGCAAGGCATCTCGTCTGGGAGGACGACCAATGGCGATAGCTGCCACCACCACGATGCGCGGTCCGATGGTGCTCAAGGACTGGGCGCAGCTTCTGCTGCTCGGCGCCATCTGGGGCGGCTCGTTCTTCTTTGCCCGTATTGCGGTAGCGGAACTTCCGCCGCTGGTGCTGGTGCTGTTCCGCGTCACCATAGCGGCGATCGCGTTGCAGCTCTATCTTGCGGTCCGCGGCCCGTCGTTTCGCCTCGCCTTGCCGCATGCCGGCCTGTTCTTCCTGCTGGCGCTCGCCAACAATGTCATTCCTTTCTCGCTGATCTTTGCCGGCCAGACCGAGCTTGGCGCCGGTGTCGCCTCGGTGCTCAATTCGACGACGCCGTTCTGGACGCTGATCCTCGCCAACGCCCTGACCAGCGACGAAAAGCTGTCGTGGAACAAGCTTGCCGGCATCGCCCTTGGTATCGCGGGAACGGCGGTGATGATCGGCCCCGGCCTCGTCGCCGGGCTCGGCGGTCCGGTCTGGGCGAAATTCGCGCTCATCGGAGCGTCGCTATCCTATGCGGCTGCACTGATGATTGCCCGCCGCCTCAAGGGCGTGCCGTCACCGGTCATTGCCGCCGGACAATTGACCTGCTCGACCATCATCATGATCCCGGTCGTTCTGTTCACCTATGATGCCGCCAATCTGTTTTCGGCCTCGCCGCCGGTCTGGGCGGCGGTGCTGGCACTGGCGCTGCTGTCGACGGCCTTCGCCTACATCCTCTATTTCAATCTCGTCGCCTCGACCGGCGCCACCAACGCCTCGCTGGTCACGCTCATCGTGCCGGCCAGTGCCATCCTGCTCGGCTTCCTGTTCCTGGGCGAGCGGCTCGAACTGTTCGAACTCGGCGGCATGGCGCTGATCGCCCTCGGCCTCGTCACCATCGATGGTCGCCTGTTCGGGCGGCGCTAATGCATGTCGCGCAAAGGTGTGCAGCGGTTTTGCGATAACGACATGCATAGAACAAGAACCTAAAGCGCGTCGCACGAGGCCGGTCGAACGCGACGCGCTTTAGAGATGGCGCTATATGGGCGTGATCGCGGGAACAGATGAACCCTGCCATTCCAGACGCCAGATACCGCCTTGCCGGAGATTCTGAACGAGATCGGGAAGGAAGGCGGCAAGGCAGGTCCCGCCGACATGTCTCACGGAAGGATACACAAGACCGGTCGCGGCGTCTTGCTTGCGGAGTTGCTTCGCCAGCGCCTGACCGGCAGGATAGGCTAAGACAGTATCCGGATCGAGCACCGGGTCCTTGCTGAACTCAGCACCGCGCAGATCGTGAAACGAGCCTATGAAGTCGGCAACGAGCTCCGCGTAGTCGGTGACGTTTTCAAACCGTTCGATCGCGGCAAGCTCGCGCGTCAGATGAAACGAGACCTCGCCGAGCGCGGTTTCCGCATCGAACCCACAGTACCAGACGCCCCTGGCATCATCGTTGAAACGATTGCCGCCCGGACGGGTGTAAGCGAACGCCGCATTGATGAAGGTGTAGCCCGGCCTCCCGAAAACCAGTTCGCGCGGATCGAGGTCGGGCAATCCCCCTTGCTGCGCCTGAAGGCGGCCGCTGGTGGCTCCTTCGAGCTCCGCAAGGTCCTCCAAATCTCCATGATTCCTGGCCAATGGCATCAGGACCGGTTCCTTGAGCCTGCCTGTCGAAATCAGCCGGATCGTGTCGCGCTGGGAAATGTCAGCGCGCGGCGGGATCTGCATTCAAAGTCCACCGTGCAAAGCGTCGATATGTTGGCGAACCTGCAGCAGCTTCGGAATGCCGCCCTCGATCATAACGTCCAGGGGGCGCCGGCCACCATAAAGAGGCCCTTTGTTCGGCAACCGCACCCATTCATCGGCAAGCGCTTCGGAGAACAGAAGCCGCAGTCCCTTGAAGATGCCGATCAGGGCGCTGATGCGTGTCAGCGAATCCTGGGAGAGAACGCCCTCCCACTCGCCTTTCTTCATGCGGAACCACGTTCTCTCCGACACGTCGCCGATCAAGGTACAGATCTCGGTGCTGGTCAGATGCCAGATGTCTGCGAGCCTGACGATGCCGGCAACAGCCGCTGGCGTGAGCCGCGCCCGTGCCGAGGCATCCGCCAGATTTGCCGGCAAAGCCTGATTTGCAGGATCGCGAACCGCATAAGCGACACTCATTCCGACCTCCATCATTTGGCAGTCAATATACTGCCAATTGGCAGAAAATTCAAGTCCTGGCTATCTCACAACGCTGCCGATTGCCCACCGCATTCGTATAGGGTGCGTATAGCGTGCAGCATCCGGTTGGATGCGCAAAGGACGCGTCGAATCTTCAGTCGTTCCGAAAATCGATTCCGATTTCTGCCGCGGTAGCGCTGCCATTCTCGTTGCTGCCACGGCTTTGCCACAAATTATTCACAGGTCCCGAGCCGGCTTTTGACAAAGAGTTTCAATGCCTAACGGCAAACGGCAGGTCGCAAATTCCACAATCTCGTCGCATTGCAGCAAAGTTTCTGCTTGCCTGTGGCACAAATGACCCTAGACTCTCGCCATAGCTCTTTAAGAGGAGGCTATGACATGGGACTGACGAGGCCGATCAACGCATTGATGATTTGTGCTGCGTTTGCATTCATCGGCGCCCTCATTATGGGCGTCCTTCCATAAAGCCGCTGAGCGGGGGAAGACCAGCACCGAATAGTCCAAACCATTTGAAAGGCCGGGCGTTTTGCCCGGCCTTTTGCATTCCCCCGATCTTTGACATTTCAAAAAGGTGCCTGCCGCCTTACGCCGCGGCTGATCCCGCCGCCTCGACTTCATGCGACCTGATGCCTATCATGTGGCAGATGGCGAAGACCAGATCGGCCCGGTTCATCGTATAGAAGTGGAAATCGCCGACGCCGCGCTCGACAAGGTCCAGCACCTGCTCGGCGGCCACGGCAGATGCCACCAGCGCATGCGTTTGCGGATCGTTCTGCAGCCCATCGAAACGCTCGGCCAGCCATGCCGGCACCAAGGCGCCGCACCGCGCCGAGAAGTTGGCGACCTGGGTGAAATTGTGCACCGGCAATATGCCCGGCACGATCGGTATGTAGATGCCGGCCCGCCGTGCCCGCTCGACATAGCGCTCATAGAGATCGTTGTCGAAGAAGAACTGGGTGATCGCCCGCGTCGCTCCGTTGTCGGCCTTGCGCTTCAGCATGTCGAAATCGGTGGCGAAATCCGGGCTTTCCGGATGTTTTTCCGGATAGGCCGAGACCGATATGTCGAAATCGCCGGCGCCCTTCAGCGCATCAACCAGTTCGGCGCCATTGGCATAGCCTTCCGGATGCGGCCGGTAGGCCGCGCCGACGCCCTCGGCCGGATCGCCGCGCAGGGCGACGAAACGCTTGACGCCCATATCGGCGAACTCCCGGATCACCGCATCGACCTCGTGACGCGCCGCATCGACACAGGTCATGTGCGCCGCCGGCGTCAGCGTCGTTTCGTTGAGGATGCGCTTGACGGTGCGGGCCGTCCGCTCGCGGGTCGAACCACCGGCGCCATAGGTGACCGAGACGAATTTCGGCTTGAGCGGCTCAAGCCGGGTGACCGTGTCCCACAGCCTTGCTTCCATCTCATCGTTTTTCGGCGGAAAGAACTCGAACGAAACCCTGACCTTGTCGCCGATGTCGGGGCGGCGGGAGAAGCGGAACTGGTTCATCAGGCGGTTTCCCCTATCGGATACGCATTGGCCGGTTGTCTGTCGTTGGAAGGCTCGGCAATCAGCATGCGCTGATCGCGGCCGAGCCAGAGTTTGACGGTGAGCTTGGCCTCGTTGCCGCCGCGTGGCTCGAATTCCTGGCTGTCCTCAAGGTCGAGCCCGGCCTCGGAAAACCAGTCGCCAATTTGCCGGTCGGAAAAGCCGAGACGCATATGCGCGTGCTCCTCGCGCAAGAACTCCAGCGCGTGCGGCGCGAAATCGACGATCACCAGCCGGCCGGCCGGGCGCAACAGACGCGCCGCCTCGCGGATGGCGCGGGCGGGATCGTCGAGATAATGCAGCACCTGATGGATGGTAACGAGATCAAAGGCGTCGCGTTCGACCGGTGGCGCAAAAATGTCGCCCTGGCGCACTTGCGCATTCGAAACGCCGGCCTTGTCGAGATTGGCGCGCGCCACCGTCAGCATCTCGCGCGACATGTCGATGCCGACACCGCGCCGATAGAGCGGCGAAAAGATCTCGAGCAGCCGTCCGGTGCCGGTGCCGAGATCGAGCATCGACTGGAACGGCCGCTTGCCGACGAGCTTGATGAGAGCTGCTTCGACGGCGCGATCCGGCACATGCAGCGAGCGGATATGGTCCCAGCTTGCGGCGTTTACCGAGAAATATTCGGCAGCCCGGTCCTGCCGCTTGCGCTTGACTGCGGCCAGCCGTTCGAGATCACGCTCGACCTGCGGATCGGCGCCGCGGATGCCGGAGACCAGCCTGAGCACGAAATCGCGCGACGCGTCGGAATCCGATAACCGGAAGAACGCCCACGAGCCCTCCTGGTAGCGGCCGATCAGCCCTGCCTCCAGCAGCAATTTCAAATGGCGCGAGACGCGCGGCTGCGACTGGCCGAGGATTTCGGTGAGATCTGAAACGGTCAGATCGCCGCGCGACAGCAGCGCCAATATGCGCAGCCGGCTGGATTCCGCCGCCGCCTTCAATGTATCTACCATCGTGTCGAGAGCGACATGCATGCGAGCATTCTCTTTGAAAAGATATAAACATATGTTTATGTCGGTTTGGATAGGCTTGCAAGCGCTATGTCGCTTCCGGACAAGAAAATGACGCATGCGTGGCGGATCGCGCAAAAACGGACGCATGATCGAGGCGAGAACCATGTTCGAGACGCGCAGCGGCGAAAAGCTCCTGGAAACCGACCCGGCAACGATGCCGCCGGATGGCCATGTCGTCTTCATCGGCCGCATCGCCTCGCCGTGGACGACACGGGAAACTTGCCCCAAGAACATGAAGGCCGCGCGGGAGACGGGACAGCCGGCGCACTTGGTCATCAACCCGCCTTATCGTGATGGCTTGCTTGGGCTGGAACGCGCCAGCCACGTGATCGTCCTGTCCTGGCTGCACCATGCACCGCGGCAACTGATTGTCCAGAAACCCCGCCATGCCACGGAGCCGAAAGGCGTCTTTTCGCTGCGCTCCCCTGCCCGGCCGAACCCAATTGGGCTGCATGTCGCCAGGCTGGTTGGCGTCGACATCGACACCGGCCGCGTCGATCTCGATGCCATCGACGTGCTCGACGGCACGCCGGTCATCGACATCAAGCCTTATTTCGCCTCGACCGATGCCTTCGCCGAGGCGACCATGTCCGGGCGGGACGAGTCGTCCAGATCGGGCGAGCCCCCCAGATGGGATGAGCAGTGAGCGCGCCGACCGGCCGCCGCCGCGCTATCGCCAAGGCGCTGACAGCGCTCCTGCCGCTGGCGCCCTATGCCGACATGGAAAATATCCGTGCCGATGCCGGCGCCGTGCACATGAAGAGCTTGCCGCCGAGCATTGCCGTATGGCTGGCGACGATTGCGCATATTCGCCACGCCCACACCGACTACGAAAAGCTGCTGGCCGAAGGCTATGACCGCGATTCCGCGCGCTTCTTCGTCATCGAACAGACCAACATCGTGCTCACCCGCTGGCGCGCCACCCGGCTGCTCGACGATGAGGATGAGGCGTAGAGAATGGCAGGCACACGCGTCGAGTTCTGCGGCGCTTCACCGTTGTGATTGGCGAAATCGAGAGGTGACGGCCAATCTCCCCCCAAGTGGGGGAGATGTCCGGCAGGACAGAGAGGGGCGCTGTCCCGCCGACCTCAGGTCGGCAACATCGGAACTTTCAAAGCCTGAAATAAAAAACCCGCCTCGGTGGGCGGGTCGTCGGTGCGAATCAGCACCATATCGAAATTAGTAGCATAGCTGCCGGCACAAAGCAAGAACAAAATACGCCGTGACTAGAGGTCGCGTTCCTTCGCGCCCCCCTCTGTCCTGCCGGACACATCTCCCCCCACGAGGGGGAGATTGGCAGCTTCGGCGCCTCGCTCGGTCAGCAACGTTGGAGATTGGCGAAAGCCGAGATGACGGCCAATCTCCCCCTCGTGGGGGAGATGTCCGGCAGGACAGAGGGGGGCACGAAGGAACGCGGCTTTGACTGGCAATGCCGCCTTGCCTGGAAAACAACTAGGCCCGGTAAATCCACTGCTCCGGCACGCGTACCGAAATCTCCTCGCCGGCCGCGATCGTGCCGGGCTTCTCGACCCAGGCGACGAGCCCACGCAAGCGCTTCGCCGCCTTCGGGAACAGCAGCGCTCCGGCCTCATGGTCGGGCATCCCGGCATTTTCGGCGACCGACCGGCCGGCGATCCGGCAAGGCCCGTTCTGCGCGTCGATCTTGACGGTCGCGCCGCCTTTGAAGAACAGCTGCGTGCCGGTCGGCAGCATCGAGAGGTGCGGCAGGCCTTCGATCAGGAGATTGGCGCCGATCCATTCCGGCTTGATCTCGGCGATGCCCATCCGTTCGGCGACGATTGCCAGTTCGTCCGCTGCCACGATCGACAATTGCCGCTCGTTGCGCATCTCGGTGCCGCGCGGATACCAGGGTTCCCGCCCGCCGGAGCGCCGCGTCGTGCCGGCATGGAAATCGCCTTCAATGCCGTCGAAACCGAGTTGCAGCGTATCCACCGCTCGTGTCTCAAAACGATCGAACGGTGCGAGGTAAAGCGCTGCCACCCTGGCGGCGAGTTTTCGCGACGGGACGATCTCGACCGGAGTTTCGGCTTCGGGAAAAAGATCCAGCATGGGTTCGTGCCTCGCGTGATACGCGCAATTAGCCGCGGTCAGCTCATCAGGTCCAGTCGAAAGCGCTGATGCTCCGATCAAGACGGCTGATGCGACTATGCCAGGCGCGTTCCGATGCTGGTGCCGTTCGCGCCGAGCTAATGCATGTCGCCCAAAAGTGTGCAGCGGTTTTGGGACAACGACATGCGTAAAACAAAATCTAAAGCATGCGCAATAGCGCGCCGCCGATCGAGTAGCCGGCGCCGAAGGCGCAGAGCAGGCCGTAGTCGCCGGCCTTCATGTCGGCATGGTTCTCCGACAGGGCGATGATGGCACCGGCGGCGGCGGTGTTGCCGAGGCGCTCCAGCACCATCGGCGCGCGGTCGTGGTCGACGTCATGGCCGAACGACAGTTTCAGGATCATGGCGTTCATCCGCGCATTGGCCTGATGCAGCCAGAAGCGCCGGATCGCTTGCGGCGTCAGCCCGTGCTCGGCCAGGAATTCGACGATGAATTTGTGGCCGGCAACGGTGACTTCCTTGAACACCTTGTTGCCGATCTGCTTGATCAGATTGCCTTCCAGATCGATCATATACGGATCGTCCTGGGTGGCGCGGGTATAGTAACCGAGATTGGTGCGGATGCTGTTCGACATCTGCGTCCAGGCGCGCGTGTCGAGCACCTCGAAGCGCCCCGGCCGCTTCTCGCCCTCGGCAAGCCCTTCGACGATCATCGACACGGAAGCGTCGCCGAAGATGAAATGCGTCTGCCGGTCGCGAAAATTAAGATGCCCGGTGATGATCTCCGGCGTCGTCACCAGCACGCGCTTGTGCGCCCCTGCCCGCACCAGATTGACGGCGATGTGCAACGCCGCCGCTGCCGAAGAGCAGCCAAGCCCCATATCGAAGCCGGCGCCTTTCGTCCCCAGCGCCTGCTGCATTTCGATGGCGATCGCCGGATAGGGCCGCTGATGGTGCGAGGCCGAGCAGATCACCAGGTCGATATCCCCCGGCTTCAGCCCGGCATGATCGAGCGCCTTGCCGGCCGAAGCGATGCCGAACTCGGCCTCCAGCGACAGCGCATCGTCGGGCCGCGCCGGGAAGCGCGGCGCCATGCGGGTCGGGTCGAGGATGCCTTCCCGTTCGATGACATGGCGGGTCTGGACGCCCGAGGCATGGACGATGAAGGCACTGTCCGATTTCTGTACCAGCGGCTCGCCCGACACCTCGCGCCGGATGTTCTCCATGTCCACCCAGCTGTTGAAGCTGGCGACGAGTTCCTCATTGGTGATCGAAGCTTCGGGGATTTCAACGCCGATGCCGCTGATGATGACGCGATGCATTTCCAGTTCGTCCCGTGCGCAGGCGTTGCGGCTTCATGTCGACGCCGCAAAAAGCTCGGCGCAACCTCTTTTGCACCTAGCCAGTTTATGCCGGCTTAAATCAAGTCCCTGGGACGGGTCTTTACCAGGCGCAGAGCTTGGTATTGGTCTGCGGGTTGTTCCAGCAGGCACCGTCATCGCGGCTGCGCACGAATTGCCCGGGCAGCGGCACGTTGCGGCGGCCGAGATTGACATAGCCATAGGCAAAACCCGGTCCGTCGATTTCCAGGACGTAGGTCGGATAACCCGGCGCCGAGATGCGAAAGCTGCCGGCATCGTCCAGCGCCCGATAGCTGCACGAGAAATAGCCGTCGTCGCTGGTGAAGCAGCGCGCTCGCTTGGCCTCCGCCGATATAGACAAGGCAAGCACAGCGGCCGCACAAACGCTGCCGCCGAAACCCATCTTTTTCAGTGTCATCATCCATCCCCATGGCCCATGAAGGGCCTTATCCCTGCCCCAGCGAGATGCGCATGACGGCGAAAGCCGGTCAAGCATCCGCTGCTGGCTGTTTTTGGGTGTAGCTAAGAGCTTCTAAGCAGAACGCCGCGCCACGATGAAGAGACGGGGAAAGCGCAGCAATACCTTGCCGCTTGCCGTTTTCGGATAGGCTTCGCTGATCCTGGCCGTGTAGCGCTTCAGGAAAAGCTGCCGCTCGTTCTCGTCGAGCGGATCGAGGAACGGCTTCAGCCCCGTCGACTTCACCCATTCGACGATCGCCTCGGCATCGGCCAGCGGATGGTTGTAGATCGTGTGCCAGATATCGAGCCGATCCGAGAATGGCGACAAAAGGTCGTAATAGAACGCGACCGGCGGCAGCGGCGCGCGGGCCGCGCGCTCGAGCTTTTCGGCAAACGGCATCTCGGCCGCGGTCTCCCGCATCAGCCGGTGCGAAGGCTCGGCCATATTGTCCGGCATCTGCACGGCAAGCGCGCCGCCGGGCGCCAAAAATCCCATCAGCCGCTGGAAGACCGCCGGATGCTCCGGCAGCCATTGAAACACCGCATTGGCAAAGATCACGTCGACCGGTTCGTTCGGCTGCCACGCCGCCGCATCCGCCAAGGCAAAGGTGACGCCGGGCAGGCGCGCCTTCGCCTTCTCGATCATGTCGAGGGAGGTATCGAAGCCGCTGATCTGCGCCTGCGGCCAGCGCTCGACCAGCAATTCGGTCGAATTGCCCGGCCCGCAGCCAATGTCGACCACCCGGCGTGGTTCCGGCACCGGCACCTGCGCAACGAGATCGCGCGCGGGGCGGGTGCGCTCGTCCTCGAATTTCAGGTAGAGGGCGGCGGACCAGTCGGCCATCTTGGTTCCTCAGATCATTTGAGAATTCGCCGCCCTGTAAATGTCTTACCGCGTCAGCCGCTTATACGTCATGCGGTGCGGATTGACCGCGTCCGGGCCGAGGCGGCGGATCTTGTCCTGCTCGTAATCCTCGAAATTGCCTTCGAACCATTCGACGTGGCTGTCGCCCTCGAAGGCGAGGATGTGCGTCGCCAGGCGATCGAGGAACATGCGATCGTGCGAGATGATGACGGCGCAGCCGGCGAAGCTCTCGAGCGCGTCTTCAAGTGCAGCCAGCGTTTCGGTATCGAGATCGTTGGTCGGTTCGTCGAGCAGCAGCACATTGCCGGCGGTCTTCAGCATCTTGGCCAGATGCACGCGGTTGCGCTGGCCGCCGGACAGGTTGCCGACCTTCTGCTGCTGGTCGCCGCCGCGGAAATTGAACGACGCGCAATAGGCGCGGGTGTTGGCTTCGAACTTGCCGAGCTTGACCACTTCGGCGCCGCCCGAGATCTCTTCCCAGACCGTCTTGGTCGGGTCGAGCGCGTCGCGGCTCTGGTCGACATAACCGAGCTTGACCGTCTCGCCGACGCGGATGGTGCCGGCATCGGGCTTTTCCTGGCCGGTGATCATGCGGAACAGCGTCGTCTTGCCGGCGCCGTTCGGGCCGATGACGCCGACGATGCCGCCGGGCGGCAGCTTGAATTCGAGATCGTCGATCAAAAGCGTGTCGCCAAAGCCCTTCGACAAGCCCTCGACCTCGATCACCACATTGCCGAGCCGCTCGCCATGCGGAATGACGATCTGGGTGTCGCTCGGACGCCGCTTGTCGGCTGCATCCAGCAGATCCTGGAACGCCTGGATACGGGCTTTCGACTTGGTCTGCCGGGCTTTCGGGCTGGACTGGATCCACTCGCGCTCGCGGCCGATCGCCCGCTGGCGCGCATCGTCCTCGCGGCCTTCCTGCTTGAGCCGCTTGGCCTTGGCTTCGAGATATTTGGTGTAGTTGCCTTCGTACGGGATACCGCGGCCGCGATCGAGCTCGAGGATCCAGCCGGTGACATTGTCGAGGAAGTAGCGATCGTGGGTGATGATCATCACCGCGCCCGGATAGGCCCGCAGATGCTTTTCCAGCCACGCCGTCGTCTCGGCGTCGAGATGGTTGGTCGGCTCGTCGAGCAGCAGAAGGTCGGGCTGGCGCAGCAAAAGCTGGCAAAGCGCGACGCGACGGCGTTCGCCGCCCGACAGCTTGGTGACATCGGCCTCCTTGGGCGGGCAGCCGAGTGCCTCCATCGCCATCTCGACCTGCTGTTCGAGATCCCAGAGGTTGAGCCGGTCCATCTCGTCCTGCAGCTTGGCCGACTCGTCCGCCGTCTCGTCGGAATAGTTCATCATCAATTCGTTGTAGCGCTCGATGATGGCGGTCTTGGCGGCGACGCCTTCCATGACGTTTTCGAACACGTTCTTGTTCGGATCGAGCGCCGGCTCCTGCGCCAGGTAACCGACGGTAGCACCCTCGGCCAGCCAGGCCTCGCCGCTCCACTCCTTGTCGATGCCGGCCATGATCTTGAGGATCGTCGACTTGCCGGCGCCGTTGGGACCGAGGATGCCGATCTTGGCGTCCGGATAGAAGGACAGATGAATGTTCTCGAGCACCTTCTTGGTGCCGTAGGCCTTGTTGAGGCCGGCCATGTGATAGATGAACTGGCGTGCCACGCGCGCTTTCCCTGAAAAGTCGACTGATGTCGGATTGAATGGAAGTTGGGGGCTATGTAAGCGATGCGGCCGCGAACGGCAAACAGTTTTGGCCCCAAGCGGATTTGGTCGCACCCACAAACGCTTAGCCGCTTCATTTCGTGCCGGCGCCCAGGCGAAAGCTCCGGTTAACCATTCCGCGTCAAACAATGTTGGATGGGAAATCGCTGGCAGCCGCGATTTCGGGGAGAGAGATCGGGCCGTGTTGAACAGTTTCCTGCTTTTTGCCGAAGCGGTTCTCTATTTCGGCATCATGGTCACGCTTTTCCGGTTCAGGGGCCGCATCGGCCTCGGCGTCTTTGTTTGCGCCCTTGGCGTCATGCATTTCCTGGAAACCTATCTCGCCAGCGTCTTCTACGTCGCGCTGCCGTTCGGCATGGTATCGCCGGGTTCGGCCGTGCTGTTTTCCGGCAAGCTGGTCATGCTGCTCCTGCTCTACATCAAGGAGGACGCGGCAACTGTCCGGCAGCCGATTTATGGCCTGCTGCTCGGCAATGCCCTGATGATCGGGCTCGTGCTGATCCTGCGCCTGCACGACATCGCACCGCTGCCCGACGGCAAGCTTCCCGACATCGGCTTCATCGACGAGATGGGCTGGCTGATGGTGTGGGGCACGACGCTGCTGTTCGTCGACGCCATCCTGATCATTCTGCTCTATGAAAAGCTCGGCAAATATCTGCGCAAGGCGCTTTTCACCCGCATCCTGGTCTCCGTCGCCTGCGTGCTCACCTTCGACCAGGCAGGCTTTTTCACGGCGCTGCATTTCGTCACCGGCGCGCCGGTCGCGGTGTTCTTCGGCGGCTGGTTCGCCAAGATGGCAGCGGCCCTGGTCTACAGCACCATGCTGGTCGGCTATATCAGGTGGTTCGAGGCGCGGCAGGTGCCGGCGGCGCGCGGGCTTTCCGACATTTTCGACACGCTGACCTATCGCGAGCGCTATGAGGCGCTGGTCGAGCATGTCGGTCGCGACGGCCTCACCGGCCTCCTGCACAGGGGGCGCTTCGACAGCGATGGCGAGGCCGCCGTCGCCGCCAGCCTGCGGACCGCCAGGGCGCTCAGCCTGCTGATCATCGATGTCGACCACTTCAAATCGATCAACGACCGCTTCGGCCACGCCGCCGGGCACGGCGACAAGCGCGGCCCGCATTGCCTTCGGCGCCACCAGCGTGGTCGAAAGACGCAGCGAAATCGGCAGGCCGATGCCGATGATCAGGAAGGCGCATGCCGCCAGGAGCAGCGAAAACTTGATCGCACTGGTTTCGGCCGGTACCGGGAACAGCAGCGCCGCCAGCGGCAGGAAGACACAGAATATCCCGAGCGCGGCAATGGCGATGAAGATCGCCGCGTTGACCAGTGTGAACAATTGGTAGGTGCTGCCGCCGATGGGTTTGGCGAGCGTGGTCATGCGCACCCACTCCACTTCGGTGTAGGAAAAGCCCGGCCACTCCATATGGCCGTCGCGGATCGCCGTCATGCCCTTGGCCCAAAACGCCAGCCGCGCCAGCGCGCCGCCCGTCATGCCACTCATCGCCACCCCCTATGAATGATGCCCCGGGATCATACCATCCCCGGTGCAAAGCGACAGTCGCGTACGGCCTGTTTACTGGAACCCCACGGCATCGACCGCGCCCTTCGGGCAGCCAGCCTTGGCTGTCGGCGCCGAGGCAAGCAGCAGGGCACCGAGCGAAGCGTTCGAAGCGATCGGGCCGGTCAGGCCGAGCGTCAGTTCGCCGATCAGCCGCCTGCCGTTCGAAGGATCGACCACGCAGGACACGCGGACCCGGTCGCCCGCGCCTTTGCCGAAGGCACTGTCGAAGGTGCTGCGGATCTGATCGGACGTGAGCTGCTTGCCGACGCTCTTGGTGAAGAGATCGCGCACCGGCGACGCGTTCACCGCGCGCATCAGGTTCAACGCGTCGGCGAAATACTCCTGCTGGCTCTTGCCGTAGCAGGTGCCGTGCTTGATCCATTCATGCCTTTCGAGGGCGGATGCGGTGCCCGGCATCACCTGGTCGAGTTCCGCTCGCGTTTTCGGGTCAAGCGTGACCGACGGCAAGTCTCGCCAGTGCGCCGGATCGTCGTTCGCCTTGTCGCTTGCGGCGACCTGGCAATAGAAATTTCCGTTCGGCTGCGGCCACAACCCATGCAAGGTGAAGTGGGTCGCCTCGAAACCGGCGGCGGTCTGCGCACGGCATTCGGCCTTGCTGGATTTGGTCTCGCAGAAAGCCGGCTGCCAGCTCAGCGCGAAGACATATTCCGGCTTTCCGGACGCCGATGGCTTGTTCGGCTCGGCAGGCGCCGGTGCAGCCGGCATCGTCGACGCGCTGCCGCCCGAAACGTGACCGCAGCTGATCTTGACCCAGCGGCGCTCCGGATCGGCGCCCGGCACGCGAATGAGATAGTGCGTGGGCGCGTCCTTGTTGCCGGCCAGCAGATCATAACTCTGACCAGCCGCGGTCGAGATATTGCCGGGATTCTTGCCGCTCTTGATCGCCTGCGTTGCCGGACAGGCGGCATCGGCGACGAAAGAGCCGGTCATCTTCACATCGGCCCGCGCCGCGCTTGCGCCAGCAAACGCAAGAAACACCGCCCCCCATATCGCCCAAATCCGCATTCCGGCACTCCTCGTGATTCACGCCGCAAGCTAGAAACTTGCGACATGTCAGAATTACGATTTCTTTCGCCGGCCGTAAAAACAATCGCCAGCGCATTGAGACGGCTCCCGCGTGGTCGATCAGGATCCGCCCGCCTCCACCCGTTCCGTCAGGGTGCGCAGCAGATCAAGCGAGGCTTTCAGCGCGTCGGCGTCCATACCCTCCGAAACGCGGTTCGCCCAAACATGCTGGCGTGTGCCGATATTCTTGACCGCTGCCCGGCCGGCATCGGTTATCGACAACAGCTTGGCGCGGCGATGCGCCGGGTTGTCGGCGTAGGCGGCAAGCCCCTCCGCAGCCAGTATGTCGGCCAGCCGCTGTACACTCTGACGGGCGAGACCCATGTCGCGGGCGATGTCGGCCACAGATTTCGGCTCCTTCAAAACTGCACCCAAAACCTGCCAGCGCGCTGCCGTCAGCCCGGTTGGAGCGGCCAGCCGGTCGGCCGCATCCAGAAAACTGCCGTTCATCCTGAACACGGCAAGCACCAATTCGGTGAGCACATTTGCCGCTTCGGTCCTGGTCGTCATTTCTGGCCGGCCTCGATGGTCGCGACGAAATTATTAACCGCTTCGGCTACGACCTCAGGGTTGTCAAGCATCACCCAATGGCCGCTGCCCGCCACGATCTGGCGCGGAATGTCCGTGCGCAGCCGGTAGAGCGCGGCTGGAGTGTCACTGGCCTCGGTAGCCAATACGAACATAGGCCCGCGATACGCATCGAGTGCCGGCTCCGGGTTCCATTCGGCCAGTGCCTTGCCGACACCTGCCCTCGCCGCCGGATCGACCACTGCCGCATCGGCCAGAACACGCTGGCAAACAGCCGCGTTAGGACCGGCAATCGACGTGTAATAGGCGTTCAGGACATCACGGCCTTGCGGACCGGCCAGATCGCGGACAAAGCCGTCACGAATCGCCTGCGGCAGCGCACGAGGATCGGTCGCCGGGTCGACGAGCAAGACACCGGCGACCCGGTCGGCATGGCTGGCGGCATAAGCGAGCGCCACGCCACCGCCGCCGCTGTGCGCGACAATGAGAAACCGCTTCAGGCCAAACGCGTCGGCCACGGCACCGACATCCATTGCACGACCGTCATAACCATAGTCACCGTCCTGCGCCGGCGCGGAGGCGCCATGACCGCGAAAATCGAAGGCTACCGCCTCGCGGCCTTCGACGGAGAGCTGCATCACCCGGTCCCAGTGGGAAGCGCGGCTGCAATCTCCATGCAGGAACATGATCGGCAGGCCATTGCCGGCGTTGATCCTATAAGTGGCAAGCTGGCCTTGCGGGCCTGGAACAGTGGACGTCATCATGGTCATCTCCCTGGTTTCCTGACTGAACGCAGCAATCCCTGACAACAGGGTGGCCGTCGTGAAGGCGAAGCCCGCCAGCAGATTGCACGCCGCGAAATGGCCCCGGTGGTTTTCATAGTCATACCCCCAATCTGCCGCTGACCATTTGACAGTATGCTGTCATGTAGTCATATTGACAGCATGCTGTCAACTACCGTCGAATGGGTACCCTACGCCCCTTGACGTCGATCGCTGCGTCGCCCAACAGTCGCCGACGGGAGCGAGACATGCCATTTGACAAGCAGAGGATGCTGGCATCGCCGACCGGCGCCGAGCTCAACCTTTATGTGAAACACGCCATCGGCCAACCGCGCGCCATTGTCCAGGTCAATCACGGGTTGGCCGAGCACGCGGCGCGCTATGCCCGTTTCGCCGATTTCCTTGGCGAGCGCGGCTATCAGGTCTACGCGCACGACCACCGTGGCCACGGCGCCACCAAGGCGCCCGACGCGCCACCTGGCAGGTTCGCCGATGCGGATGGCGGTGCCAAGGTCATCGCCGATGTCGCCGCCGTCCATGATCTCATTGCCAGGGAACAGCCGGGCCTGCCGGTCATCGTCTTCGGTCACTCCTTGGGCGCGTCGGTCGCGCTGAACTTTGTCCTCCGCCACTCGGCGCGCATCCATGCCGCCGCGATCTGGAACGGCAATTTCTCGGCCGGACTGCTCGGCCAAATCGCGCTGGCCATGCTTGGTTGGGAAAAGTTCCGGCTTGGCTCAGACGTGCCGTCGCGCCTGCTGCCCCGGCTGACGTTCCGGGCCTGGGGCAAGGCGGTGCCCAATCACCGGACGCCGTTCGACTGGCTGTCGCACGATGCCGCTGAAGTCGAGAAATACATCGCCGACCCGCTTTGCGGCTGGGACGCATCGGTGTCGATGTGGCAGGACATCGTCATGATGACGCTGCATTGCGGCAGCGACCGCAATTTTTCCGGCGTGCGGCGCGACCTGTTCGTCAATCTGGTCGGAGGCGAGCAAGATCCGGCCTCGGACGGCGGCAAGGCGGTCAGCCATCTTGCCGGCCGGATGCACATGATGGGTTTTTTGAATCTCGTTTCAAAGGTTTACGCCAAAACCCGCCACGAAAGCCTGAACGAGATCAACCGAGACATCATCATGGAGGATTTTGCCGACTGGGCCGACCGCGTGCTGAGGGCACAGTGACACTGGCCCATTGCAAGGGCCGTGACAGCGGCGCGCGGGATTGATAGAGGCTGCGCTTTCGATCAACCACGGTGATCCATGACTGAGCCTCCGCTCAAAGGCATCCGCGTCATCGAACTCGCACGCATCCTCGCCGGGCCATGGGCCGGACAGCTGCTTGCCGACCTCGGCGCCGACGTGATCAAGGTCGAGAGCCCGGACGGCGGCGACGACACCCGCAAATGGGGACCGCCCTTCGTCATCGGCCATGACGGCGAGAACCTTTCGGCCGCTTATTACCATTCCTGCAACCGCGGCAAACGCTCCATCGCCATCGACTTCTCGACGCCCGAGGGTGCCGAGACGGTGCGCCGGCTGGTCGCGACATCGGATGTGCTGATCGAAAACTTCAAAGTCGGCGGACTGAAGAAATACGGCCTCGACTATGACAGCCTGAGGAAAATCAACTCGCGGCTGATCTATTGCTCGATCACCGGTTTTGGCCAGTCGGGACCGTATGCGCCGCGTGCCGGCTATGATTTCATCATCCAGGGCATGGCCGGCATGATGTCGATCACCGGCGAAGCCGGCCGCGAACCGCAAAAGGCGGGCGTCGCTATTTCGGATGTTTTCACCGGGCTTTATTCGGTCATCGCCATCCAGGCGGCGCTTCGCCATGCCGAGAAGACCGGCGAAGGCCAGCATATCGACATGGCGCTCTACGACACCCAGATCTCGACGCTCGGCAACCAGAACCTCAACTATCTCGTCTCCGGACAGTCGCCGGTGCAGATGGGCAATGCGCATATGAACATCGCGCCCTACGAAGTGGTGCCGGTGAAAAATGGCCACATCATCCTGGCGGTCGGCAATGACGGCCAGTTCGCAAAGTTCTGCGCTGCCGTCGGCCTCGACGAGCTGGCGTCGAACCCTGACTTCGCCACCAATCCCGCCCGCGTCGCCAACCGGGCAAAGCTGCGCGAGCATATGATCGAGGCGCTGAAGGCCTTCGATCGCGACCCGTTGCTGGCCAGACTTGAGACTGCCGGAGTGCCGGCCAGCCCGATCAACAACATCGGCCAGATGTTTGCCGACCCGCAGACCATAGCGCGCGGCATGCGGCTCGACCTCGATGACGGCCATGGCAATCTCTTGCCCTCGGTGCGGGCGCCGATGGTCATGTCCGGCACGCCGCTGGTCTATGAGCGCCCGTCGCCGCGTCTCGGCGAACACACCCAAGAAATCCTTGCCGAACTGGAGAGGTCAGGAAAATGAAGACCGGCGGACAACTCATCGTCGATGCGCTCGAAGCCAACGGAACGGACCGTATCTATTGCGTACCTGGCGAATCCTATCTGGCGGTGCTCGACGCGCTGCATGATTCACCGATCCGCACAATCGTCTGCCGCCAGGAGGGCGGTGCCGCAATGATGGCCGACTGCCACGGCCGCCTGACCGGCAGGCCCGGCATCTGCTTTGTCACCCGCGGCCCAGGCGCCACCAATGCCTCGGCCGGCATCCACATCGCGATGCAGGATTCAGTCCCCCTCATCCTGTTCATCGGCCAGGTCGCCAGCCACGCCAAGGGGCGCGAGGCCTTCCAGGAGGTCGACTACGTCAGGTTCTTCGGCGATATCGCCAAATGGGTGGTCGAGATCGACGACGCCGCACGCATACCCGAATTCGTCACACGCGCCTTTGCGGTGGCGACGTCCGGTCGCCCGGGCCCGGTCGTCATCTCGCTGCCCGAGGACATGCTGACCAGCCTCGCCGAGGCACCGGACGCCCGGCATTATACCCCTGTCGAGACGCGGCCTGGCGAAGTCGAGCTCGACGCACTGGAAGTGTTGCTCAACAAGGCAAAGCGGCCCTTCGTCATCCTCGGCGGTACGCGCTGGGACGCGGAGGCCGTTGCACGGATGCGGACGATAGCCGAAGCCTGGTCGCTGCCGGTCGGCGGCTCCTTCCGCCGCCAGATGCTGTTCGACCATCTCCACCCGAACTATGCCGGCGATGTCGGCATCGGCATCAATCCCAAGGTAGCAACCGCCATCAAGCAGGCCGACCTTGTGCTGCTGATCGGCGGCCGCATGGGCGAGATGCCGTCATCCGACTACACGCTGCTGAAGAGTCCCTACCCCGACCAGACGCTGGTCCATATCCATGCCGACGCCGGCGAACTCGGCCGCGTCTACCGGCCGGCGCTGGCGATCAATGCCTCGCCTGCCGCTTTCGTCGAAGCCTTTGCCAGACGCAAGCCGGCCGCAACGCCGGTGTGGGCGGCTGAGGCAGCGAAGCTGCACGCCGCCTATCTCGACTGGTCGACGCCTCCGGAGAGCGGCCCCGGCGCCGTCCAGATGGGGCCGATCATGAATTATCTCGAAACGATGCTGCCGGACGACGCCATCCTCACCAACGGCGCCGGCAACTACGCCACCTGGGTGCATCGCTACCATCGCTTCCGGCGTTTCGGCACGCAGGCAGCACCCACATCCGGCTCGATGGGCTACGGCACGCCGGCGGCGGTCGCCGCCAAGCAGCTTTTCCCCGACCGCGACGTGATCGCCTTCGCCGGCGACGGCTGTTTCCTGATGAACGGCCAGGAATTCGCCACCGCCGTGCAATACGGGCTGCCGATCATCGTCATCGTCGTCAACAATGGCATCTACGGCACCATCCGCATGCATCAGGAGCGCGAATATCCCGGCCGTGTCGTCGCCACGGACTTGAAGAATCCCGACTTTGCTGCTTTGGCCCGTGCCTATGGCGGCCATGGCGAGACGGTGGAAAAGACCGCCGACTTCGCCGCGGCCTTCGAGCGAGCGCGGGCCAGCGGCAAGCCGTCGATCGTAGAGATCAGGCTCGACCCTGAAGCCATCACGCCGACCCGCACGATGACCCAGATTCGCGACAAGGCCTGACAAAACAGGATGATTGCCCTGTTTTGTCGTCGTGATCTGCCTATTTGGCCTTCTCGATCTGGCCGCGGATCTCGCCGTCCGCGTGGGCCGCGGTGTGGATGTTGACGTAATATTTGCCAGCCTCAAGATCGGTGGCCTGGGCATCAGTCAATGTCGCCGAACCCTTGATCGGGCTCTTCAGCTTGCCTTCGAACGGCACCACTGGATCGGCGTTTTGACCCTTTTCCGCTGGGCCGTGAATGTGTGCGGCCTTCGCCGGCCCGCTGAGGCCGGAATATCTCACGGTCCAGCTGAGTTTCTTGGTGGCGGTGTTGAACCTGAGCGTGGCGGTGCCCTTGCCCTTCGTGGTGACGGGCGGGTTCTGCTGAGCACCATCGAGCGTCGCCGTCATCTTTATGGTTTCGGCCAAGGCCGGTGAAGCAGAGAAGATGGCTGCAGAAATGGCCAGCGCCGAAAGCATCGGCGTGAAGGACTGGATGCGCATGGAAACCTCCGTTGTGACACCCTTGGGCGGGTGCACCGGCACAACGATTTTGCGAGCGGATGTTTCCGCCGGTAACGTTCATTTTACCTCCCACTAAAAAGGGGCGGTCGCCCGCCCCTTTTCCGCTACAAGCCAGTTTGACAGCCCTATTTGATGGCCTTGTCGGTGATCGCCGTCGTGTAGGCGCCGGTAGGCTCCTTGCTGATGATCTTCTGGTCGAGCAGCGCCTTGGCGGTGCGCTCGTAGGTCGCCGGATCGAGCTTGCCATCGGCATTGTCGATCAGCTTGGCGACTTCGCCCATCATGCGCTTCTGGTGATTCTCGTCCTGGCCGCCATTGTCCATGACGATGCCGGCCGCTTCGTCGGAATTGTCGACGGCGTATTTCCAACCCTTCATCGAAGCGCGCACGAAACGCACCATCTTATCCTCGAAGGCCGGATCCTTGAGCTTGTCCTCCAGGGCATAGAGCCCGTCTTCGAGCAGATCATTGCCCATGGCGGAATAGTTGAAGACGGTCAGCTCTTCCGGCTTGTAGCCGGCGTCGATGAGCTGCCAGTACTCGTTATAGGTCATGACCGAAATGCAATCCGCCTGCTTCTGGATCAGCGGCTGCACGTCAAAGCTCTGCTTGAGCACGGTGACGCCGTCCGGCCCGCCATCGGTCTTGAGGCCAAGCTTGTTCATCCAGGCATAGAACGGATACTCGTTGCCGAAGAACCAGACGCCGAGCGTGTGGCCCTTGAAGTCGGCTTCCGTCTTGATCGGACCGTCCTTCGGGCAGACCAGCTCCATGCCGGCCTTCTTGAACGGCTGGGCGATGTTGACCAGCGGCACGCCCTTCTCGCGCGCAGCCAGCGCACCGCCCATCCAGTCGACGATGACGTCGGCGCCGCCGCCGGCAATAACCTGCTCCGGTGCAATGTCCGGTCCGCCGGGCTTGATATCGACGTCGAGGCCCTCGGCGTCATAGAAGCCCTTGGCCTTGGCGACATAATAGCCGGCGAACTGTGCCTGGGTGACCCATTTCAGCTGCAGCGTCACCTTGTCCGCGGCCATCGCCTGGAACGCGGCAAGCGACATCGCGCCGGCCAGCATCGAAACAACAAGTCTTTTCATGTTTTTACCCTCTGAAGTTAGCGCCCTAAACCCACCGCCCCTATCCACCACGGACAGAGGGATGCCAAAACGTGACTGCTCTCTCGAAAAGAGCGACCACGCCATAAAAGACCGAACCCGCAAGTGCTGCAACTGCGATTTCCGCCCACACCATGTCGATGTTCATCCGCCCGACTTCCGTCGAAATGCGGAATCCCATGCCGACCACCGGCGTGCCGAAGAACTCGGCGACGATGGCGCCGATCAGCGCCAGCGTCGAATTGATCTTCAACGCATTGAAGATGAAGGGTGCCGCCGCCGGCAGCCGCAGCTTGAACAGCGTCTGCCAGTAGCTCGAGGCATAGGTGCGCATCAGGTCGCGCTCCATATGGCCGGAGGCGGCAAGCCCGGCGACGGTGTTCACCAGCATCGGGAAGAAGGTCATGATGATGACCACCGCTGCCTTCGACTGCCAGTCGAAGCCGAACCACATGACCATGATCGGCGCGACGCCGATGATCGGCAGCGCCGACACCATATTGCCGATCGGCAAAAGCCCGCGCCGCAGGAACGGCACGCGGTCGGCGGCGATGGCAACGAGGAAGCCGGCGCTGCTCCCCACCACATAGCCGAAGATAACCGCCTTGAAGATGGTCTGCCTGACATCGGCCCCCAGCACCGGCAGCGACCCGACGATGCGTGCACCGACGGCGCTTGGCGGCGGCAACAGGATGAAGGGAATGCCGGCACCACGCGTCACCGCCTCCCAGATGATCAGGATCCAGGCGCCGAAGATGGCCGGAATGATCAGGCGCAGGGCGGTTGACGCCCAGCGCGATGTCGGGCGAAACGACGACAGGACCGTTACGCAGCGCCAGGCCAGAAACCACGCCGCGACGAGCAGCAGATAGAAGGATGCGCGAGCGCTGCCCTCATTGCCGGTTATGCCGGCGAGCAGCATCCACGCTGCGCCATGCGCGCCAAGGAACAGCAACACCACCCCGATCATCGGTGGAAAGTTGTCGGCCTCGATTGCCACGAGCAGCAAAATGAAAATCAAAACCGTAGTCGCCATGCCGTAACCGGGCGTAGCACTGACGAGCGGCCAAAGAAGCAGCGCGCCGACAAGCAGGACAAGCGCGGCATACCCCTGCCAGGATCGAGGCGTGATTGAGGAAAGGCTCAGGATGGAGCTCATGCCGGCCTCCCGCCCATGGCGCGGTCGACGAGGCGCCCGGCGATGCCGACGACCATCACCAGCAGCGCCGCGACCACCGACCCGGCAACCAGAGCCGACCAGATGTCGATGGTCTGGCTGTAGTAGGCGCCGGCGAGCAATTTGGCGCCGATGCCGGCGACGGCGCCGGTCGGCAACTCGCCGACGATCGCGCCGACCAGGCTGGCGGCCACCGCCACCTTCATCGAGGTGAACAGGAACGGCACCGAAGCCGGCACACGCAATTTCCAGAAGGCCTGCGAGGCACTGGCATTATAGGTGTGCATCAGGTCGAGATGGGTGAGCTCGGGCGAGCGCAGTCCCTTCACCATGCCGACCGCCACCGGGAAGAACGACAGATAGGTCGAGATCAGCGCCTTCGGGATAAGCCCGGTGATGCCGACCGCCGCCAGCACGACGATGATCATCGGCGCCACCGCCAGGATCGGAATGGTCTGCGAGGCGATGATCCACGGCATCAGGCTGCGGTCGAGCGTCGCCACATGCACGATGCCGACGGCGATGACGATGCCGAGCGCCGTGCCGAAAGCAAAGCCGAGCAGCGTCGACGACAGCGTCACCCAGGCATTGTAGACAAGGCTGCGGTTCGAGGTGATGCTGCGCAGAAAGGTGTTTTCGAAAAAATTCACCGCCACCTGATGCGGCGCCGGCAGCGTCGGCTTCGGCTGTACCAGCGTCTTGCCGATGAATTCCACAATACCCGGCGTCTGATTGGCGCGGCGGTCGAGATCGCGCTGGAACGGCGCGTTGAGGATGACAGCCATGACGTACCAGACGACGACGACGCCCAGGAGGATCGAGGTCACCGGAACGATCTTGTCGCGAAACGAGTCCATCTAGCAGGCCTCGCCGGGTAAGCGCCCTCCTCTCCCCAACGGGGAGAGGGTGGCTGGAGCGAAGCGGAGGCCAGGTACTTTTGCTACGGCAATCGTTTCTTTCGTCATCCTAGGGCGGAGCAGCCGCGAAGCGGCGTGAGTAAAGGGAGCGCCCAACCACGCTTTCGTCATCCTAGGGCGAAGCAAGGAGCGAAGCGACGCGGCGCAGACCCTAGGATCCATGCCATTATCTCCCCGCTCCGCAACGGTGCTGAAAATGGCTCCCTCCGCACCGCTCTGCGTAACGCTTATTCTCGACCGCTTGCGCGTTTCGCCCGACATCACGGCATGGATCCTAGGGTCTGCGCACGCCGCTTCGCGGCGGCTCCGCCCTAGGATGACGAAAGCACGGTTAGCGCGTCCCTCGCGAGGGCGATGCACCTCCTGCGTCGAACGCGCAAGCCCGTCGCGCGCGCCCTCAATCATCATAGCTGTGCCCTGCCCTCAGCCCGTCCCGCACGCGTGCCGCGATGGCCAGGAACTCCGGCGTCTCGCGGATATCGAGCGGCCGCTTTTTCGGCAGCGTCGATTCTATGACGTCGCTGACACGCCCCGGGCGCGGCGACATGACGACGATGCGCGTCGACAGATAGACCGCCTCAGGGATCGAATGGGTGACGAAGCAGATAGTCTTGTTGGTCCGCTCCCAAAGCTCCAGCAACTGTTCGTTGAGGTGATCGCGCACGATCTCGTCCAGCGCGCCGAACGGCTCGTCCATCAACAAAAGGTCGGCATCGAAGGCGAGCGCCCGCGCGATCGAGGCGCGCTGCTGCATGCCGCCCGAAAGCTGCCAGGGGTATTTCTTCTCGAAGCCGCTGAGGTTGACAAGGTCGAGAGTGCGCTTGATGCGCGCCGCCTGCTCCGCCCTGGACAGGCCCATGATCTCCAGCGGCAGTGCCACATTGCGCTTGATGGTGCGCCACGGATAAAGTGCGGCCGCCTGGAAGACATAGCCATAGGCGCGGCTCTGGCGCGCCTGCTCGGGCGTCATGCCGTTGACGGAGATGGCTCCCGATGTCGGCTTCTCCAGATCGGCGATGACGCGCAGCAAGGTCGTCTTGCCGCAGCCGGAGGGCCCGATGAAGGACACGAATTCCCCCTTGCCGATGGTCAGGTCGACATTCGACAGCGCCTGCACCGGACCATCATTGGTCTGGAAGGTCAGGCCAAGCTTGCTTGCCGAAACAACGGCTGGCGATACTCCCGTCATCGGCCGTAGCCTGTCGCTTCCGGCCACTGCGGCGCCGGCCGGAATCCCATTGATTTTACCCTGATGTTGCTTTCCACTCGCCCAGTCCTACTCGCCCCAGTTCTACTCGCCCCAGTTTTACTCGCCCCAGTTCTACGCGCCCTTGTCCCATCAGATAGACGCCCGGAGTTGCCCCGATGTCGCCCAAACCGACTTGCCATCTTATCCGCCCTGAAAGCTCTTATGAAGGCAAGCAGGGCCTGAGTTATTTCGCCGGTATCGCCGCCGAAACAGTCGGCTCGTCCGGCATCTGCATGCATCTGCTGACCATGCCGCCGGGTGCCCGCGCCAAGGCGCATATGCACGAAAACCATGAAACCGCGATCTATGTGCTCTCCGGCGAAGTCCATACCTGGTATGGCGACCGGCTCGAACAGCATATCGTGGTCAAGGCCGGCGATCTTTTCTATATTCCCCCCGGCGTGCCGCATCTGCCGGCCAATCTGAGCGACGGCCCCGCCTCGGCGGTCATTGCCCGAACCGATCCCAACGAACAGGAAAGCGTCGTCCTGCTGCCGGAACTGGACGGGTTGGTCGCCTGACGCCGGCATCGAGGCAGCGGTCGTCATCGGCACCGTCACGAACATGATTTCAGCGGCCCTATCTCCTCAAGGCCGGGAATGGTCACGAAGAAACCGTCCCCTCCTCTGTTGATGACCTTGACGACATCCGTGGTCGTGCCCTCCTCGCCCTCGGCGAAACAGGTGGAGCTCAACAACAAGGTGCCCGGCGCTGTCGTCAGTCGCTGTGCGAACTGGCAGCCGCTGCCATAGGTTTCGACGCCGTCGGCGGTCAGCACGACATAATCGTCGCTGTCCTGATAACCGAGCCGTACACCAGCGCAACCGACCTCATTGCCAAAGGAGCCGGCAAGGACGTCAGCCGCCGCCGGCCCGGCGGCAAGGATCACCGCGGCCATTGAGATAATCGCTCCGTGGCTCGCCAAGCTCAAACGCCCGTCGCCGGGATGCCCGTCCGTTCCACCTTGCGCGGCGCGGAAATTTCCTTCCACGTCGACAGCGCCCGGTTGACCGCCGCGTTCGGCTCGCGAGCGACGAACTCGCCATGGCCGGGCTTCGCCTTGACCTCGTTTTCCTCGATCGACAGTTCGCCGCGCGAGAAGACGCAGCGCGGCAGGCCGGTTACCTCAAAACCTTCGAAGACATTGTAGTCGATCACCGACTGCTGCTTCTTGGCCGTGATCTTCTTCTTGCGCTTCGGGTCCCAGACGATGATGTCGGCGTCCGCGCCTTCGACGATGGCGCCCTTCTTCGGGTACATGTTAAGGATCTTGGCGATGTTGGTCGAGGTCACCGCGACGAACTCGTTCATCGTCAGCCGGCCGGTCTTAACGCCGGTCGTCCACAGCACCGGCAAACGATCCTCGAGCCCGCCCGTGCCGTTCGGGATCTTGGTGAAGTCGCCGACGCCGTTGCGCTTTTGTTTGGTGGTGAAGGCACAATGGTCGGTCGCCACCACTTGCAGCGACCCGGCCTGCAGGCCGGCCCACAGCGAATCCTGGTGCAGTTTGTTGCGGAAGGGCGGGCTCATCACCCGGCGCGCCGCGTGGTCCCAGTCCTTGTTGAAATATTCGCTCTCGTCCAGCGTCAGGTGCTGGATCAGCGGCTCGCCGAATACCCGCATGCCTTTCTGGCGCGCCCGGCGGATGGCTTCGTGCGCCTGCTCGCAGGAGACATGCACGACATAGAGCGGCACACCGGCCATGTCGGCGATCATGATGGCGCGGTTGGTCGCCTCGCCTTCGACTTCAGGCGGGCGCGAATAGGCGTGTCCCTCCGGGCCGCTGTTGCCCGCCGCCAGCAGCTTCTGCGACAGCGCCGCCACCACGTCGCCATTCTCGGCATGGACCAGCGGCAGCGCGCCGAGATCGGCACAGCGCTGGAACGACGAATAGAGCTCGTCGTCATCGACCATCAGCGCGCCCTTGTAGGCCATGAAATGCTTGAACGAGGTAATGCCCCTGTCGACGACAGTGGCCATCTCGTCGAACACCTGCTTGCCCCACCAGGTGATCGCCATGTGGAAGGAATAGTCGCAGGACGCCTTCGAGGTCTTGTTGTCCCACATCTGCAGGGCCTCGAGCAGCGATTGCTGCGGCGCCGGCAGGCAGAAATCGACGACCATGGTCGTGCCGCCGGCAAGGGCCGCTCGCGTGCCGGATTCGAAATCGTCGGCCGAATAGGTGCCCATGAACGGCATTTCGAGATGGGTATGCGGGTCGATGCCGCCCGGCATCACATAGCAGCCGCTGGCGTCGAACTCATGGTCGCCATGCAGATCCGGCCCGATGCCGATGATCTTGCCGTGCTTGAACAGCACATCGGCCTTCCACGTCCGGTCGGCGGTGACGATGGTGCCATTCTTGATGACTTTGGACATTTTCTTGTTCCCTTATTCTCTTCGCGCTTCTTGTGAGCGGCGTTGCGAGGCTATCCCATCATTCGACAATCACCGCCGTGTCGACGACCGCATGGAACAGCACGTCGGCGCCGGCCGCTGCCCATTCCTTGGTGATTTCCTCGGCCTCGTTGTGGCTGAGACCGTCGACGCAGGGGCACATCACCATTGCGGTGGGTGCGACGCGGTTGATCCAGCAGGCGTCATGGCCGGCGCCGGAGACGATGTTGCGATGCGTATATCCCAGGCGCTCCGCCGCATCCCGCACAGCCTTGACGCAGCCCGCGTCGAAAGTGACCGGGTCGAAATGGCCGACCTGCTCGATTTGATATTTGATGTCGAGCGCGTCGCAGATCGTGTCGATGCCTTCGCGGATGCGCCCGTCCATGGCGTCCAGCACCTCCTTTTCCGGCGAGCGGATGTCGATGGTGAAGACGGTGCGCCCGGCGATGATGTTGCGCGAGTTCGGATAGACCTCCATATGGCCGACCGCGCCGACGGCGTCGGGCTGATAGTCCATGGCGATCTCGTGCACCAGTTCGATCACCCGCGCCATGCCGAGCCCGGCATTGCGCCGCTTCGGCATCGGCGTCGAGCCGGTGTGCGCCTCCTTGCCGGTCAGCGTCACCTGCAGCCATTTCAACCCTTGCCCGTGGGTGACGACACCGATATCGATGCCCTCGTCCTCAAGGATCGGGCCCTGCTCGATGTGCAATTCGAAGAAAGCGTGGATCTTGCGCTCGCCGACTTTCTCGCTGCCCTTCCAGCCGATCCGTTCGAGCTCCTCGCCGAATTTCTTGCCGTCCTTGTCGACATGCGAATAAACGTCGGCCTGGTCGAGCACGCCGGCGAATACCCCGGACGCCATCATCGCCGGCGCAAAGCGGGCGCCTTCCTCGTTGGTCCAGTTGGTGACGACGATCGGGTGCTTGGTCTTGATGCCGAGATCGTTGAGCGAGCGCACGACCTCCAGGCCGCCGAGCACGCCGAGCACGCCGTCATACTTGCCGCCGGTCGGCTGGGTGTCGAGATGGCTGCCGACATAGACCGGCGGCAGGCTGGGGTCGGTGCCTTCGCGACGGGCAAACATCGTACCCATCTCGTCGACGCCCATTTCGAGCCCCGCCTCATCGCACCAGCGCTTGAACAGATGCCGCCCTTCGCCGTCCTCGTCGGTAACGGTCTGGCGATTGTTGCCGCCGGCAATGCCGGGGCCGATCTTCGCCATCTCCATTATCGAATCCCACAAACGGTCTGAATGGATTCGCAAATTCTCGCCGGGGGCGGCCATATTCTAAAACCTCATTGGTTGTGGCACGCCAGCGTCCCCCTCCCCCTCGAGGGGAGGGTGGCCGCGAAGCGGTCGGGTGGGGTCGGCTGACATGCGCGCGACCTTCTCCTTGACCACCTGTGCGACATGCCAGGCGCTGTTTATGACATCGGGCTCATCGACGCGAAAGATATCGAACCCGAGCGATCGCAGATAGGCATCACGGACGGCGTCGTGCCGTTTGCCCTTCTCCTGTTCGTGCAGATCACCATCGACTTCAACGACCAGCTTTACCGCAAGGCAAGCAAAGTCGACGATATAAGGCCCGATCGGACACTGGCGGCGGAACTTGATGCCGGCCGATTTCAATTCGCGCAGTTCATACCACAGCAGGGATTCGCCTTTGGTCGCATGAACTCGAAGCGCGCGCGCCTTTTGGCGCATTTCGAAGCTCACGCGGGTCCGGGGCATCATAGGCACCTATGCGGCCGAAGGTCAGGCTGGCGCACTGCCGCACCGACCCCACCCGGCCGCTTCGCGGCCACCCTCCCCTCGAGGGGGAGGGAAAGCTGCGGCAAATTCGTCAATCCACGGCCCTCAGCACTTCGCGCACATGGTCGATCAATTCGTTGATCTGACCTTTGGTGATGATCAGCGGCGGCGATAGCGCGATGATGTCGCCGGTGGTGCGGATCAATGCACCACGCTCGAACGCCTTGACGAAAGCCGAGAAGGCCCGCTTCGTCGGCTGGCCGGTGATCGGCGCCAGCTCGATCGCGCCGATCAGGCCGATGTTTCTGATATCGATGACGTTCGGCTCGCCCTTCAGCGAGTGCAGCGCGTCCTCCCAGTACGGCGCCAGTTCCTCGCCGCGCGTCAGCAGCCCCTCTTCCTTGTAGGTGTCGAGCGTGCCCAACGCCGCCGCGCAGGCGATCGGATTGCCCGAATAGGTGTAGCCGTGGAAGAACTCGATCATGTGCTCGGGCCCAGTCATGAACGCGTCGTGGATTTCCTTCTTTACGAACACCGCGCCCATCGGGATGACGCCGTTGGAGACGCCTTTGGCGGTGGTCATGATATCCGGCGTGACACCGAAATAGTCGGCGGCGAACGGCGTGCCGAGACGGCCGAAACCGGTGATGACTTCGTCGAAGATCAGCAAGATGCCGTGCTTGGTGCAGATCTCGCGCAGCCTCTCGAGATAGCCCTTCGGCGGCAGGATGACGCCGGTGGAACCGGCCACCGGCTCGACGATGACGGCGGCAATGGTCGAGGCGTCGTGCAGTGCGACGATGCGCTCCAGCTCGTTCGCCAGTTCCGCGCCATGCTCCGGCACGCCCTTGGTGAAAGAGTTCTTTTCCGGCAGATGCGTGTGTGGCATGTGATCGACGCCGCCGAGCAGCGTGCCGAACATCTTGCGGTTGGTGACAATGCCGCCGACGGAGATGCCGCCGAAATTGACGCCGTGATAGCCGCGCTCGCGGCCGATCAGACGGGTGCGCGAGCCCTCGCCTTTTACGCGGTGATAAGCGATTGCCATCTTCAGCGCCGTCTCGACCGATTCCGAGCCGGAATTGGTGAAGAACACATGGTCCATGCCCTTCGGCGCGATGTCGACCAGCCGGTTCGCCAGCTCGAACACGATCGGATGGCCCATCTGGAACGCGGGTGCGTAGTCGAGCTCTGCCGCCTGGCTCTGGATCGCCTCGGTGATCTTCGGGCGGCAGTGGCCGGCATTGACGCACCACAGGCCGGCGGTGCCGTCGAGCACCTTGCGCCCGTCGCTGGTCGTGTAGTGCATGTCCTTGGCCGACACCATCATGCGCGGCGCCTGCTTGAACTGCCGGTTTGCCGTGAACGGCATCCAGAATGCGCTGAGATCGTTCGGCGTGACTTTCAGCCGGTTGGACATGACCAAGACTTCCCCTTGTAACTTGTTTCGGTGCGGCTAACGCTTGGTCTTTCCAACGCTTGGTCTTCGCGACGTTTTCGTGCTACGCAAATTTTTGACCGGTTGGACAAACGTTAGCACCGCCTTATCAGCGGTCAAGGGATTACTAGCGGAAATGCGGCTTTCGAAGTGCGCTCCACAGGGCGAGGAAAAACTGGTCCAGAGAATTGGTCCAGACACTCCTCCCAGCGAAGGTTTTGCGGGGTGACGGGGGCGGTCGAAAGCTCCGCTCCTCGCCGCACCCGCATTCAGCTGGAAAAGCGCGAGCTCATCCTGGAGGCGGCGCTCGAAGTCTTCTCGACCAACGGTTTTCGCGGCTCGACCATCGACCAGATCGCCGAAGCCGCCGGCATGTCGAAGCCAAACCTGCTCTATTATTTCCGCCGTAAGGAGGACATCCACAAGACGCTGATGCAGCGGCTTCTCGACACCTGGCTGGCGCCGCTGCGCGAGCTCGACGACATCGGCGATCCGCTAACCGAACTGCGCAGCTACATCAGGCGCAAGCTGGAAATGGCGCGCGATTTCCCGCGCGAGAGCCGCCTGTTCGCCAATGAGATCCTGCAGGGCGCGCCGCGCATCATGCCGATGCTGGAAGGGGAGTTGAAGACGCTGGTCGACGAGAAAGCCAACGTCATCAAGGGCTGGATGCGCGCCGGCAAGATCGCCCGCACCGACCCCTGGCACCTGATCTTCTCGATCTGGGCGACGACGCAGCATTATGCCGATTTCGACGTGCAGGTGCGCGCCGTGCTCGGCCCCGACCGCGGCGGCGACGGCCGCTTCGAGGATGCCGCAAGATTTCTTGAGCAGCTGTTCATCGACGGGCTGAAGCCGAAGGGCTGACGACCATGATCCCGAAAAGTGGAAGCCGGTTTTCGGACAAGATCATGGTCAAAACAAAGATAGGGTTCAGGCGCTGCGCCGCTCGGCCGGAAGCGTCTCCAGCAGTTGTTCGAGCTTGGCGATCGAGTTCTGCTCGGCGAGCGGCGTGTAGACGATCAGCTTCATGTCCGAGCCGTCGTCGATCGACAGGCTCATATGCTCGAACGCCATGGCGCCTGCCGTCGGATGCCTGACATGCTTCACACCCGACAGGTTGCGGGCCACATCGCGCAGCGGCCACCATGCCCGAAACTCCGGGCTTGAACGTGTCATCAGCGCGATCAGCCGCTCGAAATCCGGGTCGCCGACATATTTGGCGCTTTCCGCCCGGAATGACGCCAGCACGGCACGCGCCAGTTCCTCCCAGTCGACGAGCAGGCGCCGATGCTGCGGGCTGGTGAAAACCATATGGACGATGTTGCGGGCATCGCCCTCCAGCAGGCCATAGTCGCCGAACACGGCTGCCGCGGCAGAGTTCCAGGCCAGCACATCCCAGCGCCGCCCGACGACATAGGCCGGCTGCAGGACCAGGCTTTGCAGCATGTGCAGCAAGGGTCCGTCGACTTTTTCAGGCGCATCGACGCGATGCTCCGGCTGCGGACGGCCGGCAAGGATGAACAGATGCCGTTGCTCGGCCGCGTCCAGGCGCAATGCCTGACTGAGCGCCGTCAGCACCTCGACGGACGGCCGCACGTCGCGCCCTTGCTCCAGCCATGTGTACCAGGTCGTGCCGACGCCGGCGATCATCGCCACCTCCTCGCGCCGCAGCCCGGGTGTGCGCCGGCGCAGGCCGGTCGAGATGCCCGTGGCCGATGGCGTCAGCCTTTCGCGCCGCGAACGCAGAAAGGCGCCAAGCTCGCGGCGACGGCTGCCTTCGGCAGAATGCGTGGTGGAATCCATCGGCGCTATTATAGCAGTACCGATACCAGGATAAAGTTTGAACTGTTTGGCATGCGTCTGGTGCCCCATCTTTCTGCTCAGAGCGATGACATGGAGGCTCTGAACATGGAACTGAAAGACAAGACGATCCTGATTACCGGCTCGACCGACGGCGTCGGCAGAGTCGTGGCGCAAAGGCTCGGCGCCGGCGGCGCCCGCATCCTGGTGCATGGCCGCGACGCGACAAGGGGCAAGGCGACCGTGGCCGAGATCGAAGCCGCCGGCGGCAAGGCCGAGCTGCTTGTCGCCGACCTCTCCTCCCTGGCCGAGGTCCGCCGCCTCGCCGAAGCCGTCCGCGCCAGGACTGACCGGCTCGATATCCTCATCAACAATGCCGGCGTCGGCACAGCCGGCCCCAACGCGAAACGGCAGGTCAGCGCCGACGGCTACGAGCTGCGCTTTGCCGTCAATTATCTCGCCGGCTTCCTGCTCACTACGGAGCTGCTGCCGCTGCTCAAGGCCAGTGCGCCGGCGCGCATCATCAATGTCGCCTCGGCCGGGCAACGGGCGATCGACTTCAGGGATGTCATGCTGACCCGCTCCTACGACGGCGTTCGTGCCTACTGCCAGAGCAAGCTGGCGCAGATCATGTTCACCATCGATCTGGCGGAGCAGCTGAACGGCACCGGCGTCACGGTCAACAGCCTGCATCCGGCAAGCTACATGAACACCACGATGGTGCGGCAGGCGGGCGTCACACCCTGGAGTTCGGTCGAAACCGGCGCCGAAGCCATCATCAATCTCGCCACATCGCCCGCGCTGGAAGGGCGAAGCGGCCTCTATTTCGACGGCCAAAGGGAATCCCGCGCCGATGCGCAAGCCTATGACGCGAAGGCGAGGCAGCAGTTGCGTGAATTGAGCCTCGGTCTTGTCGGGCTCGCACCCGCTTCCGCCACATCGAAGAAAGAAAATTCATGATCGAGAAAACGCAGCACGCCGTGATCATCGGCGGCTCCTCCGGCATTGGCCTCGCCACCGCGAAAAAGCTGCTTGGCCCGGGGATGAAGGTGACGATCACCGGGCGCAGCAGGGAAAGGCTCGACAATGCATGGCAAAGCCTTGGCGGCGCCGTCGAAAAAGCTGCCTTCGATGCCGCGAAGCCGGACGAGGTTCGCCGGTTCTTCAACGAACTCGGCCCTTTCGATCACCTGGTGCTGGCCGCCAGCGGCGGCAAGGGCCTCGGCCCGTTCGAAACGCTTGACCTGACCGACATCGGCGGCGGCGTCGACGAGAAGGTCCGGCCACAGCTCTCCTGCCTGCAGGCCGCCTTGCCGACGCTGAACAAGAGCGGCTCGGTGACTTTCATCTCGGCGGTGTCGGCGCAATTGTCGGCGCCGGGTGTCGCCGGCATCGCCGCCGTCAACGGCATGCTGCTGACCGTGGTGCCGATCCTCGCGATGGAGCTGAAGCCGTTACGCGTCAATGTCGTGGCGCCGGGCGTCATCGACACGCCGTGGTGGGATTTCCTGCCCGATGAACAGCGCCATGCGGTGTTTGCCGAGTATGCCGGCAAGACGCCGGTCGGCCGTATCGGCCGCGCCGAGGACGTCGCCAGCGCGATCGCATTCCTCGTCTCCAACGGGTTCATGACCGGCCAGGTGCTGACCTGCGACGGCGGCCTGCGCTTTGCGGCGTGAGCGGTGATGCGTCCACCGTTTCGGGACGGTCGCTGCTATGCCGCCTGCCCCATCAGCGAGAGAAACCCGCCGGTCAGCGCGACATTGGCGACAAACCCATTGATTCGGGCTGCGCGTTCCGGCCCCTGATGGTCCCAGAAATTGTGGAACATCGGCGTCGCGGCAATGAGGAACAGGATTAGCGCCGCCGCCGCGACAGCAGTCCACAAACCCGTCAACACCAACGCGCCGGCGCCGATCTGCAGGACGATGCCGGCCCACAGCGCCAGCCGCGCCTGCGGCACGCCTCGCGTCGCCATCAATTGGGTCACGAAAGCCCGGTTCTGGATGTTGCGCAGGCCGGCAAAGACGAAGGCGCCACCAAGCAGCAGACGGGCGGCAAATAGAATCTCGTTCTCAAAGTTTGCAAACATGTTCTTGATCTCCAACTGAAAACGGGCGCGCAGCTCGCGCGCCCGTTTCGTCGATCAGGCGGCCTTGGCTGCCGGCATCGGATGAAGGGCGTGGAACGGGATGCAAAGCCGGTTCCAGGTGTTGATCATGCCGAGCGCGACCGACAGCTTGACCAGTTCCTCTTCCGAGAAATGCTCGAGCGTCTGCACATAGAGTTCGTCCGAAACACCGCTTTCGGCGATCTTCGTCACCGCATCCGTCCAGGCAAAGGCGGCGCGTTCGCGTGCCGAAAATAGCGGCGATTCCTTCCAGGCCGAGACGAGATAAAGCCTCTGCTCAGTCTCGCCATCGCGCCTAGCCTCACGGCTGTGCATCTCGACGCAATAGGAGCAACCATTGATCTGCGATGCCCTGAGCTTGATCAGATGCAGCAGGCTCGCCTCGAGCCCGCATTCGTCGACCGCCTTGTTGAGTGCCGACACCGCCTTCATGATCTCCGGCGCCTTGGCGAAAAATTGCATCCGCTGTTTCATCGTCTTTCCTTTCATGCTTGCTTGGTTGAACTGGATTTCTGCGGCCGCTGATGGCGCGCCACAAAGGCGCAACTGGCAGCAATCGATCTCGGATCGCCTTCTGCCGCGTAAGTGGCCACGATGTCGGACAGCTTGGTTTCGGCAAGTGCGGCACGATAGGCGCGCTCGGCCTTCAGCATCGCGGCATTGATGCCGCATAGTTTGACGTAGGCCGATGCATCGAGCTTGACGGGACCGTTGCGGCGGATCTCGCCGCAGCGAAAGGCAGGTTCGCGCCCTTCGACAGCGAGCACGATATCGAGCAGCGTAATGCGCTCGGCCGGCCGTGCTAGCCGATAGCCGCCGGACGGCCCCGGCACTGATTCCAGAATGCCGGACGCAGTCAGCGCGTTGAGATGCTTAAGCAGATAGCTCGGCGACAGCCCGAACGCCTCGGCCATGGCAGCACCTGGCAAGGTCGCGGCGCCATCAACGCCGGCGAGCATCGCGGCGCAGTGGATGGCCGCTTCGACGCCTTCGCCCAGCTTCATTTCGCTCTCCTGTTCATGGATATAGATTATCGTGGATAACTTTTATCCGCAATAGGAAAGTCAAAAAGCGGCGCCATGAACGCCGCTTTTTTTCGCAATGCTATTCCGCCGCCACCTTGGCCATCGGATTGTTCGGATGCGTCGTCCAGTTGGCATAGATCGGCGACACCGGCCTGCCGGTGCGCTGGTCCATCACGCCGACCGCCAGCGCCTCCATGGTGATGCAGTTCTCGACCGGACAGACATTGACGCAGAGATTGCAGCCGACGCATTCGGCCTCGATCACCTCGAAATGCCTGACGCCATCGACGATTGCGGTGATCGCCTGGTGCGAAGTGTCCTCGCAGGCAATGTGGCAGCGGCCGCATTTGATGCAGGCATCCTGGTCGATATGCGCCTTGGCGACGTAGTTGAGGTTGAGATACTGCCAGTCGGTGACGTTGGGCGTGGCACGGCCGACGATGTCGTCGAGCGTGGCATGGCCCTTCTCGTCCATCCAGTTTTCCAGGCCGGCGATCATCTCCTGCACGATCTTGAAGCCGTAGGTCATCGCCGCCGTGCACACCTGCACATTGCCGGCGCCGAGCGCCATGAATTCGGCGGCGTCGCGCCAGGTGGTAATGCCGCCGATACCGGAGATCGGCAGGCCATGCGTTTCCGGATCGCGCGCGATCTCGGCCACCATGTTCATGGCGATCGGCTTCACCGCCGGACCGCAATAGCCGCCATGCGAACCCTTGCCGTCGATCGTCGGCTCCGGTGCGAAATTGTCGAGGTTGACGCCGGTGATCGAATTGATGGTGTTGATCAGCGACACCGCGTCGGTGCCGCCGGCAAGGGCAGCGCGTGCCGGCTTGCGTATGTCGGTGATGTTGGGCGTCAGCTTGGTGATGACCGGCATGCGGGTATTGGCCTTGCACCAACGCACCACCATTTCGATGTATTCCGGCACCTGGCCGACCGCCGCACCCATGCCGCGTTCCGACATGCCGTGCGGGCAGCCGAAATTGAGCTCGATGCCGTCAGCGCCGGTCTCCTCGACCACCGGCAGGATCGCCTTCCAGGCATGCTCCTCGCACGGCACCATCAGCGAGACGACGATCGCCCGGTCGGGCCAGTCCATCTTGACCTGCTTGATCTCGCGCAGATTGACCTGCAGGTCACGGTCGGTGATCAGCTCGATATTGTTCAGACCAAGCAGGCGACGATCGGCGCCCCAGATGGCGCCGTAGCGCGGCCCGTTGACGTTGACCACCGGCGGCCCTTCTTCGCCGAGCGTCTTCCAGACAACGCCGCCCCAGCCAGCCTTGAAGGCGCGGATGACGTTATAGGCCTTGTCGGTCGGCGGCGCCGAGGCCAGCCAGAACGGGTTCGGCGATTTGATGCCGACGAAATTGTTGCGGATGTCTGCCATGCTCATGCCCTCCCGTTCGAGGTCAGTGCCCGATGAATGCTTTCCGCCGCGTCGCGGCCTTGTGCGACGGCCGAGACTGTCAGGTCGTCGCCGCCAAAGATGCAGTCGCCGCCGGCCCAGACGTTTGGCAGCGAGGTGCGGCCTTCGGCGTCGACCTTGATGCGGCCGGCTTCCAGGTCAAGCAAAGCCCCGCTGCCGTTGAGCGCAGCCGGGACAAAACTCTGGCCGATCGCCTTGAACACCTGGTCGGCGGTCAACGTCAGCCGCTCGCCGGTGCCGACGAGCCGGTCGCCGTCCATCGCGGTGTATTCGAGCTCGATCGCCGACACCTTGCCGGCGTCGGCAATGACCCGCTTCGGCTGCAACCAGTGCCGGATGATGACGCCGTTGGCGGCAGCCAGATCCTGCTCGAATTCGGAGGCGTTCATGTGCTCCGGGCCGCGCCGATAGCAGATCGTTACCTCTTCGGCTCCGAGCAGCTTCGATTGCACCGCCGCGTCGATCGCCGTCATGCCGCCGCCGATGACGACAACACGCCGGCCGACCGGCAGGCTGGCCAGATCACTGGCCTGGCGAAGCTCGGCAATGAACTCGACAGCATTGCTGACGCCCGGCGCCTCCTCGCCATCCGCTCGCAAGGCATTGACGCCGGCAAGCCCCATGCCGAGGAACACCGCATCGTAATTCCTGGTCAGATCCGACAGCTGGTAATCACGGCCGAGCGCCTTGCCGTTCTGGATGTCGATGCCGCCGATCGACGTGACATAGTCGACTTCAGCCTGGGCGAAATTGTCGACGCTCTTATAGGCGGCGATACCGTATTCATTGAGGCCGCCGGGCTTTGGCCGAGCTTCCAGGATGGTCACGTCGTGGCCGTAGCGGGAGAGCCGATGCGCGGCGGCAAGCCCCGCCGGTCCGGCGCCGACCACGGCGACCGTCTTGCCGGTCGGTTCGGGGCGCTCGTAGAACTGCTTGTTTTCGGCCATGGCGACATCGGTGGCGTAGCGCTGAAGGCGACCGATCTGCACCGGCTTGCCTTCGGCCACCTCGCGCACGCAGACTTCTTCGCACAGCGTCTCGGTCGGGCAGACGCGGGCGCACATGCCGCCCAAAATGTTCTGATCAAAAATAGTCTTGGCTGAGCCGATCGGATTGCCCGTCGAAATCTGGCGGATGAACAGCGGGATGTCGATCGAGGTCGGGCATGCATTCATGCACGGCGCATCATAGCAGAAATAGCAGCGGTCGGACTCGACCAGCGCCTCGTGATGATCGAGCGGCGGGTGCAGGTCGGCGAAGTTATCAGCATATTGGTCCGGCGAGAGCCGCCCGCCGGCAATGCCTTGCTTGAACTGGCCTTCTGGCATCGTCAGTTCCCTATGTTCTTGTTTTGGGGAAGGCTAGCACGTTTTATTTTTTTATCAATTGGTCAATTTTCGGTGCAAACCGCTGAAAGGGCTGAACAAAACATGATAGATGCACTCATGTTTTTTGAGCACCGTCCGTTGCGCCTCAAGGATGCGGCGCGCAGAATTGGCTATCAGGGCGGTAGGCGCTTGAGCATCGTGCGCGACTTTCAAACATTGGAGAAGGTGATGGACATTGTTCAGGAGGCGGTTCAGCGGTGGGAGCCTGTGCAAGATTTACCGCTGGCTGCCTGCCAGGTGTGGCGTCTGAAATCCGACAACTACTTTGAATTGGCCGTCGAAGGCGACTTCTTCGTCGGGACGTCCGAACGAACCCTCAAGATCAACTTCCACGGAGTGCTAGCAATTTCGGCTTATGACGACATGTTGGGAGTGACCCATGTCAGCGCTAGCAGCTCAATCCCCTTGATTGGCTCTGGCAGGCAAGCCTCCTATAGATGGCCCCTCCTCCGAGTCGAGAACTCGCACTGGTTGCGATCAATACCCGGGCCGACAGACGACTGTTCGCATTTCCTATTGCTCAGTCTCGAATGCACGGTAGAGGTGATTGCTCGTGAAGCCATAGCCGCTTGGATCTGATCACTGCGTTGCGCACCACGCCTTCCACAACCATTCCGGGCAGCGGGATAGGCCTTAGACTGGTGATGGTCCGCTCTGGTCAGGGAAGTGAGCGACATCCGGCGCATGGATCAACAACCCCTCGTTGACTGCGAGCAAAGTCGAAAACCGCGGGCGCGCAACCCGGTAACATTTCCAATTTGCCGTCATCTTTTTTGGTTGGCTGTCGGATTTTCGTCGTGAAGATCGTCCTAGAATGGATCGCGCATGATCGATGTACAAACCGCAAGGAGCACGACAATGCCACAGTCCCCCATGCCCTTCTTCTGGTACGAGCTGATGACCACCGATCTCGACGCCGCCGAGGCGTTTTACACCTCCGTGGTGGGCTGGAGGGGGCAGCCTTTCGAAGGGGCCCAGGGCATGCCGCGCTATATCGTCATGAATGTCGGCGAGCGCGGCGTCGGCGGGTTGATGACGCTGCCCGATGACGCGCGCAAGATGGGCATGCCGCCGGCCTGGGTCGGTTATATCCTCACCAGGGATGTCGATGCCGCAACGGCCTCCCTCAAGAAGGCTGGTGGCGCGGTTCACCGCGAGCCCGACGACATTCCTGGCGTCGGCCGCTTCGCCGTCGTTGCAGACCCGCAAGGCGCGATGTTCAACTTCCTGCAGCCCAGCGGCCCCGACCAGCCGCCGCTACAGTTGGCGACCCCCGGCAACATCGGCTGGCATGAGCTCTACACGTCAGACTGGAAGGCGGCGTTCGATTTCTATTCCAGCCAGTTCGGCTGGGAGAAGGGCGACGCCATGGATATGGGTCCGATGGGCGTCTATCAGCTTTTCGCCTTCGGCGGCGAGCCCGTTGGCGGCATGATGAACAAGCCCGAGCAGATCCCGGCGCCGGTCTGGCAGTTCTATTTCAACGTGCCCGGCATCGACGCGGCAGCCAAGCGCGTCACCGACAATGGCGGCAAGATCCTGATGGGTCCGATGGAGGTCCCCGGCGGCAGCTGGATCGTACAGTGCACAGACCCGCAAGGCGCGCACTTTGCTCTGACAGCGCCCGGGCATTAACGGCCGCGCTGATCGCGGGGCCGCCATCGTGCGGCCCCAAGGCTGCAGCACGCCTCACGACTCACTCACCGACAGTTGAATGCAGGCCGGACTATGTGAATGGTCCGGTCTTTGGCGATGACCTATGGCCGGGCTAGGTGAAAATGGAGTCGTAGATGAAGCTTTTCGAAGGCCTCGCCGGATATCAACCGTTCGCCCTTGCCGCCTTGCGCATCATGACGGCGCTGCAGTTCATTGAGCACGGCACCCAGAAACTGTTCAATTTCCCCGTCGGCGACCATGCCGGCACCATGAGCGGGCTATCGCTGACCGCGGCCATCCTGGAATTCGGAGGCGGCATCCTGCTGGTATTGGGGCTTTTCACCAGACCGGTGGCATTCCTTCTCAGCGGCGAGATGGCGATCGCCTATTTCATGGCGCACATGCCGCGCGACTTTTTCCCGGTCAACAATGGCGGCGATGCGGCAATATCGTTCTGTTTCATCTTCCTGTATCTGGCGTTCGCCGGCGCCGGCGCCCTGGCGCTGGACAACCGCCGCGGTGCCTGAAACGTCACCCACGCATCCGCTCGAAATTCGCGTCGAACAGCGGGATCGGCTGCATGCGCGCAGCGTGGCGTTTGCCCAGAAGCTCAATCTCGAAGCCGTCGGCTTCGTCGGCAATCTCTTTCGGCACATAGCCGATGGCGACGGACTTTTTCGAATGATGCGCGTAGCCGCCCGACGTGACCCAACCGCGCACGGCACCGCCGTACCAGATTGGCTCGTCGCCGATGACGTCGGCATCGGCAGCATCGACGACAAAGGCCCGCAGCCGCAGTCTGCCGCCTTGCTTGCGCTCGGCCAGCGCCATCTGCTTGCCGATGAAATCGGCCTCTTTGCCGTAGGCGACGAAGCGGTCGAGGCCGGCCTCCAGCGGCCCATAGATCGGCCGGTATTCGCGCGCCCATGAGCCGTAATTCTTCTCGAGCCGCAGCGCATTGAGCGCGCGCGAGCCGAACAGGCCGATGCCGAATTCCTCGCCCGCCGCCATCAGCGCCTGATAGGCGGCACGCTGATATTCCGGCGCCACCCAGATCTCGTAGCCGAGGTCGCCGGTGTAGCTGACGCGCCCGACCAGGCACGGCGCCATGCCGATATCCATCCTGCTGATGGCCATGAACGGAAAGGCCGTATTCGATACGTCCGCCCGCGTAACTTTTGCCAACACGTCGCGCGCCTTGGGGCCAGCGATCGACAGGCCGGTGAGTTTTGCTCCCGACGCTTCGATACTGACCGAGCCGTCCTGCGGCAGATGCGCCTCGAACCAGCGCATATGGTACTGCTCGGCGACGCCGGAGCCGGCCAGGAACCAATCGTCACTTTCCGAATTTGGACTGCCGAGATTGGCCAGCGTGAAATCGCCAATCAGCCTTCCGTCTTCCTTCAGCATCGGCGCCAGCGTCATGCGGCCGGGCCTTGGCAACTTGCAGGCAAGCAGGCGGTCGAGCCAGGCTGCAGCGCCCTCGCCGGTTACCCTGTATTTGGCGAATGACGAGATTTCCGACAGGCCAACGCCTTCACGAACGGTCTTGACCTCATTCGCGACATGCTCGAAGTCGCTCGAGCGGCGCCAGGAGAATTCGTCCTTGACCCCTTCGGGCGCATACCACAGCGGCACTTCCAGCCCATAGGCGACGCCCCATTGCGCGCCCTCGGCCGACAACAGATCATAGACCGGCGTGGTCTTGAGCGGTCGCCCAGCCGGCAGTTCCTCGTTCGGGAAGCGGATCGAAAACCGCCGCGAATAGTTTTCGCGCACCTTGGCATTGGTGTAGGCCATCGTCGCCCAGTCACCGTAGCGCGACACATCCATCGCCCAGATATCGGCGCCGGGATCGCCTTCGATCATCCAGTTCGACAGCGCCAGCCCGACGCCGCCGCCCTGCGAGAACCCCGCCATGACACCACAGGCCACCCAGAACCCCGGCAGGCCGCGCACCGGCCCGACCAGCGGATTGCCGTCCGGTGCGAAGGTGAAGGGTCCGTTGATGATCTGCTTGATGCCGGTGTTCTGGAACGCCGGGAAATGCCGGAAGCCAACCTCCAGCGACGGTGCGATGCGGTCGATGTCGGGTTCGAGCAGCTCGTGGCCGAAATTCCATGGCGTCTGGAACTCGGACCATGGCTTGTTGGCCTTTTCGTAAGTGCCCATGAGCATGCCGCCGCGTTCCTGGCGCAGATAGAGCTCGCCGTCGAAGTCGACCGCATGGATGATCTCCGTGCCGGTCTTCAGGTTCCAGGCGGCGACCTCCGGCATGTCCTCGGTGATCAGGTACATGTGCTCCATCGCCAGCACCGGCAGCTCCAGCCCGACCATGCGGCCGACCTCGCGCGCCCACAGGCCGCCGGCATTGACGACATGTTCGGCCACAACCTCGCCCTTGTTGGTGATGACGCGCCACAGCCCGTCGGCGCGCCGCACAATGTCCTCGACCTTGGTGAAACGCTCGACCTCGGCACCAAGCTTCCTCGCCGCCTTGGCGTAGGCGTGGGTAACGCCGGACGGGTCGAGATGACCGTCCTCCTTGTTGCGGACGGCACCGACGAACTGCTTGGGATCGAGCAACGGCATCAGCTCGGCCGCCTCGTCAGGCGATATCTCCTCGAGCTCGATGCCGAGATAGCGGCCCTTGGCGACGACGCCGCGCAGCCAGTCGAGCCGCGCCTCCGTCGCTGCCAGCAAGACGCCGCCAGTCAAATGCACGCCGGTCGCCTGGCCGGACAGTTCCTCGATCTCCTTGTAGAGCGAGATTGTGTATTTCTGCAGCTTGGCGACATTGGGATCGCCATTGATGGTGTGCATGCCGCCGGCGGCGTGCCAGGTCGAGCCGGAGGTCAATTCATTGCGCTCCAGGAGCACGATGTCGGTCCAGCCGTGACGGGCCAGATGGAACAGCACGGAGCACCCGACAACGCCACCGCCGATAACCACGACCTTTGCATGCGATTTCATGGGATTCTCTCTGACGTCAACGAGTTGGATGGGAACGATGAATTCGGGGAGGAGCCCCACGAGCGCAAGCCTTCGATCATCACGGCTCGCTTTGCCCGATCGCTTCCTTGCGCTTGGCCACGTACGTCTCAAGCGCCTCGCGCCTGGAGACTTCCATCACCGGCTCGACATAGTCCTCCAGCGCCTTCTTCCAAAGCCTCGTCGCCCGCGCCGTGGCATCGAGCCCGCCAGCCTCCTGCCAGGCCTCGAAATTTTGCCAGTTGGACAGCATCGGCTGGTAGAAGGCTGTGGCGTAGCGCTCCAGAGTGTGCGGCTCGCCGAAGAAATGGCCGCCGGTCGGAACCGCACCCAGAGCCTCGACAGCAAGCTCGGCCTCGTTGACCTCGATCGGGCGCAAAAACTCCATCATGTGCTGGATCATCTCGACGTCGATGATGAACTTTTCGAACGACGCTGTCAGTCCGCCCTCTTGCCAGCCGGCGGCATGGTAGACGAGGTTGCCATGGCCGAGCACCGCGCCCCACAGCGCCATCAGCGTCTCATAGGCGCCTTGCGCGTCGGCGGCATTGGAAGCCGAGCCCGGCGTTGTGCGATAAGGCAGGTTGTAACGCCGCGCCAACTGTCCGGACGCGATATTCGCCTTGGTGTTTTCAGGCGTGCCGAACGCCGGCGCTCCCGATTTCATATCGACATTGGAGGTGAAGGCGCCATACATCACCGGCGCGCGGGGGCGGACGAGCTGCGTCAGCACCACGCCGAACAGCGCCTCGGCATTCTGCTGGGCGAGCGCGCCGGCAAGCGTCACCGGGCTCATCGCCCCCATCAGCGTGAATGGCGTTACCGCCACCGACTGGCCGAACTCGGCCATCGTCATCAGCCCCTCGGCCATCATCTCGTCGAAGCGGCGCGGCGAATTGACCGAAATGATCGTGGTGACGCCGGGATCGTCGCGCATCTCGTCAAGCGTCAGTCCGCGCGCGATTGCCATCATTTCGATGCCGTCGAGCGCCCTGCCGCGGCCGATGGCCGAGACGTGAAAGCTTTTGTCGGTCAGTGTCAGATTGGCGAAATAGGTGTCGAGATGACGGGAATTCGCCGGCAATTCTACCGGCGCGCAGACCTGGTTGCCTAGCATGTGGATGCAGTTGAAATGCTGCGCCAGCCGGACGAGATCGGAATAATCGCGCAAATTGCCGGCACGGCGGCCGCGCTCCATGTCGTGCACATTCGGCGGCCCGGCGACGAGCGTGAAGTTGATGGTATTGCCGCCGAGGTGGACGGCATGGGCGGGATTGCGCGGCGTCAGCGTATAGCTGGACTGCGTCGTCTTCAGCGCTTCCTCGATCATGCCGCGATCGATGCGGACGTTCATCGTTGCATGATCGACCTTGGCCCCGGCCTTCTCGAACAGCGACAGCGCCCGCGGGCTCATCACCTCGATGCCGAAATTCTCCAAGATATGCATCGACGCCTGGTGGATCGCCTCGATCTGGTCGGCCGAGAGCATCGCCATCGGCGGATAAGGGTTTGTCACCCGCCTGAGCGGCAGTTGCGGGATGGCGGTCGGTCCCCTGTTGCTGGTTCGCTCGGCGCCGCGCTTGCGTCTTGGTTCGCTCATGCCGCGCATCAAAGCGCCGGCACGAGGATCGAGCTGTCAAGAATCCGCCACCTGCGGGCGTGATTTTAGCCAAGGCGGCATTCCGGGAATTTCACATCGGTAAAAGCGACAACAAACGTCGGAATGGTTATACTTGTTCCGCGTCAGGCAAAGCGGCCGATGAGCCGTTAAGGAACGCAGCAAGATTCCTTTTATGTTTTCGGCCTAATGCTCTTGCAATGCGTAGGTTGAGTTTTAGTAAAATTGTAGCGATTGCCGTGCCGCTGGCGCTTTCGGCCTGCGCGACGCCGCCGAACCACATCAACGATGTCTGCGCCGTTTTCGACCAGAATGACGGCTGGTTCGACAATTGGCAGGCGGCGGCACAACGCACCGAGCAGAAATACGGTGTGCCGGTTCCCGTGCTGATGGCGACGGTGCGCAAGGAATCCGGCTTCAAGAGCAACGCAAGGCCGCCGCGCACCAAGCTGCTGGGCTTCATTCCCTGGAAACATATCTCCAGCGCCACCGGCTTCTCGCAGGCGCTCGACGGCACCTGGGCGCAATACCAGAACGAGACCGGCAGCTGGGCGGCGCGCCGCACCCGCTTTGCCGATGCCGTCGATTTCGTCGGCTGGTATCATTCCAAGACCGCCGAGACCCTCGGCGTCGCCCGCAACGACACCTACAATCTGTATCTCGCCTACTATCTCGGCTGGAATGCCTATAAGCGCGGCAATCGCGGCGACGCCGACGTGCAGCGCTATGCGCATGCCACCGAACAGATGGCGCAGGACTACGCCGCGCAGCTACGGCAATGCGCGCCCTAGCCTATTAACGGCTCTCAGCCGCCCTTGGGTTTGCGCGGCTTGCGCGTGGCGTCCTCGGCCTGTCGGCCGTCGCCGACAGTCGGCGGCATGATTGGTGCCACCTGGCTGTCGGCAGAGCTTGAGGTGCCGGTCTCTGAAACCTCGTCGCGAACCTCGTGACGGCGGGCTTTGGCGACCGCTTCGGCATTCTCCACTGCCTGACCCTCGGCATCGGCTTCAACGCTGCCAGTCTTTCCATGCGGGCGCTTGGGCGGATCTCCGGCAAAGCCAGGGCCAACACCGTGGTTTGCATCATCCGGCACGCCCTCATTCGCGGCGTGCTCCTTGTCGAATTTGATCACCGGCTCCATTTTCGCCAGCACGTCGTCGGACAGCCAGCACAAGCTCATATGGCCGTCGCCGAGATTTTTGACTGGCGGCACCGTGGTTTCGCAAAGGTTGTCCGGCACCAGTTTCTTGTAGCCGCAGCGCGTCTGGAACGGACAGCCGGACGGCGGGTTCATCGCCGAAGGGATGTCGCCCTCCAGCACGATGTGCTTCTTGACCACGCTTGTGTCGGCGATCGGGATCGCCGACAGCAATGCCTCGGTATAGGGGTGATAGGGCGGCGCGAATATCTGGTCGGTCGTGCCTTGCTCAACGATATAGCCGAGATACATGACGACGACGCGGTCGGCGATGTAGCGCACCACGGACAGATCGTGGCTGATGAACAGCATCGTCGTCTTGTTCTTGCGCTGGATGTCCATCAAGAGCTCGGTCACCGCGGCCTGGACCGACACATCCAGTGCCGAGACCGGCTCGTCGGCCACCACCACCTTGGCATCGCCGGCAAAGGCACGCGCCACGCCGATGCGCTGTTTCTGGCCGCCTGAAAGCTGGCGCGGCTTGCGCGTCTCGAATGCCCTCGGCAGCTTCACCAGGTCGAGCAGTTCCAGCATCCGCTTGCGGCGGTCGGCCACCGTGTCGCCGACATTGAACTTTTCCAGCGTACGGATGATCTGCGAACCAACCGAATGGCTGGGATTGAGCGTGTCGAACGGATTTTGGAACACCATCTGGATCGACGACACCGTGTCGACGCTGCGCTTCTCGATCCCGGTCGACTGGATCTCCTTGTTGCCGAGCTTGACGCGGCCGGAGCTTGCCGTTTCGAGGCCGAGCAGCACCTTGGCCAGGGTCGATTTTCCGCAGCCGGATTCGCCGACGATCGCGACGGTTTCGGATTCGCGCGCCATGAACGAGATCGTCTCGTTGGCCTTGACGACACGGCCCTCGCTCGAGCCGAACACTTCGCTGCCGCCGACCTTGTAGTACTTCCTGAGGTCTTCGATCTGGAGCACCGGCGCACCGGGCACCACCCGCTCGTTGACCTTCTTGGCGCCGGGTGGCAGCGCCTCCCAGTCGATCTCGTTGAAGCGCACACAGCGCGAGAAATGCCCGTCATGGCCTTCGACCGCGATCATCGGAATTTCGGCGGCGTTGCAGACGCCCTCGACGAAATGGTGGCAGCGCGGGCCGAAATTGCAGCCCTTCGGCCGCTCGTGCGGTAGCGGCAACTGCCCCGGGATGGATATCAGCGGCCGCGAATTCTTGTCGGCGCCCGGCAGCGGGATCGAGCGGAACAGGCCTTGCGTGTAGGGATGGCGCATCCGGTCGAAGACGTCCTTGATCTTGCCCGTCTCCACCGCTTCGCCCGAATACATCACCGTGATGCGGTCGCAGGTCTCCAGGATCAGGCCGAGATTGTGCGACACGAAGATCATCGAGGTGCCGAACTTCTCGCCCAGCCCCTTGACCAGGTCGACGATGCCGGCCTCAACCGTCACGTCGAGCGCTGTCGTCGGCTCGTCGAGCAGAAGCAGCGCAGGCTTCGACAGCAGCGCCATGGCAATGACGATGCGCTGCTGCTGGCCGCCGGAAAGCTGGTGCGGGTAGGAACGCATGATGCGCTCGGGATCCGGCAGCTTCACCGCGCGCACCATTTCCAAGGCGCGTTTGTAAGCTTCGTCCTTCGACACCTTGTCGTGGATCAGTGGCACTTCCATCAGCTGCTGGCCGACCTTCATCGCCGGGTTAAGACTGGCCATCGGCTCCTGGTAGATCATCGCGATCTTGTTGCCGCGGATAGCTCGCAGTTCCTCGTCGGACAGTTCTCCCATGTCCTTGCCCTGGAATTTGATCTTTCCGCCGACGATCTTTCCGATGTTGGAGAGGTCGCGCATGATGCCGAGCGACACGGTCGACTTGCCGCAGCCGGATTCGCCGACAATACCCATCGCCTCGCCAGGCATGACCGTGCAGGAAAAATCCATGACGGCCGGGATCTCGCCCTTGCGGGTGAAGAAGGAGATCGACAGGTTCTCGATCTCGATGATCGGCCCATTGGTCGGCCCATTGGTTGGCTTGGCGGGATTTCGAACTGCCTCATTCATGGGTCGCTCCAATCCTTGTTCTTCAGGCATGTCGGGCCGAACCCGGCATCGATCTTCCCGGCATCAATCTTTCATAGACTGTTCGCGCAACGAATCCGCCAGGAGGTTGAGGCCGAGCACGAACGACATCAATGCGATCGTCGGCGGCAGCGCCGGGTGGATGAAGGAGCGCAGCAGCCGGCTGGCATCCTTGATCGCCGTGCCCCAGTCCGGGCTTTCCGGCGCCAGTCCCAGCCCGAAATAGCCGAGCGTGCCGAGCAGGATCGTGGTGTAGCCGATGCGCAGGCAGGCGTCGACGATCAGCGGCCCGCGCGCATTGGGCAATATCTCCCACAGCATGATGTACCAGGGCGATTCACCGCGCGTTTGTGCCGCCGCAACATAGTCGCGCGTTTTGATATCCATGACTAGGCCGCGCACGATGCGGAACACGCCGGGGCTGGAGGCGAACACCACCGCCACGAAGATGTTGAGCTGGTTGGGATCGATGTGGATGATCTTGAACGGATCGGCATCGAAGACAAGGCCTGCATAGATCCAGCCGCCAAGTACCAACGTCAGGCCAAGCAGGATATAGAGGCGGTCGGGGCGGTTCTTGTAGCGCGTCCAGAACAGCACACTGAAGAAGATGATCGGAAACAGGAAGAACAGCCCTGCCATCGCGTAGGGGATCGGCGTGTCCATGATGCCCGGCGTCACCAGCAGGTAGAACAGGAGGATCACCGGGAAGGCCAGCACAAGGTTGGCGAGGAAGGACAGCACCGTATCGATCTTGCCGCCATAATAGCCGGCCGGCAGGCCGAGCGTAATGCCGACCATCAGCGCAAAACCGGTCGCCGCCGGCGCGATGATCAGCACGATCTGGCTGCCATAGACCATGCGGGAGAACACGTCGCGGGCGAGCTTGTCGCCGCCGAAATAGTATACAAGTTTCGACGCCGGCTCGATTGCGCCGGGCAGCGCGTCCTTCATGATCGGCACTTGGGCGAGCGGATCGAAGGGCGAGATGGTCGACGCGAAGATCGCCGTAAACAGCCAGAACAGGCAGATGCCGACGCCGACGATGCCGACGCCGCTGTCGAAAAGCTGGCCGTAAAGGCCTAGCTTCTTCTTGTAGCCGAAGCTCGCCCCCATCACCAGGGCGAGAGCGATCCAGACCGGCCAGAAGCGGGTAAGCACGCCGAGTACGACGTTGAAGGCGCTGAGATATTCGACCTGCATCCGCCGGTCTCCTATTGAACTCTGATGCGCGGATTGAGGAACGCGTAGCCGACATCGGAGATGAGCTGTGTGATCAGGACGATAAACACCGAGACCAGCGAGCAGCCGAGCAGAAGATCGATGTCGTTGTTGCCGGCGGCCTCGACCAGGGTGTAGCCGAACCCCTGGTAGCGGAACATCACCTCGACGATGACGACGCCGGTGAGCAGCCAGGGGAACTGCAGCATGATGACCGTGAATGGCGCGATCAGCGCGTTGCGCAGAGCGTGCTTTATCACCACGCTGCCGAAGGAGAGGCCCTTCAGCCGGGCGGTTCGGATATATTGCTGTGTCATCACCTCCACCATCGAGGCGCGGGTCATGCGAGCGATGTAGCCGATGCCGTATATCGCCAGCGTCATCACCGGTAAGGTGAAATTATAGAAGGTGATGCCCTGGCTGGCCGAGGCCGCCGAACCGTTCAGCACGCCGAGCCAGGAGGCAAAGATCACGGTGAAGATAACGCCCGAAACATATTCGGGCGTCGCCGTCGAGGCGATCGAAGCCACCGACAATGTGCGGTCGGTGCGTGAACCCTCGCGCATGCCGGCGAGAATACCGATCAAAAGCGAGATCGGCACCATTACGGCCAGCACGCAGAGCATCAGGATGCCGGTGGCGCTGAGCGCCGGAAAGAGTTTCGAAGCGACCGTCGTCTTGAACTTGGTCGAGCAACCGAAATCGCCTTGCAGGATGCCGGAGAATGTCGGCACGACCGGATCGTTGCAGAAGGAGAAACGCTGTGCGGGCTTGCCGGTCGCCGGGTCGGTCACCGGCTGCTTGGGCATGATGCCCAGCCATTGGCCGTAGCGGATAAAGAAATTCTGCCGATAGCCATGGTTGACCAGCCAATCCTCAAGCTGCTCGGCGGATGTGTGCATTTCGGTCTGGCTGATCGCGAGCTTCTTCAGATTAGGCCCGAGATTGACCAGGAAGAAGACGATCATCGTCAGGCACAGCATCGTCAATGCCATGGTGCCGAGACGCCTGATAACGAAAGAAAGCATGGCGGTCCCCTGCCGGTCGGGTTGGGGGGTGGAACCGGTTTGCAAGCCGTGCGCTGCCGCCAGCGGCAGAACAAGCCTTCAGACCAGTCCCAGATGCAATACCCTTTTTATTGCAGACCCAGGCCGAAGAGTCCGCAACTTTTTGCTGCGCCGACTTCCGGTCCAAGGACCATGCAAAGAGCGAGGGAAAGGGGCGAGACGCCCCTTTCCGGATCGTCCGGTCAGGCCTGGTCGAGCCAGACCTTGCCGTAGTCGCGCTCGAAGGTCGGGTGCATCTTGTAGTTCTGCACCGCCTTGACCGAATGGCTGTAGAGCTTGCGCCAATAAGGCTGGATGATAATGCCGGAATCCTGCAGGATCTGCTCGATATCCTTCATCATTTCCTTGCGCTTGGCGGCGTCGGCAACTGCCAGCGCAGCGTTGAGCTTGGCATCCCACTCCGGATTCGACCAGGCCGTCTCGTTCCAGGCCTCACCTGTGCGATAGCCGATCGCCAGAACCTGGACGCCGAGCGGCCGCATGTTCCAGTTGGTCATCGACAGCGGATACTTCGTCCAGTCGTTCCAGAAGGTCGAACCCGGCAGCACCGTACGCTTGACCTTGATGCCGGCGTCGCGCATCTGCGCGGCGATCGCATCCCCTGTGTTCTTGTGCCAGTCTTCGTCGACCGTGATCAGCTCGTGCTCGAAATCGGCCTGGCCGGCTTCCGCCATCAGCGCCTTTGCCTTGGCTGGGTCGCGAGCAACCTTCGGCAATTCGTAGTATTCCGGATGGATCGGGGCGACATGGTGGTTTTCGGCAACCGTGCCGGCATTGCCGTAGCCGAGCTGGAGGACGACATTGTTGTCGACCGCGAGCTGCAGGGCGTTGCGAACCTTCTGGTCGCCGTAAGGCTTGTTGGTGACGTTGGTGCGGCAGACGATCGTCGACGCGGTGACGACCTCCGACTTCGCCAAGTCCATGCCGTCGAGAATGGACACATAGTCGGCCGAGGTTTCGAAGTTGGTGTGCACTTCGCCTGCCTCGAAGGCGCTGACCATGGCCGCCGGATCGGTGCCGTAGTCGATGAACTCGATGCCGTCGAGGAAGACCTCGCCGTCCCACCATTTGTTATCTTCACGACGCTTGTAGACCACCTTCTGGCCGACATCGTAGGAGACCAACTCAAACGGGCCAGTGCCGATCGGGCAGGACTTGAAGTCGCCGCCTTTTTCGTCGAACGTCTTGTGGACGATGAGGCCGGGATAGTCGCACACGTTGGGAATGAGGGCGATATCCGGCTTGCTGAGCGTCAGCTTGATTGTGTGGTCATCGACCTTGGTCACCGCGCTCTCATCCAGCTTGTCGTCTTTGACCAGCGAACCGAGGCGACCCGGCATGGAATTGCCTTCGGCCTTCTTGTCGGCCCAACGCTTGAGGTTGAAGATGACGTCGTCTGCGGTGAACGGATCGCCGTTGTTCCAGGTGACGCCTTTGCGCACATGCAGCGTGTATTCGGTAGCGTCGTCATTCACGTCCCAGCTCTCCAGCAGATAGGGGCGGAACGTGTATTCGGTGGTGTATTTGACCAGCGGCTCGAGCGCCTGGCGCTCGGCATTGGCGATTTCCGACCAGTCGGACTTGCGCGGATCCTTCGGATCCTTGATCCATTGCGCGACCTTCAGTATGCCGCCTTTCTTGCCCTTCACCTCTTCCGCCTTGGCCGGCGTCGGGTCTGCGAGGCCAAGCATGCCATAAGCCATCGCCGTCGACGCGCCGAAAACGCTGGCGAGAGCCAGAAATTCGCGACGATCCATCTTGCCTGCCTTGGCATCTTCGGCCATGGCCAGGATGTGATCGGGAACGCGGTCGCCGTTACTCTTGTAGATCGTCATGACTAACTCCCATTGTTGGCTTTCTGCCTTTTAACATTCCGCATCCGCGCCATGATGTCAAAGACGGCACGGATTGGGAACATGCCAAGGAATGTGCAACTTTGAAAGCAGGGCGGTTCGCGCGATAACGACAGTCTTGGCGCAAATTTGCTACTGCGCCAGGGATTTCGTCTGAAATCTCAACGGGCAATTAAACTGGGACATTCGCCGCTGCGCCGCTCGTTCTTCAGGCAACCAGTTGTTCTGCGCGAACGGCCGGTTTCAATATTCCCGTTCGTAGAAAACACCGCCTTTGGCTTCGCCGGCGTCGGTTGCCTCGCCACGCAGCTTGACGCCGCGTCCAACGTCGAGATCGACGGTTGCCTTGCCCGAGCCCGGCCTGTCGCCCTTCTGGATCGTCACATAGGTGCGGTCGTTGAGATACTTGCCCGCCGAGACGGCGGTGCCGCCCTCTTCGTCGGTGATCACGTCGAGATCGTCGACGCCGATCGCGCTGCGCAGGTTCTGCAGCAGGGAGGTCGAGCCGCCGACGCCGGCCAGTTGTCCGGCAGCCTCGGCAAGCTGCGCGATCTGCAGCGGCGACAGGTTCGACATCGAACGGCCGAAGATCAGCTGCGCCAGCACCTCGTCCTCCGGCAGCACCGGTACCGAGGAGAAGGTGAATTTCGGGTTGTTCGCCTCGCCCGACACCACGATGGTCACGGTGGCGCTGGTCGTCTTCGATTGCGCCGTGAGATTGAGGTAGGGCACCAGAGAGCCGGAAAAGCCGACGGTGCCTTCGGTGAAGGTCAGCCGCTTTGCAAGGATCGTCAGCCGCCCGCGCCGCAAGGTGAAGGTGCCGACCGCCTGGGGTGACGATGCCGGACCGGTCAGCCGCAGCGAACCGCCGAGCTCGGCGTCGACGCCCCTGCCCTGGATGAAGATCTGGCTCGGCGCATTGACCGTGACGTCGAGGTTGAGGCCGCTGCCTCCACCGCCGCTGCTTGCTGCGGCCGGGCGCAACGCCTTGTCCTGTGCACGCACGGCTGCCGGCGCATTCTTGTGCTTGACGTTGAGCTCGGCCAGCGAGCCGGGCAGCCTTTCGGGTACGGTGATGACGGTCTTGGCCAGGTTGACGGTACCGGAAATCACCGGCGCGGAGGTGAGCGGTCCCTTGACGGTCAGGTCGCCGCCGAGATTGGCGGTGACCACCTTGCCGTCGGTATAGCGGCCGTCGACGAGCTTGATCGACAGATCGGCCGGAAAACCTTTTGCCGGATCGATGCCGACGGTGCCGCTGGCCGAAAGGCTGCCGCGTGTCGACAGCGTGCCGGTTAGGCGGTTGATCCTGGCCACGCCATTGCCGATAGCGACATCGGCAGTGATGTCGTTGATCGCAAGCCCCGATCGCGCATCGACCAGACGGGCGCCCGACGTGCGGACCGTGCCTGAGATCACCGGCGACGTCGCCGGGCCACGCACCTGCACATTGACGTCGGCCGTGCCGCTCAAGGACAGGCCTTGCGCAGCGAGTGTCCTGGTGAGGAAGGCGAACGGCACCTTGCCGGAAAAGTTGAGATCAAGGGTGGGTCCGCCTGATGTCGTCATCGTGCCGCCGCCCTTGAGGCCGAGACCGGCGGCATCGCTCATGTTGGCGTCGAAGGTCAGCCTGTTGCCCGAATACGTACCTGAGGATGAGACGCCCATGCCGCCGAAACCTGCATCGCGGGTCTGCGACGTCTGAACGCCTGCGGCGTCGATCTTGAAGGCAACGGCCGGATTGGCCGGCGCCCCCGTCACCTTCACCGTGCCCGAGATGGAGCCGGCGGCATCGAGGCCCGGCGAAAAACTGTTGGCTATCGAGATCGGGACGCGGGCCAGTGTCGCGTTGAGGTCGAACGCCTGCCCAGCCTTGCCCGTGACCGTCGCCGTGCCGCCGCCGAGGTTGAGCACCAGCCTGTCGAGGCTGGTCACTCCATTGGCGATGTTGATGGTCGAGGCCTGGGCGATGGCCGCCTTGATGCCGCGGATGGTCGCCTCGCCGGAGGCAAGTTCGACCGTCGTCGTGCCCTTGACCGCCTTGACCCGGCCGGCCGCCCTCAGCGGAATATCCTTGACGGTGGCGCCACCGGAAAAGCCGGTCCATTCGCCGTCGCGCTTGAGATCGACGTTGACGCCCCGAATAGCCGTGCCGCCGGAAGTTACGCTGTCGGCACGGATTTTGCCCGAGATCACCGGTGCCGCCAGATAATTGGCGATCAGCGCATCGATGCTCACGGCCTTGGCCGAGACATCGCCGCGCGAGATCGAGGCCGTCGTCGCCTTGACGGCGACTTGCGGCACGGTACCCGCCTTGGAGAAGGCGATCGTGCCGCGCACATCGCCATCGGCCTTTTCCAGTGCCAGGGCCGCAAGCGGACCGATATCGGGCAGGTCGAGCGCCACGGTGCCGGCCGGCAGGAAGGCATCGTCGAGCGCCAGGTCGCCGGAGATACGGTTCTTGCCGAGCGACAGCAAAAGTCCATTGATGGCGCGTTTGCCGTCCGATGTCGCCAGCGCGGCGCTGCCCTGCAGCGGTTGGCCGCCGACATTTCCGGTGAGTTGCACATTCGCAGCCGGGTTGGCGGCATTAGCCTTGCCGGTGGCAGTGAGCTTCAGACCGGTGATCTCGCGCGCCGCGACCGAAAGCCTGTCGCTGTTGACACTCAGCGACAGATCCGGCGCGGTGCTGGCGCCTTGCGCATTCAGCGCGAAAGAGATGGCGCCTTTGGCGTCCTTGGATAGCAGCGAGACGTCGCCTAGCGCGCCTTTGACGTCGGCGCTGAGCTTGTTGTCGGCAAGGCTCGCCTGGCCGTCTGCCGTCAGCGAACCGGACGACAGCCTGACGGTATTGGCGGTGACATTGCCATTGGCGTCCCGCTTCAGCGCGGCACTGAATTGCGTTCGCTCGGCGAGCACGCCACGTACCGCCCCCGGCAGTGCCGCCGAGGTGGCGTCCGCCTTGACATTGAGGTCGATGGCGCCGTCGGCCAGCGAGACCCGCCCGTTGAAGCCGCTGTTCAACGCGTCGCTGGTCACCGTGCCGCTATCGATGACGATGGTATCGGCGGCAAGGCTGCCGGCGAGCTTGGCAGTGATTTTCCCTGCAATCAGCGGCGCGACGGTCGGATTGTCGATGCCGAGTTTTTCGGCGGTCACCGAGCCAGAGATCGGCCCGGTCCGGGCTTTCACGTCGAAGCGATCGGAGTGCAGCGCAAGCGTGATGCCCTCGATCGTAGCTAGATTGGTGGCGGCCGATGGCAGCGTCGCGGAAATGTCGAGCTTCGGCTGGGCGCCCTGCCCGGCCGCCGTTAGCGATATCGCCTGTAGCTCGAGCTTGATCGGGCTCTCCTTGCTGCCAAGCGACAACGGCAGGCTCGGACCGGTAGAGGCCAGGTCGAGCGAAAAATCGCTGGCACCGTTCGGATTGATGGTGCCGGCTGCCTTGCCGGAGATTTTCTCGCCGGCAAGCGTCGCCTGCTCGATGGCCAGGCCGCTGGCCGACGAGAAACGGCCTGCCGCGTCGATATCCAGCGGCCCGAGCCCAGCCTGCCGGGTCTGGCTGGTTTCGGCGCCGCTGAGCCGGGCGGTGAAGCGAATATCTGGGGCAGCCGACGATCCGGTGACCTGCGCGGTGCCGCTGAGCGCGCCGACGGCATCGAGACCCGGTGAAAAATCATTGGCAAGCGCTGCCGGCATCGCCGACAAGGTGGCAGCGAGATCGAGCGTCTGGCCGGCCGTACCCGACACGGCAACCGAACCACCGCCGACACCGAGCGCCAATTTCTCTATGCTCACCCTGCCATTGGCGATTGTCAGCGCTGATGGCTGCGCGACAGCTGCCTTGATGCCGCGGACGGTCGCCTCGCCCGAGGCAAGCTCGATGCTGGTGGTGCCGTTCGCAACCCTGACGCGCCCGGACGCGCTGGCCGGAATGCCGGCGACCGTGGCGCCGCCGCTAAAGCCGGTCCAGTCGCCATCGCGCTTCAGGTCGACATCGATGCCGCTGATCACCGTGGTTCCGGAGGTGATCGTGTCGGCCTTGATCTTGCCGGCGATTGCCGGTGCTTTGAGATAATTGGCGACCAGCGCGTTGACGGCGATTGTCTTCGCCGCCAGTTCGCCGCGCGAAATCACGGCGCTCGTCGCATCGATCGCGACCGTCGGCGCTCCGTTGTCGTTCGCAAAGCGGATGGTGCCGCGCACGTCGCCGGCTACCGACTGGCCTGCGAGTGCGGCCAGCGGAGCAATATCGGCGGCATCGAGGGTCAACGTGCCGAGCGGCAGCAGGTTGTCGTCGAGCCCGAGGTCGCCGGAGACCTTGTTGTCGGCTAACGAGACGGCAAGTCCATTGATGGAGCGCTTGCCGTCGGTTGTGACCAGCGATGCCTTGAGGTCGAGCGGCTGGTCGTCGACCGAGCCGGTCAGCGAGACATCGGCGGCGGGACTGGCGATATCGGCCTTGCCGCTCGCGCTCAGCTTGATCTGCTTCACCGCATGGCCGGACGCCGTTAGGCTGTCGCTGTTGGCCGAAACCGAGAAATCCGGTGCGCTGCGCGCGCCGCTTGCGGTAAGCCCGAAACCGACGGCGCCGCCGACCTTGGCGCCGACCAGCGGCGACAGCACCGACACGTCGCCCAGCGTACCCTTGATATCGGCCCGGATATCGGTGCCTTGCGCACTGGCGGTGCCGCTGGCGCTAAGCGTGCCGGAGGTGAGTTGCAATGCGTTGGCGGCGAACGCACCGTCCGGGTCGCGTGTCGCGGTTGCGGAAAACTGCACGCGCTCGCCGAGAACCGAGCTGATTTGCGGCGGCAGCGCCGTCGAAGCCGCGTCGGCATTCATCTTGAGCGTCATCGACAGATCGGCAAGCGCCACTGTGGCTGTTACGGACGCATTGAGCGCGTCGCTGCGTAGCGTGCCTTCGTCGACGACAATCTGTTCCTTGCTGACGGAGCCGGCGAGACCGGCGCTGACCCTGCCCGTTATCAGCGGCGCCAAAGTCGCGACGTCGGTGTTCAGGCCGGCCGCCGTCAGCTTGATGGTGACCGGCCCGCTACGGTTCTGGATGTCGAAACCATCGGAATGCACTTGCCCGATCAGGTCGTCCACCCGCGTGCCGCCCGCCACCACCGAGACCAGCGACGCGCCGATATCCACCATCGGCGCCTTGCCATCGCCGAAAGCGCGGGCCGTGGCATCCTTGATTGCCACGGTTATCGGTTGCGCCTCGCTGCCGAGGCTGAGCACGATCGGCGGCCCCTTTGCGGCGAGCTTCACCGAAAGGTCGCTGGCGCCGTTCGGATCGACAATGCCGGCGGCGGTCGCGTGCAAGGCGCCGCTGTCGATATTGGCGCGCTCGACATCGACGCCGCCGGCCGCGGTCGCCGTGCCGGCGAGGTCGAAGCTGGTCTTGCCGGCAAACAGCGGTTTCAGGGTTTCGGGCAGGAAGCGCTCGAATTCGCCATCGCCGTTGGCCTCGACATAATGACCCTTGTCGGTGAGCTGATGGCGACCGGTAAGCTGGGTGACGATCCGGCCGTCGACAACGAAGGTCCCGATGCCATTCCAGTTGGCGAGCGGTCCGGTGCCGGAAACGACAATGTTGACCGGCGGCGCGCCCGGCAGGTTGAGCAGGTTGGCGATTAAGCCGCCGGCCGGCTCGGATGCCTTAAGGTCGAGGTCGAGCTTGTTGTCGGCCGGCGCGAAATGGGCTTTGGCGTCGACCGTGCCTTGCTTGCCGTCGTGGCGAACGATGTTGAGGTTGGTCTCGATCGCCAATGGTGAGGCGTCCGCCTTGAGCGCTCCCTTGGCTGCAAGTTCGGCGACACCGCTGCCGGCCAGAGCCTGCCCGAGCGCGATTTCGGGAAGGTCGAGTTGCCTGACGTCGATGGAAACCGGCAGCGTCGTCGCTCCGCTTTGGCTCGACTGTGTATTGGCCACCGGCAGCCTTGCCAACTCGATACGCTCGGCCCCAATGCGATCGGCGCTGAAGCTCTTCGACAGGAGTGCCAGCGGCGACCAATCGACGGCCACGTTGCGCGCCACCATCCAGGCGCCTTCGCGATCCTCCAGAACGACATGATCGACCCTCAGCGCGCCCGACCAGATACCGTCGATGCCGACGACAGTGACCTTGCGATCACCGGTCGAGGCCATGGTCGAGATGATGCCGGCAAGGTTTTCGCGGCCGCGCTCGGTTTTGGTCAGCACGACGAGCGCCCCCACCGCCGCTGCCACGACGATGAGCAGCGTGTAGAAAAGGATACGGAGGATGCGCCTGAATATTGCCATCAGAATGCCTGGCCGATGCCGGCATAAATGCCGAAATGAGGATCGTCGGGGCCGCGGTTGAGCGGCACCGCCGCGTCGACGCGCAGCGGCCCGAACGCCGTCAGATAGCGCAAGCCTACACCCGCGCCGACCTTCATGTCCGAAAAATCGGGGACCTGCCTGGTCGACACCGTGCCGGCATCGACGAACGGCACGACGCCGATCTTGTCGGTGACGGCGATGCGCATCTCGACCGAGGTCTCGAAGAACGAAAGCCCGCCGATCGGCTCTCCATTGCTGTCCTTCGGGCCGATGCCTTGATAGGCATAGCCGCGCACCGAACCGCCGCCGCCTGAGTAGAAGCGTCGATCTGCCGGAACATCTTGAAGACTGGCGCCGATGATAGAGCCGATGGCGACACGTTCGGCGAAAACGAATTTCGAGGCCGAATCGAGTGACTGGTAGGCCGACCCCTCGCCCTTCAGCTTGACAAACGCAGCCCCGCTCAAAATGTCGTAGCTCGGCTCGCCATAGGCCAGCACCCTGAAGCCCCGGGTCGGATTGAGCTTGCTGTCGCGATTGTCGTAGACATATTGCAGTGGAATGCTGGCGATCAGATAGGTGTGCTTGCCGAAAGCGTCGTGGATCCTCGAATAATCCAGCGCGACTTGCGCGGAAACCGTCTGCTTCTTGTCGAGTTCGTAGGATAGGCCGGTGCTGCCCTTGACCGAGAAATGGTCGTAGGCGTCGGGGTGCTCCAGCACGGTATTGACGCTGGCAATGAACTTCGACGCCGGCCCGACCACGCCCGGCTTTTCGAACATGACGCCGGCATTGTAATTGAGCTGGGTCAAGTCGTTGCTGCCGATGCCGCTGATCTTGCCGTCGATGCGCAGCTTTTCGGCGCGGCCAAACAGATTGCGGTGCCCCCAATAGCCTTCGAGGCCCAGCCCCTCGGTGTTTGAGAAGCTGCCGCCAATGCCGAAATAGCGTGGCTTGCGCTCGCTGACCTCGACACCGATCGGGATGTTGCCCTCGGCGTCGAGCGCGTCGGCTTCCTTCACCGTCACGCTGTTGAAGACCTCGAGCCCAAGCAGCCGGTCGCGCGCGTCGTCGATCTCATCGGGCGAATACTGGCGGCCGCGCTTCAGGCCGGTCATATATTCGGTGAAGTCGCGGTCGACCTTTTCGGTGCCCTCGACAGTGGTGTCGCCATAGCCGGCGACCGGGCCGGCCGCGACGGCAAGCGTCACGTCGAGCGTCGAACCGGCGTGCTCGGCGACGATCTCGCGGCCCGTCACCTTGGCCAGCGGCCTGCCTTCTTGCTTGAGTGCCCGCACGATCGCCGCCTCGGCCTTGAGCACGGCGCCCGAACTGGCGTCACCGCCGGCGATCAGGCCGAAATCGGCACTTGCCAGCCCCGCCGCATCGCCTTCCAGTCTGATGTTGCCAAGCGTGAATTTCGGCCCGGCTGCTATGCTTATCACCACCGGTATCGGCTGCGGACCCGAAAACTCGGCATCGGGCGGCAGATCGTCGAGCGGCTTGCCCTGAATAGTGATGGTGACGACACCCTCGTAGCGGGCGTCAGTGTAGAGTGCGGCAACAAGTTGCTCACGGTCACTGCGCGCCTTGGCCAGCAGGCCGAGAGAACCGGATACCGGGTGTTCCTCGTCGGCCTTCAGCGCCGAGGCGTTTTCGAGCTTCTCGGCGAGATCCTTGTCGGCGTCCGGCGCCTCGATCGTCACCGCATAGCGCAGCGGGTCGACGATATCGGCATCTTCGTCTTTGGATCCCCACAGCTTGATGCCGAAAATCTCGAAGGCTGCCGCACTTCCGGTTTCGGCAACAAGTGCCGTAGAGCACAACAATGCGAAAAGCAGGGCGCGCGAAAGCGCGCGCCGTGGCGCGGTTCCTCCCGACATCTGCCTTTCATACGCCGGCATTACGCTCCTAGCCTAGCTCGCAAACCTAAAATTGGAATGAAGTTCTGAAGCACTCGTAAAGGGGCCACAATCCAATTGCTGAAATAGACAGGGCTTGGAACTCACACCTTCTGCGTCGCCGCAAGAAAGCGTGATCCCCTGTCCTATGGAGCTACTACCGGTCACCGGCCGGAAAGCAAACCGTTGGCAGGCGGATCCTGCCGCGTCCCGATGTTGACAAGCGCGACTGAAGCTTGAAGATTTCTGGACGTAAGCACTTGTCTGGAGGGGTTTATGGCAATGCGCGCGGCTCGTGGTTTATCGATTCTTTTCCTTCTCTTTTTTGCCTGGAGCGGTGTCGCGCAAGCGGCCGAAGCCCGGCGGGTGGTGACATCGGACAATTCCGACTATTTCGGTTTCGATCTCAGATCCGACCAGAATGTCAGCCTCGACCAGTGCAAGACCACCTGCCTCGGCGACCCGGCCTGCCGCGCCTTCACCTACAACCTCAAGGCCAAATGGTGCTTCCTTAAATCCGATTACAATTCGTTGAAACCCTTCGGCGGCGCCGTCGCCGGCAAGATCGTCAACATCGATGGCGATCCCGACATCGGCGCGCCACCCGAACTCGCCTTCTTCCCCAACTGGATGGCCGACCAGGCCCAGCAATACCGCAACAAGCTCACTGGCCCGACCTACACCAAGCCGACAGAAGGGCTGACGGCGCTGAGGGCCGCCGCCGAACAGTCGGCGCTGACGGGCGATCATCGCTCGGCCATGCACAAATACGAAGCGGCGGTTTCGGTGTTGCCTGATGATGGCCAGCTCTGGCTCGAGCTGGCGCGCGAAACGCTTGCCGTCCATCCGACCGCCAACAGCTCGGAGCCGTCGACCCTACCGGCGAACGCCACTTCCGCCGCCTTCAACGCCTACAAATTGCTGCGCACCACCAAGACGCGCGCCGACGTGCTGGCGCTGCTCGGGGACGGCCTTGATCGCCGCGATCTCTACAGGCCGGCCCTGCAGGCCTACGAGGCGAGCCTCGCTCTCGTCAATTCGCCGGCAGTCAGGGCCGCCTATCAGGATCTCAAGGCCCGCAAGGGCTTCCGCGTCATCGATCATACCGTCGATGCCGACACCAGCGCGCCACGCATCTGCGCGCAGTTCTCCGAGGAACTGGTCAAGACCGGCGTCGACTACTCGCAGTTCGTTACTGTCGACAACGCCGCTCCCAAGGGCGTCGAAGCCAAGGACAAGCAGATCTGCGTCGAAGGACTCGAGCACGGCCAACATTATGACGTGACCTTCCGCGCCGGCTTGCCGGCCGCCATTGGCGAAGTCACCGCGGCACCGGTGGTTCTGTCGATCTACGTGCAGGACCGCGCGCCTTCGGCCCGCTTCACCGGCGACAGCTTCGTGCTGCCCGCAGGCGCACGCCGCGGCATACCGGTCGTCACCGTCAACATGAATGCCGCCGAAATGAAGCTCTTCCGCATCGGCGACCGCTCGCTGGCCCAGCTTCTGTCGGGATATCAGTTCCTGCGCCAGCTTGACGGCTACGACATTTCGAACATCTCCGAACAGATGGGCGAGCCGGTCTGGCAAGGCCAGCTCGACATCGCCAACGACCTCAACAAGGAAGTCACCACCTCCTTCCCAATCGACGAGGCTTTGCCGAAGCGCAAGCCCGGCGTCTATGTGCTGACCGCACAAGCCGTCAACGATCGCAGCGACGACTATGATTCGCACGCCACGCAATGGTTCGTCGTCTCCGATATCGGCCTGTCGACCTATACCGGACAGGATGGGCTGAACGTCTTTGCCCGTTCGCTCGCAACCGCCAAGCCGATCGCCGGCGCCGAGCTGACGCTGCTGGCCAGGAACAATGAAATCCTCGGCACCGCGACCACCGACGCGGAAGGGCGGGCGGTGTTCAATCCCGGCCTGACGCGCGGCGACAGCGGCATGGCCCCGGCCGTGCTGATGGCCAAACAGGGCGACGACGATTTCGTCTTCCTCGATATGGGCCGCGCCGGCTTCGACCTGTCCGACCGTGGCGTCGCCGGACGGCCGGCACCTGGCGCGCTCGACGTCTATGCCTGGACCGAGCGCGGCATCTACCGCGCCGGCGAAGATGTCCATGTCGCGGCCCTTGCCCGCGACAGTGCCGCCAAGGCGGTCGAGAACCTGCCGCTGACCTTCATCTTCTCGCGGCCCGACGGCGTCGAGGACCGCCGCATCGTCAGCGATGGCGCATCGGCCGGTGGTCACGCGGTCGACCTGCCGCTGGAACCCAACGCCATGCGCGGCACCTGGACGGTGGCGATCCATACCGATCCCAAGCAGGCGGCGGTCGCCAGCCAGATGTTCCTGGTCGAGGACTTCGTACCGGATCGCATCGAGTTCGACCTGTCCTCCGACAAGCAGGAGATCGCGCAGGGCGAGACCGCCAACATTACCGTCGACGGCCGCTTTCTCTACGGCGCGCCGGCCGCGGGCCTCGCGCTCGAAGGCGAATTGACGCTGTCGACCGCCCGCGACTGGGACCGCTTCAAAGGCTATTCCTTCGGTCTGGCCGACGAACAGTCGGCTGAACCGACGGTGACGCCCTTCACCGGCCTGCCGGTGGTCAGCGAGGACGGCAAGGCGACCTTCCCGGTCTCCGTCGATCAATTGCCATCCACCACCAAGTTGGTCGATGCAAAGGTCACTGTCAGGATGCGTGAAACCGGCGGCCGTGCCGTCGAGCGCTCGCTGAATATCGGCATCCGCCCGCAGGGCCACATGATCGGCATCCGCCCGGATTTCGACGACGACGAGGTGCCGCAAGGCGGCACGGCCAAGTTCAGCCTGATCGCTGTCGACCCAGACGGCAAGCGTGAGGCGCTGAAGGGCGCGCAGTGGTCGCTGGTCAAGGTCGAGCGTAGCTACCAGTGGTACCGCTCGAGCAACTCCTGGAACTATGAGCCGGTCACCTTCACCAAGGCGGTGGCCAACGGCCAGGTCGACCTAAGCGCCGATGGCGAGGCGACGGTGTCGCTGCCGGTCGACTGGGGCCGCTACCGGCTCGAGATCGAGACAGCGGATCCGGAAGGCCCGGCCACCAGCTACGAGTTCGACGCCGGCTGGTATGTCAGTTCCACCACCACCGAAACGCCCGACGGCCTCGAGATCGCCCTCGACAAGGATACCTATGCGGCGGGTGAAGTGGCCAAGCTCAAAGTGTCGCCGCACTTTGCCGGCGAGCTGCTCGTCACCATCGGCGCCGACAAGCTCCTGAAGACCGTCACCGCCAGCGTGCCGGCCGGCGGCAGCACCGTCGACATCCCGGTCGGCGACGACTGGGGTGCCGGCGCCTACGTCACGGCAACGCTGTTCAGGCCGGGCGATGCGCAAGAGACACGTATGCCGGCGCGCGCCATCGGCGTCAAATGGCTGAAGCTCGATCCCGGCTCGCGGAAGCTTGCCGTCAGCTTGGCGCCGCCGGACAAGACCATGCCGCGCCAGCAGCTGTCGATCCCCGTGGCCGTAGCCGGCGTGCAGCCCGGCACCAACGCCTATGTCATGGTCGCGGCCGTCGACGTCGGCATCCTCAACCTGACCAACTACAAGGTACCGGATCCGGAGAACTGGTTCTTTGGCCAGCGCATGCTCGGTCTCGAGGTTCGCGACATCTATGGCCGGCTGATCGACGGCTCGCTGGGCACAACCGGTAAGCTGCGCACCGGCGGCGACGGCGCCAACATGCAATCGCAAGGCAGTCCGCCGACCGAAAAGCTGGTCGCCTTCTTCTCCGGCCCGGTCCAGCTCGACTCCGACGGCAAGGCGCGGATCGACTTCGACATACCGCAGTTCAACGGCACCGTGCGCGTCATGGCCGTCGCCTGGACAAAGGAAGCAGTCGGCCATGCCCAGTCCGACGTCATCGTTCGCGATCCGGTGGTGATCACCGCCGGCCTGCCGCGATTCCTGGCGCCCGGCGATTCCGCCGTCATGCGGCTCGACGTCGCCGACACCGACGGCCCCGCTGGCGACTACAAGCTGACCATCGACACGACGGGCGACCTGTCTACCCGCAGTGCCGCCTTGCCTGAAAAGCTGACGCTGGCCAAAGGCAAGCGGCAGACGCTGACCGTGCCGTTGATTGCGCAGACCGCAGGCAACGCCTCGATCACCATCAAGCTTGCGCATGCCGGCGGCACCGCCGTCGAGCAGACGCTCTATGTGCCGGTGCGCCCGGCGCAACTACCGGTGACCACCCGCATGGTCGTCGACCTCAAGGGCAATGGCGGCGCGCTGCGCGTCGACAAGGAACTGCTGGCGGCAAGCCTGCTCGATGGCGCTTCGGTCAGCGTCGGCGTTTCGCAGGCGGCTGCCTTCGATGTACCGTCGCTGCTGATGACGCTCGACCGCTATCCCTATGGTTGCGCCGAACAGACCACCAGCCGCGCCATGCCGCTTCTCTACGTCAACGAGATGGCTTCCGGCATCGGCATGGCCAGCGACCCCGATCTGCATGGCCGCGTCCAGGACGCTATCTACAAGGTGCTGAGCTATCAGGCCTCGGCCGGCAGCTTCGGCCTGTGGGGTCCGGGTTCCGGCGATCTGTGGCTCGACGCCTATGTTACCGATTTCCTCACCCGGGCGCGCGAGCAGAAGTACGACGTACCGGCCCTGGCGATGAACCAGGCGCTGAGCAATCTGCAGAACGCGATCGGCTACGATCAGGACGTCCAGGATCGCGGCAGCGAGATCGCCTATGCGCTCTATGTGCTTGCCCGCAACAAAAAGGCCTCGGTCGGCGATCTGCGTTATTATGCCGACACCCAGCTCGAAGCCTTTACCAGCCCGATGGCCGTCGCCCAATTGGCGGCGTCTCTCGCGCTCTACGGTGACACCCAGCGCTCGGAGGCAACCTTCCAGGCCGCGCTGCAACTGGCCAAGTCGACGCCCGAATATGACTATTACCGGTCCGACTATGGCTCGCCACTGCGCGACGGCGCGGCGATCCTGGCGCTTGCCGCGGAAAGCAAGCCGGTGCCGACCATCGTGCCGGCGCTGATCCAACTAGTGACCAGGGAACGCGCCGACGCCAGGTGGACCAGCACACAGGACGAGTCCTGGATGCTGCTGGCGGCCCGCGCGCTGAAGGCCGGCAATGATTCGATCGCGCTGACCGTCAACGGCGCACCGCATGCCGGCGGCTATTCGGACCAGATCGCCGGTGGCGACCTGGCCGACAGTCCGCTGACCATCGTCAACACCGGCAGAAATCCGCTGCAGGCGGTCGTCACCACCGTGGCTTCGCCGATCCAGCCTCTGCCGGCCGGCGGCAACGGCTTTACCATCAGCCGTACCTACTACAAGCTAGACGGCACAGAGGCCAACGTGACGGAGGTCAAGCAGAACGAACGCTATGTCGTCGTGCTCAAGGTTTACGAGCAGAACACCTGGCCTTCGCGACTGCTGATCACCGACCTGTTGCCGGCCGGCTTCGAGATCGACAATCCGGGCCTGGTCTCCAGCGCCCAATTGACGAACTTCTCCTGGCTGGCGCAGACCGATGCCGCCCATCTCGAATTCCGCGACGACCGTTTCGTCGCGGCGTTCAATCCCAACGACGGCGACGGCGACCGCAACATCACACTCGCCTACGTCGTGCGCGCGGTGACGCCGGGCACCTACGCCCACCCGGCGGCAACGATCGAGGACATGTACCGGCCGCAATATTCGGCCCGCACCGCCACCGGCATGATGGAGGTCAAGGCGCCGTAGGCAAAGATGGCGAACAGGAACATGGCGATGGCGCCTTCGCAAAGGATTTTGCCAATCTTCAGCGATGCAGAAAGGGAGCCGAGGTCGCGGCCGGCTCTCCCTTCTCCCCTTGTGGGAGAAGGTGGCCTCGCGAAGCGAGGTCGGATGAGGGGTGTTCCAGCTTGGCACCAATAGCGCTCTGGCCAGCACCCCTCAACCGTCTTGGCGCTGCGCGCCAATCCACCTTCTCCCACAAGGGGAGAAGGAAGAAGGGCAGCGCCGTGCTCTCCAAAAAATTCCTCCGCCGTTCAGCCATCACGGGCATCTCCGTCACTGGCTTCCTCGCCCTCTCCGCTGCCACCCTCTGGCAGCTCGACCGCGCCTTTCCGCCGCCGCTGCCGGCGGAGCTGACGGTATCAACCGAAGTGCAGGACCGCGACGGCCAGCTGCTGCGCGCCTTCGCTACGCCGGATGGCTACTGGCGGCTCGCTACCAGCCTGGACCAGGTCGACAAACAGTTCGTCGACATGCTGGTCACCTATGAGGACAAGCGTTTCTGGGATCATCAAGGCGTCGACGTGCTGGCACTGGCGCGTGCCGCCGGCCAGTTCGCGACCAGCGGCCATATCGTGTCCGGTGGCTCGACGCTGCCGATGCAACTCGCCCGGTTGATCGAACCGCGCGACAGCCGCAGCCTCGGCTCGAAGATCAAGCAGATGCTGCGCGCCCTCCAGATCGAACGGCGGCTTTCCAAGCGCGAGATCCTCGAACGCTATCTGACGCTGGCGCCCTATGGCGGCAATCTCGAAGGTGTGCGCGCGGCTTCGCTTGCCTATTTCGGCAAGGAGCCGAAACGGCTGACGGTCTCGGAGGCGGCCCTGCTCGTCGCTTTGCCGCAATTGCCGGAAAAGCGGCGCCCTGACCGCAACCTCGACGTCGCCCATGCCGCCCGCGACCGCGTGCTGACCCGCATGGTCTCGGCGGGCCTGCTCGGCGAACGTGAGGCCGCGCGTGCCGCGCTCGACGATGTGTCGGGGCTCCGGCGGACCTTGCCGGCGCTCGCTGCCCATGCGGCCTATACGATGCTGTCCAAGGCCATTCCCGGCCAGAAGCTGCAACTGACGATCCGCAAGAGTGTCCAGGAAGGGCTGGAGCAGGTGGCCAAGGATGCGGCCGCCAGGCTCGGCCCTCGCCTCTCGGTGGCCATGGTACTGGCCGATGCCCGTACCGGCGATATTCTTGGTGAGGTCGGCTCTGCCGATTTCTTCGATGCCAGCCGTTCGGGCTGGATCGACATGACCAAAGTCGTTCGTTCGCCTGGCTCGACGCTGAAGCCGTTCATCTATGGCCTCGCCTTCGAACAAGGCCTGGTGGCGCAGGAGATGCTGATCGAGGACAGCCCAGCCGATTTCTCCGGGTATCGGCCGAAGAACTTCGACATGGGCTATCAGGGCGATGTCAGCATCAGGCAGGCGCTGCAATTGTCGCTCAACGTGCCGGCGATCCGCGTGCTCGACGCGGTCGGCCCGGCCCGGCTGATGGCACGCTTTCGCCAGGCCGATGTGACCCCTATCCTGCCCGTCAACGAAGCGCCCGGCCTGGCGATCGGCCTCGGCGGCGTCGGGGTGACCCTGCGCGACCTGGTCCAACTCTATGCCGGCCTTGCCAATGGCGGCAAGGCACACACGCTGCATGACGGCACCGAGCCGGCGAATGCCGAACGCTCGACCACCACCATCCTCGACGGGCAGGCGACCTGGCAGATCACCGACATCCTGTCGGGCGTCAAGCCTCCCCAGGGTGCCGCCCAACGCGGCATCGCCTACAAGACCGGCACCTCCTACGGCTATCGCGACGCCTGGTCGGTCGGCTTCGACGGCCGCTACGTGCTCGGCGTCTGGGTCGGCCGCCCCGACGCCGGCGCGGTGCCCGGCCTGTCCGGCTATATCTCGGCTGCGCCCATCCTGTTCGAAGGTTTTGTCCGTTCCAGCCTAGCCGCCGTACCGCTGCCGAGCCAGCCGTCCGGCGTCCGGCGTCCGAAGCGCGAGGAGCTGCCGGTGACGCTGACGCGCTTCGGCGCCGGCGCCGACGGACTGGTGCAGGCGACGCCGACCGAACCTGCGCCGACCATCATCTTTCCGCCCGACGGCGCTCGCGTCGATCTCGACGCCTCCTCGGCCGCCGCCTCGCCGCTGGTGCTCAAGCTGCAAGGCGGCCGCGCACCGTTCCGCTGGCTGGCCAATGGCAAGCCGCTGGTCGGCATCGACCGGCGGCGCACCGCGACCTGGCAGCCTGATGGCGCCGGCTATTCGACCCTGACCGTGATAGACGCGGCGGGACGCGCCGCCAGCGTGAAGATTTTTGTCGAGTGAAAGTTTCCCTTGAATAAAATGCGGCAGGTGATTCAGGGGATTGGGTTTCACGCCTTGCTTTTGGCCGCCGGTAGTTCCCCCGCTTTCACCGCTGAGCTCCCCGCCAGCTTTGTTCGGCTGGCCGACATCGATCCCAATATCCGGCAGGATATCCGCTATGCCGGCCTCGAAAATTTCCTGCATCGCAAGGTAAGCGGCTACGATGCGCCGGTATGCGTCCTCACCAGGCAAGCGGCGCAAGCGCTTTCGGCAGTGCAGAAAGCGATTGCCGCCGAAGGACTGACGCTGGTCGTGTTCGACTGCTATCGCCCTGCGCGGGCTGTCTCCGACATGGGTGACTGGACAAAAACGAGTGGACCACCGGACCCGCAATGGTACCCAAAGGTCAAGCGCAAGGATCTCATCCCCAAGGGCTATATCGGCGAACTGTCCACCCATTCGCGCGGATCGACGGTCGATGTCGCGATCGCGCGAGCCGACCGCAAGAGCGCTCCGAAACCGGCCTGCGGCGCGACCGATGCCGACACGCTCGATTTCGGCACGGGTTTCGACTGTTTCGATCCAGCGAGCGAAACGGCTCACCGACCGATAGCCAGTGAAGCGGCGGCTAACCGCAAAAGGCTTGTCGAGGCGATGCGTGCCCGCGGCTTCAAGAATTACGCCCGCGAATGGTGGCACTTCACGCTGGAGAACGAGCCGTTTCCAAAAGAGCGCTTCAACTTTCCCGTTACCGCCGAATAGCCGGCCGAAACCTTCGGGCGCGACGCAGCCATTGCCGAAGAGCTAGCCGTCTCTAGATAATTGCGTCGGGAGCGCGATCATGGTCCATGCGGGAAAATAGTTTCTCGCATCGCCGAAACTAGGCGAAAAATTGCTTCAATAGGCCAAAAAAGGCAACATTGAATGCATCTAAATTCTATCAATTCGGTAGATTTGGCGCGAGTTCAACGGAGGCGGAAATGACCAAACCTCATTTCAGGAAACTGCTCGGCGCACTGGTCGCCACGTCTGTCCAGTTCGGCACGCTCGGTTTCGCGTTTGCCGACACCACCATTCTCAACGTGTCCTATGATCCGACGCGTGAGCTCTACAAGCAATTCGACGAGGCCTTCACCGCCCACTGGAAGGCCGAGACAGGCGAGACGGTCACCGTCCAGCAGTCGCATGGCGGGTCGGGCGCGCAGGCTCGCGCCGTGATCGACGGCCTCGACGCCGACGTGGTGACGCTGGCGCTCGAAGGCGATATCAACGCCATTGTCTCGAAAGCGAAGAGGATCAATCCCGACTGGCGGACGAAATTCGAAAACAATTCGGCGCCCTACACCTCGACCATCATCTTTCTCGTCCGCAAGGGAAACCCCAAGGGCATCCATGACTGGGGCGATCTGGTCAAGGACGACGTCCAGGTGATCACGCCGAATCCCAAGACCTCCGGTGGTGCGCGCTGGAACTATCTCGCCGCCTGGGCCTACGCCAGCGCCAAGGATGGCGGCGACGAGGCCAAGACCAAGGAATTCGTCGGCAATCTCTATGCGCATGTCCCGGTTCTCGACACCGGTGCGCGCGGCGCAACCGTGACCTTCGCGCAAAAAGGGCTGGGCGACGTGCTGCTCGCCTGGGAAAACGAGGCCTATCTGGCGCTCGACGAGTTCGGCGCCGACAATTTCGACATCGTCTACCCGCCGACCTCGATCCTGGCCGAGCCGCCGGTCGCCGTGGTCGACGCTAATGTCGACGCCAAAGGCACGCGGAAAGTTGCCGAAGCTTATCTGAGCTATCTCTATTCCAAGGAAGGCCAGACGCTCATCGCCAAAAACCATTATCGCCCTTCGAAGCCCGAGTTGGTGCCGGCGGAGGACTTGGCCAAGCTGCCTGAGATCAAGCTGATCACCATCGACGACCCGCTTTTTGGCGGCTGGAAGAAGGCACAGCCTTATCATTTCGGCGATGGTGGTATATTCGACCAGATCTACAAACCGGCCCAGTAGCATTTAGATCAGGACGACATGACCACAGCACCCGCCAAGGCGGGGTGGCGATTCAGGCAGCCGAGCGTCATTCCGGGTTTCGGATTGACGCTCGGCTTCTCGCTTGCCTACCTCACCCTCATCATCCTCATTCCCCTGTCCGGGCTGATCTGGCGCTCGGCGGCGCTCGGCTGGACCGACTTCTGGGCGATCGTCACCGACCGCCGCACCATCAACGCGCTTGAAATCAGCTTCGGCACCGCCTTCATTGCCGCCGCCGTCAACGTCGTCTTCGGCACGATCGTCGCGTGGGTGCTGGTGCGCTACAGCTTTCCAGGCCGCCGCATCGCCGATGCCATGGTCGACCTGCCCTTCGCGCTGCCGACGGCGGTTGCCGGCATCGCGCTGACCACGCTTTACGCACCGAATGGCTGGATCGGAAGCCTGCTGACGCCGCTCGGCATCAAGGTCGCGTATACGCCGCTCGGCATCGTCATCGCGCTGGTCTTCATCGGTCTGCCCTTCGTCGTGCGCACCGTGCAGCCGATCATGGAGGAGATCGACAAGGAGGTAGAAGAAGTGGCCGCCACGCTCGGCGCCAATCGCTTCCAGATCATCAGCCGCGTTCTACTACCCGGACTGGCGCCTGCCATCGTCACCGGTTTCGCGCTGGCCTTCGCGCGCGGCGTCGGCGAGTACGGTTCCGTCATCTTTATCGCCGGCAACCTGCCGTTCAAATCCGAGATCGCGCCGCTTCTGATCGTCATCCGGCTGGAGGAATATAATTACGCCGCGGCGACCGCGATAGCGGCGATCATGCTGGCGCTGTCCTTCGTCATGCTGCTGGTCATCAACCTGGTGCAGACCTGGAGCCGCAAGCGCTATGGCTGACCCGGAGATCAAATCCTACGCGCCGCACCATGAAAGCCAGTCGCCGGCGGTGACCGAGAGCCGCACGGCGAGAACCGTGCTGATGATCGTGACCTTTGCCTTCCTCGGCATTTTCCTGCTCCTGCCGCTGATCATCGTCTTCAAGGAAGCTTTCGCCAAAGGTATCGAGGCCTACACACAGGCGCTGAGCGAACCGGACACGCGCTCGGCGATCCGCCTGACGCTTCTGGTCGCGGCGATCTCGGTGCCGCTCAATGTGACTTTCGGCATCTCCGCCGCATGGGCGATCGCCAAGTTCGAGTTCAAGGGCAAGGCGTTCCTGACCACACTCATCGACCTGCCCTTTTCGGTCTCGCCGGTCATTTCCGGCCTGGTCTATGTACTTCTGTTCGGCGCGCAAGGCCTGCTCGGCGCCTGGCTCAAGGCGCATGGCATCGTCATCCTGTTTGCCGTGCCGGGCATCGTGCTGGCCACCGTCTTCGTCACCTTCCCCTTCGTCGCCCGCGAATTGATCCCGCTGATGCAGGAACAGGGCAATGGCGACGAGGAGGCTGCCCTGTCGCTCGGGGCCAATGGCTGGCAGGCGTTCTGGTACGTGACGTTGCCCAACGTCAAATGGGGATTGCTCTACGGCGTGCTGTTGTGCAATGCCCGCGCGATGGGTGAGTTCGGCGCCGTCTCGGTCGTGTCGGGCCACATACGCGGGCTGACCAACACCATGCCGCTGCATGTCGAAATCCTTTATAACGAGTACAATGCCGCCGCCGCCTTTGCCGTCGCTTCGCTGCTTGCCGGCCTGGCGCTCGTCACGCTGGTCTTGAAGACACTTCTCGAGATGCGCTACGGCGCCGAGATCGCCGCGACGCGCGGACACTGACAAATGCATGTCGCCCAAAAGTGTGTAGCGGTTTTTGGACAACGACATGCATAAAACAAAGATTTAATGTCGCCCAAAAGTGGGAACCGGTTTTGGGATAACGGCATGCATCAACTACAAAAGGGATTTGCATGGAAGTTCGCGTTGCCAACGTGCGCAAGGAGTTTGAGCGGTTTCCGGCCCTCCGCGACGTTTCGCTCGACATCAAGTCGGGAGAACTGATCGCCCTGCTGGGACCTTCCGGTTCCGGCAAGACGACGCTGCTCAGGCTGATTGCCGGCTTGGAGCGGCCGACCCGCGGAAAGATCTTCTTCGGCGAAGAGGATGCGTCCCAAAAGTCGATTCAGGAGCGCAATGTCGGCTTCGTCTTCCAGCACTACGCGCTGTTTCGCCATATGACGGTCGCCGACAATATCGGCTTCGGACTCAAGGTCCGGCAGGGGCCGTCACGCCCGTCGGCGAAGGAAATCCGCCGCCGCGCCTCGGAACTCCTCAACCTCGTTCAGCTTTCCGGTCTGGAAAAACGCTATCCGGCACAGCTTTCGGGCGGCCAGCGCCAGCGCGTGGCGCTGGCCCGCGCCATGGCGATCGAACCGGCCGTGCTTTTGCTCGACGAGCCGTTCGGCGCGCTCGATGCGCAGGTGCGCCGCGAACTGCGCCGCTGGCTGCGCGACATCCACGACGCCACCGGCCACACCACGGTCTTCGTCACCCATGACCAGGAAGAGGCGCTGGAGCTTGCCGACCGCGTCGTAGTGATGAGCCAGGGCCGCATCGAGCAGGTCGGCACCGCCGACGAAATCTACGACACTCCGAACTCGCCCTTCGTCTACGGCTTCATCGGCGAATCGAGTTCGCTTCCGGTCAAGGTCGAGGACGGCCAGGTCTGGATCGCCGACCGGCCGATCGGGCTTTCCGCGCCGCACGCACCGCAAGGCGAAGCGACGCTGTTCTTTCGCCCGCACGACGTCGATCTGGTGGAAGAATGCAACGGCTGCATCGCCGGCACGGTCGCCGCCAGCCGCCGCGTCGCCGGCACCAGGCGGGTCGAGCTCGAAATCGGCGGCGAACGTCAGCGGGTCGAGATCGAATTGCCCATCGACCATCCGGCGGCGCAGAAAAGTCGCGTGGCTTTTCGGCCGCGGCGCTGGAAGCTTTTTCCGGCCGCTTGATCCTCTATCAGGCGCTACACCAGCCAGTTCTCGACCTTCAGGCCTTTGATCCGGTTGAAATCCCCGGTGTTGGCGGTCACCAGGGTAGTTCCAAGCGCACGGGCGTGGGCAGCAATAAAAAGGTCATTTTGGCCGATGGTCTGGCCCCTGCCTTCCAGTTCTGCGCGAATCGCGCCGTACTCGGCATCCATCGGCACATCGAGCGGCAAGACGGGAATCTCAGCCAGCAATTCCTCGACCTTCTTGTGCAACTTGGCTGATCTTTTCTTGACGCAGCCATATCGCAGTTCCGACGCGACCACGATGCTGGTACACACGGCGGCGTCTCCCACGCGCAGGACAGCGCTTGCGGCTTTCCCGGCCGGATTTCGGATCATGTCGCTGACAATGTTCGTGTCCAGCATGAACCGCATCAAAAAAATTCCTCGGATTTGACAGGCATATCCTCGACTTCGGGAAAGTCTTCCTCGGCATCGGGCGGCGGCTCTTTCGCCCATTGCGCGAGCAGTGCGGTGAGGCCAGGTTTGCGGACCGGCTCGATGATCAGGCGGTCGCCTTCACGGCTGATCAAGACCTTTTCGCCGGGAAGTTCGAACTCGACAGGAATGCGCACCGCCTGGCTGCGATTGTTACGAAACAGCTTCGCCTCCTTCGGCGGGGTTGTTGAATGGCGGTGTTGAGACATGACAACAGCTCCTTGTATATACTATTTGTATATGCCAGACAGGGCGGCGATGCAATCGCCTTGCATCGCGTTGGCCGGCCGGGAACCGTCGTGCACGCGGGCGAAATCGGCACCCCTTCCAGGCTGCGCGGAAGGCCCTTCTTGAAAGAAAAAACTAGCAATCGCCCACAGCGGGAATATTTCTTTTATCGACAACGTGGAGCGGCCACTCTGCGTGCCTCGTCGCGCACGATGCCTTGCCGCTATGGTCCGGCATTAAGCGCATGGCATTGGAGCCCTGTTTTCATGAAGCGATTTTTGCTTGGCGTCGCCACATTGGCCGGCCTGGTCCTCGCATCCTCCCAAGCCTGGTCGGCCGACAGATTGCTGAACGCCTCTTACGATGTCGGCCGCGAACTGTTTGCGCAGGTCAACAAAGCGTTCGTCGCCGGGCACCCCGGTGTGACCATCGATCAGTCGCATGCCGGAACTTCGGCGCAGGCGCGTGCCATCGCCGAAGGCCTCGGCGCCGACGTCGTCACCTTCAACCAGGTCATCGACATCGACTTCCTGGTCAAGAAGGGCCTCATCTCCGCCGACTAGCAGAAGGACTTTCCCGACAACGCCTCGCCTTTCTATTCGCTGCCCTCCTTCCTGGTGCGCGCCAGCAATCCGAAGCACATCAAGGATTGGAGCGATCTCGTGCGCGACGACGTGCAGGTGATCTTCCCCAATCCGAAAACCTCGGGCAATGCGCGCTACACCTATCTTGCGGCCACCGCCTACGCCAAGGAAGCTTTCAGGGACGACGACGCCAAGGTGAAGGAGTTCGTCACCAAGCTGTTCAACAACGTGCCGGTATTCGACAGCGGCGGGCGCGCCGCGACCACCACTTTCGTGCAGCGCGAAATCGGCGACGTACTCATCACCTTCGAGTCGGAAACGCGCGGCGTCCGCAAGGAGTATGGCGAGGACAAGTTCGAGCAGGTAACGCCTTCGGTCAGCCTGTTGGCGGAATTTCCGGTGGCGATCGTCGACACCGTTGCAGACGAGCATGGCACGCGCGATCTCGCCAAGACCTATCTCGACTTCCTCTATACGCCGGAGGGCCAGGACATCGCCGCCCGCAACGGCCTGCGGGCCCGGGACGCGGCGGTCGCCGCCAAATACAAGGCTGAGTTTCCCGATGTCCGCCTGCTGACGGTGGAGGACGTCTTCGGCGGCTGGGCCAAGGTCCAGGCCGAGCACTTTGCAGCGGGCGGCCTGCTCGACCAGACTTATGGCAGCCGCTGAGGCGATCTTCCAACTTTGACAGAAGCCGGCTTTGCCGGCTTCTTTGCTTTCGCGCCGCGAAAGGTGATTTCTGGCACTTTCCGGGCGCATTCCGTCCAAAACGTTACAAAGAATCAACGCGTTTGTGCCTACCGTGAGAACGGACGGCTTGTTTTCGCGAACGGCTTCGCGTGATCAAACCGTCATGATTTGCACACAAACAGCCGCCAGACGCGGGTGGTTGGGGCTTCATGGGTTGACTCGGGGCATGCTTACCAAAAAAGGCAAATACGGCCTCAAGGCCCTCGTGCATCTGTCGGGCCTGCCGGTCGGCCAGCTCGCATTCGTCAACGACATTGCGGTCGCCAATAACATCCCCAAGAAATTCCTGGATGCCATCCTGGGCGAGTTGCGTAACGCCGGCTTCGTCCAGAGCCGCAAGGGCAAGGAAGGCGGTTACCGCCTTGCCCGGCCGGCTTCCGAGATCAAGATCGGCCATGTCGTGCGTGTCCTCGACGGGCCGCTGGCGCCGATCCCCTGCGCCAGCCGCACGCAATACCAGCGCTGCGAGGATTGCGACGAGGCGACCTGCCAGGTTCGGCACATGATGCTGGAGGTCCGGCAGGCGATCGCCGAGGTGCTGGACAACCGCAGCCTCGCGGCCATGCGCGACGCCGACAATGACGATTTCCCAGTCGAACTGACGTCGCAAATCTAGCGCGCGAGCAGGCTCAAGGCAGTCGCGACGGTGTCGGCGACCGGACGCGTGCCATCCAAGGTTATCGCCGCCTCGTCCGCCGCTGGCGCCTCGAGCGTGGCGAACTGGCTGTCGACCAGGCTTGCCGGCATGAAATGACCCTTGCGATTGCCGACGCGCTGTTTTGCTGTTGCCGGGTCGATTTCCAGGTAAACGAAAACGATATCCGGGCAAAAGCCGCGCAGGCGATCGCGGTAGCTGCGCTTCAGCGCCGAGCAGGCGGCGACCACACCTTGCCCGCTTGCGACCGACGCGGCCATCCGCTGGCCGATCGCGTCGAGCCAGCCCTCGCGCAGCGCGTCGGTGAGCGGCTGGCCGCTCGCCATGCGCGCGACGTTTTCGGGCGGATGCAGCCTGTCGCCTTCGATAAAGACGGCGCCCAATGCCGCTGCAAGCGCTTCGCCGACAACCGACTTGCCGCAGCCGGCAACGCCCATCACCACGATGGCGGGTATCGTTCGAACAGTGCTTGCCGGCTTATATGCCACGTCTTTACCGGTCATGCAGGTCAGCGGCTTGCCGGCGCGCGGCCATAGAGCAGCAGCATGGCGACGATGACGACGCCGTAGATGATCTGCCGTCCCGCCTCCGGCATCTGCATGACGGAAAGAATTGATTGCAGGAGGGTGATCAGGATTACCCCGGCGACGGTGCCGAGATAGGAGCCGCGCCCGCCGAGGATCGAGGTGCCGCCGAGCACCACCGCGGCGATCGACGGCAGCAGATAGGCATCGCCCATCGACTGTGCCGCCTTGGAGGCATAGCCGGCCAACAGCACGCCGCCGAAGGCGGAGAGCCCGCCCGAAACCGCAAAGGCGATCATCACCACGCGCCTTGTATCGATGCCGGAAAGATAGGCGGCACGCTCGCGATTGCCGATGCCGTAAACGGTGCGGCCGAAGCCGGTGCGGGTCAGCACGAACACCATTGCGGCGCCGATCAGCGCCCAGATGAGAACGGCGTTGGGCACGGCAGGAACGGCAAAGCCGGTCGCCAGATAGCGCATCGCACCGGTCGCCGAATCCTGCGGCGAGAAACCGCCCGTGTAGACCACCATCAGCCCCTGCGCGACGGCGTTGGTGGCAAGCGTGATGATCATCGAGGGAATGCGCAGATAGGCGACGCCGATGCCGTTGACGATGCCGATCAGAACACCGCAGAAGATGCCGAACGGAATGGCAAGCGCCACGCCGACGGTACCGTATGCGGCCGCGGCGCAGGCCATCATGGCGCCGGCCGCCACCGACCAGGGCACCGACAGGTCGATCTGGCCGAGCAAGATGACCAGCATCATGCCGGTCGCGATGACGCCGAGAAACGACGCCACCTTGAGCTGCTGCAAAAGGTATTCAGGCGACAGGAAGCTGCGCGAATAGAGGCTGCCGAGGAACAGCAGCAGCACGATACAGGCGAACGCCGTCAGCACCGCCGGGTCGGCGCGGCGGAGGAATTTCGGCATGCGGCCGGCGAGACCACTCACAGTCGTTTCGCTCACAGGAACCACTCCAGCCGGTTGCGGACCCGAAACAGGGCGAACGCGCCGAGGCTGACCGCGATCAGCAGAATGACGCCCTGGAACAGGGGCTGCCAGAGCGGATCGAAATCGAAGACGAACAGCAGGTCGCCGATGGTGCGGAAGGCAAGCGCGCCGAAGATCGCGCCGATGGCGCTGCCCTTGCCGCCGAACAGCGACACGCCGCCAAGCACAACCGCGGCAATCGAAAACAGCGTATAGGCGTTGCCGCTGGCATAGGCCGCATCACCGGTATAGGTGAAGAACGTCAGGAACAGCCCGCCGATCGCGGCAAGCAGACCGGCAAGCGCATAGGCGGCGAACTTTCCACGCCGGATCGGCACGCCGGACATGTAGGCCGCCATCTCCGAGGAGCCGGCTGCATAAGCGGCGCGGCCTAGCACCGACCGGCTGAACGGCACCCAGACCACGAGCACGACCGCCAGCAGCGTCACCAGACTCGCCGGCACAAAACCAAACAGGCGCCCGGTCAGCGCATCGGCGAGCCCTTCATTGACCGAGCCGCCGGGAAACGGCCGAAGCAGCAGCGCGATGCCGAAATAGACCGCGCCGGTGGCGATGGTGGCGACGATCGGCTGCAGGCGTCCATAGATGACGATGGCGCCGTTGATTGCCCCGCACAGCAGCCCGGTGCCGAGCACGGCGAGGACGCCGAAGGCGGTCTCGATGCCGGTGCCGACGACCAGCCACGAGGCCAGGCAGTTGGTCAGCGTGAAGATCATGCCGACCGAGAGATCGATGCCGGCGGTGATCACCACCAGCGTTTGCGCCATGGCGACGAAGGCGAGCAGCACGCCCTTGTTCGAGGCCGTCTGTACGACGTTGGCGGTGAAGCCCGCCGGATGGTTCGAGGTGTAGATGACGAACATGACAACGAAGATGCCGAACGCCAGCAGCGTTCCGCGCTGTTCGGCAAGCCAGTAGCGCCAATCCTTCACGCGTCCGCTCCTTGCCTTGGCATCTCTTCGTGAATGTTGAGCGCGCTGGCGATCAGCGCCCGCTCGGTGATTTCGGCGCCGACCAGTTCACGCTTGACCGCGCCGTCATAGAGCACCAGCACGCGGTCGCAGCAGCCGATCAGCTCGTCATAATCGGTCGAATAGAAGAGGATCGCCGCACCCTGGTCGGCAAGCTTGCGCATCAACTGGTAAAGCTCCTGCTTGGTGCCGACATCGATGCCCCGCGTCGGGTCGTTGAGCAGGATGATGCGCGGCTGCCGCATCAGCCATTTGGCGATGACGACCTTCTGCTGGTTGCCGCCGGATAGCGCGCCGACCGGAATGTCGAGCCCGGCGGTCTTGATCGCCAGGAGACCGACCATATCATCGATCAGCCGCTGCTCGGCGGCGCGATCGATGATGCCGGCCCTGGACAGCCGGTCAAGGGCGGCGAAGGAGAGGTTTTCGCGCACCGTCATCGGCAGCATCAACCCTTCGGTCTTGCGGTCCTCCGGGATCAGCGCCATGCCGATCCGGTCATCGCGCGCCGCAGCCGGACTGGCGATCGCCACCGGCCTGCCGTCGATCAGTATCTGGCCTGACAGGCCGCGCAGCACACCGAAGAAGGCGAGCAGCAATTCGCGCTGGCCCTGGCCGTCGAGGCCGCCAAGCCCGACCACCTCGCCCGCCCCGACCGACAGCGAGACATCGTGCAGCCGATCCGTCCATGACAGGCTGCGCGCCTCGAGAACCGGCGTGGCTGCGGCAGCCGCCCGCGCGGGCTTGGGCGGAAAGATGTGGCTGTATTCGCGCCCGATCATCAGCTCGACAACTTCATTGTCGCTCTTGGTGCCGGCGGCGTAGCTGGCGACATTGCGGCCATTGCGGAACACCGTGCACTGGTCGGCCAGCTCGGCGATCTCGTTCATGCGGTGCGAGATGTAGAGCAGCGCCAGCCCTTCCGAACGCAACCGCTTCAACACGGCAAAAACCCTGGCGACGTCAGCCGCGGTCAGCGCCGAGGTCGCCTCGTCGAGGATCAGGATGCGCGGCTTGCGCGCCAGTGCCTTGGCGATCTCGACCATCTGCCTTCTTGAAAGAGGAAGATCCTTGACCAGCGCCAGCGGATGGATATCGGAAGCGCCGGCGCGAGCCAGGGCTTCTTCGGCGATGCGGCGCTGCGCCTTGCGGTCGATCATGCCGAAACGCTTCGGCGGATCGGAAATGACGATGTTGTCGGCGACGCTGAGTTCGGGGACGAGCGACAGTTCCTGGAAGATGCAGACGATGCCGGCCTGGTTGGCAGCGGCCGGCGAAGCGAAGGTAACTTCGCTTCCGTCCAGCATCATGCGGCCCTCGTCGGGCGCAACGACCCCCGCCATGACCTTGATCAGCGTCGATTTGCCGGCGCCGTTCTCGCCGAGAATGGCGTGGATGCTGCCTGGAGTGACCGACAGTTCGGCCTTCTCCAGCGCCCGCACGCCGCCATAGCGCTTGGATATGCCTTCCATGCGGAAGAGCGGAACCGCACCGTCCATCGGCCCTCCCCAGGCGCTTGGCAATCAGGATGTCGAGCGCCGACGCCGCGGGATTCCCGCGGCGTCGGGCTGTCGGAGTTTACTGGTTTTCCTTGCTCTGGCCCATGATTTCCTGCGCCGTGAAATTGATGCCGCAGGTCGGGAAGGAATTGCCGACGAAGAAATTGTCGGACTGATCGGGGAAGAAATCCTGGCCTGCCTTGAAGTTCGGATCCTCGACGATCGCCAGCGGCAGCTTGACCGCTTGCGGCACGACCTGGCCTTCAAGTGCTGCAATCGCCGTCTTGATGGCAACCGCGACCTGAGCCGGGCCGGTGCCGGCCGACGAGCATTTCAGGCCGTCAGCGGCGAACTTGGCGCAGAATTTGCGGAAGCCGTTCTCCGTCTCGCCGCCGAACGGCACGAACGGATGCTTGGCATCGATCATCGCCTGCACGATGCCGGTATCGCCGCCCTGTCCGGTAATGCCGTCGAAGGGGCCGTTGGTGGCAATGGCATCGGCCGTAGCCTTTTGAGCAACGCCGTCATCCCACTTGCCGACGACCTCGGTGACATCCCATTTCTTGCCGGAAGCGTCGAGAACCTCGTGGATGCCGTTATGGCGATCGGTGTCGACGGACGTGCCGGCGACGCCGCGCACTTCCAGCACCTTGCCGCCGTTCGGCACGTGCTTGACCAGCCAGTTGGCCCACAATTCGCCAAGGCCTTTCTGGTCGACATTGACGTTGATGGCATCCTTGGTGTCGAGGATGTTGTCGAAGGCGACCAGCACCACGCCGGCTTCCTTGGCCCGCTTGATGACAGGACCGAATGCGGTCGGGTTCTGGGCGTTGACGACAATCGCGTCATAGCCGGAATCGATGAAATTGTTGATTGCCGAAATCTGGGCCGGCACGTCCTCGCCGGTCGAGACCACCTTGAATTCCTTGAGCTTGGCCGCGACCTCCGGCTGCGCTGCATAGGCCTTTGCCGTCTGCACCATCTGGATGCGCCATGTGTTGGCGATATAGCCGTTGGCCAGAGCGATGCGGTACGGGCCGTCTTTCTTGGGGAACTTGAAGAACTGCGTATCGGCCGACCAGGGCGCGAAGCAGTCAGGCTCGGCCGATGGCCCCTTGACGATTTCAGGATCGGCGATCGCCGACGAGCTCAGCATGACGAAAGCAGTGGCGGCAACGATTCCGCCAACGAGTGACTTGATCATCGATATTCCTCCCAGTTGCAGTTTTGTTTGTTGTTACGCCGATGAATTTGCGCGTTTCCGGCCCGGCACCTCCCGCCGTATCCGTCGCGCGTTCAGGTGGCCGAATGCCGACCCGATCCCCTCCTTTGCTGCCCGGCTAGTCCCGCAAAAACTATCATATTATACATAATAAACAAGCATGAGCTGTCGCTTATGTATAATAAACAGCCTCCCATCGTCGGGGCGAAGTACCGCCCGGCGATAACTGGTAGCGCTACCATGACGTAGTGTAAAGCGCCATTGCGTCGAAGCTCGCTTCAGCGCGCCGTGCTCTCACGTCGCTTGAGTTCGAAGCCAAGGTCGACGACCCGCTGCTCTGGCCTGTTGCCTTCGATCGCCGCAAGCGCCATGGCGACCGCCCGCCGGCCGATCTCGTAGCGGTAGGTCCGAACGCTGGTGACCGACGGAAAGGCCACCTCCATCATGTCGAGATCGTTGAAGCCAACGATGCCGATCGTCTTCGGCACGGCGATCGAAGCGCGGTGGCATTCGAACAGCACGCCAAGGGCGATATCGTCATTGTTACAGAACACCCCATCGAGGCTCGGCACCTTGGCCAGCGCGTCGCGGAACAATTCGCGGCCGAGGGTGACGCTGGAGGGCACCGGCGTCGTGGTGGTGAGCCTCGGATCGAACAGGCCGGCCGCCTCCATCGCCGCGCGATAGCCGGCAAGCCGCCGCTGCGAACGCGGATCCATGCGCGCACCGATGAAGCCGATCCGGCGATAGCCTGCCTCGATCAGATGTTCCGCAGCCGCCTTGCCGCCCTCGAAATGCGAGAAGCCGACCATCATGTCGACCGGATCGGGCCCGGTCTCCATCACCTGCACCACCGGACAGCCTGCCGTTTCCAGCAGTTTTCGCGAGGCCAGCGTCTGGTCGATGCCGGCCACGATCAGCGCCGCCGGGCGTTGCGGGCCAAACACCTGCAGCAGCCGCTCTTCCTCGAGGCCGGAATAGTGGGTGTTGCCTAGCTGAATCCGGAAAGGGCCGTCCGACAGGCTGTCGTAGATGCCGCGCACCACTTCGGCAAAGACGTTGTTGGTAAGCGACGGCACCAGAACGCCAAAGACCTCGGCGCGCGCCGAAGCCAGCGCCCGCGCATTCGGGTCGGGCACATAGCCGAGTTCGTTCACGGCCGACTCGATCTGGCGGCGCAGATCTTCCGAGACACGCCCCGGCTCACGCAGGGCGCGCGACACGGTAATGGCGCCGACGCCGGCCTTGCGGGCGACATCGGCGATGGTCGGGCGGCCGCCGCCGCGGCGCGAGCGCGGCTTGATCACCGTACTGGTCCCGAAGCCGGGCAACCGCCCAGACGCGACCGTGAGACGATGTTCAGGGTCTTTGCCACTGCTGCCTTGCCAACCTGGCCCGTTGCCACACCTTGTCTGGCGTCGCGCAGCCTTCGGCTATTGTCAAGCGACGGCCGGAGAGACTGTATCCGTACCGCTGTGCTTCAGGCCGCCACAGCAGCGCTGCGCCGGGCCTTCCACAGCAGCAGCACCATGGCCAAAATATTCAGCAGGTTCCAGGCAATGCCGTTGAGGAACGCGGCGGCATAGGAGCCGGTCAGATCGTAGATCCAGCCCGACATCCAGCCGCCGATCGCCATGCCGAAGATGGTCGCCATCATGACGATGCCGACGCGCTGGCCAGCCTCCTTGGCTGGCATATATTCGCGCACGATGATCGCATAACAGGGCACGATGCCGCCTTGCGACAGGCCGAAGACCAGCGAGACGACATAAAGCGAGGCAAGCCCGTCGAACGGGATATAGAACAACAGCGACAGGCATTGCAGCACCGAGCCGATCAGCAGGGTTTTCACGCCGCCGATGCGATCGGCAAGGAAACCCGAGCCAAGCCGGCTGACGACGCCCGCCGCCAGCATGATCGACAGCATATCGGCGCCATGCGCCACGCCGTAGCCGAGATCCATGCAATAGGCGACGATATGGACTTGCGGCATCGACATCGCCACGCAGCAGCCGAGCCCGGCCACGATGAGCAGCGCCTGCAAGGCCGCCGGCGACAGGGAGATCGGCTGGACCACGCGGCTGCCCGGCGATCCCGGAGCCGCCTGGGGCGGTGCGCCGCGCCGGAGCAGCAGGATCAAGGGCACCATGGTGACCAGGCAGACGACGCCGATCGCGGCATAGGTGAAGCGCCAGCCTTCGGTCTGCATGACATAGGGCATCGCCGTCGGCCAGATCGCTCCGGCGAGATAGTTGCCGGACGCGGCAGCCGTCACCGCGACGCCGCGGCGACGGTTAAACCAATGCGAGATATCGGCGATCAAAGGGCCGAAGATCGCCGACGAGCCGACGCCGATCAACAGGCCCTGGACGAGGGTGAACTGCAGGATCGAACTGGTCAACGACGCCAGCATGAAGCCGGCGCCAAGTGTAATCGCGGCAATCAGCGCCGGGATCCAATACCCCATGCGGTCGATGGCGCGGCCGAACAGCACATTGCCCGCGGCAAAGCCGACCATGGTCGCGGTGTAGGGCATCGAGGCAGCGGCGCGATCGACGCCGAATTCTGCCTGCACGGCAGGCAGCACCACGACCACCGCCCACATGCCGACCCCGCCGATCGTTGCCAGCAGCATCGAGACGCCGAGCCGTATCCAGGCATAGGCACTGTCGATGCCGGAACTTCCTGCCTGGCTTGAGACGATTGGGGTCAAGAGCGTTTCCTGTCCGCAGTTCTTGAATCGGCGGTTCTGACCACTATCGGCGCATTCGCATCGCCGAGCAGCGCCACGACAGGCAAATCCGTGGCTCCAGCGATTCGGGCCGAAGTGGAACAGGGGTGCGCCATAAGGCGTTTTCCGGCAACGACCTAGTGGAAGGAGTTTGCCATGACCGCGCAACGGAAATGGTCCGCCGACGTCACCGAGCACAGTGACGCGCTGGACCTCGAGGAACATATCTTCGAATCCCACGATCCAAGGAAAATCGCCGCCTCGTTGAAGCGATCGGCCGAGCACAGCGACCGACGCAAGGCAGGGCCGTTTCAATCCGCCATGTCGATGCTGAATTTCTACATCAACCGCGCCGGCAAGAACCTGCCGGCGGCGCAGAAGGAAGTGCTGGAGGACGCAAAGGATGAACTGCGCGTCCTTTTTGGCCGCCCAAAGGAAGACTAGAATCGGTCACCATTAATTGGTTCTGCCAAATTCGGCTGAACTGGACCTAGTGACAGGGCCTCTTTGTCGCCAGTCTGCAGGCTCGGCTTGTCTTCCCAAGCCCGCAAAAGCCTGGCGTCATGACGGTCAAGATCGGCATCAATCCCATCACCTGGAGCAATGACGACGTTCCGGCGCTTGGCGGGGATACGTCCTTGGAGACTTGCCTGTCGGAAACGGCGCTGGCCGGCTACCGCGGCACCGAACTCGGCGGCAAATTTCCGCGCCAGGCTGAAGTGCTTGGGCCGCTCCTGTCTTCCTATGGCCTGGAACTCGTTTCCGGCTGGTATGATGGCCGCATTCTCGACCGCACGGTCGACGAGGAATTCGCGGCGATCACCCCACATCTTCAGCTGTTGCGCGACCTTGGCGCCAGGATCGTCGTCTACGCCGACACCTCGCGCGGTCGCCATGACGGCATTTTCGCACCGATCTCCGAGCGTCCGCGCCTCGCCGACAGGGACTGGCCGTCCTATGGCAAGAAACTGACCGCCCTCGCCGACCGCATGGCTGCATTCGGGGTCGGCATGGCCTTCCACCACCACATGGGCACCATCGTCGAGACGGACGATGAAGTCGACAGGCTGATGGCGGCGACGGGCCGAAGCGTCGGCCTTTTGTTCGATACCGGCCACTGCCTGTTTTCGGGCGGCGACCCGCAATCGCTGCTGCAACGGCATCTCGACCGTATCGTGCATTTCCATTGCAAGGACGTTCGCAGGGCGGTGCTGGAACGGGCACGCCGCGAGGACATGAGCTTCATGGCGGCGGTAATGGACGGCATTTTTACCGTGCCCGGCGACGGCTCGGTCGATTTCCTGTCATTGCTGAAACCCCTCGCTGCGCGCGGCTATGAAGGCTGGCTCGTTGTCGAAGCCGAGCAGGATCCGGCCAAGGCGCATCCGCTGACCTATGCCAGCAAAGGCTATTTCTCGCTGCTCGCCACCGCCCGCGAGGCCGGCTTCGAAGTGGCGACTCGGAAGGCAGGCTGACCGGCCCGCATTGCGAGCCGGAGGAACATAATGGGCGCGCGCCTCGATGGGGTTAGCGACGCGAAAGCGCCCGGCGATCCGCGCCGCCTTGCTCCCTGCGCGGCGCGGATCGCAGAATCCCGGCTCTGGATTAAAACCCCGACTTTCAAGCTTGAGGCCGGCCGGAAGCCGTGCCTTGATGCAACCGAGGAGGAGCGACATGGCTTTCGAAGCTGCGCTTGGCATGGAACGGCTTTGCACCATCCGGGAGATTGCCGAGAAGGCGGAACTTGGCGCCGCCACCGTGCATCGCGCGCTGAAGAACAGCCGCGAGATCCGCCCCGAAACCAGGCGACTGGTGCTCGACACTGTCTGCCGGCTCAACGAGGAAAAGATCGCCCGCGCCGCCCGGTCCGTCGGGGGATAGTGCCGTGGCCGACCACATGCGCCTTTCCCTCGACATCATGTCGGTCGACCGTGCTTCGGAAGAACCGATGCATCGTCAGATCTACGGCGCCTTGCGACGCTTCATCCTTGACGGCCAGATCCCGCAGAACACGCTGCTGCCGTCGACGCGCTCGCTGGCCGAAGATCTGAAGGTCGGGCGCAACACGGTCATCGCCGCCTATGACCAGCTCCTTGCCGAAGGTTTTATCGAGGCGCGTGCCGGATCGGGCACCTGGGTGGCGCCGATCCAGCAGAACCGCCCCTTGGCATCCCTGCGCGCCGGACTGGCAGCGCCGCAAAAGCTGTCGCGGCGCGGTCAGACCATCGTCAACGGCCCGCAACCGCCGCGTAATGCCGGCGTCTTCAATTTCCATCCGGGCGTGCCTGAAACGGCATCGTTTCCGTTCACCATCTGGTCAAGCCTTCTGGTGCGCAATGCACGCAGCCGCGACGAGAGCCTGCTTGGTTATCTCTCCTTTGCCGGCCACCCCGGCCTGCGTCAGGCCATTGCCTCGACCATCGGCCTGTCGCGCGGCATCAGCTGCACCGCCGACCAGGTGATCATCGTCACCGGTGCGCAAGCAGCACTCGATCTCGTCTCGCGCGTGCTGATGGACGAAGGCGACCATGTCTGGATGGAGGAGCCCGGCTATCTCGGCGCCAAGAGCGCCTTTCTCGCCAGCGGCGCCAGGCTGGCACCGTTGAAGGTCGACCGGCGCGGCTGGCATCTTGCCGATCCGGAGCTGCCGCCGCCGCGGCTGATCTATGTGACGCCATCCTGCCAGTGGCCGTTCGGCACCATCATGCGCATCGAGGAGCGATTGCAGTTGCTCGACATCGCCGAACGCAACGGCGCCTGGATCGTCGAGGATGACTATGACGGCGAATACCGGTTCCGCGGCCGGCCGGTGCCGGCGCTGCGCGGGCTCGATCATGCCGACCGCGTCGTCTATATCGGCAGCTTCGGCAAGACGCTGATCCCGGCGCTGCGCATCGGTTATCTGATCGTGCCGCGCGAATTGTCGGTGCCCTTCGACCGGGCGGTGAGCATCACCGGTCAGTTCGCGCCGCTGATCCTGCAGGCAACGGTCAACGACTTCATCACCCAGGGCTATTTCGCCACGCATCTCAAACGCATGCGCCGGCTCTATGCGCGCCGGCAGGCGAACTTCGTCAAGCTATGCCAGGAGCATCTGGCCGAATGGCTGACCGTCACGGAAAACGATTCCGGCATGCAGCTGCTGGCGAGCTTCGTCAGGCCCTATAAGGACAGCGACGTGGTTGCCGCGGCCGTCAAGGAAGGGCTCGACGTCCAGGGCATCTCGATCAACTACCATTCCACAGAACCCGAGCACGGCCTGTTGCTCGGCTATGCAGCGATGGACGAACGCCAGATCCTGCGCGCCGTGCTGGCGCTGCGCGCCGCGTTTCTAAGATTGGACAGAAGCTAGAGCCGGCTCTCCATCTCGTTCACCGCGGGGTTGAGTCAATCGCCCGCAGTGATTAGGAAGGTGGGGCGTCGGTCCTTGTTTTTCGGCGTTCGCGCAAAGCGCGCTTCCCAAGGCCGAACCACCCCGAAAACCAGAAGCATGCCCACCGCCGGTACGGCGGGCACGCATTCATCTGAACCATGAGGATTGCCATGAGAACCGCATCCTGTGCCTGTGGGCAACTGAGTATCTCCTGTAACGGAGAGCCGCAACTGGTCGCACAGTGCCACTGCCTCGACTGCCAGAAACGGACCGGCAGCACATACGGCGTCGCCGCCTTCTTTGCGCGCGACAAGGTAGAAGCCGAAGGCGACGCCAGTACCTACAGGCGATCGGCTCGGAGCGGCCATCACGTCATTTTCCATTTCTGCCCGGGCTGCGGCTCGAGCGTCTTCTGGGAGCCCGAGCGAAAGCCTGAATGGATCGCCGTCGCGGTCGGCTGCTTCGCCGATCCCGCCTTTCCGGCCCCGGCGCATGTTGGGTGGGAAGAACGGCGTCATCCCTGGGTTTCCGGTTAGCGACGCCAACCCGCCAGGGCAGCGCTTTATCTTACTGGTTGATCTCGGGTTCAACGAGCTTCGCCAGATTTCGCAGCGACTCCTGCCAGCCGAGATAGCAGGCCTCAACCGGGATGGCGTCTGGAATACCTGCCTGCGTGATATTCACTTCGGTGCCGACCGACACTTTCTTCAATGTCACGGTCACCTCGATCTCGCCGGCCAGGTTGGGGTCGTCGAAGCGGTCGGTGTAGCGCAGCTGCTCATTGGGGACGAGCTCGACATATTCGCCGCCGAACGAGTGGCTGTCGCCGGTGGTGAAGTTGCGGAAGGACATTTTGAACGTACCGCCGACTTTCGCCTCGAAGTGATGAACCGTGCAGGTGAAGCCGTTCGGCGGAAGCCATTTCGCAAGTGCATCTGCTTCGAGGAACGCGCGGTAGACTTTCTCCGGGCTTGTTGTCAGAACGCGGTGCAGCCGTACGGTGCCGGGCATATCGTTAATCCTCCGTGTTGGTGATCGATGCCCCCTAGGACGAGCGGAGCCCGGCCTATCCGACACGGGCCTGCGGATTTTTTGGCGACCGGTAATGCCGGCCGGAATCCTCGCCCGGCCGCCGGACAAGGAACTCGACCGCAGGGTAGCAAACCGCGCCGGATCTGGTCTAGTTCACACTGTCGAACTTCTGCAGATCAACCGGTGCCGCCTTGCGCAATTCGATATCATCGAGCGAAGCATTCTCCAGCGCCACCCGCACCGCCGCGTCGATGTTGTGGATCATGTCCTGAATGTCGGCATCGCTGTGCGCCGGGTTCATGGCGACCATCACGGTACGGTTGAGGATGTCGAGCGAGCGCTTGCCGAGGTCGTCGGGATAATCCAGCCGCAGGCCCTGGTTCTCGGGCAGTGCGTAAGGATTGAGCGCCGGATGATGCGCGCCTTCATGCATCAGCACCTGGTCCCACTGGGTGAAATTGTGACGGCCGGTCTTGCCGGCAACGACGCTCGGAATGGTCTTCGAAAAAGTCTGCGCCGCCTGCTCGCTCGGCAGCAGGTACATCACCTGTGCGGCACAATCGTCGTCCGCGCTGTTCATCGGCGACGGTGTCAGCCCAAGATTGTCGAGATGGCGGGTGCCGGCCAGCACCTTCTTTTTCTCGGCCCGCATCGCCTCGATGATGCCGTCCAGCCGGTCGAGTTGGACGTTGAGCATCGCCCCCATCAGTTCGGAAGCACGCGCGCCGATGCCGGCGAAGGGTTTGATGCTGTCGCTTCTGCCCTGCCAATAGAAATGGCAAGGGTCGATGGCGCAGCGCGCCCGCTCCGCCACTTTCGGATCGCTGGTGGCGATGCCGCCGCCCTCACCCGAGGTCATGTTCTTGAAATAGTTGAAGGAATAGGCGCCGGCATGGCCGATCGAGCCGAGCTTGCGGCCCTCATAGCCGCCGCCGATGCCTTGGCAGACATCCTCCAGCACCAGCAAGCCGCGCTTGGCAGCAATGTCCATGATCGCATTCATCTTGCAGGCCGCGCCCCACATATGCACCGGGATGATCGCCCTGGTGCGCGGCCCGATGGCGTCGCGCAAAGCGATGGGATCGATGGTCAGGCTCTCGTCGATATCGACGATGACGGGAATGGCCCCGACCGACAGCACCGCGGTCGCTGTCGCCATATAGGTGTGCGCGGGAACCAGCACTTCGTCCCCCGGGCCGATGCCGAGCCCGATCAGGCCGGCGGCGAGCCCATAGGTGCCGCTGGCGGCCAGTGCGAAATGCTCGACGCCAAGATGCTGCGCATAGCGGGCCTCGAAGCGGTCGCATTCGCTGTCCTTGCCGTAACGAAACAGCGCGCCCGAGCGGATCACCCTGGCAATGGCTTCGATTTCCTCTTCGCCGGCGGTGTACATGACAGGCCTCCAAGGCTCTTGATAATGTGGTCGCTTGATGGTGTGGACAGCTGTAGGCTTGTCGGCACAGTTTGAAAGAACCACTCCGCCGCTATTCGACCAAGCCATCTGCGCCCGGAAGACGGTTCCTATGACTGGTTTTGAACCGTGATTGGGGAAATCGGTAGCTAAGTGTCTCAGCCGGCAGGCAAATCGTACCCATCCGAATTCGCCAAAGTGGCCCTGTCGGAAACCCAACTTTCGGCGTTCCATTCCGGCCAGTTGGGCAAACGGTTGGTTCCATGAAATACGGGACACACTTTGGAAGACCCTCGAAACCGGCGCGCCGGCGGGAAGGCGGCCGGTCGTGAACGCCGCCGGCTCCAGCAAACGGATCGTGCTCCACGAGGACGATGTCGGCATGTGCCACGGCGCCAACAGCGCCTTCCTCGAATTGAGCGGGCTGGGTGTCTGCAGTTCCGGCGCGGTGATGGTGCCATGCCCGTGGTTCCTCGAAATGGCCGAGAGCGCCGTCGCCAAACCTGCCCTTGACCTTGGCGTTCACCTGACGCTGAACAGCGAGAAGCAGCATTACAAATGGCGGCCGTTGACCGCGCCGTCGCGGGCGGCCGGCCTGACCGACGAGTTCGGCTTCTTCTGGCCCGACGTGGCGACCACGCGCCGCAAGGCGGTGCCGCAGGCGGTCGAGGCCGAGCTTCGCGCCCAGATCGACACCGCCTATCGCGCCGGCATCGACGTCACCCATCTCGACGCGCATATGGGCGCGGCATTGTCGCCGGAATTTTGCGACATCTACATTAAGCTCGGGCTCGAATATCAGCTGCCCGTGCTGTTGACCAAGACCCTGTCCGCCTATTCCCCCAACGACAATCTGGTCGGCGTCACCGAGGAGGCGTTCCAGCGCGGCGTGGCGCTGGCCCGTGCCGGCGGCTTTGCCATTTTCGACGCCGCCATCCAGACGACCTGGGGCCGGCCGCGTTCCAGGCCGATCGAGCCGGCTTACAAAGCGCTCATCGAGGGTGTGCGCGAGGGCCTGACCTTCTTTTGCCTGCATTGCAACGCGCCCGGTGAACTCGAGCTGATCGAGCCGCGCTCCGCCTATATCCGCACCGAAGAGTACGAGCTGTTCCGCGACCAGGGCTTTCGCGACTGGCTCGCCGCACAGCCGATCGACGTCATCGGCATGAAGCCGTTGCGCGAGGAGCTTCGCGCCGCACTCTCGGCCGGGCGATTATCAACGACAGCCCGCGGCAACACCGCGGGCGAACAGCGATTGGCGTCGGCAAAGGCCCGCAAAGCGGCCACCCGATCCGCGACGTGAGCCGATCGTCGCGGCCGGAAAACGGCGCCAGAGGGATTGGAACTGCAACGACAAATGGGAGAATAAGATGAAAACTCTTCTGAAAGTGGCATTGGGCGCCTTCGTCTCGGCGGGCCTGATGACAGGCATTGCGCATGCCGCGGGGCTCAAGGATCCGAAGGACGTGCGCATCACCTTCGTGGTGCATGGGTCGGCGTCCGATCCCTATTGGTCGGTGGTCAAGCGCGGCGTCGATGACGCGGCCGCCCTTACCGGCGCCAAGGTCGAATATTACGCGCCGCAGGTCTTCGACGTGGTCGAGCAGGCCCGGCTTCTCGACGCCGCCATCGCCACCAAGCCGGACGGTATCGCCGTCTCCATCGCCGACGCCAATGCGCTCGGCAAATCGGTCAAATCCGGGCTTGCCGCCAATATTCCCATGGTGGTTCTGGATTCCGGCGAAAAGGAAGGCGCCGAGCTCGGCACTACGCTCTATGTCGGCACCGTTTCCGAATATGATTCCGGCAAGAAGGCCGGCGAGCGGCTGGCCAAGGAAGGCACGCTCAAGGTCGTCTGCATCAACCACGAGGTCGGCAATGTCAGCCTCGACCAGCGCTGCCAGGGCCTCAATGACGGGCTGAAGCCCTCCGGCGGCGGCACCGAGGTTCTGGCCGTGGCGCCCGATCCCGCAGACATCCAGCGCCGCACGGAAGCCTATCTGTCGGCGCATCCCGACACGCAGGCCGTCTTTGCGCTCGGCGCCACCGCCGCCAACCCGCTGATCCCGATGTTCCGCGACAAGGAACTGTTCGGCAAGCTCAAGCTCTACACATTCGACATCAGCCCGGAGGTTCTCGACTCTGTCGTCGCCGGCGAAATGGGCTTCGGCATGGACGCCCAGCAATATCTGATGGGCTATCTGCCGGTGATCTATCTGGTCGAGCAGGCAACGCACGGCTTCTGGCCGCAGAACAACGCCTATACCGGACCGCTGTTCATAGACTCGCCGGAAAAAGCCAAGGCGATCCTGGCGCTCGCCAAAGAGGGCATCCGCTAGGCAAGCGCTCCGACGGAACGGGAGAATGCGCCAAGCGCTCTCCCGATCCGTTCGAAGATTGCGAATTGAGCGATTGGAGAGCCTAATGGCGGTCGTGGAAGACAAGGCGATACCTCCGGGCGAACTGAAGGCGACCGACCGCTTCGGCATGACGTCGAAGCGGGCCGCCGGCGCCGACGAGCGGCTGGCCAGCACCGGCAAGCTGACCCAGTGGCTGCGCCGGCCGGAAGCCGGTGCCGCCGGTGGGCTGCTTGCGACGATCATCATCTTTGCGCTGCTGCCGGGCGCGGCAAACCTCTATTCGCTGCAGGGATCGATGACATTCCTGACGCTGTCGGCGGAGCTCGGCATCGTCGCCACCGCGGCAGCACTCCTCATCATCGCCGGCGAGTTCGATCTTTCGGTCGGCTCCATGGTCGGCTTTGCCGGTGTCGTCATCGGGCTGACGGTGAAGTACTGGGGCCTGCCGCTATGGGGTGGCATCGCCTGTGCCTTCGCCGTTGCCATCCTCACCGGCTATCTCAACGGCCTGATCGTGGTGAAGACGCGCCTGCCCTCCTTCATCGTCACGCTCGCCACGCTCTATATCCTGCGCGGACTGTCGATCGGCATCACCCGCGCCGTCACCGGCCGCACCCAGATCCCCTACATACTCGAAGGCGCACCGGACCCGGCGACGGCCGGCATTTTCAACGGCCATCTGCTCACCAGCCTGTTCCGCTGGATGGGCGCGCAAGGCTGGATCGCCACCCGCAGCGACGGCATTCCCTTCGTCGCCGGCATTCCGATGTCGATCGTCTGGTGGCTCGGCCTGACGGCGCTGGCCGGCTACGTGCTCACCCAGACGAAATACGGCAACTGGATCTTCGCCACCGGCGGCGACCTGATCGCAGCCCGCAACGTCGGCGTGCCGGTCGATCGCGTAAAGATCAGCCTGTTCGTCTACACCGCTTGCGCGGCGACACTGCTTGCCACCATCCAGGTGATGGAGGCGGGCTCCGCCGACACCACGCGCGGCCTGCTCAAGGAATTCGAGGCGATCATCGCCGCCGTCATCGGCGGCGTGCTGCTCACAGGCGGTTACGGCACCGTCTATGGCGTGCTGTTCGGCGCGCTGATCTTCGGGCTGGTGCAGATGGGTATCTTCTACACCGGCATCGACACCGACTGGTTCAAGGTCTTCCTCGGCATCGTCATCCTGATGGCCGTGCTGGTCAACAACTACATCAGGCTGAAGGCGCTCGGCCGCGGAGGTGGCAAATGACCGAACCGGCCCAAATGACCGAACCGGCAATGGAACTGCGCGGCGTCAGCGTCAATTTCGGCTCGGTGCGCGCCCTCCAGGACATCGACATCAAGGTCTATCCGGGCGAGGTCCACTGCCTGCTCGGCGATAACGGCGCCGGCAAGTCGACGCTGATCAAGGTTTTGTCCGGCGTCTATCGGCCGAGCAAGGGCGAAATCCTGGTCGACGGCAAGCCGGTCACCTTCCGCAGCCCGCGCGACGCGCAGGAGCTCGGCGTGGCAACGGTGTTCCAGGACCTCGGCATGATCTCGCTGATGTCGATCACCCGTAACTTCTTCCTCGGCCGCGAGCCGACCAAAAGCAGCCTGCCCTTCTCGCGCATCGACAAAGAGCGCGCCAACACCATCGCCAGGCAGGCGATGGCCGATATCGGCATCGACGTGCGCGATCCGACGCAGGCCGTCGGCACGCTGTCGGGCGGCGAGCGCCAGTCGGTGGCGATCGCCCGCGCCGTGCATTTTGGCGCGCGCGTGCTGATCCTCGACGAGCCGACCTCGGCACTCGGCGTCCACCAGGCGGCGATGGTGCTGAAATTCATCATCGAAGCGCGCATGCGGGGCCTGGCCGTCATCTTCATCAGCCACAACATCCACCATGCCTATCCGGTCGGCGACACCTTCACGCTGCTCAACCGCGGCCGCAATCGCGGCACCTACGCCAAGTCCGAGATCTCACGCGACGAGGTCATCTCGATCATGTCGGGCGGCGAGGATCTGAAGGCGGTCGAGGCGGAGATTGCCGGCCTGCTCGCCCAGATCGGCAACCGGCCGCCTGCGGCGCCTTGAGCTGACAATCGGACATTGCGGGGAATGATCCAATGAGCAGGATACGCGTCGGGGTCGTCGGCGCCGGCATGATCTCGCAGGTCGAGCATATCCCCAATCTGCTGCGCCTCGGTGAATTGTTCGAGCTGGTCGGCGTCGCCGATCCCTCCAGGATTTCGCGGCAGTTCGTCACCGACACCCATGGCATTGCCAATTTCGAAACGATCGACCAGCTCTTCGACCAACGCCTCGACGCGGTGGTGATCGGCTCGCCGGACCCGCTACATCACGAACAGGTGCTGGCGACGCTGGCGCGGGGCCTGCATGTCTTTTGCGAAAAGCCGCTCTGCTATTCGCTGGCGGAAATCGCCGAGATCGTCGCCGCGCGCGATGCCGCCAGGAAAATCATGCAAGTCGGCTATATGAAGCGCTTCGATCCGAGCTACCGGCTGGCGCTCGCTTCGCTGCCTGGAACATCAAGCACGCTGCGCGCGGTCTCGGTGGAAGTGAACGATCCCGACGCCTGGCCGTTCATCGCCCATCAGCCCTACAGGCGCGGTACCGATATCCCAAAAGACATGATCGCCGCTGTCGCGGCCAAGCAGAAGCGCCAGGTCGAAGACGCCATCGGTGTTCCCGGGACCGACCTCGCTTTCCGTGGATTTACCGGTGCTTACAGCTCGGCCTTGATTCACGACGTCAATGCCGTCCACGGCCTGCTCGACGCGCTCGGCGTGCCGGACGGCGAGGTCGTCGGCGCGCAGATCTTTGCCAATGGCGACGGCGGCCAGGGCGCCGTCAAGCTGCTGGATGGGCAGGCGCTGTGGACCATGACCCACCTCACCGTGCCCAAGCTCGCCGACTACAAGGAGCGGATCACGCTGTTCTTCGACGATGCCAGCCTCGAGCTCGAATTCCCCTCGCCCTGGCTCAACCATCATCCGACCCGGCTGACGGTGACGACCTCGGACGGTCACACGCTGTCGAAGAAAGATTTGCGTGCCGGTTACGCCGAAGCCTTCGTCGAAGAGATGCGTGGCTTCTGGGCAGCGATCGTCAATGGCGATGCGGTCGTCAACCCAGCCGAACACGCCGCCCGCGACCAGGCGCTGCTGATCGGGCTGACCCGGCGGCATCTCGCGACCGCACCCTTCGACTGAGCACTCCACCTGTAGCCGAACGGCGCTATCTGGACTTGATGACGCTGTCGGTATTGGCCAGCAGCTTGCGCACCGCATTGCGCGCCGCGTCCGGCCGCTGCAGACGGATGCTCTTCTCGATTGCCTCATGCAGCCTCTGCGCATGCTGCAAATCGTCGAGTTCCCGCGTGGTATAAGCAAATAGATGATCGAATGCTGATTCGATCAGCACGCCGAGCGGCACCAGCAGGTCGTTGCCCGAGGCCCGCAGGATGGCGAGATGAAAACGCGTGTCGGCGCGCGTGCGCTCCTGCAGGTTGGTCGCCTCGCCCATCTCGCGGCAGGCCTGGCTGATCTCGGCCATCTGCTCGTCGGTGCGCCGCATGGCGGCAAAAGCGCTGGCCTCCGGCTCGATGATGTGGCGGAACTCCTGCACCGTCCGGAGGAACACCTCGCGGTCCGGCGAGGTCGCATACCAGGCCAGCACGTCGCGATCGAGCAGGTTCCAGCGTTCCTTCGGCTCGACCCAGCTGCCGATTTTGGGACGTGACGACAGCAAGCTCTTCGCCATCAGCATTTTTATGGCTTCGCGCACCGCCGAGCGGCTGACGTCGAAGGTCTCGGACCATTTGGCTTCGTTGGGCAGGATGGTTCCCGGCGGATAATCGCCGCGCACGATCCTCAGCCCGATTTCGTTGGCGAGCGACGCATGCACGCTCGAGCCCGGCATGCGCGCCGCATCGGCCCGGCGGATACCGCTCGTGCGTTCGGCGAACGCCTCGGCCGCTGTCTTTCCCTTATTCGGCTTCGCGTCCTGCATGGCTCCACAGAGTCCGGATTTGGAGGCGTGTCAAGGAGATGAAATCGCCGGCAATATCTCAGCTTGATTTTCCGCATCCGTCGCCTCGCCGACACCGCGCTTTGCCGAGCCTTCACGCCGGGGAGGCACGAACGGCTTCTCCTTGTCCCGACTGAATTCCTCGATCAGGAAATCAAGGAAGACGCGGATTTTCGGGGCGAGATGCTGGCGTGCCGGATAGACCGCGTAGAGCGTGGTTTCGACCTTGTCCCAGTCATCCAGAGCCGATTGCAGCCGGCCTGCTTTCAGGTCGCTTTCGACATAGAGATAAGGGATCAGGCTGACGCCGAAGCCGGCGCGCAGCGCATCGCGCACGGCAAGGCTTGACGAGACCGAATATCGTCCGTCGATGGCGATCCGCTCGGCTCGGCCGTCCTTGCGGAACTCCCATATGTCCGCATGCCCCGAGAGGCTGAACCGGATGCAATTGGCCGCCTTCAAATCGGCGGGCGTTTTGGGCCGGCCATGCTTCTCGAAATAGGACGGAGCTGCGCAAATCACATGCGGCATGATCGCAAGCTTTCGGGCGACCAGGCTGGAATCCTCGAGATTGTCGCTGCCGCGAATGGCAAGGTCAAATCCCTCCCGCACGATATCGACGCGCCTGTCGTCAAGGTGCAGATCGAGCTTCAAATCGGGATAGCGCGATAGAAACGCGGGCATGGCAGCCGAAAGCCGCGTCAACGTGACAGTCATCGGCGCGCTGACCCGCAACGTGCCGCTCGGCGCCGTCTTGATCGGGCCGAGCACCTGGTCGGCCCTGGCCAGCGCATCGAGCCCCTGCGTGACATGCTCCAGGTAGATCCTGCCCTCTTCAGTCAGCGCCATGCGCCGCGTTGTCCGGTTGATGAGCCGCACCCCCAGATCCGCCTCCAGCTCGGCGATATTCTTGCTGATCGCGGGAGGCGAGAGACCGAGCCGCCGTCCGGCTTCGGCAAAACTGTTCAGTTCCGCCACCTGGCGGAAAACCTGCAGCGCAGTCAGGCGATCCATCTCACCATTCTCTTCTAGTAAATAATGTCTTTCAATTATCGCATATTATCGCTCATTGGTAAATTCTCTATCTGCTATCCGAACGGCTTGCTCAATTTCGGAATGACATGATGACCAACCCCGCAATCTCCCTTATCGAGCGACGCATGTCGGCCAATCGGTTCGATGCCTCGCATGCATTGACGGATGCCGAGGTCGAGGAACTGGCACGCCTCGCAACGCGCGCGCCAAGCGCCTACAACCTTCAGAATTGGCGTTTCATCGCCGTGCGGACGCCGGAAGCAAAGGCGCGGTTGCGCAGCTTGGCCCACGGCCAGGTCAAGGTGCAGGAAGCAGCGGTCACCTTCATCATCTGCGGCGTACTCCCCGACCACGCTGCCCATGCAAGGCTGCGTCCTTTCGTGGAAGCCGGCTTCATGCCGGTGGATATGGCTTCGGGCTGGCAGGAAGGCGCCCGCGCACAATATGCCGATCCTCTAGCGGCCCGCGACGAAGCGGTGCGCTCGGCAACGCTTGGCGCCGCAACGCTGATTTTCGCGGCCGAAGCGCTGGGCCTCGGCTCCGGTCCGATGGCCGGCTTCGACGCCGAAGGCGTGGCCCGCGAGTTTGGCCTTGGGCGCAATGAAGTGCCGGTGATGCTCATCGCGGTCGGCCGCGCCGCGCCCGGAAACTGGCCGCAAAAGCCGCGCCGCCCTCTTGCCGAAGTTCTGGAAATCTTATGAAAACGCACCGTTCCGATCTGCTGCTTACAGCCATCGCACCCGCGATATGGGGCAGCACCTATATCGTCACCACGCAGTTCCTGCCGAACTTCTCGCCGATGACGGTAGCAATGCTGCGAGCCCTGCCCGCCGGATTGCTGCTGCTGGCGATCGTTCGGCAACTGCCAACGGGCATATGGTGGCTGCGCAGTTTCATCCTCGGAGCCCTCAACATCTCGATCTTCCTGAGCATGTTGTTTGTCGCCGCCTACCGGCTTCCGGGCGGGGTCGCGGCGACCGTGCTGTCGGTCCAGCCATTGATTGTGATTTTCCTCGCTGCTGCCCTGCTTGCCAGCCCTGTCCGCCGGTTGGCGATTGTCGCCGCCCTTGTCGGGATCGCCGGTGTTGCATTGCTGGTGCTGACCCCGAACGCGACGCTCGATGCGGTCGGCGTTGCCGCCGGCCTCGCCGGGGCGGCCTCAATGGCCTTCGGAAGCGTGTTGAGCCGCAAGTGGCAGCCGCCAGCATCGCTGCTCGCCTTTACGGCATGGCAACTGACCGCCGGCGGTCTCCTTCTCGTTCCGGTGGTCCTGCTTTTCGAACCACCCATCCCGTTCCCGACCGCGGCCAACCTGCTTGGACTGGTGTGGCTCGGGCTGATCGGTGCGGCGCTGACTTATGTCCTCTGGTTCCGGGGCATTGCGCGACTGGAATCCGCAGTGGTGTCATCGCTGCTTTTCCTCAGCCCGGTGACCGCCGTGCTGCTTGGATGGGTATTCCTGGGTCAGAGACTGACCTTGCCTCAAATCGCCGGCGTCGTTTTCGTCATCGGCAGCATCTGGCTGGCTCAACGGCCCAATGGCAAGGAGTCCTAATGCATGTCGCGCACAAGTGTGCAGCGGTTTTGCGATAACGACATGCATCAAAACAAGAACCGAAAGCGCGTCGCATGAGGCCGGTCGAACGCGCGCGTTTTAGGCCGCCGACTTGTGTCGGCGGATTGTCCGGCACTATGGTCAAGCGGCATAGCCGGAGGATCTGCCGATGCCACAACGCCCCTATGATGAGCGGCTGCTCCGTCAGGCGTTCGAAGTCGCGCGCAAGGCCCGCGATGCTGGCGAACATCCCTTTGGTTCGCTGCTCGCCGACAAGGACGGCAATGTGTTGCGCGAGCAGCCCAACGCTTACAAAGCCCACGGGGGCGACCGCACCGCTCATGCCGAAAGGCTGCTGGCCTCGTGGGCGGCGATGAATGTCAGTCTCGAAAAGCTGGCTTCCTGCACCCTCTACACTTCGGCCGAACCTTGCGCGATGTGCTCCGGGACAATCTATTGGGCGGGCATCGGACGGGTCGTCTTTGGGCAGAGCGAACACGACCTCAAGGGGTTGACGGGCGCACATGTCGAGAATCCCACGCTCGACCTGCCCTGCAGGATCGTCTTCGAAGCCGGGCAGCGTCCGACTGAAGTCGTCGGCCCGCTGCTTGCCGATGAAGCGGCGCAACTCCAGGCCGAATTCTGGAAGGACAAGTAGCTCAATTGCCGCGCGGCGGGAAACGAGTGAGTGCTAGGCTCAGGACTTATTGATTAAAAGTATTGTCCCCTTCAAACAAGTGAAGCGGGGATCATCGGGGAGCCTTAACCCCTTTGGGCCTAAAGAGCAGCGGGGATGGGGTTGCCGGTTCCATCCCTGCTCAACTGCGAGATGCGCAATCGGCCAGCTGAGATTTCCTCCCCGTCGCGAACGACTACGACCACGAGTTTTGCAGGCTCCTGGAAGACCAAGGTTGACAGTTGAATGTTCATGCTAAGAGCCAATAATTTGACTGCATCCTTCTCAAATTCGAGGGGTCCTCTCTGGGGGATGATGTCGGTCTTCGGCACTGGAGCTTCTATCAAATCAACTACCCCACCGGCCTTGGATTCAAGACGAACTTTTATCGCGAGGGTAGGCAAAGTTTCTGGATACGGCTCAAGGTATTTAATCAGACACCATAGCCCAGTGGGCAACGCCCACGGCAAAGGTCCGTCGAATAAAACGACATCATTATAGACCCCTATGTGCAGTTGCTTCCCGTTGGCCTCCTGTCGAAGGTCATCGCAAAACACGACGCTAGCATGGGGGTTCAAAATCATGCTGCCTCAAGGCGTATTGAGACCGCACTGACGGTATCGGTTCCCGGCAGGATGGGATGCTGCCCGGAACTTGGTGTGGTCCCCGCTCCGAGCGTGAGCGGCTGTATCTCGCCCGCGGGCCCAAACCGACGGTTCATTTTTCTGTCTACGACCACAACCTCTACGTCTACCTCAAGGGCAATCGCGAGGTCCGAGATAGTGTCTATTTCCCAGTTCGGCTTTGTTCCTGAAAACCAGCGAGAGACCGCAGACTTGTTAATTCCGAGGCGATCAGCAAGCTGACTGAGGGTGAGCCCCGTTTCCGCTTTCCTGGCTTGGATGACCGCCCAAAAGGCACTCACAAAAGCCGAACGAAGCATCCCACGTTCGAACTCTTGAACGAACGCTTGGTCGGAAACCTTATTAGATTTTTTCATCCACATCTCGACACATTCCCTTCACGTACTCTAACGCTGTTGCTGCACGAAAAGGTTGCGCATTACCCATGGTGTTGCCCCAAAGATCGGGGATTCCAGCGGCGGTTTCGCTATAGTTCTTTTTGATTCCTAGCCAGTGTCGGCAATGCAGTCCTAAACCTATGAATACACCGGCGTCGAGGAACCTACCGAATAGACGCACTTGGACATGCCTGGGCTTTCGCGCACAAATTACCCAGACCTCGTCAACAGAATGCAGCCGTTCGATGTCTGGCCCCCGCTCGTCTGGGTCTCCTTTGAGGCTTGCCGTCACGAACCAACCGAAACAAAAAATCGCGATCAGTTCTTCCATTTTCGCCATCGGCAAATGGCTTAAGTCGGGATCCTTCCCAGCTAATCCTCTATAAACATTTGGCGTCACATACAGAAACCGCTTGGCCTCCACCTTCTGGTTAAGCGCAGGCCGCGCGACGAGCCGACCGGTTTCGACCGCCCGATACAAAATAGAGTTAGTTGCGTTTAAAGTCAACAATTTCCCCCGCTGGCCGCACCGTTCCTCTCGAATGGGGAAATGTGTTATTACCAGCCAGGAGATAGCCTATGTCAGATTCGAGCTTGAGTCAGGCCCTGCGAGCAAATCGATTGGAAGATTTCATCAAGCAACGGAAGCCAAAGGCGTTGGCCCTGTGGATAAAGCCGTTCTTATTCACGCCCCCCAAGTCATCAAACACAAGACAGGATCAGATCAACATCGCGTTCTGCATCAGGCGATAGTTCGACCGGAAAGTGAATTCGGCAAGGTAGCGATCCATGTATTTGGCCGGCGCGTGAATGTGGTCGAGCGAACCGAGTTCTTGAACAGGCTCCAAAAAATCTCAACATAATTGGTCGAAAGGAATTCGCCGGTGGCGTTGTAGAACGTCGACCAAATGTTTTTGCAGTGCCTCACGGTGCCGAGCTTGTACCCGTCACCCTCTATAACCCATAGGACATGAGTTCGTCGGTCGAGACGACAGAGCCCTTCTCAACTCGCGTCGGGGCTGGCCCAGTGCCGCCATCGCGTCAGCTGCGCCCGTCAGCTCGTCTTGACATATTTTCGCCAGCTGTGCTCCGGCCGGAAGCCGAGCATATCCCGTGCCTTGCGGTTGGAGAGCAGCGTCTCGTATTCGCCAAGTTCCCCCTTGACCGGCACATCGGGATAAAACCGCTTCAGGAGTTCGGCTGTCGGCAGATCGGACGAGGTGTCGTCGTTGGCCGCGTTGAACACCTGATAGCCGAGCCCGTCCTTTTCGATGGCGCGCAGCGTGATCTGGCCGAGATCGCGCGCGTCGATATAGCTCCAGGCGATGCGCTTGCGGAAACCTGGATCGGCGAACCATTTCGGAAACAGCGAATATTCGTGCGGCTCGATGACGTTGCCGATGCGCAAGGCATAAATGTCGAAGCCGCTGCGCAGGGCAAAGGCGCGCGCCGTCTTCTCGTTGACGACCTTGGACAGCGCGTAGCTGTCCATCGGGTCGACGTCGTACTCCTCGTCGAGCGGAAAATGCGTCGGGTTGCGCGGCTCGTTGGCGAAGACCAGCCCGTAGGTCGTTTCGCTGGAGGCGATCACCACCTTGCGGATGCCGAGCTTCACCGCGGCCTCGATGACGTTGTAGGTGCCGAGCGCGTTGATGCGGAACACCTCATTGTCGGGCGTGATCATGATGCGCGGGATCGCCGCGAAATGCACCACGGCATCGACCGGCTGCGTACGCAGCGAAGGGTCGAATTCATGCAGGCCGATATAGCTCGACAGCGCATTGAACACCTGCCCGCTGTCGGTGATGTCGGTGATCAGCGTGCGCACCTTGGGATTGTCGAGCGGCTTGGTGTCGATGTTGAGCACCTGGCAGCCCTGCTCGACCAGATACTGCACGACGTGGCGCCCGGCCTTGCCGCTGCCGCCGGTGAACATGATCCGCTTCGTCATTTTGCTCTCCCTAAGATTCATGTGTATTGTCAGACAATACCGAACTCTGCAATCGCCTGCCATGGCATGCGGCAAAAACCCGCTTCAACAATTCGCCGGCAAGGCGCACCGCCGTCATCCATCATTGCAAAATAGGACGAAACGAAATGAACACGACCGCCGCGAGCGAAAAGATCGGCTTCATCGGGCTTGGCCTGATGGGGCATGGGATCGCGAAGAACATCGTCGACAAGGGTTATCCGCTGACGTTTCTCGGCCGCAAGAACCGCAAGCCGGCGGAAGACCTGCTCGGCCGCGGCGCCAGGGAAGCGGCAACCTCGCGCGACGTCGCGGCGGCATCCGATATCGTCTTCATCTGCGTCACCGGCTCGCGCGAGGTCGAAGCCATCATTCGCGGCCCAGGCGGTCTCAACGAAGGCCTGAAGCCGGGATCGGTTGTCGTCGATTGCTCGACCTCTGATCCCGTTTCGACGGTGGCGCTGGCCGCCGAGCTCAAGGCGCTCGGCGTCGATTATGTCGATGCCCCGCTCAGCCGCACCCCGAAGGAGGCTTGGGAAGGCACGCTCGATGCCATGGTTGGCGCGCCCGACGCGGTCTTTGCCCGGCTGAAGCCGGTGCTCGAAACCTGGGCCGGGCGCATCGTCCATATCGGCGACACCGGTGACGGCCATCGCATGAAGCTGCTCAACAATTTCATCTCGCTCGGCTACGCCGCGATCTATTCCGAGGCGCTGGCGCTGGCGCAGAAGGTCGGCATCTCGCCGCCGCGCTTCGACAGCGTCATCCGCAACGGCCGCATGGATTGCGGCTTCTACCAGACCTTCATGCGCTGGACGCTGGAAGGCGACCGCGACGCGCACAAATTCACCATCGCCAATGCCTTCAAGGATCTCACCTATCTCGAGTCCATGGCGGGTGCTGCCGGCATCGCCAACCCGCTCGGCAACGCCACCAAGAACGCCTTCGTCGGCGCCTTCGCGGCCGGCCCCGCCGACCAGTATGTGCCGATGCTGGCGACGCATATCGGCAAGGTCAACGGCGTCGACCTGATGCCGACCAGGGATGGCAAGAAGCAGACGATCTGAGGCGGCCGATCAGCTCTCTGCCACGCAAGCTCACTTCATTCCGAGGCGTAAGCGCCACTGGCGAAGCTGCCGACCTCCCCTGAGGCAGTGCAATCGCATGTAGGCAGGTGCCCCCTCACCCGGATTGCCAACCGAATTCCAAAGGGAAATTCGGGGCAATCCGACCTCTCCCCGAGGGGAGAGGAGGTCGCCAGCGCCGGCGTCAGCCTCTTCTCCCCAGCGGGAAGAAGGTGGCCGCCCACGGGTCTTGCCTCCGGCAAGCCCGAGGACAGGCTCCGCGGCCGGATGAGGGGAACTCCCTATGCGATTGCCCCGCCTTGTTGGGGCGATGTCCGGCAGGGCAGAATGGGTTCCATCCGACGTTGGTATCGGCAGCACGCGCAACGCCAGAAACAAAAAACCCGCCTCGGGAGGCGGGTCGTTGGAGCCAATTAGCACCATACCGAAATTAGTAGCATAGCTGCCGGCACAAAGCAAGAACAAAATAGCTGCGACGGCAAAAAGTCCGAATTCCTTTCCCACCCGAGGTCGCCGCCCTCATTGCCTAGCGTTGATGATCAGCGAAAGCCGAAGTGGCATCCAATCTCCCCCCTCGTGGGGGAGATGTCCGGCAGGACAGAGAGGGGCGCGAAGGAAGGCGAGTTTTGCAATCGTTCGGAGCAACGCCAGCCCTGGCGCATAAATCACCGCCGCGACCGGCCGATAACGTCGTCGGTGTTGGCAAGAAGCCTGTGCACCGCGGCACGGGCTGCAGCCGGTCGCTGCAGGCGGATGTTCTTCTCGATCGCCTCGTGCAGTGCCTGCGCCCGCCGCTGATCGCTGGTCTCGCGGGTGACGAACTGGAACAAATGGTCGAGCGCCGATTCGATCAGCACGCCGAGCGGCACCAGCAGATCGTTGCCCGAGGCCCGCAGGATGGCGAGATGAAACCGCGTGTCGGCGCGCGTGCGCTCCTGCAGGTTGGTCGCCTCGCCCATCTCGCGGCAGGCCTGGCTGATCTCGGCCATCTGCTCGTCGGTGCGTCGCATCGCGGCAAAGGCGCTGGCCTCCGGCTCGATGATGTGGCGGAATTCCTGCACGGTCCTGAGGAACACCTCGCGGTCCGGCGAGGTCGCATACCAGGCCAGCACGTCGCGATCGAGCAGGTTCCAGCGCTCCTTCGGCTCGACCCAGCTGCCGATTTTCGGGCGTGACGCCAATAGGCTCTTCGCCATCAGCATTTTTATGGCTTCGCGCACCGCCGAGCGGCTGACGTCGAAGGTCTCGGACCATTTGGCTTCGTTGGGCAGGATGGTTCCCGGCGGATAGTCGCCGCGCACGATCCTCAGCCCGATTTCGTTGGCGAGCGAGGCGTGCACGCTCGAGCCGGGAAAGTGTGCGGCATCGGCACGCCGAACGACGGCCGGCCGCCCAGGCTCTGCCTTGAATTTGGCGGGTCGCTTTTTTGATGTCGCGTCCGGCATTGGTATTCCCCGGCAACTGCTTGTCGAAAGCCTGAACTCAGGGCACGACAAGGCAGCGGCCTACGCTCCAAAGCAGCGTCGCCTCGTGCGTTTGTATGGACGATGCGTAACGGGGCGCCCGACGGGCGCCCCGAAACTGCGAACCTACTTCTGGATGCAGGTGTCGACGGTGTCCTTGGTGCATTCGTCGAGGCCGGTGAACACCGGATCGGCGACCGGCTTGCCGTCGACCAGGTCGATCATCACCGAGGGTGCCTTGTAGCCCATCTCGAACGGCCGCTGGCCAACCAGTGCAGTCACCAGCCCGTCACGGGCAATCGCCACCTCGTCGCCGATCGTGTCGGCGGCGCCGATGACGAAGGCGTTGCTGGCGATCTTGTCGGCCATCGGCTTGAACAGGTCGCGGTAGGGCTGCGGAGCGCCGAACAGCGGCCAGCCGCCCATGATGCCGAAGGCGTCGAGATCGGGATTGGCGGCGAGGATGTCGGTCATCGCCTGCACGCCCTTGGCGCCGTCGTCATTGGTGAACACCGGGCAGCCGGCAACTTCCGTCCAGCCGCCTTCGCCCGCCAGCGCCGCGAGGCCGTCCTTGCCCGACAGCGCGTCACGCATGCCCTGCGCGCGGCGCAGGATGTTGTCGGCGGCCGGATTGCCTTCGATGGTGCAGATCTTGCCGCCATTCGGCTTGGCCTTCTTGATGTATTCGCCGATCTTGTGACCCATCAGGTAATTGTCGGTGCCGAGATAGGTCTTGCGCAGCGCCGCATCTTCCTTGCTGAGGTCGGCGTCGAGGGTCATGATCGGGATCGACGGATTGGCGCTTTTGATCGTCTGCGCGATCAGCGGCGCGTTCGATGGCGAAATCGCCATTGCCACCGTATCGGGCTTGCTCAGCATGTCCTGGACGATCTGGGCTTCACCGGCCTCATCCGAGGTCGATGCCGGTCCGGTGTAGAAGCACTCATATTCCGAGTCGGCGTTTTCCTTGTTCCACTTCTCGCAACCCTGGTGGATGGCCTCGAAGAATGGATTGTCCAGACCCTTCACCACGATGACGAGCTGTTTCTTGGCCATAGCCGGCCCGGCACCCAGCGCCATGACGGCGGCGGCAGCGAGCAATAGTGATTTCCTCATGTCAGTCCTCCCTTTGAAACAAACGGACACGGCGTGCCCGCCACACACAGACCGACCCGGAGCAAGATGACAGAGGACGTCGCACTCGTGTCGCCAAGCCAGGTCGATAAGCATTTTCATATTCAGTCTCAGACCGGCACCGACAGATATCGCTGGTTACCAAATCCCTGACCGACAAACCCTCACCGATTCCTTCCGGCAACCCGGGGGCTCGGCGCAAGCTCCTCCGACACTTAGCTAATATCGCCTTGTCACCGACGTCAATGCTATTTGTCCTACAAAACTGATTTTTCGAAAGAAGCCGTGGTTGACGCCAAGGAGGCTTATGCGTAAATGGGCAAAATCGCTGCTTCCGGGAGGAACTGGGGAGAGCGAATGGCCGCGGCAGAACCGCAGGCCGCAAAGCACGGGGAGGCAAGAAGGCTGGTGGCGGTTCTCGAACTCACCAACATCTCGAAGCATTTTGGCGCCATCCAGGCGGTCAACGACGTTTCGTTGTCGATCGAGGCCGGACAGGTTGTCGGCCTGATGGGCGACAACGGCGCCGGCAAGTCGACGCTGGTCAAGATGATCGCCGGCAATTTCCCGCCGAGCCATGGCACGATGCAGATGGACGGCAAGGAGCTGATCCTGCACAAGCCGGTCGAGGCGCGCCAGCACGGCATCGAAATCGTCCATCAGGACCTGGCACTGTGCAACAATCTGACGGCCGCCGCCAACGTCTATCTCGGCCGTGAATTGCGCCGCGGCCTCGGGCCGCTTCGCATCCTCGACTATGCCGCGATGTACAAGCGTGCCGGCCAGATCTTCGCCGAGCTGAAATCCGAAACCCGCCCGCGCGACCTGGTCAAGCAAATGTCGGGCGGCCAGCGGCAAGCCGTGGCGATCGCCCGCACCATGCTGTCGCAGGCCAAGATCGTGCTGATGGACGAGCCGACGGCGGCGATCTCGGTGCGCCAAGTCGCCGAGGTGCTGAACCTGATCCGCCATTTGCGCGACCAGGGCATCGCCGTCGTGCTGATCAGCCACCGCATGCCCGACGTCTTTGACGTCGCCGACCGCGTCATCGTCATGCGGCGCGGCCGCAAGGTCGCCGACAAGACGATCGCATCGAGTTCGCCGGAAGAAGTCACCGGGCTCATCACCGGCGCCATCGAACAGGTATGATTGACGCCTCAACCATGAGTAAAAAAGGTCGATAATGGCAGTCACCCTTGATCAGACGATCGCGCACAAGCAGCACACCTTGCTGAGCAAGGTGTTTGCCAGCCAGACCTTCTGGGTGGTGATCGCGGTCATCCTCGCCTGCCTGTTCCTGTCGGTGGCCACGGATTCCTTTGCCACGACCAAGAACCTCTACAACATCACCCGCAACGTCACCTTCGTCGCCATCGTCGCGCTCGGCATGACCTTCGTCATCATCACCGGCGGTATCGACCTGTCGGTCGGCTCGGTGCTTTGCCTGTGCTCGATGGTGCTGGCCGTGACCATGCATGCCGGCTACGGCATCGAGATCGGCATTGGCGCTGCGATCGCGACAGCGCTGATCATCGGCGCCTTCAACGGGGTTCTGATCGCCTATCTCGGCTTTCCGCCCTTCGTGGTGACGCTCGGCATGCTGTCGATTGCGCGCAGCCTAGCCATGGTCGCCTCCAACAACACCGTCGTCTTCCAGTTCGGGCCGGATCACGACAAGCTGCTGGCGCTGGGCGGCGGCGCCTGGGTGTTCGGCATCGCCAATCCGGTGCTCTACATGATCGTGCTGGCGTTGATCACCGGCTTTGTGCTGCGCTGGACGAAATTCGGCCGGCACATCTTCGCCATCGGCGGCAACGAGCATGCGGCAACGCTGACCGGCGTTCCGGTGCGCCAGATCAAGGTCGTCGTCTACATGATCTCGGCAATGGCGGCTGGCCTTGCCGGCATCATCCAGACCGGCTGGCTGGGCGCGGTCACCACCAATCTCGGCAACGGCATGGAGCTTCAGGTGATCGCCGCCACCGTCATCGGTGGCGCCAACCTGGCCGGCGGCATGGGCACAGCCTTCGGCGCGGTCGTCGGCGCGGCGCTGATCGAGGTCATCCGCAACAGCCTCGGCCTGCTCGGCATCAATGCCTTCTGGCAAGGCGTGTTCATCGGCGGCGCCATCCTGCTCGCCGTGCTGTTCGACCGCATCCGCAATTTCAGGCGCAACGACTGACGTTCAAGCGCAGCCTCCCCCTTCTCCCCTTGTGGGAGAAGGTGTCGCCGAAGGCGACGGATGAGGGGTGCTCCAGCTTGGCATCGCCTCATTTCTTCCAACACCCCTCAACCGTCTCGGCGCTAGCGCGCCGATCCACCTTCTCCCACAGGGGGAGAAGGGGACGCGCTCCTATCGCCGGGTCTGAAAATCCGCCGCTGCGGCGCATGGCCGGCGCCCGGACGTGCACATCCGTCTTGACGCAAGCCCGAACTGAGCCGCACAATCGCTCGCAGCAGGCGAAGGGAGGCCAGTCGCCTGCGGGAGGATATACCCATGACGGAAGCGATCAGGCTCTACTGGGGCCGGTTCGGACATGTTTCTGTCCTGAACGTCGCCAGCGACTTCGTCACCCATGCCCATGTCGAGGCGCATATCATCATCTGGCTGGAAGGCACGGCCGGCGAGATGACCATCGGCCGTGAGACGGTGCGGCTTGGACCGGGCACTGCCGCCGGCATCAATTCCTTCCAGCCGCACAGCCACGCTCTGTCCCGCGACGGCACGCCTGGCCTGTTCCTCGCCTTTTACATCGACCCGGACTGGGCTCGAAGGCGCCGCGAGCTGCCTTCCGCCGCGCCGCTGTTCTCCGCCCCGGCAATCACGCTCGAGCCTTGGCTGCACAAGGCAGCGGCCAACCTCCTCGATCATCTCAGCGACAATGAGAGCATCGACGACATCGCCAACTACGAGATCGAGCGCTTCATCGACAGCGTACTCGACGCCGCCGATGCCTCCGCACCGCAGACGGTGCGCGCCCGCGTCAACACCATGCAGGACTTCCGCGTCCGCAAGGCGATCCAGCTGATGAAAGCCAATGTCTGCGAGCGTATCTGCTTCGACGACGTGGCGCGCAGCGTCGGCCTGTCGCGGCCGCATTTTTTCGCGCTGTTCAAGGAACAGACCAATCTGACGCCCAACGTCTATTGGAACACGCTGCGCATGGAGGAAGCGGTGCGGCAGTTACAGTGGTCGCAGGAGCCGCTGATCTCGGTCGCCTGCAATCTCGGCTTCACCACGCAAGGCAATTTCTCGCGCTTCTTCCGCGACCATGTCGGAGTCCCGCCGACGCTTTACCGCGAGGCGGCGCGGGCGATCAGCTGAGCGCCCGTTTTTTCAGACTATTTGATAGGCGTTCAAGACGCATTGATAAGCGCTGCCGAGCCTGCCGCCCTACCCTCCCAAGCAGCTGATTTGCAAGGGAACGATCATATGGCGAAAGTCACCATCTCCAGCGTCATCGACGCACCGGTCGAAAAGGTCTGGGCGCGCATACGCGACTTCAACGGCCTGCCGACCTGGCACCCGCGCATGGTCGAAAGCCATATCGAAGACGGCAAGGATGCCGGCACGATCGGCTGCGTGCGCAATTTCCAGCTCGCCAGCGGCGCCCGCCTCCGCGAAAAGCTGCTCGATTTCTCCGACGAGAACTTCCTCGTCAGCTACGCCATCCTGGAGACGCCGCAGCCGCTGACCAACCACAAGTCGACGCTGCAGTTGCGGCGGGTGACGGACGGCGACCGCACCTATGCCGAATGGACCGCCAGCTTCGACGCCGCTCCCGAGGAAGCCGATAAATTGGCCGAAGGCATGGGCGCCAATGTTTTCCAGGGCGGGTTCAACGCCCTGAAGAACCACTTTGCCGGCCAGAGTTGAATGACGGACTAAGCCCGAAAAAGGGAGCGTTCCATGGCGCTTGCACTGCAGACTTTCGCGACGGTGAAGGACGCCGGCGCGGCGCTGAAAGCCGCCGGCGCCCGCTATCTCGGTGGCGGCACACTGGTCGTGCGCGCCGCCAATGAAGGCGACGTGTCGATCTCCGGTTTCATCCGGTCGACCGAACCGGCGCTGTCAATTATCCGCATTTCCGGCGGCGAGGTCCGCATCGGCGCTTCGGTGACCATGGCGGCGGTCGCCCGTCACTCGGATCTCACCCCCCTTGCCCACGCCGCGCGCGCTGTCGGCGGCCCGGCGATCCGCAACATGGCGAGCGTCGGCGGCAATCTCTTCGCGCCAACGCCTTACGGCGATTTCACCGTTGCGCTGCTGGCTTTGGATGCAACTGTCAGCACCGATGACGGCGAGCTGCCGATTGAGACATTCCTCGCAAAACGCGAGAGCAACCACGCCATCGTCACTGCGGTCGGCTTCACGCTTCCGAAAGAAGGCGGCTTTCGCTTCCTGAAAGTGTCGAGGGTCAAGCCAAAGGGCATTTCGGTGCTGAGCATCGCGACCGTGCTGGAGCACGCACCGGACGGCACTGTGTCGTCCGCGCGGATCGCGCTCGGCTGCATGGCCGACCGGCCGATCCGTGCCAGGGCGGCGGAGAAGGCCCTGATTGGCCGGGAACTCACGAGCGAGGGCATCGCACCGGCACTGGCTGTTGCCCGCGACGGCACTTCGCCGCGAACCGATCCGATCGCCAGTGCCTGGTATCGCAACGAAGTCCTGCCGGTCCATCTCGGCCGGCTGCTGCTCGCCTGAAAGCCGTGGCGCGTATGTCCGCCTGGCTGCGGCGCAAGGAGTAAAAAGATGGCAAAGGTCCCGGTTCAGTTCACGCTCAATGGTGCCGAAAAGGCCGAATTCATCGACAGCGGCACAACGCTGCTTCATGCGCTGCGCGACAAGATCGGCGATACCTCGCCGAAGGGCGGCTGCCACCAGGGCACTTGCGGCGCGTGCTCGGTCATCATCGACGGCGAGCTCAGGCTCTCCTGCCTGACGCTGGCCGAGACCTGCAATGGCGCGACTATTGCCACGACCACGGGGCTGGCGGAAGGCGGCGTGTTGCATCCGCTGCAATGCGCTTTCCTCGACGCCTTCGCCACCCAATGCGGTTTCTGCACGCCGGGCATGATCATGGCCGCCAAGGTGCTGCTCGACCAAACCCCGAACCCCAGCCGCGAGGATGTGGTCGAGGCACTGTCCGGCAATATCTGCCGCTGCACCGGCTACGAACCGATCATCCAGGCAGTGCTGAGCGCTGCGCGCTCCAATTCGCAGAACGCGGCTTGAGGGGAGTTAGAAAAATGGAACTCCGCAAGAGCTATTTCGCCGACCAGCGCAAGGACGATCTGCACGAGATCGGCCAGCCGCGGCCGCGTTCGGATTCGCCCGGCCATGTCACCGGCAAGACCGCCTATTTCGCCGACCGCAATTTTCCCGGCATGCTGCACCTGAAGATGGTGCGCAGCCCGCATCATCACGCCCGCATCCGCAGCATCGATACGTCAGAGGCGGAAAAGCACCCCGGCGTCGTCAAGGTGCTGACCGCCAAGGATGTGCCGCACAATGTCTACACCATCCTGATCCTGATCCAGATCGGGCCGGAGGACGAGACGGTGCTGGCCGACGGCAAGGTGCGCTGGAAGGGCGAGGCCGTGGTGGCGGTGCTGGCCGAGACTGAGCGCGCCGCGCAGGAAGCCGCCGCCAGGGTCAAGGTCGATTACGAGGTGCTGCCGGCCGTCTTCGACATGGACGAAGCGCTGAAGCCCGGCGCGCCGATCGTCAACGAATATCACGGCCGGAATTATTACCTCTACGACAGCGGCGAATGCCGCAAGGTGCGCTTCGGCGATGTCGAGGCAGGCTTTACAGGAGCCGACCACGTGCTCGAACAGACCTACCAGTCTTCACCGATCGAGCATGCGCCGACCGAGACGACCGGCTGCATCGTCGCGCCGGAGGGCAACGACCGCTTCACCTGCTACACCAACACGCAGGCGATGTTCTTCACTCTCGATAACGCCTCGATCATCCTGCAGATGCCCGGCAACAAGCTGCATTTCGTCGGCGGCACTGTCGGCGGCGGCTTTGGCGGCAAGGTCGACGTCATCGTCGAGCCGATCGCCATCCTTGGCGCCAAAATAACAGGACGACCGGTCTGTTTTATCTACAGCCGCGAGGAAGAGATGCAGATTTCCTCGCCGCGCGCCGCCGAGAAAGTCTTGATCAAGGACGGCGTCATGAACGACGGCCGCATCGTCGCGCGCAAAGTGACCGGCTACACCGACGCCGGCGCCTATTCGCGCCATTCGCCCTACGGCGCGCAGAAGGGCGCGGGGCATTATCCCGGCCCGTATACGATCCCGAATGTCTGGATCGACACCTACTGCGTCTACACCAACCGCACCCCGTCCTCTGCGATGCGTGGCTTCGGCGTGACGATTGGCGATTTCGCGCTAGAGGTACAGATGGACAAGCTCGCCCGGCTGATCGGCATGGACCCGCTCGAATTCCGTTTCATCAACGCCTATCGTGACGGCGACATGAAAGCACATCGGCAGCCGACCGAGGGCGCGGCGCTGATCGAGTGCATGCAGGAAGCCTCGCGCGCCGCCAGCTGGCCGGTAGCGGAAAAATTCATGGCGATGTCGTCTTACGCGAAGGGAGTTTGAGATGGCGATAAGGCGCGGACGCGGCGTTGCCGCGATCAATTATCCGACCGGCATGAATCTCGGCGGCGACCCGACGCAGGCGCTGGTGCATTCGACGCCGACCGGCAATTTCATGGTAACGCTGTCGAGCGTCGATCTCGGCCAGGGCATGAAGCAGATCATGGCGCAGATCTGCGCCGAGACGATCGGCGTGCCGACCGACCGCGTCGTCGTCGACACCGCCGACACCGACACCGGCCCGCACTGCATGGGCACCTTCGCCTCGCGCGGCACACACCGGGCCGGCAACGCCGTCATCCAGGCGGCCAGGGAAGCCCGCCAGGTGATGCTGGAAGTAGCGGCCGAGGAGCTGGAAGTGAACGCGTCGGATCTCGAGACCGACGGCCAGGGCAACATCCTGGTCAAGGGCGCGCCGCAGAAATCGATCTCGATCTTCGATGTCGCGCTGTCGGCGCATTTCAAGCGCGGCCGTTCGATTTCCGGCCGCGGCATGTTTTTGATCCCGCGCTCCTATCCGGAAAAGGAAACCGGCGCGATGAAGCCGTCGACCTGCTATGCGCATGCCTGCACGGTGGCCGAGGTCGAAGTCGACGACGAGACCGGCGAGGTCACCGTGCTGACGGTGAAGAACGTGTTTGAGATCGGCCGTGCGCTGAACCCGAAAATGGTTGAACAGCAGCTCGTCGGCGGCTCATGGATGGGCATCAGCCATGCGCTCTACGAGACGACCGAACCCTATTATCCCAACCGCGACCATGGCGGCACCGATTTCAACCAATATCTGATGCCGGGACCGGGCGATCTTGCCGAAACCGAGATCATCGTGCTGGAACGGCCCTCGGCGGATGGGCCGTATGGCGCCAAGGGGCCGGGCGAAATGTGCGCCAACCCGCAAATCCCGGCGGTGGCCAACGCCGTCTTCGACGCCGTCGGTGTGCGCATCGATACGCTGCCGATCACGCCGGAGCGCATCCTGCGGGCGCTGAAGGCGCAAGCATCGAACTGAGTGTTGGAAATGCCCAAGAGAAGTGCCGAGACTGTCGCGACATCGCCGGAGGCGGTGGCGTCGCGCCTCGCCGCCTCGCGCTATCTGGCCGACGAAAGCCTGGCCACCGCCATCTTCCTGGCGATAAGGCTGGGCAAGCCGCTGCTGCTCGAAGGCGCACCGGGCGTCGGCAAGACGGAAGCGGCGAAGGCGATTGCCGAAGTGCTCGGGCGTGAGCTGGTGCGACTGCAATGCTATGAGGGCATCGACGCAGCACACGCGCTCTACGAATGGAACTACCAGCGCCAGCTGCTCGCCATCCGCCATGCCGGCGAGCACGAGATCGACATCTACGACGACCGCTTCCTGATCGCGCGGCCGCTGCTGCAGGTGCTGAAGGCGCCGGAAAAGCGCGTGCTGCTGGTCGACGAGATCGACCGGTCCGACCATGAATTCGAAGCGCTGCTGCTGGAGTTCCTGTCCGATTTCCAGATCAGCATTCCCGAGCGCGGCACCATTCGCGCGACGGCCCAGCCGATCGTCATCCTGACCTCGAACCGCACCCGTGAACTGGCCGAAGCGCTGCGGCGGCGCTGCGTCTACCACTGGATCACCTATCCCGACGCCGGGCGCGAGGCCGAGATCATCATGCTGCGCGCCGGCGATGTCGCCGAGGCCACGGCCCGCGCGGTGGCTGCCGCCGTGCGCGATATTCGCGCCCGTCCGCTGGCGAAGCCGCCCGGCATCGCCGAGGCGGTCGAATGGGCCAATGCCGCGACCATCCTCGAAAAAGGCGGCAGCCCGTGGCCGGAAGCGTTTCGCCGCGCCATCGGCGTGCTGATCAAGGACGAGGAGGACCTTTCCTGCATCGCGCCGGAGCTCGGCAAGATTGTCGAGGAGGCGCTGGCGTGAGCCGGGAAGTCGGCAATCCCCTCCTCCCGTCCATTCCGCAACGTTGGCGGGACAGCACCCCCCTCTGTCCTGCCCTCTTTGCCACCACTTGGCATCTCCCCCTCAAGGGGGGAGATCAGATGTCATCCCGGCTTTCGCTAAACTCCAACATTGCAGAAATGAGCGGAGCGTCAAAGCTGCCAATCTCCCCCTCTGAGGGGGAGATGTCCGGTAGGACAGAGGGGGGCGCGAAGGAATGATGCGGGGAGAAAGCTTGCCGCGCGCCGCAACCCCAATGCTCGGCTTCGGCCGGCTGCTGCGCCGCTATGGCTTTGTTGTCGCGCCGGAGCAGGTATCAGACTTCATGCAGGCCGTAACCCTGCTCGGGCCGCGCTCGATGGCCGACATCCACGAGGCGGCCCTTGCCACGCTGGCGCCGCCGCCCGACCGCCGCGACGAATTCGAGGCGCATTTCCGGAGCCATTTCTATGGGGACGCCGCGGCGCTGGTCGAAGGCGAGGCCGACGAGGAAACCCGCATCAAGGACGATGGTGCAACGGGCGAAGAAGAAATCGAGGTGGTCCGCCAGGAGGAAGGCGGCGAACTGTCTTCGGCCAGCGAACAGTTGAGCGTCCGCGAGTTCCATCGCGATAGCGACGGGCTTGCCGCCTTCCGCCGCAAACTCGCCACCGCGTTGCCCGCCCGCCGCTCCTTCCGCACCGTGCGCACGAATGCCCGCGGCAAGCTCGACCTGCGCCGCTCGCTGCGCGAAATCGTCAGTGCCGACGGCGATATCCCCTCGCCGCTGCTGCGCCGGCGGCAGACAGTGCCGCGCAAGCTTCTCATCCTGATCGACGTGTCGGGCTCGATGAAGCTCTACACATCGGACTATCTCAAGCTGGCACACGCGGCGGTGCAAGGCGCCGACCGGGCGGAGGTCTTCACTTTCGGCACACGGCTGACCCGTATCACCTCGGCGCTGCGCATTCGCGACCGCAATCAGGCGCTGGCCCGCGCCGCTGCCCAGGTCGACGACTGGGACGGCGGCACCCGCATGGGACCGACGCTGCTCGCCTTCCTGTCGGTGCCGCGCTTCTCCGCTTTTGCGCGCGGGGCGGCAATCGTCATTCTGTCCGATGCGCTGGAGCGCGGCGGTCATGCCGAGCTGGAGACGGCGATGCGCCGGCTGAGCGCCCGCGCCTTTCGGCTTTCGCTGGCGACGCCGTTGGCCGGCGACCCGCGCTTCCGGCCGGCCACGGCAGCACTTCGCGCCATCCTGCCGGTGCTCGACGATCTGGTCGACGGCTCCTCGATCGCCGGTCTGACCGAGTTCATCCTGTCGCTCGCCCGCCCCGCTCCGGCGGCCGCGGCAATCTGGAGGGTTTCGTGATGCAGAAGGCGATCGACGCGCATTTCCACATCTGGCGCCGAGAGGACCAGCCCTGGCTGGTCGGACCGATGGTGCCGCGCATCTTTGGCCCTTACGAGCCGATCCGCCGCGATTATCCGATCGAGGAATTCCTCGCCGACCAGCAAGGTTCAGGCGTCGAGAAGGCGGTCTATGTCCAGACCAACTGGGCCAAGGAGGATTTCGAGAAAGAGGTCGCCTTCCTGCAGAAGACCGCGGAAGAAACCGGCTGGCCGCACGCCATCGTCGGCTATGCCGATATGACGGTGGACGATATCAGGCCCCAGATCGACCGGCTGAAAAAATATCCGCTGCTGCGCGGCGTGCGCATGCAGCTGCACTGGCACGGAACGCCGGCCTTCCGCTTCGCCGCCTCGGCCGATCAGGTCATCGACCCGAAGGTGCGGGCCAATGTCGCGCGGCTCAAGGATTACGGCCTGTCCTTCGACCTGCAGCTTTTCCCCGCCCAGATGAAGGACGGGCTGACGCTCGTCGGCGACAATCCGGAGACCAATTTCATCCTCACCCACGCCGGCATGCTGACCGACATGGAGCCGGAGACCACCGAGGCGTGGAAGTCCGGCCTGCGCACGCTGTCAGCGGCGCCCAACCTCTATGCAAAACTGTCCGGCCTCGGCACCTTCGTCCACCGCAACGACCCGGCGCTGATCAGCTATATCGTCGACAACGCCATCGACATCCTCGGCAGCGACCACCTGATGTTCGGCTCGAACTTCCCGATCGAGAAACTGTGGACCAGCCATTCCGAGCTGATCAAGGCGCACCGCGAGGCGGTGGGCAAGCACGGCACGGCGGCAGAGGCGGATATTTTCTGGAACACTGCGGCGAAGGTTTATCGGCCGGTGTAGTGCGCATCCCTTCTCCCCTTGTGGGAGAAGGTGGATCGGCGCGTAGCGCCGAGACGGATGAGGGGTGCTGGAAGAGACTCGGCGGAGAAAATCCCAGCGATTTGAAGCACTTACGTCTCCAAGGCCGCGATCCGTCCAGCACCCCTCATCCGACCGAGCTTCGCTCGGCCACCTTCTCCCACAAGGGGAGAAGGGAAGGCGCCGCGCCTCACCTCACCGCACCTCGAACTCCGGATCGACCGGGATCTGCAGCGCCGTGACCATCTGGTTGGTCTGCCCGGCCAGCCCGATGATCGACACCAACTCGCCATGCTGCGCATCGCTCATGCCTTTGGCCCGTGCTGTCGCCGTATGCGAATGGACGCAATAGGAGCAGCCATTGGCGGTCGAGACGGCGATGTAGATCATCTCCTTGGTCAGCGGATCGATGGCGCTGTCAGCGACCATTACCGCCTTGAGCTGTTCCCAGACCCGCTTCAGCGAGACCGGATCATTGGCCAGCCCGCGCCAGAAATTGTTGACGAAGTCGGATTTGCGCGTTGCGCGGATGTCGTCGAACACGGCCTTCGCGGCGGGAATTGCCTCGACCTCGGCATCGGTCAGAAGTTTTGCGGTGGTCATGGCTTGGTCCTTTCGCTTTGAATCGTTATGCGAGGTCGTTGAATCAGGTCGGGAGAAAAGGCGGCTAACCGCCTTGGATGAATCAGCAATTGACGCGCTGAGGCAAGACCGTAAGGCTGGCCGAGGCCCCTCACCTTCGTCATCCCTGGGCGAAGCAGGAGCGAAGCTCCGTCGCGGAGACCCTGGGATCCATGCCGTGACCTTAGCCGAAGAACGCAGCGAAACAGAATTCTGCACCGCAGCAGCGCTCTGGTGTAGCGGCATGGATCCTGGGGTCTGCGCCGCGTCGCTTCGCTCCTTGCTTCGCCCCAGGATGACGAAACGACGGGCGCCTCGGCCAATCTCCAAAGTGTACGATCCGCCGGCGCAAAAACCGTCCAAATGTCAACCTTCCGCGCCCCGGGAACCTAATGCACCGCCGCGTACATGATCTTCTCCTCTGTCGCCTCCGCAGGCGAGAACTCCTCGACGATGCGGCCCTGCCGGCAGACCAGGATGCGGTCGGACAGGTTCATGATCTCCGGCAGGTAGGACGAGATGACGACGACTGCGAGGCCTTCATCGGCCAGCCGGTTGATGATCTGGTGGATTTCGGCAATCGCGCCGACATCGACGCCGCGCGTCGGTTCGTCGAAGATGACGATGCGCGGCTTCTGCACCAGCCCCTTGCCGATCACCACCTTCTGCTGGTTGCCGCCGGAAAGCTCGACCACGCGGGCATTGTCGTTGATCGCCTTGACGTTCAGCGTCCTGGTCCATTCGGCCGACAGCGTCCGCATCTCCTGCGCATTGATTACCCAGCCCTTTTCCCGTCCCGCCGCCAAAAAGCCGCCGAACAGGTTCTCGGCGACGTCCATCGTCTCGAAAATCCCCTCGCTTTTGCGATCTTCGGTGACATAGACGATGCCGCCCGCCACCGCCTCGCTGGGCACGAGATAGCGCACCGGCCGGTCGTCCAGCTCGATGGTGCCGCCGCGCAGGAAGTCGCGCTTGTAGATGCCGGAGACGATCTTGAACGTCTCGGTGCGGCCCGAGCCGATCAGCCCGAACACCCCGGTGATCTGGCCCTCGAAGATCGAGAAGGAATTATTGCGCACGACATTGCTCATCGAGATGTCCTGTACCGACAGCACCTTCTTGCCGGCCCTGCGCAGCCTGGCCTCGTCGCGCTGGCTGTAGAGCTGTCCCGAAAGCGTCCGCCCGACCATGGCGGCGACGATCCTGTCGCGATCGAAAGCGGCGGTATTGTCGGTGATCACCAGCTCGCCGTCGCGCAGGATGGTGATGCGGTCGGCGATATCAAGCGCCTCTTCGAGCGCATGGCTGATGAAGACGATCGACACACCCCTTGCCTTGAGCCGGCGGATCAGCGCGAAGAAGTGCCGCTTTTCCTCTGGCGTCAGCGTCGCCGTCGGCTCGTCGAAGATGATGATCTCGGCATTGTGGTGGACGGCGCGCGCGATCTCGACCATCTGCCGCTTGGCGGCGCCAAGCGTCGCCACCATGGCGTTCGGGTCGACGGGAAAGTTCAGCGATTGCAGAAACTGCTGCGCCGAAATGTAGGTGCCGCGCAGCCGGTTGAGAAAGCTTTCCGTGCCGAGATAAAGGTTCTGCGCCACCGTCATCGACGGCACCAGGCTGGTCTCCTGGAAGACCATGGCGATGCCGGCTTCAAGTGCCGCGTGCGGCGAGGCGTAGGCGATCTCCTGCCCCTTGTGGAACATCTTTCCCGATGTCGCGTCGACGACGCCGGCGATGATCTTGGTCAGCGTCGATTTTCCCGCGCCGTTCTCGCCGAGCAGCGCGTGGATCTCACCCTTGCGCAGCCCGAAGCTGACGTTCCTCACCGCGGGCACGCCCCGGTAAGTCTTGGTCACGTTCTCCAGGCGGACGATCGGTTCCATCAGCTATGCCCTCCTGAAGCCAGATCGATGGCCAGCAGACAATCGCCGCCTTTCGAGGCAATGAACAGGCGACCGTCCTTTTCCGCCACGCTGCAAATGCCGTGGCGCGTGCCGTTGGCGCGGCTGTGCAGGCTGAATTGCGGCCGCATCTCCCGATCGAGCCTGACCACCAGCCCGTAGGAGCGGCTCGGCGACCATGGCTTGTGGATGCCCATGGTGCGGATGCCGCCGCATTGCAGCGGCTCGAGGAAGCTGCGGTTGGAGGCGAGTGCCGGCGCGATCCAGTGCTGCGGCGGCACTTGCGCCAGCATGTCGTTTCGATAGTGCGTTTCCTGCAGCACGAATTCGATCAGACGGTTCCGGGGCGCAAACAGCGCCAGCCAGGCACCGCCATCGGCGGCGGGCGATAGCCGCGCGGGATAGCCGGGCAGATGCGCCAGCACCGTCGAGCGGCTGCCTGTCGCGCTGTCGAAGCGGACGAGTTGGTGCCGCCAGCTCTCGCCGACCAGCACGTCCTTGCCGGTTGGATGCAGCCCATAGGGAAAGGCGATGTCACCGGCGAGCTTGCGGAATTCGCTGCCTGCCGGATCGCGCTTCCACAGCGAACCCGATGCGCCCTTCTTCATCAGATCGGCGGCCCATTGCGACGGCCCGTGGTCGGCCGAGCCATTGGCCAGCCAAAGCGTGCCATCTTCCGCATAGGCGAGTGCTGTGATGCAGCGGATCTCGGCCGGCAGGGCGGCCTCCTTGCCTGCAATCAGCAGCCTGCCGCTTTCGAGCCCGACCGTCAGTTCGCCGGCAGGCGAGCGCGCGAGCGCGGTGACTGCGGCCGGAAATGTCTCGACCAGAACAGGCGCGCCACCGGCGGCGAGCGCGTAGACGGCATTGCCGCTGGAAACCAGCAGCCGGCCGTCGGCGACCAGCAGATTATCAGGCTCGAGCAGTTCGGCGAAGGCCGCAGCATCGTCCAGCAGCGTGTTCGGCCTGAAGGCGCCGTCGAGCGGCGGGATGGTCACCGCCTTGCCGCGGAAGATGTCGAGGATCGGATCCAGCATCATGCCTTCGCCCCCCAGTAAGAAGCGGGGCTGGTCCAGTTCGGGTCGGCCCCGGCAATCCGGTAGCGGCCGATGCGGTTGTTGAGAATACCGCCGACGAACAGAAAACCCTTGTGCTCGCGCATCGAGGTGACCATCGGATGCGCGGCGCCCGACAGGTCGCCCATCGCTTCGACGATGCCGCCCTTCTCGTTGAATTTCACCACGCCGCCGGTGTTGATGTTGGGGAACAGCCATTCGTCCTGCGGCAGCCGGCGCGTCATGCGCTTGCGCATGTCGGGGTGGCGCAGCGACAGGTCGAAGCTTGGCGTGCGCATGCCGAGCCAGGCCATCCAGTAATTGCCGTCCGACGCTCGGTTGATGTTGTCGGGGTAGCCAGGCATGTCGCGGATGACGCATTCGGCAACGCCCGCCTTCGGCCCTTCCAGCCAGTAGCGGTGCACGCGGCAGGCCCAGCTTTCGGCCAAGAACAGCGACTTGCCGTCATGCGCCATGCAGACGCCGTTGGTGTAACGGTAGCCGTCGAGCAATGTCTTGGTCGAACCGTCCGTCGGATCATAGACGAGCAGCCGCCCGGTGGCGCGGTTCTCGATCGAATCCAGCGCCCAGTCGTGCGCGTCATAGCGCTTGGTGGAATCGGTGAAGTAGATGCGGCCGTCCGGCGCGATGTCGCAATCATTGGGGTCGCGCAGCCGCGCATCGTCGACGATCGAGGTCCAGGAGCGCGACGTTTCCGCCGAAAGCCGCTTCACCTCCCGCTGCGGCGAAACCGAATAAAGGCCCATCGCGCCAACACAGCTGATCAGATTGCCTGTCTTGTCGAAGGCCAGGCCGAGCGGAAAGCCGCCAATATGGGCAAAGACCTCCGAGCGTTTGTAGTCCGGTGCGAAGAAACGGACGATCTCGCCATGCCTGGTGCCGCAATAGAGATGGTCGTCGCGGTCGAGGATGACGTCTTCCGGCCCTTCCAGCTCGCCGAGCCCGATATGGTCAGCCCCAGACAGCCGATTGTCGAGCTCGTAAGGCGTGCCCGAGCCCGGTGCGGCCGACTGCGTTGCGCCCATTTTCAGATAGACCGGTGCGACATAGACCTCGTCCAGAACCTTGTGGCGGTTCTTCAGCCAGCGAATGTCGATGGTGACGGCGACGGCCAGCATGATGCCCAGCACCATCTGGTTGGTGCCGGTGCCATAGCCCAGCCGGATCAGCCCGTTGGTCATCGTCAGCACGATGATTGCGCCCATCAGCCCCTTGATCACCGAACCGCGGCCGCCGCCCAGGCTGACGCCGCCGACGACCGCCGCTGTCAGTGCCATGACCTCGAGGTTGAGGCCTGTGCCCGGCCCTGCCCCGCTCAGCCGGCAGGCGATGAGGAAGCCGCCGAGCGAGGCGCAGAAGCCGGAGAACACATAGGTCATGAACACGGTGCGGCGTACGCGGATGCCGGCATTGTGAGCCGATCGCCGCGACCCGCCCACCGCCTGCACATGCCAGCCGGGCCGCGAGCGCGTCAGCGCGACATGCGTAATAATCGCCAGGATAATCGCCGCCCACACCGCAACCGACAGGCCCCAGAAGGTATCGTCGCCGATGAAGTCCAGCACATCCGATGTGGCATCGGAAAGCTGGACGTCGGCGGCATAGGTGGTGACCAGTATGTCGAACAGCGCCCGCCCGAAGATGAAGGTGACCAGTGTCGTCAGGAAAGCTCGCAGCCTGAAATAGCCGATCAGGTAACCGTTGATCGCGCCGAACAGCAGGCCGGTGACGATCGAGGCGGCCAGCGCCAGCCACACCGACTGTTCGAGGATGAAGAAGACGAACACGGCGGAAAAACAGGACAGCGCGAAGATCGAGCCGACCGAAAGGTCGATGCCGCCGCCCAGCATGACCACCGTCATGCCGGTGACGACCAGCGAGAACTCGCCGAGCTGGCGGGTCGATTCCTGCAGCGACATCGGCTTGAAGAAGCCGGGAATGATTGAACCGAACACGCCGAGCGTCGCCACCAGCGCCAGGAACGGAATGGCGTTGTCGGTCCAGCGTTTGCTCAATATCTCGCCGACGAGATGGTCGGGCACGAGATTGTAGCGCCAGGATTGAAGGCGTTCGCGAAAGGACATCGGTTGCTGCTATTCGAGAGAAAAGGGAAAAAGGGGCCGGGCTATCCGCAGAACAATCGCCTCAGGTTTGCGCTGCCCCTCACCCTTACCCTCTCCCCGTATAGAGACGGGGAGAGGGGGTCGCCAGCGTTGGAGCGTATCCCTTCTCCCCGTCACTATACGGGGAGAAGGTGCCGGCAGGCGGATGAGGGGCAGCGCGAAGCTCAGGAAAGCCGGCCTACTTGGCCGCAGCTTGGGCTTGCAGTGCTTTCAAGTCCCAGCAGCTGTCTGGCTTGAGGTCGGCCTTGGTCGTCGCCTTCTCCAGCGTATAGATGTAGGTGTGCGAGGTGCCGGCCGGCTGGCCGCTCTGCAACAGGAACTTGATGACAGCGTTCATGTCACCCGACTGGCGGGCAAGATCGGTCATCACCACCGCGCCATAAGTGCCGTCCTGCAGCTTGTCGCAGTCGGCGGTCTTTTCGCCACCGCCGGTGGTGACCAGAAAGACTTTGCCCTCGAGCTTGGCATCGCGGATCGCAGCCGATGCGCCGGTCGCGTCGCCGTCCCAGAAATCGATGATGGCGCAGATGTCGGGGTTCTGCTGCAGCATCGTCGTCGTCACGTTGCGCGAGGTCGTCGCATCCCAGTTGGAGTCAGGCTTGGCCACGACCTTGAAGTCGGGGTTCTTGTCCAGCACCTTCATGATGCCGGCATATTGGTAGAGGCTCGACGAGTTGGCCTGGTCGCCCTGCACCAGCCCGATCTTCTTGGACGAGTTCGGCCCACAACCCTTGATCGCCGCTTCGGCTTCCAGCTGGCCGAGCCGATCCCAGTCGCTGCCGACAAAGGCATCGGCCGGGAAGTTCGCCGGATTGTCGACCAAAAGCACATAGGTGCCTGCGGCCTGCGCCTTCTTCATCAGCTTGGCATAGGAGTTGAGGTCGGGCGAATGGATGATAAGCACGTCCGGCCTGGCGTCCGACGAGATCGCGTCGGTTATCGCCTGCGCGCCGGCATCGACCACCCAGTTCGGGTCACGCGTCTCGAACACGCCGCCCCAGGCCTCGACCTCCGTCTTCAGGTAATGCGCCCAGCCCTGTGCCAGGTCGAAGCCCATCGCCATCGGTACCAGCATCACACGCTTGCCCTTGAGTGCTTGCGAATAGGCGCCCGGACCCGGATCTTCGGCCGCGAAGCCTGGCGCCACGAATGCGGAGGCGGCAAGCGCTGCCGCGGCAGCCATAAACGTCCTGATGATTTTCATGTCACATCCTCTGGTTTGGTCGTTGTCGTTCGCGGCCGGCCCCAACCGTTCGCGTCAGTCTAAATGTCGCCCTGCTGCGCGGTCTGCTCGTCGCGCGGATTGATGAACCCATCGACGATGATCGCCGCCAGCAGGATCGCGGCCTTGATCAGGTTCTGATAGAGCAGCGGAATGTCGATGATGGTCATCGCATTGAGCAGGATGCCGATCAGCGCGGCACCCACCAGCACGTTGCGCACCCCGCCCCGCCCGCCAGACAGACCGATGCCGCCGATCACCGCCACCAGCACGATGTCGTAGAGCAGCGTGGAATTGACGATGCGGGTGTTGATCGAATGCAGGCTGGCGGCGGTGAGCAGGCCGGCCACCAGAGAGACCAGGGCCGACAGCACGTAGCGCAGCACCAGCATCGGGCGCACTGGAATGCCGATGTTGCGCGCGGCGACCGGGTTGTCACCGGCGAAATAGACGTAGCGGCCCCATTTGGTGTAGCGCAGGAACAGGAAGAAGGCGAACGCCAGCCCGGCGAAGACAAACACCTCGACCGGGATGTCGAGGAAACGCAGCCCGCCCAGAAGCTCGACCCAATGGTCGGGCGGCACCGGCACGGCGTCCTGCGTGATCAGTTGTGAACGCACATAGCCGAAGACGAAGGATGCGGTCGCCAGCGTCACGAAGATCGCCGGAACCTCGGCGTAGGCGACCAGGATTCCGTTCAACAGCCCGATGGCGAGAACGCCAGCGAGCACATAGGCGAAGGCCAGCCCGTCGGACATCCCCGAATTCAGCAATTGCAGATACCACGCAACCGACATCGCCATGATCGCTACCGCCGACAGGTCGATGCCTCTGCCGATTATGACGACCGCCATGCCGAGCGCCAATATGCCCAGCACCGAGACCGAGCGCACGATGGCAACAAGATTGTTCGAGTTGATAAAACCAGGCAGTCCGATGGCGGCGGCAATGAACAGCACAACCGCGATGGCAAAGACAATGCCCTCCTGGTTCAGGCTTCTCCAGTTTAGCCAGCCGGTCGCGTTCATTGCCCGCTTTCACCCGCGATGGCTACGCCCTGCTCCCTCTGCGGCCATCGGAACGAAAGCTAATCGGCTCAAGACCAATTCGTCAAATGAATCCGCGCATTGCAGGCCGGCTTGCGAGGAAATTCTGCGGTTGGACGCGCTGATTGGCGAGGCTGGCGCAATGCCAGGAACTCAAGCACTTTTTCAATTGACCGTGCCAATCGGAGCGCTCGCAAAAGTTTGTTCCACAACGAGCGAAGCAGGCAGAATTTATGTCCGCGATCGCCGCTGGATTCCCGCGTCAAATCCGCAAAGCATGGCCCGAGACCTCGGCGCCGGCAGCGTTCGGTAACGCCAGAAAGCGGAACGAGGCGACGAGACCGATTGCGCCGATCACCAGGAAGGCAAGGCGGAAGTCGACGAGATCGAGCGCTGCCGCGCCCCTGGCGATCTGTGACAGGTTGAGCAGTGCCGCCGCCACCGCCACGCCGAACAGCATCGCCACCTGCTGCAGCATGCTGGACAATGTCGCCGCCGAGCTGCGCTGCTGTGAGGCCACATCGGCGAAGGCCAGCGTGTTGAGCGCGGTGAACTGCATCGAGCGCGAAAGGCCGGCGATCAGCATCAGCACCACCACCAACGCTTGCGGCGTCTGCGGCGAAAGCGCCGCGCAGGCCATGATCGACAAAGAAGCGATCACCCCGTTGACGATCAGCACCGAACGGAAACCGAAGCGCCTCAGCGTCGGCGTCGTCACCGCCTTCATACCGAGATTACCGAGAAAATAGGCCAGGATCATCATGCCAGCATCGACCGGGCTCAGGCCGAAGCCGACCTGGAACAAAAGCGGCAGCAGGAACGGCGTGGCGTTGATGGCGATGCGGAAGATCGTGCCGGCCGACAGCGTCGAGATGGCGAAGGTCTGCACCTTGAAAGCTGTGAGATCGAGCAGCGGATGGTTGGCGCGTCGCAGATGCCGCACCGCCAGCCAGCCGACCAAAATGCCCGTGCCGAGCAGTGCCACGGTCGGCAACACACCCTCTTGCGGATGCGCGATGCGCTCGAGGCCATAGAGCATCGCGGCGAGCCCCACCGAGGTCAGCAGGAAGCCCGGCCAGTCGAGCGGCTTGGCCCCAGCTTCGCGGTCGCTGGGAATGAAGCGGGCAACCAGCGCCAAACCGGCAACCCCAAGCGGAATGTTGATGAAGAAATTCCAGTGCCAGGAGAGATAAGTGGTGATGAAGCCGCCAAGCACCGGCCCGACCACCGGCGCAAACAGCGCCGGCCAGGTGATCAGCGCCGTGGCGTTGAGAAGCTCGGATTTCGGCGCGTTGCGCAGCACCAGGACGCGGCCGACCGGCGTCATCAGCGCGCTGCCCAGGCCCTGAACCGCGCGTGCGGCGACGAACTCGGCCAGGTTCTGTGAGATGCCGCAAACGAGCGAGGCCAGCGTGAACAGGGCGATTGCCACGAGGAAGATGTTGCGCGCGCCAAAACGGTCGGCAAGCCAGCCGGACAGCGGCACGAACACCGCCATGGTCAGCATATAGACGGTGATGCCGATGCTCATCGCCACCGCCGGCACGCCGAAGGATTCTCCCATCTGCGGCAGCGAGGTCGAGATGATGGTCGAATCCAGAAGCTGCATGAAGAAGGCGACGGCGACGATCAACGCCACCCGCCGAGCTTGCCGCGCCGCCGGCGCGGCTTCGGGCAAGGCTTTGTTTTCGGGAATGGCGGTCATGCACAGAACTGTCCGAAGGGGAATTTTCACCCGCTCCATCGGCAACCGCACAATTGTCCGGCAAACCGATGACGCACCGGTTTCAACAGCATCTGGCCGGTGCCGTCCAGACCTGGTCCAACAAACTTTCGTGTGGCATCGCAGCCGGCCATGCGATGACCTGGCCCTGGCGCCGAACCGGCCTTTTACGATCCGCGATGACGCTTTGTGCCGCTGCCGGGGCGTCTTATGCGGCTTCGATCTTCTCCAGGAACAGGCTGAGCTGGTCCGGGTCCATGTGCACGACGTGCCTGTCTTCGGGATACGCCAGGCTGTTCACATCGGCGACATATTCGGAGAAGGCAGCGATGCGTTCGGCCTGCAGGCGATCGTATTCGGCGGCGAAATTGCGATAGACCTTGGAATGGCGCGGCATGTGGCCACGGTTCTGGCCGAGGATGTCGTCTGCGAACAGATACTGCGCGTCACAGCCGGTGCCCGCTCCCATCGACAGCATGATCAGCGACGTCCGTTCCGAGATCGCCTTGGCCACTTCCACCGGCACCACTTCGATCTCGGCGCCGATCGCGCCGGCGGCCTCCAGTTGCTTCACCGCTTCGAACACCTGCATGGCGGTGTCGGCGGTCTTGCCGACAGCCTTGAAGCCGCCGGTCCAGGTGGCGCGTGACGGGATGAGGCCGACATGGCCGATTACCGGAATGGCATCGTCGGCCATCCGCTTGATGGTGGCATAGCCGGCGCTGCAATAGACCGCATCGGCGCTGGCCTTGTAGAGCCGGAACGCCCAGCGGACGAAATCATCGGCGGTGCCGATCTCGAAGAAATTCTCGCCCGGCATGGTGAACAGGCTGGGTGCCGCATCGCGGTATTGCGGATTGAGCACCAGCTCCGGCGGCACCGAGACGATGTCGACGCCGGCGCGTTCGGCGGCCTCGGCCTCGTCCATCGTCAGCACGCGCAGCATCGTCAGCTGCCGCTTGCCCTTCATGGCCCGCAGGTCTGCGACGGTCGGTCTTTTCCGGCTCATGGATTTTGGTCCCCTTTGCTACGTGACAGAAGGCCGGTCAGGCGATCTGGATCATCACCTTGCCAGCTTCCACCTTGACCGCATAGGTCTGCAGATTGACACAGACGGGAGCCCCTTTGGCCTGGCCGGTCTTGTAGTTGAAGCGGCCATTGTGCTTGGGGCATTCGATGATGTCGTCCATGACAAGCCCGTCGGCCAGATGCGCCTTCTCATGCGTACAAAACCCGTCGGTGGCGAAGAATTCATCGTCCGGCGAACGGTAGATCGCGAAGGTGCGGCCGCCATGGTCGAAGCGGATGACGTCTTCCTCGTCGACATCGTCCACGGCGCACGCTTCGACCCAATCGGCCATTCTATATCTCTCCTGAAATTTTCTGCATGGCGCCGGTGCGGTGCCTATTCAGCCGCCGCCGACATGTTCACTTCGTGGAACTCGCCACGATAGGGCCTGGCCGTTGGCGGCAGTTCGCGCTTGAGGAAATAATCCTCGTATTTGAGCTGCCTGAGCAGGACAGGCCAGACCTCGCGATAGGCATGCCATATCGACGGGTTCGGCTCCGGCAGATCGTGCTTGATCAATTCATGCAGCCTGGGCAGCGCGTGATAGGGCACCATCGGAAACATATGGTGCTCGACGTGGTAGTTCATGTTCCAGTAGATGAACCGGCTGATCGGGTTCATGTACACGGTACGGGTGTTGAGCCGGTGATCGACGACGTTGTCGGCCAGACCGATGTGCTGCAGCAGGCCGGTCATCACCATGTGCCAGGTGCCGTAGAGGCGCGGCACGCCGATGAGCACCACCGGCACCCACGACTGCATGTAGAGGGCGAGTGCTATCGTGGCGATGTAGATGGCAATATGCCAGCGCGCCGCGATGACGGCCTTGTGCTGTTCCATCTCGGGAACGTAGCTTTTCTCGTCGGGCGTCAGCTTGCCGAACGCCTGGCGTACCAGTGCCGGAAGCGAATAGCGAAAATCGAGGATGCCGGTGAAAGCCAGCGCCGCACGCAAAAGGTCCGGCGGGCGCATCACGGCGATCTCGGCGTCGCGGCCGACGATGATGGTGTCGGTGTGGTGGCGGGCATGGCTCCAGCGCCAGGTCACCGGGTTGCGCATCAGCATGAAGCTGGCGATCTGGTAGACGACATCGTTCATCCAGCGCGTGCGGAAGGCAGTGCCATGGCCGCATTCGTGCCAGCGCGAGTCGCTGGACGAGCCGTAGAGCACGCCGTAGACGAAGAAGAACGGCACGCACCACCAGGTACCCCAGAAATAGATGGCGCCGGCGGCCGAGCCGAGGATGGCGACGATCCAGATGATCGTGTCGCGGATCGCCGGGCCGTCTGAGCGCTGCATCAACTCCTTGATCGCCTTGCGGGAGACATCCGTGTGGTACCACTCCGCCGAGGCCAGTCCCGTCTCGATCGCCCTGCGCGTGCTTTCGCCGACCAGGCTGTAATCGCGCTTTACCGTGCCAGCCATTGTGACCTCCAATTCCCGATCGGCCGCGAGCCCTCCCCGCTCCGGCCGGAGCCAGCCTCCCAACTGGTGTCCCGTATCTTGTTCGCCATTATCACGACCTGCCTCCAAGAACAGGAAAACGGCCCGACGGCTGCGGGTAGTCCTCTCGCGGCTGCCTGGCGATTGCCGCGATCCGGCTCTCCGCATCGGCGATCTCGCCGGCGCCGTCGAGAACCCGGAACACGGCATCGTAGGAGCGGCTCTCGCCGTGCTCCAGCCAGATCATCTCGCCGCGTTCGCGCGCGGCCAGATTTCCCAGCACATGATGCGTCGAGGGCTCGATGCCAAGCGCGTACTGCCCGGCCTGGAAATTCTGCCATTGATAGGCGCAAGGCAACTGGTCCTTGCGCGTGACCACCTGCAAGCCGAGGCCGAGCCTGTCGTTGACCACCGCGACCGGCACTTCGCCGGCGCTGTCGGCGCCGAGCTCGTGCTGCCAGACCTGTTCCTTGAATCCCGGTTGCGGCGCCGGCACCGTGCGGTAGCCGACCTTCTGCACTTCATAGCGCTCGCCGGCATGGCCCGCCCAGACGACGTCGCGGATCGGCGCCAGGTAGCGCGATCCTTCGTCGAGCACCGGATGGCTGATATTGATGTGGTAGAAATACATATGCGGCGTACGGTTGAAACCGTGATTGACGACACGGTCCGAAAGCCGGATCTCGTTGCCGCCGACATCGGCCTCGATCCGCCGCAGCAGGTGCAGATCCTCGCCGAATACAGTCGATTGCTGAACGATGCCTTCGGCCCACAACACGCAGCGGTCGCCGTCCCAGGTCTCGCCATAGCCGGTCAGCCGCGCCGGGATGGTGCTGATGCGGCCGTGCAGCGAATGGCGCACCATCGTCTTCGGCGGGTAGTTGTAGGTATCGGCCGGTACTTCGTTCATGAACAATATATGGTCGAGGCCGCAGGTCAGCAGAAGGCCGGAAAACGACCGCGCCCACGCCAATCCCTCCTCGCCTTCATATTCGTGCAGGCCGGGATGGCGAAAACCGCTCGGCGAGTGCCAGCCGATCGCCTGGCCCCTGAAATCGCAATCGGCGATATCGAGCGCCCGGTCGACCAGCGCGGTGAAGCGCAGGCCGGAGCCGGTGCGGAATTCGAGCATGCGGATGCCGCGCTCGACGCCGTCGCCAAGCGTCATCAGCCGCACGCCGGCGAACTGCGACAGCATGCCCGAGCGTTCCGAGACCTGCCGGCGCGACAGCGTCTTGCCGTAAAGCTCTACCATGTGACGGCCAGTTCTTTCACTTTGCTCCCGTCCTTCACTTCGCTCTCGTCTCCTTGAGCAGGGCCGACATGTCGGCGCCGGTGATGATGCTTTCCACGGTCAGCAGATCGGTGCCGGCGACCGTCTGCTCGGCGACGATCTCGCCGCGGCGCATAACGATGATGCGGTCGGCGACCTGGAAGACGTGATGGATGTTGTGGGTGATCAAAAGCACCGAGTGGCCGGCGTCGCGCACTTCCTTGACGAAGCGCAGCACGCCGTGCGTTTCCTCGACGCCGAGATTGTTGGTCGGCTCGTCGAGGATGATGACCTTGGCGGCGAACTGCATGGCGCGGGAGATGGCGATCGACTGACGCTCGCCGCCTGACAGCGTGCTAACCAGCGCATCGGCGTCGAGTTTCTTCGAGATGCCGACGCGCTTCAATAGAGCCGACGCAGCATCGCGCAATCGAGCGAGATCGAGCGGCGCGAACACGCCAAGCCATTTGAGATTGACCGGCTCGCGGCCAAGGAAAAGATTGCGCGCGATGCTGAGATCGGGAGCCAGCGAGGTGTCCTGGTGGATGGTCTCGATGCCGAGATCCATCGCGTCGCGCGTCGAGCGGATGGAGACCTTCTGGCCGCGCACATAGATGTCGCCGCGATCGACGGGAAAGACCCCGGAGATCGCCTTGATTAATGTCGATTTGCCGGCGCCGTTGTCGCCGAGCAAGGCCACCACTTCGCCCTCGTTGAGCGTGAAGGAGGCGCTCTTCAGGGCGCGGACGCTGCCGAAGGATTTTTGCAAATTCTGCAGCCGAAGCACTTCCATGATCAGCTCCTGGCGGCGTTCTTCTGCAGCAAAGCGTGCAGGATGAGCATGGCAAGGATGATGACGCCGACGAAGATGTTATAGGCGAGCCCGGGCACGCCGATCAGCACGATGCCGTTGCGGATGCTGCGCAGCATCAGCGCGCCGACGATGGTGCCTAGGATGGTGCCGCGCCCACCGGTCAGCGCAGTGCCGCCGACCACCACCATGGCGATCACTTCGAGCTCGTAGCCGGTGCCGGCCACCGGCGAGGCGGCAGAGATGCGGAAGGCGCTGATCATGCCGGCGAGACCGGCCAGCACCGAGGTCAGGATGAACAGCCAGATCTTGACCGCATCGGCCGGCACGCCGCGCGCCACGGCAGCGTTACGGTTCGAGCCGATAGCGCTGATCCAGTTGCCGAGCTTGGCGTAGTGCAGCACATAGATCGCCAGTAGCGACAGGCCGATGAACCACCAAAGCGAGGTATAGAAACGGAACGTTCCGATATTGAAGCTGCCGGCCAGCAGCGTCACGAAGAAGCCTGGCTGGTTCCAGGATTTCAGCGGAAAGCCTTGGGTGATGTAAAGCGCTGCCCCACGCACGACGAGCAACATCGACAGTGTCACCAGGAAGGACGAGATCCCGATCTTGGTGACGATCAGGCCGTTGATCGCACCGATCGCTATGCAGAGCAGCAGGCCGGCCAACAGCGCGACGCCAATATCAAACCCGCCGTTCTGCACCAGCAGCATGACGACGACCGGCGCCAGCCCGAACACGGCACCGACCGAAAGGTCGAACTCGCCCGCCGTCAGAAGCAGCGTCATGCCGAGCGCGATGATGCCGAGCTCGGGCAGGAACGCCATCATGTTGGAGATGTTGAGCGGCGACAGGAAATTCGCGTCGGCGATCGCGAACACCGCCAGCAGGACGATCAGGATGACGAGCGAAGAGAACTGCGGCGAGCGCATCAGGCTCGACCTGCGTTTGGCACGCGGCATTTCCTCTTCTGCGGCAATTGTCATGACAGTTCGAACCATACGCCAGGGTGACGCTCGCCGCCTGCGCGGCGAGCGTCAGTTTCAATCATTTGTTGTAGAGTTTCAGGATCGGTTCGACGCTCGAGGCGTCGTAGAGGCTGAACGTGTGAATGTCGTAGCCGATCGGTTCGCCCGCGGCGGCGAGACCGAGCAGCGCCACCGGCATGAAGCCCTGCGCCGATGGGAACTGCCAGGCAGCCGCGTTGATGAAGCCGGACTTGACTGACTCGGCGGTTTCCTTCGAATTGCCCCAGCCGACGACCGGAATCTTGCCGGCCGGCACGCCGGCGCCGTCGAACACCCGCTTGACGCTGGCCGCGACGGAATCGCCGAGCGCGATGATTGCCGGCGGATTGTTGGCAACCATGTAGTCGGTCATCTTGGCGATGATGCCGGCCGGATCGGTGCCGCAATCGACCACGTCATATTTGATGCCGAGCGGATCGAAGACGCTGGCAATGCCTTCGGTCTCGAGCTGCTGGTAGCTGGCGCCCGGCACTTCGACCGGCAGGAACACTTTGTCGCCCTGCTTCACCATCTTGTGGTCGACCAGATATTTCGCCCAGATGACACCGGCTTCCTTAAGGTCGGCGCCGACATAGGCCTGCCGGCCGGTTGCCGGATCGTCGGTATTGAAGAACACGATCGGGATGCCGGCCGCCTTGGCTGCCTTGACCTCCTCGGTCCACAGGCCGGGCTGCGCCGAGGTCGTGGCGATGCCGTCCGGTTTGGCGGCGAGTGCCGAGTTGAAGGCTTCCTTCTGCGCCGCCATGTCGCCGCCGCTGAACGAGATCTTGCAGGTCACCTTGAGCTGGTCGCAGGCCTTGGTGGCGCCGGCATTCCAGTCGATCCAGAAGGCATCCGACGGGCCGCCATGCGACAGCAGGTAGAACGTCTTCTGGGCGTCCTGCGCCAGCGCCGGCGTACCCAGCGCAACACCGGCGAGAACCGTCGCCGCGGCAGCGATTTTCAACGCGAATTTCAACATTTCTCTTCCTCCCTTGTTTCGTAGCCGAACCGCGCCATCACAGTCCGTTGGCGCGGAATTTTCCGTCGAGGAATTTCTTGGCACGGGGCACGTCGTCTTCCGAAAGATGCTCGATGATGACCGGGATGTTCGGATGCTTTTCGGCCAGCCGCTTGAGATAGAGGTCGTAATTCAGCGAACCGAGGCCGGGCGCCGGCAGCTCGATCTCGCCGACGCCGCGGAAGGTGTGGCTCTCCAGCGCGTCCTCGTCGCCGATGTCTGCGTGCTTTTCCGACTTGTCGCCGCCGGAACGCTTGACGTCCTTGGCGTGGGCAATCTTGATCTTGTCGGTCAATGTGTCGAACACCTGGTTCAGGATCTGGTCCATCCTGTCGATGTTGTGCGTTTCGAAATAGTTGGTCGGGTCCATCAGCAGGCCGAGGCCTGGGTGGTCGATCTGCGCGAACATCCTCACCGTCTCTTCGACCGAACCGACGACATTGTTGACATAGGTTTCGAGCAGGAAGACTGCGCCGTGGTCATAGGCGGTCTGGGCAAGGTCGGCGATGACCTTGCGGCATTCCTCAAAACCTTCCTCGGTCTTGTTCTTCGGGTGATGCACCCAGTCGGACTCGGTGTTGTAGGTACCGGTTTCCGAGATCACGTAAGGGGTGCCGAAATGGCGTGCGTTGCGGATGATCTCCTTCAAATAGCCGACGCGCCGCTCGCGCTCGCCCAGGTCCGGATGGATGATGTTGGTGTAGCCCGACACACAGCAGATCGGCAGATTGTGGTCGCGGAACGTATCGCGGACAGTCTTGGCCTTGTCCTTGGTGATCTGTCCGGCGGAAAGGTCGATATCCCTGAAATGCAGGTCGAGCTGCACGGTGTTGAAATCGAGCGCACGGATCTTCTGCGCGGTTTCCTTGAGGCCATACGGGAAATAACCCGTGAAAATACCTGCCTGCATCATGGTGTGAAGTCCTCCCTGTAAGTGATTCAGTCGTCCGGTGTTTCAGTTGATCGAGATTTCGGAAAGCTTGACGGTCCGGCCCTTGTCGATGGAGCGGTAGCCGGCTTCGACCAGCGCCATGGTCTTGACGTTGTCGGCGACGGACAGCGCCGGCGGCTCGCCCGTCTTGACCGCGTGCTGGAGCTGCTCCATGACGCCGATGAAGGCATGCGGGAACCACATCGTGTCCCAGCTGGGCGTCACCCATTCACCACCGGTGGTCTCGGTCGAGGCATAGGTCAGCGTCGAGGCAGAACCTGTCGGCCAGCCGATGGTGCCCTTGGCGACGCCCTTGGTGCCGTCGACGCGCCAGTTGATGTGCTGGTCGTCCTTGTAGCCCTCCTGGCGCGGACCGGACCAGACATCCTCAAGCGATACGGCGAGCACGCCCGACGGGAACTTTATCGTCGACACGGTGATGCCGTCCGAATGATCGAAGCGGGTGCGCGGATCCTTGCGGGTCAGGGTGGTGATCTCCAAGGGATCGCCGAACAGGAAGCGCAATACGTCGAGATGGTGGACGCTCATATTGGCGAGCGTCAGCCGGTCATAGTCCTCGAGGAAGCTCTGCCAGTGCGGGATCGCATGCATGTCGATCTGGGCGAAAACGATGTCGCCGAGCGCGCCGCTGTCGATGATCTGCTTCAAGACGCGCATCGACTGGTCGTAACGCATGTTCTGGTTGACCGAGAGGATCTTGCCTGCCTTGGCCGCCTCGTCGCGAAGTTTGACGGCCTCTTCAAGGGACAGCGCCAATGGCTTCTGCGCCAGGATCGCCTTGATATGTGCCTGCTTCAGAGCATGACGGATCAGTGCCGGCTGCTTGTCCGGCGGAAAGGCAAGGTCGATGATCTCGACGTTCTTGTCCTCGATGAGCTGTTCCGGCGTGTCGTGGACGGTTGGGATATCCCAGCGTTTGGCGACTTTCTCGGCGCTGGCCTTGGTCCGCGAGGCAATCGCCACCACCGGGAAACCGGCTTCCTTGTAGGCGGCAAGGTGACATTCGGCCATGATCATGCCGGCGCCGACGCAGCCGATCCTGTATTCCCTGGTGCGGACTTTAACGTCCGGCTCGAAGCCGTTGCCCACCATTTCTTGGCTTGCCATATGTTCCTCCCGAAGCTCGTTCCTTGCAGCCGCCGTCATCGTGCCAAGGCTCCCCCGCTCTGTCCGAAATAATGCACCCTGCCCGGCTCGCAGGATATCACTACCATCGCGTCCGGCCTGATGTCCGGCTGGCCGCGTAACAGCGCCCGCAGACGCGTCTTTCCGGCGGCGAGCGTCACAACGGTGTAGCCGCCGAGCGGCTCGACCTCGAACACTCGCGCCGGGCGGCCCGCGCCCCCCTCCGGCATTCCACCCGACCAAGACCTGACCTTGATGTCTTCCGGCCTGAGCCCGATCTCGACGGCATCGGCCGGCGCAGCCTTGTCCGCGACGCGGATCGTGCCTTCCGCCGCCTCCACGCCTTCCGCGCCGTGCACCGACTTCAATATATTCATCATCGGCGACCCGAGCAGCCGCGCCACATAGGTGCTGGCCGGCCGGTCATAGATCTCGGCCGGCGCGCCGATCTGCCTGATCTTGCCGTTCTCCAGAATGGCCATTCGGTCGGCGACCGACATCGCTTCTTCCTGGTCGTGCGTGACATAGATCAGCGTCTTGCCGAGCTCGCGCTGGATGCGCTTGAGCTCGACCCGCGTCTCCTCGCGCAGCCGGGCGTCGAGCGCCGAAATCGGGTCGTCCATCAGATAGGCGGCGGGATCCCGCACCAGCGCGCGGGCAATCGCCACGCGCTGCCGCTCACCTCCGGAAAGCTGTGCCGGCGGCTTGTGCAGGATATGGCCGATATGCAGCTTGGCCGCGACATCGGCGATGCGCTTTTCGATCTCGGCTTCGGCGACCCGGCGTTCGACCAGCGGAAAGCGGATGTTGTCGCGCGCGCTCATATGCGGAAACAGCGCCAAATTCTGGAACACCATGGCGACGTTGCGCTCGGCCGGCGACACCGTGTTGACCGGCTTTCCGCCGATCAGGATCTCGCCCGCGTCCGGGGTTTCCAGCCCGAGCACCAGGCGCAGTATCGTCGACTTGCCCGACAGCGGCGGCCCGAAGAAGCAGAAGAACTCGTTGTCGTTCACCGCGAACGACGCATCGTCGACGGCCAGCGTGCCGCCATAGCGTTTTGTCACATTACGGAAAACGATGTCGGCCATCTCAACCTGCTCTCAATGCAAGACCGGAGGCGGCGTCGAAGACGCGCACCGCCTCCGCCGCAGGCGCGACGACGGCTGTCTGCCCGATCGCCAGCCCGACATCATTGTCGAACACCGCCTTCACCGCAGTCTCGCCGTCGCCAAGGTGGATGATGGTGCGCGCACCGATCCGCTCGACGAAACTCACCGGCATGGACAGGCCACGGCCACCTTCAGCCAGCGTCACCTGCTCCGGTCGAAAGCCATAAAACACCTCGCCGCGCATCCTGCGTACGGCATCTGCGATCTCGACCGGCAGCGGCGGTGTCACGCCGAGCGGGCCGAGATCGATGACCAGACCTCGGTCGCTTTCCGCCGGCCTGCCCTTGAGCAGGTTCATGCCCGGCGCGCCGATGAAGCGGGCGACGAAGACATTGGCCGGGTTGTTGTAGACCTCGAGCGGCGTGCCGACCTGCTGCAGCACGCCGTGGTCCATCACCGCGATGCGGTCGGCCATGGTCATTGCTTCGAGCTGATCGTGGGTGACGTAGACCATGGTCTGCCGGAACTGCCGCTGCAACTGCTTCAGTTCGGTCCGCATCACTGCCCGGAAGGCGGCGTCGACATTGGAAAGCGGCTCGTCGAGCAGGAAGATCGCCGGCTCCATGATCGCCGAACGGCCGATCGCCACCCGCTGCAATATGTTGACCGACAGTCTGTCCGCCTTGCGGTCGAGCAGCGGCGTCAGTTGCAGCATCTCGGCAATGGCGTCGACACGGCGGCCGATCTCGGCCTTTGGTGCGCCGCGCATTTTCGGCCCGTAGGCGAGGTTCTGCCGCACGCTCATATGAGTGAAGATCGCATAGTTCTGGAAGACGAAGCCGACGCCGCGCCGCCCCATCGGCACGCCGGCCATGTCGCGCTCGCCAAACAGGATCTTGCCGCTGGTCGGCCCTTCCATGCCGGCGATCATGTTCATCGTCGTCGACTTGCCGCAGCCGGACGGCCCGAGCAGCGCCATGAACTCGCCGTCAGCAATGGCCAGGTCCATCGTCTTCAGCGCGGTGAAGTCGCCGAATTTCTTGACCAGGTTCTGCAGGTGGATGGTGCTCATGCCGCCACCTCGCGTACCCGGGCCATGCGTTTCATGGCAAACACCGCAGCGATGGACAGCACGATCAATATGGCCAGCGCGATTGCCGCCACATAGCCCCAGATCAGGTCCTGGGTGGTGAGCTTGTAGATGTAGACTGAGATGGTTTCGGTAGCGACGCCGGGACCGCCGCCGGTCATGATGTAAAGCGTGTCGAATATCTTGAAGTTCTCGATCACCCTGATCGCCAGCGCGATGATGATGATCGTCTTCATCTTCGGCAGCACGATGGTGACGAAGCGCTGCCACGGGTTGGCGCCGAGCAGCGTCGCCGCCTTGATCTGGTCGTCGGGCACGCCGACCAGGCCGGCAAGCAGGATCAGGAACATCAGCGGCGTCCACTGCCAGATGTCGGCGACCATGACGGCGATGAGCGCCAGCGTCGGGTCCGACAGCCAGGCGATGGTGACGGGAAAGCCTGAGATCGCCGACAGGATGTCGTTGACCGGGCCGCCTGACTGAAACAGCATGAAGAACATGTAGCCGGCTACCGCCGGCACCACCATCATCGGCATCAAGAGGATCGAGTAGAAGATCCGCTTGCCGGGGAACTCGTCGGCAAACAGTGTCGCGAGCGCCAAGCCGAGCAGGAACTCCGCCGGCACGCAGACGATCATGACGATGGCCGTGCGCTTCAGCGCACTCCAGAAGCGCGCATCGGCGGCAAGGTCGGTGTAGTTGGCGAAACTGTTCCACATCGACCAGGCGTTCCACCAGCCGGTGCCCGACAGCGGCGACCAGTCGGTCAGGCTGATGTAGAGCTGCATCAGGAGCGGGAAGACGGCGATGAACAGCACCAGGATCTGCGCCGGCAGCGTCAGCCGGAAGCCGAGCTTTGCGCCCTCGTCCGGCAGCACCGACGCCGCTTTGGAGGCTTGCATGTCGCCCTCCGAAATCGTCGCAGTCACCGCGCTCATTGCTTGAGCGCCCCGAAGGTCAGTCCGCGCACCAGATGGCGCTGGATGGCGATGCCCATGATGACAGGCGGCACTGCCGCTATCAGGCCGAGGGCTGCCTTGGCGCCGTAGAGCTGTCCGGTCATCGATGAGGACAGCGAGGCCATGTAGACGGGGACCGTCACCCATTCGCGCGTCGTCAGAAGCAATGCAATCAGATAGTCCGACCAGTTGAGGATGAAGACGAACAGCGCAGCACTGGCCAGCGGCGCGCGCATCATCGGCAGCGTGATGCGGGTGAAGACGCGCCACCGCGAGCAGCCCTCGACCAGCGCCGCTTCCTCGATCTCGCGCGGCATGTCGTCGAAGAAGGTCTTCATCAGCCAGAAGGCGAAAGGCAGCGTGACGATGCCGTAGATCAACGACAGCCCCCACCAGCTGTCGGTGAAATTGAGGAAGGCCCACATGATCATCACCGGGGTCATGACCGCCATTGGCGGAAACAGGCGAAGCTGAATCAGCGCCAGCGGCAGGTTCTGGCCCGAGCCGAAGCGCGACAGACCGTAGGCCGCCGCGGTGCCCGCCGACATGGCGATTGCCGTGCCGAATGTGGCCGACAGCAGCGATGACAGGATCGGCTTCAAAGCTGTGCGGTCGAGCGCGACGATCAGATTGTTGGTCGATTCACCGAAGACGAAGCGGAAATTGCTGAGTGTCGGGTTCTTCGGCCACCAGGTCAGGTCGGCGCCGGTCGCCGACCATTCGGCGATCGGCTTGAACGCCATCGACACCATCCACAGGATCGGCACCAGCGTCACCGCCATCGCCGCAAGGATCGCGGCATAGCGGAATATCTCGAAAGGAACTGAACGCTTCATCTTGCGGCTTTGCTGGGTCCTTCGTTGCCGAGGGGAAGAGCGACCGCTCCTCCCCTTCTTGGTAAGATCCTGCGACGATCAGGCGATCGGATCGAGGACGGTCGGCCAGGCCTCCTTGTTGGTCTTGATGGCTTCGAGAAGCTTCTCCTCGCCGGTGCGGCGGGCAATCTTCTTCCACTCGGCCTCGGTGTCGGCCATCGCCTGCTCGGCTGTCTTGGCCTTGGTCAGCGCGGCGACGAGGTTCTCGTCCAGCGCGTTGTGGAAGGCGGTGGCGCCGGGATAGTTGATGGTGGGCACGGTGCGGGCGACCGTCTCTCGCACCACGTCCATGTGGTAGGCGTGATAGGTCTGGCGAACCAGCGGATCCGAGAAATCCGATAGCCGGAACGGATCGAAGTAGCCGCCCGGATTGGCAGTCATCCAGGCGTAGATGCGGCTTGAGCCCAGCCACTGCAGGAACAGGTAGCAGGCCTCCGGATTCTTGGCTTGCGAGGACACCGACGCCGACAGATTGAGCCACAGCACCGACCGGCTGACCAGCTTGCCGTCGATTTCGCGGCCGGGCGGCAGCATCGAGCCGATCTTGCCGGTGACAGCTGAATCCTTGTTGCCGGCATTGTCGAGGAATTTCGGCAGATTGGAGAAGGCGCAGGTCATGGCCGCACCGCCCTTGGCGAAATTGCCGTACTGCTCCGGCCAGCCCCAGGAGATCGCGTCCGGCGAATGGTGCGAAAGCGAAGCGATGTACTCGCTGGTCGCCGCGATACCTTGCTCAGAATTGATCAGCGGCTTGCCGGTATCGTCGAACAAGAACTGATTGGGCGAAGCCATTGAGACATAACGCTGATACCAGTTGGTGTAGCCCCAGCCCTGGTTGCGCAGATCGGTCGAGCCGAACAGGCCCTTGTCCGGGCGCTGGAAGAAGGCCGCGATCTCGTCATGCTGCTTCCAGGTCTTCGGCGCCGCCAGTTCATAGCCGTATTTGTCGGAGAAGGCCTTCTTCTCGTTTGCGTCGCCGAACAGATCGGTACGGTAGACCCATGTCTGGAAGTCGCCATCCAGCGACACGCCGTAGGTCGAGCCGCGATACTGGTTGAGCAGCGAGACGCCCTTGGCGCCGTCGACATAGCCGCGCTCGGGATCGTCCCATTCCGGCTTGTATTGCGCGACGAAGTCGTCGAGCTTGAGGATGCCGCCGGTTTCGGCGAGGTCGCCAAGGCGGTTCCATTCGACCGCGTAGATGTCATATGCCCCACCCTTGGTGGAGATGTCCTGCATCGTCTTGGTGAATTCCTGGCCGTTTGGCACACCGACGATTTCCAACGGAATGCCGGTTTCCTTCTCCCAGAGATCCTTGATCGACGGCGCGCCGGCCGGAAACGGCTGGGTCAACTGGCCGATCGAGCCGTCGGACAGGCCAAGTACGATCTTGGCCGGCGCCTTGCCGGCGCCCTTCATCGCCTTGGCCGCCTCGATGGCGCGGCCCTCGGGCGTGTCGGCGCCATACTGGTAGCGCTCCGAGCCGTCGAAGCCCGTCGGGCCACCGATCATGCCGGGCGCCAGGGCATCGGCCGCATAGGCACGGCTTGGGCGAATGAATTTCGGTGCAATACCTGCGGCGGCAACAAGGACTGCCGCCTTTCCACCGGACGCCAGCAAACGGCGCCGCGACACGCGGATCAAATTCGACATTGGAACTCCTCCCTCAGGGCCTTGTTCCTCCACGGCCCTTATGATGGATATTGACGGCACTATACGAAGGCTGTCAACATCATAAATAATCAATACACCTCATAACATCTCATGGGAGGGGAAGAATGGCGTTTGTAAAGGCTCTCATACTGAAGCCGGTGCTTGAATTTGAGGGAGCCCGGCTGCCCACCTCCCCGCTTTGGTCTGCTTGGGCATTTTGGTGTAGCGCGGCGGCTTGCGCATCGGCCAAGGCCGGTTACATCATTTCCCATCAGAATCGCGGACGGCGATGAAGCCGCTCTCCGACGGTGGACCCATGAAATGCGTGATCTCGATGCGCCCCTGGCGCGTTTTGGAATGAGGTGATCGACAGTGCGGTCCACCCTGACAGACATAGCCCGGGAGGCCGGCGTTTCGGCCGCCACGGTCGACCGTGTGCTCAACAACCGCGCCGGGGTTCGGGCGCGCACCCGCGAGGTCGTGCTCGAAACGGCACAGCGGCTTGGCTATATCGCTGAAAATTCGAACAATCCGAACCAGCGCAACGCGGTTACTGGCGAGGTCATACGGCTGGATTTCGCCCTGCCCGCCGGCACCAATTCCTTCATCAAGATGCTGCACCGCCAGATCGAGGCGCAGGCGCAGGCGCGGCCGGACCTCGACGTCCGCGTCGCTACCATCGAAGGCTTCAATCCGGACCGGCTTGCGCGTCTGCTGCAGGAACTGCACGGGCAGACGCAAGGCGTCGGTGTGATCGCGCTCGACCATCCGACGGTCCGCGAGGCGATCCGCTCGCTTTCGGCCAGCGGCGTCAGGGTCGTCACCATCGCTTCCGACATCCTGCATGTGCCGCGGGTTGCCTATATCGGCATCGACAACCGCGCCGCCGGCCGGCTCGCCGGCTACCTTCTCAACCGCTTCATGGGTGCCGGGCGTCCGGGCAAGGTCGCGCTGTTCGCCGGTTCGCTCTCCTACCGCGGCCACGAGGAGCGCGAGATGGGCTTCCGCCACATACTGGCGGAAGAATCGCCCAATCTGCAGATCGTCGAGATGCGCGAGATGCTCGACGACCGGGAGAAGGCCTATTCGGAGGCCTCCGCCCTGCTGGACCGGCACCCGGACCTGGCCGCCATCTACAATGTCGGCGCCGGCAACACCGGCATCGCCCGCGCGCTAAGGGAACGCGGGCGTGCACTGTCAACGGTCTTTCTCGGCCATGAGGTAACGGAGGGCACCAAGGAGCTCTTGCTCGACGGCACGCTCGACGCGGTCATCGACCAGAACCCGCGCGTCGAAGCCCGCGAAGCGCTCAACACCTTGACCCATGCGGTCAGGGGCTTGCCTTACGAACTGCACCAGCCACGGCTGCAAGTGATCTTCAGGGAAAGCATCCCGGAGATCTGAAAGAAGGGCCGAAGCCGATCATAGATGCGCCGCCCAATACGAACAGCGCCTTCGTCTCCGCCGCCGGCGACGACCGTCTCGGCGGCCAGTGCCTTGAACCCGCAAGACGGCGCAAGGACAGACACGCCATCGGCAGCATAACCGTCATGCTGCCCGATCGAAACCAGCGCATGTGCCCGCGCCCGCTATCACTGCCGACCATGCCATTTCGCTCCTGTGGGTAAGGTTGCTCGCATGGCCGACCGGTTCGGCATTCGGCTGGTTCGCGGCCGAAGCGGCAGCCGCCACGACGGTGCGCGAACACTGGCGCGGCACGCTGGCGCTCGGCCGCAACGAAACACTGGCGGCAGCCTACTGGCGGCGGGGCGCGGCGGGACTGATGGCCGGCTAGAGCTTGCTCACCATCGCTTGCGCATCTTCGCCCAGACCGATTGCGATCCGGTCGCCGGAGACAATGCCTGACATGTCGCAGACAACCAGCGGCATGCTGATTTCGTAGAGGAATTCGGCAACGATGGCGCCGACGGCAAGGATCGGGTCCGGCCGCTCCAGGATAATGCCGGCCGGCGCCGTGCCTCTGCGGATCGCTTCGGCTAGAACCGAAGACGAGGACGACGACCCTCGCCCGCTCGGCATCACCAGGATCTTGCCGGCGATATTGCCGCCCAGGTCCGGATGCGAATGGTCGATGATGTCGCCCGTTTCGACGTCGATCCCGCCCCAGAAGCTGAGCGCCTGCGAAAGCACCAGCGCTGGGCCTTGTGCCGAGCCGGAAAGGTGGAATGTACCGGTTCTGGCCGGCGTCTTCATGGCGCGCCTCGCACGACGCGGCCGGCCGCAGCCGAGCGGACGCAGTCTTCCATGTCACCGAAGGCCACCGAGACACCGATATTGCCAGGTGCGTAATGCGCCCATTTGCCCGAATTGGTCATCACCACGCCATCGAGACGCTCGAGGATCGACGTGACATAGATGCAGGTGTCGGTGACCGGAACGAGGCCGAAGGCTTCCATGCCGGCCAGTGCGCCTTCGTCCTGCAGCCGCGTCAGCGTCGCGCGCCCTGTGTTGACATAGATTGGGACACCCTTGCCTGGACCGACTTCGCGCAGCAGCGGCAACAGGCGCATCCACTCTTCATGGGAGAAATGCGGCGTGCCTAACGACACGGCTGCAAGCTGCACGCCGTCGGGGACGCTCGACAGCCTGGCCAGCGCATGGTGGATGTCAGCGCGAGAGATCCGGATTTTTTCCTCCGGCGCCAGGCCGTGCAACGCCTCATCCGGCGTCTTCGCCTCCGGCGTGATGCCGACGGCATGAAACAGCGCCACGGCACCCGTCGTTGCCGCCGCCGCCCCCAGCGCCTTCAATTGGTCCTCGTCGCGCGGCTGCGGCAGGCCCGATATGACAGGGATGCGGTCGCGAGCCCTTTGCCCGATGATCAGCCCGACGCCGACAAACAGAGCGTCGCTTGGCTCGAAAGCAGCGTCAGTCAGCTCGAACAGGACCTGGCCTCGTCGATTTTCACTCAGATGCAGCCCCCATGCCGGCGCGCGCCCGGTCATTGCGCAGCACAAATCGATAAAATCGCCATAGCGGTTGGTCCGCGCCCCGATCACCGAATTGGCAAAGACGATGGCGTTGGACTCACCCCAGGCGATCTGCTCGCCGAACCTTGGCCGGAACCGGGTCTGATAGGGTGCGCAGGTGAAGGTCGCCTGGCAGCCGAGTTCCAGATGCGCCTTCATCAGGCGTCGCGCCGGCGTTTCTTGCGACACCGGCATCTTCACCAATCCGGGATGGATGAGGTCGAACGAACCGACGTTCAGCGTCGTCGGCACCCGAACGCGGCCGCCGCCCTCGATCAGCATTTCGACGAAATCGAGGCTGGCCTGGCCGTGATAAAGGCAGCCGTCGATATGGGCACCGGCAATGTCCAGCAATTTGCGCGCGCCGACCGCCTTCGCGAAAGCGACCAGGATCTTCATGGCGGCAGCCGCTGCCGAGCCTTGCTCGCCATGCAGCATCGACTGGTCGCCGGCCGTCAATTCCAGCGTCATCGGCAAATTCCCGAGCCCACACTATGCCGATCGAGCACTCCCTGATTGCGGAGCGTCTGGCAAGACAGAGCTTTGGATCTCTTCTACTTCGCGGCGATCAGCGGACCAGACGTTCACAGCTCATCGCGAAGCAAGAGAGTCGCGAAGCACGGTCGCAGAGCGGGCGATCGCCGCGGAAACGACGCTATTCCTTCTGGGGCACCCCGTCGACTGCCCCGTCGCCATCTGCAGAATGCGGCAGGATGCCGAAGTCGCGCGACTTGGTCCCATGCGCCGCCGTCAGGAAACCATCGGCTGTGAGGCCTCGCCTCAAAAGTTCCCGTACCGCGGCCGACCGGCTCGGCATGCGCTTGTCGAAGCGCCAGTTCTCCAACGCCGCCAGTTCATCGGCGGTCAGCATGATCTGCAATCGTTCCGGGCGTTCCAGTTCGGACATCTCGGCCTCCAGTCATACCAGGCTAAAACTAGCTGAGTTAGCATGTTCCTAATTCTTCGTAGAGTTAGGTATGTTGGCAGAGTACGTCAAGATCTCCAGATGCGTGATCCGTGCAGAAATCCAATGAAGCGGATCAAGCATCAACCGCACAATCGACAAAATACACTAACTATTTGAGACTAAATGATTTTTCAAGATTTTCGCTTGTCAATCGCCGACTCTGGGCGCATGGTGAAAGCGAGGGATAAACCGCTCCTGAAGGGAAGGTTTTCCATGCGCTACGGATTTTCGGTTCGCCTGCACGAAGACGTCAGTTCCCGAGTTCGGGCTACATTGCGGTCCGGGATTGCCATCAATCTGACTGCTGTCGCCGAAGCCGCGCGACTGCAGAACCTCGCCGAGAATGTTGCGCGCGAAGACATCGAATGGCTCGTCATGCAAGCAGCCCAGCTCTACGGGGCGGCTATCGAGTTCGACGGCTTCGCGGAAACCGATCTGGCGGAGTTTGCGTGCCCTCAGCTGATGCAAAGAAGCCCCGCCGTGGGCTGGGACGCCTTGGAAGACGGAGCGTCCGCTTCGCCGGATCCTGGCCGTCAAACACACTGAGGCGCGTGCTCGTGTGAGCCCCGCCCTGCTGCCGCCACGTGCAAGGCGGTAAGTAGCCCGCCATTGGGATGGCGGGCTTGGCGCCGACGAATCTCGCGCCTGAATATGAGCTCTGCACTGGCAGGCACGAGGAATGGCTGTTGCCATTGCCTGGGCAGGGCAGTTCCGCCGTGACCGGACCGATCCGGACAAGGCGGGCGGCCGGGCCTATACCATGAACGTAGCCTATAATGGATCTGAATTCTGCCGTTTGGACGCGTTCAATCCAAGTCTGCCTAAATCCGCTCGTTCACGCTTTGCGTGGTCGCGCCTTGGGTTTGCTTCCGTCCTTGGTGACGGGCGCCGGCTTAGGCTGGCGTGCTTTCGGCTTCGGCCGGCTGGCGGTCTTCTCTTTCGCGGCGATTTCCGTGTCGATTTCTGTGGTAGCCTGATCCCAATGCTGCTGATGCGCCCCATCGGGCCTGCCTGCCTGTTCCCAGATCGCGTGTGCCCGCTGGCGAATCCGTTCCTGCCTGTCCGTCACTGATACCTCCGTCGGCTCGGTTCATGCGTAAGCAACGCTGTTCTAGCTGAAATTTCGACCCGCGTCTTGAGGCGCAGGCAACACCGTCATTGAGCCTCTCTGTCACACAGGACAGCGACGCCAAGGAGCGCCGCCTTCTTGATGATCAGCCCTTCAAGGTCGGCGTCCGAGCGCTCGGTTCCGGTGCGTTCGCGCAACAGTGCTATCGCCGCCTTCATCGACAGCAGGCCATCGCCTCGTTCAGCAAGCAGTTTGTCGACGGCGGCGGCCACGTTGACCGGCTCGACATGCGGCAGCATGGGAATGGCTCCTTTCCTTGTTTCGAGACGACAGCGGCTCCATCCCGATCGCGCGGGATGGAGCTCTGATTTGGTTATTAGACCGTGACCTTTCCAAACCCGGTTCGCGGTTTGGCAACGCCGATCACTCGATGACCTGCACTATCTTGCGGGTGCCTGGGTCGACGAGCACGGTGCGATTGCCGACGACGACGTATCTGTACCGCACGTCTGGAACATCGATCGGTTGCAGCTCGACCGTATCGGGCAACGTGGAACCGATATTGAGCTCCACCCCCAGAAGACTGATCGACGCAAGCGGGTGCTTGTGGACGTATTCGCGGATGACCGTCTGCTGTTCGGGCGTGACAATCACCTGGTCCGCGGTGGCCACGCCGACGCCGGCAAGCAACGCCAATCCCGCCGCAGCAGGAACAAGGTGGATTTTCATCGTCTACTCCTGTTGTTACGGGCCTCGCCCTTACAATTGCGACGCGGCATTCCGGTCGAAGCGGCGAACCCTCTAGGCAAACGCCCACGCCACCTTGTTGTTCCGTAAGTGGCGGCTAATCGAACACCGGTGAAGTGCCCGCGCGATGCGGCGAATGGACTGCGAATGAACTGCGGTGGCCCGCGTCGCAAGACGCGGGCCGATCGGTTTCCCGATCAGCAGCGATACCGGAGGGGGGTGATATCTACTGCGTCTGAAATAACATTTAGGACAAGCTAATGTTCCTAAGCGAGTGCAACAAACCTGCCGGCGCAAGCGGCGCGAAGTTGCCGCTCGTCGCTGCTACTGCTTTGGCGGCTGTGGCGGCACCTCGCCGGGCTTGATCACCGGGGTCTTGCCCTCATCCGGCGGTGGCGCCGCCATGCCCTGATCGCCCGTTGGCGGGGGCTTCAGCACCCCACCGCATGGCTCGAGCGTATCGGACAAATTGTTGCCGGCCGGCTTCTGCTGCTCGCTGTTCTTGTCGGGCAGCTCGACTTTGCAGCGGTCGGATTGCGCCTGTTCGCCCGGCTGCGCGGCCGCCGGCACCGCCAGCAGCAGCGCACCTAGCATATACGGCAAGAAAATGAGCGGTCTCATGTCGAGCTCCTTTCGCGCCAGTATCTTCTGAATGTGAAGGCGGGCAGGCGCGATTGGTTCCGTCGTGCGGCAATGCGCCCGGACCGCAGCGGCCCGGAACCGGCCGCCAGACTTATGAGTTCAACCACTGAGCCAATTCAGGGCCCCTGACATTATGGAGAACCGCGATGAAACCGCGCAGGAAAGAACGAACCGACGACGAGACGGAGAGCCCGACGATCCAGCAGCAGGACTGGGACGCCATCCGGAGCGGGAGAATCCTCCCTGACGGCGTGCCGCAAAACGGCGATATTCGCTATGACGTCGAGAAAAGCGGCGAACTGCCGGAGGAGGACGACGATAACGCTTACCAGGAAAGCGACGAGGCCTTGCCGGACGACACCGATGAACGCGTCATTTCGCGCGATCTCGAACGGGAAGGTGGTCCTTTCGACGAGGAATGAGCCACCGCCTTCCGCATTCTGCATCGGCGGCCGGATGAAAAACCCTTGCTTTCAGTCCGGGAGGTCGAAGACCGGATCCTGGCAGCGATAGACCGGACATTGACCGTCACGCGTCTTGATATAAGCGGCGCGCGGCACCTGCGGCCAGTCGCATTCATTGCCGAATTGGCGGACGTAACGGTCGTAGGTGTTCTGGCCGGTGGTGAGCACCACAGAGCGGTGCCTCTGGATCAGAAGCTGTGTCTGTTCGCACGTCATCGCGCGGCTGTCCGGCCGGGCGTGGGCCGTCGCGGCAAACAGAAGCGCCCCGGCTGTCAGGACCGCCGCTTGTGTCAGGACCTTGGCAAGCATGACACCATCTCCCATAACGCGCATCTTGCTCGGGCAGCGCCGGATCGAGCCGCCCTGTCGCGAAAGAAAGATCGTACAGAATGCGAGGGAAAATGCAAAAAGCCCGCCGCACCTTGCGGCGCGGCGGGCTCCAACCGAACGTCACTATTTCGTCGGGCTTGGGCGGCTTATTCCTCCTTCACCGGCCCGAACCGGCGCACGATCATTTCGAAGACGATGTCCGAAATCCACATGGCCGAGACGCCGATTAGGAACGCCGCGGCCAGCGTCGTGGTGTCGTCGTCCGGAGAAGGAATGGGCAGGCCGGCGACGCGGAAATAATGCACGACCGGCAGCGTCAGATAGGCCGCCGCCAGCGCGCCGCAGATCGGCGAGGCCACCATTTCGCGGACCTTGTAGCGATGACGCGACAAGGCCCGCAAAATGCCGCCGGACAGGCCGGCGACCAACACCGGCGCCTTGATGCCCAGGACGTCGAGCAATTCGTGCATCATGGCGTCCACCCGCACCATCTGGCACCCTGCCCGTTGAAGGCGTTCATCTCGTCGAGCTCGGGCCGGGTCATGGCGGCGATCACGGCCGCCGATGGCCGGCGCGGCTGGTTGTGGTCGCACCAGACCTGGCGCGGATTGCCGGCCGGTGCGGTTGTCGCGCAGCCGGCGAGCACCACGCAGAGGATCAGCGCTTTGCCCATTTCGCAGCCTCCGCTCTTGCTGCCGCATCGGCCATGCCGGCGGCCTTGCGCTCTTCGGCGGCGGCCTCGCGCCTCATTTCCAGGCGGTCTTCGGCGGCCGCGACTTTTACCTCGGCCTGTTTGACCGCCTCCTTCTTCGCCCGGTTGATGCCGCCGGCAACATAAAGGCCGATGCCGCCGGCCACGGCGGCCAATACCGTCATGACGACCTTGTTGCCGAGGATGGCGCTGAGAATGGCGAGGAGCGCGGCCATCACAAATCCTCCGCGCGGCGGCGGCGCAGGAACTCGGTCAAAACGCCGTTGATCACAAGAAACCAGGGGAACCATTCCCCCGGAATGACCGGCGAAAGCACCTGCGGGTCGATATAGGTGATGATGGTCGTGATGACGCCGAGGGCCGCCTGAAGCCGCGCCCAGAATATTGTCTCGCTGTCGCGGAAAAAGCTCTTGATCCGGGTCCACATGTCATTTCCTTCCAGACAGTTTGAGGATGGCTGATAGTTTGAGGATGGCGGCGATCAGCGCTGCCCAGAGGCCGGGCCTGGCGGCAGGCACGGGAGGTGCAGAGGACGCGGGCGCAGCGGTCGCTTGCGGAACGGCAATTGGCTTAGCGAGCTCTGGCGGGACTGCGGGGACGACCGCCGATGACACCGGACCGGCAGACGGCCAGGGCGTGTCCTTGATGCGCGACCATTTGCGATAGGCCTCGGCAAGCCTGGTATCGTAGGAGTTCTTGCGATAGCCGGCGCCGTTGTAGCCCTTGGCGAATCCCGACCAGTCATGATTGCGAAGATTGTCGTCGAGCCGTTTCTCGACGATGAAATCGATCGACGCGCCGAGCTGCAGCGCCTCGTCCGCCATCATCGCCTCGGCCATCGCCTGCACGGTAAGAAAGCCGGCGGCCTTGAAGTTCTCGCCGAGGACCTGGCCCAAGCCCCATGAGGCCGATTTGAGCGCCGCGGTTTCGTCGATCGCACAAGCTGCCCTGAGCCGTGGGTAGCTGTCCCTGGGATAGGGCTTCTCGCCCCACTTCGGATAAGCGAGGCCGGCGGCTACCGCTTGTGCCCGCTTGGCACCCGACAGGTTGCGGTAGAAGACGTGCGGTTCAAACAGGATGACCGGCCGGCCAACGGCGTCGAAGCCGTGCCCGCTGGTTTCAACATCGAGGAACGCGTGCATCTCGTCCTCGCCGACGCCGATCCGGGCACCGAGTTTCGGCAAGTCTATATCATCGAGGCGCCTGGCGGCGCCCCTGAACGTCATGTCCATGGGCAGTCCTTTCCGCCCTCGCGGGCAAGGTTTTGAGGTTGAAAAAGCAGATGCGTGGCGGCAAAGCAGAATTGCGCGGCAGCCCGTGCCGATGTTGCCGTGGCAAGGAAGGTTGATGTTTTCGACCTGCCGTGTGAAATGGGCGCGGGATGGTGCACATGTCTGATGATGAACAAACCGCTGCGGCGCGCTGGACGGTGAAGTCCGAGCTCCGCGCCGTCGCTCGCGACAAGCCGTTGCTGCTGGTGCTGGCGGCGATCCTCTGTCTCTATTGTGCGTTTATCGCCGGACCGATCGTCTATGCGGTGCTGGCCATCAACGGCATTGCGGATTTCTTCAAATGAAGCCGGTTCCGGCGATCTCGCTCCGGTCCCGGTTCCTGCGTCTACCGCGCCCGAAATTGCTCGACCTGGATGAAATTGCTTAGCCGGGATGAAACTGTTCCCGTCTATCGTTCGTACCTGTAGCGGGTACGGGAGGACACGTGACGATAAGAATCAGGCTTCCAGGCGGGACTTTGAAGATCAAGAAAAGGGACGAGCTGCGGCGCCGCGAGCAGAATCGCGAGGTGCCGGTTTGGCAGGTCGGCAATTACTTCGTCATCTGGTGGCCGAGCGGCGTGTCCGATCGCCCATCCTCGCCCCGAAAATCCTCGCCCAGGAAATAGCCCGCGCACCAGACGATGCCGACTGAGCAATGACGCCTCCGTGCGGGATCGGGAACGGCCGCGCGCGCCCAAACCTCAAGACCGCTCGACTAGTCCCAGAAATAGTCAGCGGGCAGGCATTGACTCTTCCGCAGCGGAAGGTCTCTGATGCTGCATTGCACAATGGGGTGGCGGAATCGATGGCGGTGCGTATCAGGATGCCTGGCGGCACACTGAAGGTGAAGGTGTACCGCGAATTGCGCGACCGCGAACGCGCCCGCCGCATACCCGTCGTCAAGATCGGCCGGATCTATTTCACCTGGTGGTCGAACCGCCAGCGCCTGATTGATGATCAGTCGCCAGGATGAAGCTCCTTCGGCCGGCCCTGCCCGCCGCGAAGCCTCCGCCGGCCAGCTCGCAAAATAAGTTGATGATCCTGCTGTTGACTCTTCCGTAACGGAAGGTCTCTACTTACCGCATTGCACGAAAATTGCTGCGTTGCACAACGGGAGTTGGACCGATGGCAGTGCGTATCAGGTTGCCGGGCGGCACTCTGAAGCTGAAGACCTATCGTGAGTTGCGGGCCAGGGAACGCGACCGCCGCGTGCCTGTGATGAAGATGGGCTCGCTGTATTTTGTCTGGTGGTCGAAAAGCCAGGAACCTCACCAGAAGCCGCAGGACAGCAGACGGTAGCGGCTCTGCCGCGGTGGGTCTGGGTCCGCGTCAGCGATAAACCCTAGCCGAAACCTCTCCCCCCAGGATTTCTGGTCGAGTTGCAGTGCCATGTTGGTGTGCCCTCGCGGCTCCCGATTCTTCTGACGTCTTTCGGCGATTTTCACGGCGTCTATATTGGCGGACGCGGTCGTCTCGCAAGCTTGCAAACCGCCGCCGCTTGTCGCAATAGCTAGGCCGTAAAGAGACGCATGGATGATGGAGGCTGACCTGTCTATTGCGAACAGCCGATTTCGGTTGTCGGCTCAGTTAGCCGACGAGCCACCGATCCCACGTGCAATTATTGATTCGGACCTCGAAGACGCGGCGCGGGCATTCTTCGAAGGGGTATCTGAACACCAACATTGGAAGCATTTCTTCGAGCGATCGCAGCTTTTCGCTGAGAGGGTGCGAAAGTCGCGCTTCGGCCGCAACTGATATGCCATTCGTTCCACCATTCCTCTACCGCCTAGCCGGCATCAACTCCGGCCCCGCAACGAAGCTAAGTTTGCGGAGCGTCCGCAGTTTGCGGCGAGGCAAGCATGCGATCGGCGAAGAATGCATCATCAACAGCGTCTTTTCCTTCGATCGCGCCGATGCAAAGATCACCGTTGGAAAAAGATCCTATATCGGCAAGAGCCACCTCGTGGCGGCTGAGAAGATCGAAATCGGGGATGACGTGATCATTAGTTGGGGTACCACAGTCGTCGATCACAACTCACACGCGACGGGTTGGCAAGACCGCAAGGAAGATGTCGCCGACTGGCATCAGGGAAAAAAGGACTGGTCAAAGATCACCATTGCGCCAGTGAAGATTGAAGACAGTGTTTTTATCGGCTTCAACGTCATTATTCTCAAGGGCGTAACGATCGGCAAGGGATCGGTCGTTGGTGCGGGCTCTGTCGTCACGAAAGACGTGCCGCCCTTTAGTATGGTCGGCGGTAATCCTGCAAAGCAAATCGGCGGCGCTGCTGCTAGATCAGCGACTTGAGCACAGAGCTCCGGCCATGTAGGCCATGCTGCGCATCGCCGTCTTGGGTGCAAACCTTAGAAATTCGGTCCGCAGTCTGTGTTTTACCCATCCTTTTTTTTCGCCAGCCAGGTGCTGTTCATAAGCGAGGTCGTGCGCAAAAACCTTTAGCCGTTCGACCTTTAGCCCAGACGTTTTGAGAAGGTTTTCAAACGTTTGGGTCGTGTAGAAGTTGATATGCCCATACGGCCCTGACATCCGAATGGCCTTGCTGAGATCTCGCGTATGCTCCAAAGGCACTTCAATATAGAGCTTCTCGCAGACCCGAGCCGCCTCCCTCAGAAACATCCGTTCGTGCTCGACGTGTTCGACGACGTGAATGGCAAGCCCAAGATCGAACGACTTGTCGGGATGAGGGATGTGATAGCCGTCGAATACGTCGATGCGGTCCAGTTTGGCGATTTTTCTTGCCTTGATGGCCTCGACGCCGCTCTTCGAAATCTCGACGGCGCCAAGCTTCTTACCGAGCCCCTTCCTGTTCAGCTTATCCAGCACCGCACCTTCGCCCGCCCCGATGTCAAGAATCCTGTCGAAGAATTGGCCTTGAATGACCGCTTCGATGTGCCCGACCGACTGGTTTGAAGCTATGTCCCGTTTTGCGGCTACTTTTCCATCGGCGTAATAGTCGTCATAGATGTCGATGATGCTGCCGGCATGCGCCATGGGACAATCCTCCAAGGATAGCCCCCGCCGCCCTCATCCTGCCATTGCCTGCGAATGGCGTCCAGCGTCGACTACGGCGCCGCCTACCCAGACCTCAACGAGACCCTCAATGTCGCCGTCAGGAACCGGGATTTCGCGGCTGTGTGCCGGATCCTTCGGCTTTGCGACCATGATCATTGCGCCCACCACCAGCCATTCCTCGCCCTCCTCGAGCTCGGTGATGATTTCGCCCTTATGCTGAATAGCGAATGCCATTGCTTATCCCCTTTCCGCGACTTGTTCGATGAAGCGCAGCGCATTGCCGTCATGGCCGGCATCGTTGAAATGCAAGCCCTCTTGATAGTTTCCCGAATTGATGTAGTCGAAGCCGTCGATCGGGATGGTCAGCACATTGCGCGATCGATAGGTCTGACGGATTGCGCCAAGGGCGGCATCATAGGTCCGACCGCCCGTGTAGCTTGCATCCCATGCGGCTGACGGCCGCGTCGGCGGCATCACAAGGATACGCGGTGCAGCGGCCGCTTCCAACGTGTTGATGATTGTTGCGATGTTTGCCGATATCGTGGCCGGCGGCGTGCCAAAGCTGTCATTGATGCCGAGCGCTAGGATGGGCACGATCTTGCCGCCGGCGTAGCCGCATTGAGCGGCGGCCGATGTAAGACGCGCGGTGTTGAATGACGAGAAGGCATAGCTGCCGTGTGCCGCGCGCAAGGTGCGCAGGCGCGGACGCGAGCCGGCCGCCTTGACGCCAAGCCTGATGAGCCCGGTAATCTCGATAGGACCGCCGACAGCCGTAAGAGTGTAATTGCCGCTTGCCGCCTGCCCGGTGAGCGAAGGCCCCGAATACTGATCAAGCGCCAGGGCGCCGGCGCAGTTGACGGTTTTGTACGCCGCGCCGCCGTTGAAGACAAAGGCAAGCGATCCCTGAGCGGCGTCCTGAGTGTAGTGGACGTCGACCTGTTCATAGGTGCCGGTAAACGCCAAGGACGCGCCGGCGGCGAGGATGATGCTCTCGCCGATCGGCCCGCGCGACCCTGTCAACACGCTCCCGGCGACGGTGACGCCATAGAAAGTCGGAAGATAGGTAGAGCTTGGCCGCAAAGCAGTCATGCCCGGTTCATCGTCGGCAATGCCGATATTGGCAAAACGCGTAACCAGGTTGAACCAGTGTTTCGGCCCGTCGCTGGCAAGCGCCCAATGGCCGATGCTATCGGCGATCAGGCAGAGCACATCGTTGTTGGCGATGTGTTCGGCCATCGTCGCGCGAAAGCCGTCATAGAGATTTTGCAGCGACGGCCGGCGCGGAATGAAGAAGCGCTTACTGTTGACGGCCGGCTCGCCAGGTCCCCAAAAACCGTCGCCAGATGCGGGAATGGCCGTCAAGGCGAAATTTCCAGGCGGCACATAGGGGTTGGGATGAGCGCTCGCCGCGGACGCAAACAGCGCGGTCGCATCGACGACGCCGTTCGGATCGGCGTCAGCCAGCAGGTTCATGCCGGTATTGCTGGCGCCGCCGGTCAAGGCCCGGTCGGCATCGGCGAGCAGACCGGTCTTGATCGTAAAGCGGACCTCGTACCGATGCTGGGCGGACGATGCTACGGTCGCGCCATTCGACAGCGCGCCTGATTTGATCCATGCCGGGATGCCTTGCGGGTTGACGTTGTTTTGAAATTTGTAGGCGCCACCGCTGATCGCCGGATATTTGCCGGCTGGGATTGGGATACCCAGCGGGATATGAGCGACCCCGTTGACCAGCGTCACCGCATATGTGCTTAGGACATTGACCACCAACCCGCCGAGATAGTCCACTACATGAATGAGCGCAGCGCCGGCGCCAGCGCCAGCGCCAGCGCCAACGTCGACCGCTGTAATATGGCCGTCGGCCGGCGCTGGCGTCTGCATGATGACGCTGTAGCTGCCCGGAACGTCCGACCCCGTGTTGACCAGCGTCGGCCAGCCGATTTCCTGGCTAACGCCGACAGCGGAAACGAGACCGTTTGCTGTGGTATAGGCAGCACGCGCCTTGACGGCGACTTCGCCGGTGAAGGTCGCCTTCCACTGCGGACCATTTACAGCGCCTATAGTCTTGGCAGTGTGCGAGGCCGGAACCGCCGCCGTGAACCACTCGACTTCGCCGTTCGGAATTGCCCCGGCAGTGTAGTACCAGCTACCAGCGCCAGTGCGCTGGAGGCCCATGACGCTGCCGGCAGGCTTCAGGATCGAAAGCCCTGAAACAACAGACGACGGGCCGGCTGGAACGGACATTGTCTGGTCGGAAACCAGGCTAAGCGTCCCGTCGCCCTCGACGTGGGCAATAACGATGTGGGCTATCCCCGGCACGATGCCAAATCCAAGCTCCAAGGTCGACAGATATTCATCGACCGTCGACAGCGATCCAGGCCAAAAATAGACGCTGTCGTTCGTAATCACCGTGCCGCCGACGGAACCCGTGATCGGAACGGGTCCGACGATCCTTGAGCTGATCAGGGCAATTTCCGCCGTTGCCGCGCGAACGCCCGTATCGGCCGCCACAGGCCCGGCCGTGACATTGTACAGCCCAAGCACACCAGTCGAAACTTCGGTCCAGAAATACTCGCCGACATCGACATTCCTGCCCAGCATCACCGCAGCAGCGGCGCCGGCGAGCCCTGCCGAGGCTGCAAAACTGAACGTCGGCGCCACTGTGTAGGAGCCCGGCGCCGTGATCAGTATCTGCGTCAGCGCCCCGCCCGCCACTATGAAGCGGCCGGCGGCGCCCGAACCGGTCCCGCCAGTAAACGCCAGGTCGAACGTGCCATTGGCGCCGCCCGAGCCCGCCGTGATCGCACCGTTGCCGACGACGCCGAAGCCGATTGCCGCCGCAGTCGTCGGGAAAATGCCCTTGCCGTAGAGCGAAGCGTCGCGTGCGGCCTGAGCGCTGATGACGGCCGCCGCGGCCGCGACAGCATCGAAATTGGTGGCAGCCCGGTCGGCAGTGGTTTGGCCGGCATTCGCGGCGGAAGCGGCAGCGCTCGCGGATGCCTGGCCGGCGCTGGCGGCGGCAGCATCCTTCAGCGCCTGGGTTTCATCGCGCAGCGCTTCGACCTCTTCGACCACGTCCGCGATGTCGGGCGGAACGGATGCGGCGATGGTGATGGCATCGGCGCCGACGGCCGGCTCGTCGGCCGTGAACTCGAACACGCGGTCCGCATTGTCCGACCCGATCTGGGTGTGAACGGTCGTGCCCTTCTGCAGGGTGCGGGTAGTGCGGGCATCGGCGGCGCGGAACCATTCGCCTGCGCTCGCGGTGTAGATGCCGTTCTGCGTCGGGTCGGCCTGGTCCTTGACCAGCACGCGGTCGCCGATTTCGGCCGGCACGCCATCGATGGCCTGCAGGCCGTGCAGGAGGATGTCGGCCGTGGTTGCGAGGCGCACGGGTTCGCGTTCGCCGGTCAGGAGGCGAACGGCGGCAGTTGCAGGTCGGGACATGAGGGCTTGCTCCATAAAAAAAGCCCCGCATAAGCGAGGCTGGAAGGGGTTCGGTGCTGTCGGTGGGAGACTTAAGCTACGCGGCCGGACACCGCGCTATTCGGCGCAGCCGGTATATTCACGGACGATTTTGCGGATAGTGAGCAGCGCGGTCGAGACTACAGCAATCCGCCGATGAGCCTTCTTGTCCCGCCCATGGCCGCCAGCCCGCAGGCCATGCCGGCGCAGTCGGCGACCCAGTCGAGGATATCCATATCGCGCGCGATCAGCTGCGCGCCCTGAAGCAGCTCGATCGCCGCGCCGGTAAGAGCGAGGAGCACGACCAGCCTCGTCTTGTGTTCCGGCCAGCCGAGGCTTCCGAGCGCCGCCAGCACCGCGAACGCCGCGGCGTGGTTGAGCTTGTCATGCTGGAAGGTGAAGCCCATGTCCAACTCCTGCAGGAAGCGCACCGGCGAAAGCGCGAGCAGGAGAACAACGACCAAGGTGAGCAGAAAAACGATCCTTGCCATGGTCGGAAAAGTGTCTGTGCGCAACAGGTCAATCCTTCATCTGAAACAGGAGGCGATCCAGAAGGCATCGCCAAACTGACCGCTCGGCGGTTAGCAGGCCATAAGCCAGGATCGTGACCACAATCAGACCGCTGTCCCGATGGCGGCACCAACCCGCGGAGTGGCGTACTCACCGGTGATAGCGCCAGCGCTGATCCGGTCGAGCCGGCTGCCGGGCCAAAGGTCGCTGTGGCGCGCCGAAGACTTAGAAAGCAGCTTTTAGGGAACGCGACCGTCTCCTTGATCATTGATAGCTTTTTAGTCGAGCCGCCGTGATGCCATCGACGTCGATACGCAAAACGGAATACGATTCTGAGAACAGAACCCTTTCGGTGTGGTTCGTGGCCAGCGGCAAACGGTACGAGTTTGAGGGCGTACCGCCGGAGACCTATGCTGCGTTCAAAGAAGCCTTCGCCAAGGGCCGCTACTTTAACGATCACATTCGCAATCACTTCCGTTACCGGCTTGTTGCCACTGACGACGGGTGACGACCTTGGAGGATCGCGCATCCCCCGTTCGAGGGATGCGTTCCGACATACCAAGACCTAGACCCTAGTCGTGACTAAGGGATCGACTGCCGGAGGTCTAGAGTTCATCCCTCCGATGATGCCTACTCTGGTAGCGAATCCGCCCCAGGGCGACGGATGGAGTCACGAGGTCAAGTTCGACGGCTACCGCTCCCAGATCATCATCCACGCCGGCCGCGCGCGAATCTTCACCCGGCGTGGCCTAGACTGGACATCGAAATACCGCGACCTGGCTGCGGCAGCCAAAGAGATGGACGTCCAGAACGCGATCATCGACGGCGAGATCATCGTCCTTAATGAGAATGGCCTCTCCGATTTTGCCGAACTGCGGAAAGCAATCACGCGGCGCCAGCATGATCTTTACTTCGTCGCCTTCGATCTCCTGCACCTCAACGGTCATGATCTTCGAAAGATGGCCTTAGAGGAGCGACGCGAAATCCTCGCCGGCGTGATAGAGCCCGGTGGCCGTATCCAATTCAGCGAGGCGCTGCCAGGCGAGGCAACCGCGATCTATCATTTGGTCGACAAGGCTGGCCTAGAGGGCATGGTGTCGAAGCGAATAGACAGCAAGTATGTCAGCGGCCCGACCACCAACTGGCTGAAAACCAAGTGCTACACCATTGACGAATACGACTTGCTCGGCGTCGAACGCGAGCGCGGCAAACCGGCTTTCGCCCTGATGGCCGAGCCCGGCACGCGCAAATATGTCGGCAGCGCTTTCGTCAGCGTCAATCGCGAAATGCGCGAGCGGCTGTGGAAGCGGGTCCAGGAACATGCCGGCCCACCGCCAAAGAACATGCCAAAGCGGCCGGCAACGCAATGGGTGAAGCCGGGGATCAAAGCTCGCGTCAAACATCTCAGGGGCGAGGAAGACCTGCGCCATGCATCGCTGCAAGATTTCTGGGACGACTAATAAGCGAGGAGGGTGCTACTTTTCCTTTTCAGGGTAGCTGGCTGATAAAGCCACTATTATGACACGTAATACAATGTTAAGGGTAGCAGTTCAACTGGGGAGGGGAAGATGCTTAAGGCGATTACGGTTCTGTTTGGCGTGTGGGTTGCTGCTGTGCCTTTTAATGTCGCATACGCTAACGATGACTGCTCGGAGGGGGATTGGCTGAAAGTTTTGACGAACTTGAAATGGACTCTCGCAAACGACGAGGCGAAGAGATGTGCCTTCGTCAAGATACAGAGTGGAAGCATGAACGCCTATGAGGCTTTCGCCGATTGCAATTCTGCTTTTCGTGACGGAGGCGTTACTAACCCCATACAAAACGAGTACAGAGACTGTGCTCCACAAGTCTGCAACTGGTTCATTTCGGAGAGGCTGACGCCTGCCTGCTGATTTTTGCTCAAACGACGGCAATTCTTAGCATCGCCGAGTGAGTCTTTCGACTGTCTCGATGATTGCCTTTGCAAGGGCCTCGCCCTCATGGACGGGCTCAGGCCCGTAGAGCAGCAAGACGGCCTCCTCGCTGGGCAGCACTCCGGCGGGGCACGTCTGTTCAATAGCCATGCGAACCAGTTTGAGGCCGGCCCAGGCATTTTGGATAATGTCTTGATCTCCCATGCTAGCCTACCTTGTCACGCAGCGACCGTCCTTCTCTGCTGTGGGCGATATTTCGCGACAAGCCTGACGTTGTCGATGTCGGCAGTCAACAGCGGTCTCAGGTCGTCACTGTCTCAATCGCCGTGGGGCGTGAGGTCAGCTAGGCCACCGTCAGGCCGCCCTGCCCCAGGAAGCAGCAGAGCCGCCAGTTCAGCCCGCTTTGCCAAGAGTGAACAAAAAGCGAACAATAGAGTTAAGAGCCTCTTGACCTGAGAGGAAAACATTCCTTATTCCTCTTTCATCAGAGCAGGAAGGAAATGGTGGCGAGGCGCCAGAAGCGCTGGCCGGCGAAGCTATGGCAAAAACAGCGGAGGAGAATTTTCGGATCGAGGTTTGGGACCGCGATGAAAAACGACTGGTCGAGACCATCGGGCGGTCGCCAGATTCGGTGGTGAGCCAAGCTGCCTGGCAGGCAGCTATACGCCGGCGGCCGGGAATGCTGCTAATCCATTACAACGGCCGGCATGTAATGGAGAAAATCCTAACCCCCGGCGAAACGAACGTTGAGCCCCAGACCATAGTCGACGGCAGCGTCCACGCTGGCCTCGATGCCTCCCTTGGCGACCTACGCGAATGGCATTCGCTGCGGGCATGGTGCAAAAACTGTTCGCACCATGCCCAGGTGAAGCCAGCGGGCCTCATCCGGCGGTACGGCAAAGATGCACTGTTCAGCACCGTGGAAAGGGCGCTTTTCTGCACCAATTGCGATCGAGGCGGGCCTGTTCGGCTCGAGATCCACAGCCTGCCGAGGAACTAGCCGGCCGATGGTCTAGCCTCATCATCTTCCGCTGAGTCGGTCTCGCCTAAACAAAAGACGCCGACTCCTAAAAGTATGGAAAAAGAAGTATGGTCCTCATCTCTCGATTCTTGGGGTATGGCGATGGTGGGGGAAGTCTTTGCGGGTATAGCCGCTTTTAAGACCATGTTCGATTTGGCGAAGGCTCTTAAGGAGATGGACGCCGCGAACATTCGGAATAACGCTGTCATGGATTTGCAGGACAGGATCATGACGGCGCAGACAGCTTATGCGACGCTGGCCGGCAGCGTAGGCGAGCTTGAAGCACAAGTGCGAAGCTTCGAAACATGGGAAGCTGAGAAACAGCGCTACCAGCTTGAAGAACTGCCACCCGGTATTTTGATGTACCGCCTGAAGAGCGGCATGGAGAACGGCGAACCGCCTCATAAGATATGTGCCAATTGCTATAACAAGGGCATCAAATCCCTGCTGCACAACACCGGAACGTACAACGGAAGAACTCATTGGAAATGCCACTCCTGCGGCTTTGATGAGCAAACTGGGAATTTCACCCCGCCTCCAGTTAACCGGCGAGGAGACGGCCCTTGGCGCTAGTGTGAGAGCCAAGGTGTGGTTGGGCTTCGGAGGAACTAGCCGATACCGGCGGGCACATCGGCCGTACGCGCCGAGGCTGCGTGCGCCTGTCGGACCAACACCTGTCTTTCGTCAGGCGTGAGATCAGCGAGGCGGGCGTCCCCCGGCCCCGCCCCCAGCACCTCCGCAGCGCGCTTCGGGTCTTGGGCGATCATCGCCTGGACGAGCGCCTTTGCCGCGTTGCTGCGCCAGGCGGCCTCGGCAGCTTGCCGGGCCACCGGGTTGCCCATCTTGCCGATCAGGTCGAGCCCGCTCTGCCTGATCGCCTCGAACGTGCCGCTGTCGTCCGGGTCGCCCTGCGCGATGGCGCTTGTGTAACCGTCCTCGACCTTGCTCCACTCGGCCTGCTCATAGTTCTGGCGCCGCGCGTGCTGCTGCGCGGCCATGCGCGCCGAGCCGGCGAGCCGCAGAGCCTGCTTTTGCGCGAGGAAGTTGGCGCGTTCGCCCTCCGGCACTTTCGCCGCGGTCTCGTCGAAGATCTGGTCGAACAGGCCGGGCTTGACGACGCCGTCGCTGCGCGGATCGAGCTGGCCATACATGAAGTCGTGCAGGCCGCCGCCGTCGGCCGGCGCGGTCTGCACCGCCACGGCCTCGGCGTGCGCTATGCGTGCGTTCAGTTCGCGGCCGATAATATCGGCGTCGAACGCATCCTGCTGCTGCTTCTGTTGCTTGAAGCGCTCGGCAATCGCCGACAGCTCGTCGCCAAAGCCTTGCATAGCGGCGTCCACCGGCGAGCCGTTGGGATAGGAGGCCACACTGCCGGTATCGAGCCGGCGCTGGGCAAGCTGGAGCGGGATGGTGGCCATCAGTAGAGGCCTCCACCCGGCGCCGGCGGGAAGGCGCTTCTGCCGAACGTCACCGCCTTGGCCGGGTCGTAGAGGCCGGAAAGGCCCGACACGAGACTGCCGCCCGCCTTGAAGATCGAGGCGCCCACTGCCTGCCTGCCGGAAAAGCGCGAAATCGCAGCCTGCGTGGCGAGACCGTTCTGGCGCAGCTGCGAGCCGTACTGGATCGCCTTGAGGTCGAGCTGGCCCTGCCTGGCATTGGCCGCCAGCACCTCGGTCGGCGAGCCTGCTATGGCGACGCCCGAAGCGCCGGCCTGGGCACGCGCCTGCGCCTGCCGCAGGTCCTGCTTATGGCGCTCCTGGCCCTGCTCGAAGGCCGAGCTTTGGGCGTCGGCCCGCGCCTGCTGTTCATAGGCTTTGGCCTGGTAGTCGGCCATTTGCTTCGACCGCTGGCCTTCCGCCAGCGCGCCGCCGACCGAAAGCGCCGTACCGATAAGAGCTAGTGTGCACATGGTCAGCCTCGTTCGCCGGCGGGAATGAATTTGCTTTTGATGCCGCCGACCGGCCCGCCGATCGCAGGGCGCCGGTCGAGCACGCCGCCGGGGCTGAGGAAGGACAAAAGCAGTCGGTCGGCCTGGATCGCCGGGCGGCTGAGACGCGATGGCGCGGCGGCGCTCGGGCCGGCCATGGCAGTGCGCCGGATGGTGGTCAGGTTGACCTTCAGCCCGACGGCGCCGTCGGCATCGAAAAGGCCGTTGGCGGCGATGACGGCGCGGCTCAAGGCATCGGCCGCGAACAGCTCCTGGCGCAGTTGCTCGATCAGCCAGTGGACCGTGCGCCAGCGCTCGCCGAGCGCCTCGGCCTTTGTCCTGACTTCGTCGCCGGGCGCAGGCGTGGCGACGGCAGCTTCGGCGGGGGGTTCGTCCAGGGGGGCGCCAACGCGGCGCTCGTCCGCGTCCTCGATGGTTTTCTCGATCAGCGCGATTTCAGCGTTGCAGTCGTCCAATGCGGCACGCGCCGCCGTCAAATTGCCGGCGCCGAAGATCGCGTGAAACTTTTCCGTTTCCAGTTCGGCCTTGCGGGCGATCGCATTGTTGAGGTCGGTGTCGAGCAAGGCGCGGATGGCAGCGAAATCGGCAGCCGTCCGCGCCCTGCCGAGGTCTTCGGGATGGGTTGGGGTCACGGGTGGGTTCCTTGGTTGGGGAAGCGATGGAAGACGGAGCGGGTGATCTCCCCCCTCGAGGGGGAGATGGCCGGTAGGCCAGAGGGGGTCGTCTCGCGTGGAGCGCCGGCGTTCTTCCCCCGCGATGGAGGCGATAGGAGGCCGCGTCAGGACGAACCGACCCCCTCTGTCGCCTTCGGCGACATCTCCCCCTCGAGGGGGGAGATCAGCAGTTTCTAAGGCTCGGCGTCGAACACCGGTGTCATCGCCCTGATCGTGCAGGGCGTTGGATTGACGTGGCGGATCTTCACCCGCCCCTGCCCTTCCCAGCTATCGTCGATCGGCACCTCGACATTGCCGGTGAACAATTTCGCCACGCCGTCGGGTGCAACCACGGACGGGATGCGAACCTGCTCCCAGCGGCCGCGGATGAACGACTGGACCTGAAGCCCGGTTGTGTCGGTTTCCAGCAGCGAAAGAATGAGCTTGGCCACCTTCTTGCGCCGCCCGACGATCGATCCGTCGCGGCCGCCGACATCGAGCTCCAGCGTGTTGGCTTCGGACTGGTAGCCGAGCCCGACCTGCCATTTGGCTGCCGTAGCCCCACCGGGCAGCGAGACCGCGCCAGCGGCCACAGCAAGGCCCTTGTAGACCTTGCCATCGGCCAGGACGTCGGCTGTTTCGCCGTTGAGATGATCAAGCCCTGAGACCGTGCCCACAGCGACGCCACCATAGGTCAGGCCGCAGTCGACTTCGAATGCATCGCCGATCCCGCCATACTCGAACGGCGCGGTCTTTATTTCGATATAGCGCCTGGTCACGCCGCCGATCGTGCGCTTGACGATCAGCCAGAGATCGTCGTTGCCGTCCTGGCCGGGCGTCACCACGGCGCTTTCGACAACGGCCCAGCTCGATCCTGCGAAGCTTCCGGCGATCTGGTGGATGTGCATGCCGCGAACGTCCTGCGACGGCTGGTGCGTGTAGCCGCCGAGTTCGCCATCCCCGAGCGGGAACCAGAGCAGCGGATCGGGGTCGGTCTGGAAGGCGAGTTCGACGACGCCTCTCTTGGGAATGTGCTCCGATATTTGACCGACATCGTCGGAGGTGAAGCGGCCGGTGGCGTTTTGCGTCAGCTCGGCGATCGATTTGCGGGAGCGGGTGATATAGAGGAACGACTGCCCCGCATCGACAGGACGCAGCGGGGCACAACCGAAAGTCCGCGACCGGCGGTTCTTGAACGAGGACGGCGTCAGCGCCTCGTCGATGCCGGAGCCAGACAGCGCCCTCACCCCGCCAAGCGTTCCGATGATCAGCGCGCCGTCCGATTCCGCCACCCACGTAATGTCATTGGCCTGGCCGCCGCCGGCCTGCACGAATTCCAGCGCGTCGGTGTCTTTCTCGCCGGTGGCGAAGTTGTCGAAATCGCCGGTTTGCGAGGCATAGACCGAGAATTTGCGGCTGAACGCCAGGCGCTCCTCGTAAAGCGAACCGCTCTGCACGTACTTGCCGGGCACGAACGTGCCGAGACGCCAGCGGATGATCGGGCTGAGATCGGGCAGAGCGTGCCCGTACAACTGAACCGTGACCACCATGGTGCTGGTCCGGGCAACGACCTTGGCCCAGCGCCAGAAGCCATCCGCGCCAAGCAGACGAATGGCACGGCCGACATCGCTGGTCTGGAAGCCGATGCCGTCATTGATGCCGACGATCGAGGAGGCCGAAAGATCAAATGGCGTTTGCGACGGCGCGTATTCGTGCAGGGCCAGTTCGGCGATAGCGGTTCCGTCGCTGCCGCCACCTGAAAACAGCAGCTGATAATATTCGTAGGCAACCGTGTTGTTGAAGCCGTCGAAGAAGCGGGTTTCCGACTTGGACCAGCCGGTCTCTCCGTCCCGGCTGTCGAGCGTCGTCCAGTCGGTGCCGTTGTGCGAGGCCTGGAATTGCCACTGGGTCGGCGATGCAGTGTCTGAGTGATCATTCGTGGCGGTAATCCAGTAGGCGTCGACCGTCTTGGCCCCGCCGCCGCCGAACTGGTAGCGCAGATACCCGCTCGGAAAGCCCGCTATGTTCTCCCCCTTCTGCTTGTCGCCATCGAACACCTGCCACACGTCGGATGAGCCGTTGCTGTTGCTGACCGTGCCGCTTGGCAGCGTATTCGCGGCCATGACCGGCATGGCGTTGCCGGTTGCGGCCGGCGTTAGCGTCGTGGCCGTGGTGTTGATCTTGTCGTAAGGGCCGTCGAGAAAGACGAAATCGGCCAGCGTCCAGGTCGTGTGCGCGGTGCGCGTCAGCACTTTGACCGGATGATCCTTGTGGGTGATCCACATCTGGTCTGCCGACTGGACGAATTGCAGGTCGAACAGATCGGCCTCGAGATAAGGCGAAACGACTTCGACCGTGCCGACACGCGCGCCATAGGCGTAGACGCGGATGTAAAGATCGCCGAATTCGAGCGCATAGGCCTGATCAGCCGAGAAGATGAACGGGATCAGCCGTGTCGCCTTTGATGAGTCCCTCACCTCCGCGCAAAAATAGGTGCCGCCACGCTTCCTGATGCCGCCATGCGGCAGCGTGACGAAGTTCGTGCATTTCGACAGCGCCGCCCGGTAGAGGTCGAGCGAGGCGCGAGCATGCAAGCGGGGAGAAATCTCGCCGCGGATGAAAGCGTCCTGGACCGGATAGAGCGTGGTCATCGGCCGTCGCCCCGGCTGTCGCCGCGCTGGAAAGCCCAGGACGTCGTCGAAAATCTGCCGCCGCGCTGGATGGCATTGGCCGAGTAGGCTGCATCCAGCGCTCTGTCATAGGCGCTGCGTGCGACGTCGATCATGCTGGCCTTGTGGGTCAACGGATGGGCGATCTTGATGGCGAGCGCCGCCACCAGCACTTCGCTGAACAGCGCGTCCCAGTCGTTGGGGTCGGTCAGATTGGCGACATAGCGGAGGATGCGCGGCCCGGCCTGATCCGAATAGACCAACCCGGCCTCCTGCCGCCATGAGAGCGGCACGCCATCCGGCTCGCCGCTATGGGTCAGCGGCAAGGGCCGCAGGCAGTCGGCGGGAAGCTCATAGGCGAAGTTCAGCGTGCCAGCGCCGCTGCCGGTGTCGAAGCCGGCGACCGAGGCCGCCAGGATGGCGAAGACAAAGGCGTGCTTGGTCAATTCGGCCTCGCGGGTCAGGTCGAAATGCAGATTGAGCAGGCGTGCCGCCTTGGCGTCCTGGTCGAGGCTTTCGATCGGCGCCTCGTCGAGCACGGCGAGCGCCATGTTGGCGATGTCGAGCGGGGTGATGGCCATGGCTCAGGCCTCCGGCTGTGTGGTTGGTCGGGGAAAACGGGGCATGGTGCCTCCACGGCAAAAAGCCGCTTCAAGGCGGCTGGGATTTCTTGTGATTTTGGCTTGGGCGGAACGTTGCACGTCTCGTGCATCGAACGTCACGACTCCAACCGCCCGTCAGGAAACGGGTGGCAGGCGCTGCGTCAGCCGTCTTTTTCCCATTCGAGCAAGGAAGACGGCAATGCTTCGGCTATTGCAGTTTCACGACACCGCCGCGCAACGCGGCGATGTCTTGCCTGAATTGTGTCAGCCGACGTGTGCGCCGGTCGAGATTCCTGTTTCAGCTGACTTGGCAAAGACGCTTGCTTTCACCCTTCCGGCACCTCCTGCCAAAGCCAAGCCCCTGTCCAGGGCGTCCTGAAGACTTGGCGTGTAGTAGGCGGTGTCTTCCAGGCCGCTGAAGAAGTTTATGCGATGAACTTCCCCCTTCTTGCTCATGACAATGCCCGCTTTTCGGAGCACTTCCTGAACTGTTTTGTACTTCATGTTCATGGTGACCTCCCTTACCAAGACAAGGCAGCATCGCCCTTTCTTGTAACTGTTTGGTGCCGTCGATTGGCCAAAGGGCAACATGAATGTTGTAGCGAACGCCAAAATTCACATCACTCCGACGCAGCGCAGCGGGTGAACTTGGGATTCGCCGACCTGGTGTCCCGAAGGGGCGGGACGTCTGACGCCCGCCCCTTCGCCCGATCAGGCCTCGGTCGTCTTCAGCGCGATGAACGTCATGTGCTTGACGCTCGACGCCGTGCGGTCCCAGTTTGCCGCCAGTGCCAGTTCGGCATCGGTGGCGAATTCGCCGGCCGAGGACGCGTCGAGAAAGCGGGTGCCCGGCACATGCGGCACGAAATGCCGGCGGCCGACCATTTCGGTGACACCACCGCCATGGCCCTGCCGCGGCTTGCGGTCGAACTCGAGTGGCCCGCCTTCGGTGTTGACCGGCAGCTCGTTCCACAGGATCGCCTTGTCCTTGAACATGAACGCCGTGTAGACGCCGCCGGCAACCGGAATGTCGTCGTCGACGACGGCCCTGAGCCCCATGTAATAGGGGATCAGCGGCCCGCCTGTAATGCGCAAGATCAGATGGCATCAGCCGCATAATCCTGGGAAAAGGTGACAATTGCCGGGAAAGACCGCGAGATGCCCGGAAAACAAGGCATTGAGTGGGAACAGGCGGGGCCAGAAAGCCCGATAGCCAGAAAGCGGCTGCGCAAATTCACTTGGCACCAAAACCATCAGCAGCGCGAGCGCGCGCAAGATCGGATGGCAGCAAGAAACATAGAACTTGATGTGCTAGCGCCCGCCCTTGGCCTGTGCGTAGGCGCTCCGCTCGATAGGCGTGGTGCTGTCCGGCGTATAGATGACGCCGACCGCCTTACCGCCGCACCTGGCGCACTTAAACTTCGGAGTGAGGTCGTCTGCCATGGCCGGCGCGTCAGGGCCGAACCGGTCGCGAAGTTTTCCAAGGTCAAGAACCTGACTGTGGTGGCAAGATGTGCGGTGGCAGTAGGCCGTCACTGTCATCCGGGCGTCGATCAGGGATTGGAGCGTCCACGCGGCCATGCCGACCGCCTAGTTCAGCGCCGCTCGCGGCCGGTAGCCCTGCAGAGCCGCGCCGATGGCCAGCATGACGGCTTCGCCAGGATCATCGAGCATGCGCAGCGTGTCGGGATCGTCGCCGGGAACGCCCCGGATCGGCAGAACCTGGTAGGCGCCGTCGAACGGCAGAGCATCGCCGTTGGCGTAGAAATTCAGGCCGGGGAAGCTGTCCTTCAGGAAAGCCTCCACCTCGCGCAGCGCCGGTTCGGACCGGAAATCCGCCCCGGAGGGCGCCAAAACCACGAAACTGCTGGCCTCGTCGTCGGACGAGCCCGAAATGTCGATTGCGAAATGCATAGGAGCCCCCAGCCGGATGTTCCTATTCTGTTCACAAGCCCGCAGGAGTCAAGCGCGCGCTTAGATCGATCCCCCTGCCCAGCGCACGCGACCGCCAATTATCAACTCCTGCTGCTCGGCCAAAGGCACTTCCTCCGTCTGATAGCGCGGGTTGTCGCTCTTCAGCAGCAAGAGGCCGGAATGCAGCAATTGCAGGCGCTTGAGCCTGACCAGGCCGCCATAGACCAGCACGTAGATCGCCTCGTCGATGAATTCGCGGATTGAGACGTCGACGATCATCAGGTCGCCGTCGTTGATCGTCTCGCGCATCGAATCACCCTTGGCCACCATCAGCCGGGCGAATTTCGGGCTGACGCCGATACGGCGCAGCCATTCTTCCCGAAATGCGAAGATATCCGGCTCGCTCTCCTCGTAAAGGTCGAGGCTGCCGGCGCCGGCGCTCGGCCGGATTTCTATCCTCGGAACCGGCACAAAGCCATCAGGCACGCCGTGGGTAACGACAAGGCTGTTCAGTTGCCCTGGGCGCATCGGCCCGCGTTCAGCCGCAAGCCATTCTAGGCTGACGTTCAGCGCTGCCGCCAGTTCCGCAGCCTTGTCGACCAGGGGAATGGTCCCTTGCAGGTATTTCCTAATGGTCGAATCACCAATTCCCGAACGCTTTGCAAAAGTGCCCGGTTTTTCGCCGTCCAGTGCGAGTTCTAATCGCTGCGCGAAGGTCGTCTCTGGCATTCCCGAACTCTGACCACGGGTCAGAGTTTGCATTTGCGCGGCGCTATCAAAAATAACCATGCAAAAACAAACCCTTACTCGTTTTCGCACTGCAGGGCGGTTTTTGAACTCTGACGCGACAAAATCGCGCTCCTAGCTTGTAAAAATCGCCTAGTAGTGCGACATTTGTCGCGACTAGTGTTGTTTCCAACTTTAACCATCCGCCCTCTGCAAAGGCCGGACGATCGGTGGAGCCGCCATGGACAAGCCTCAGGTGTGGGACCGTCATGCCATCAACGCCGAGCTTCGGCGCCGTGGCATGAACCTGACCGGGATCGCCAAAAGCGCTGGCCTTTATTCCAGCGCCTGCAGGCAAGGGATTATTGGCCTGAGCCGCCCAGGTGCGGAAGCAATCGCCGCCGCCCTGGATATCCCCTTTCGAACCCTATTCCCGACTCTCTACACCAGAGGCCGCCATGACGAGGTGGACACTACCAGCACCGCCCGTCGCAGCGGAAGTACAAAAGTTGCACTCATTTTAGACGCCACGTCCGGCGCGCCCTGAGGCCGCTGTCTAGCGCGATCGCATTCGCGGACAGCCGAAAGCCAATCAGGGACTTCCCGACGTGACACCGACCAAGATCAAGATCGCCGATATCAGAATGCCCGCGAACCGGCGCCGGCTCGACCCCGCTTGGGTCGCCACCCTCATGGCAGACATGCAGACCGGCAACGGCCACATGGTGCCGATTGAGGTCGTCCCCGAAAAGACCGAGGGATATCAATACCGGTTGATTTTCGGTGGCCATCGTCTCGAAGCCGTTCGCCTTCTCGGGCGTGATGAGATCGACGCCTTTATCAAAGACCCGAAAGAGGTCGCTACCGAAGCGCAGATCCGCAAGCGTGAGATCGCCGAGAACTTAATCCGGCGTCAGCTCTCTGTCCTCGATCGTTCGAAGGATATCGCCGATTGGCGCGACATCTACGACGCAGAGCACGGCACCGGGAAAACCGGCCGCAAGCGCAAGCCTCGCGACGAGGCCGAAGACGACGAGTTGAGTGCAAAGTTTGCACTTAATTTCTCCGAGGCGGCGCAGGCGGTGCTCGGCATTTCGCGCCGCAGCGTGTTCCATGCGCTCAAGATCGCCACCATCCCTGAACCGATCCGGCAGAGCATCTCGCTTCACGCGATCGCAAACAGCCAAACGGACCTTCTGCTCCTCGCCGCCGAACCGGCAGACCGTCAGGCCGCCATTGCCAAGCTTCTGCTCGCAGAGTCGGCCGAAGTCTCGACCGTCGCTGACGCCACCGCGCTGCTCGACAAGATGCCCGCGCCGTCGAGGGAGCCCCGCTGGCAGAAGCTCGCCGCCGACTTCTCAAAGATGAAGGCAAGCGAACAGGACCGGTTCTTCGATCTGCACGAGGCCGCCATTCAACGGTGGATGAAAGGCCGGCAGTCCTGATGGCCAAGATACGCCGCGACCACCCGACACTTGATTTGTTCCGCGACTATCAGCCGGCCCCGGTGGTCGAGCGTTTTGACGCGGACGCGGTGCAGGCTTGGTCGCTGGCGGGCCGGTTGTCCAAAGCCGTGAGCCTCACCCTCAACGAAGCGAAGATGAGCCGCGCGGAAATCGCGAAGGCCATGTCCGAACACCTGAAGGACGAAGTCTCGAAGGCGACACTCGACGCCTACGCCAGCCAGGCCAAGGAACAACATTCGATCTCGGCCCTGCGGCTCGCCGCACTGGCGTCGGTCACGAGCGACGTGCGGGCACTCAACACCCTTCTGGAAGATGCCGGGATGATCGTCGTCCCCAAGAAATTCGAGGCGCTGATCATGCGGGAAATGGCCGACGAGGCCATCGAGCGGGCGACCCGAGACAGGCAGGCATTCGACGCACAGTGGAAAGCAAAACGATGAAAGGCTTTCACATGAAACGCGCACTTCTTGACCTCGCCCAGGACTGCCTCTCGCTTCTGGCGGTTGCGGCATTTCTCGGCTTTGCCACCTTCGGCAGCGCCGGCATTTCCGCCGCTGTCACCGCCTGGAGGCTCGGGCAATGAGCTTCCTGGCCATCGCCCTCGGCGGGGCATCGCTCTACGCCGCATTCCTCTACGGCCTGCACGTGCTTTTCACGCGCCAGCAGGGCGCCCGCCTCGCGGTCGGCGCGGTGTTCCGTCGCCGTCTTCGCAAGCATGTCGGAGGCATCTGGTCATGACACCGCATCGCTGCACCGTTCCCGGCTGTCCTCTCGATGCGACCGGCATCTTCTGCCCCGACCATTACTGCGCACTGCCCCCAAAGCAGGCGCAATGGCTGGTCCGCTGGCAGATCAAAATGATGCGGTGTGAGGACGCCGACACCAAACAGCACATGCGCGAACAGCTGCACGGCTACACGCAGGAGGCCATCCGCACACTCCAATCCTCCAAAGCGATGTCTCAAGCCGCACCGGAGAGCGCCTGCCCCTCCGCCCACGCAGCGGGCGCCAACATTCAGGCCCGTCCATGATGACCTCACTCAACTCCGCTCGCCCGCTTTTCCGCAATTCTGGCCGGCAGAGTAAATGCAACATTGAGCAGCGTCTTAAGAAAAGCGACAAATTCAACCGCCTCGTTTTCCTCACCAATGCCTTCGTGGACGGCCGTGTTGCCGTCAAGCCGCAGTGCGTGCGCCCAGTCAGCCAGCGGCTCTGTGATTGTTCCAGCGGTCCTCAAATGGTCAATCCGCCTGTAGAGGCTGTCTTGGTCTGCCCCGAGTTTCTTTGTCACGACGTCGAGTACCGTTCGGCAGACCCCAATGATGATGGAAGGGGTCATCCGAGCCGAAAGCATCCGTTGAGCATCCTCAAAATGCCGTCTCACTTCAGAAGGCCAGTGGGGATCGCTGTCCGGCTCCGCAAACGTCGGAAAAACAGCGCCGACTGTCATGCGGCTCGCAAGGTCGGCCACACTCTCAGTTTTTCCAACCGCCAGTATAGCCGCCCGGAGGTATTGCCGGGGCAGGGAAAATTCTATCATCGATGGGCAATTGCAACGCGGGCATTGAGCCAGCGCCGCAGCGCTTGCGAGATCGACATCCGTCCCAGTGGTAAACATCGTGGTCGGCTGTATTTCGGGAGTCTTTGCCTTAGCCAGATTTTCGGCTTTGACGGCCGAGAAGGAAAGGCAAGCTCTGACAGTGAAGTCTACCAACTCCCCGCAACGCGCACATCTGTGAGTTATCGCGAACATTTTCTTTCTCAATGGTGGGGAGGTTCAAAGGCGTCGGAGGTCGTGAAGCAAGCCGTACCATCATTCAAGTCTCAGAAGTGCACAAGACTGCTTTGATGAAAGACTGGCTCACCGCTCGCGAGATCGCCGCCGAAGCCCTGCCGGACATGCCGCGCAGCGAAAGCGCCGTCATCCGCATGGCCCAGCGCGAAGGCTGGGCCGATCGCCCCACGTTGGCGCGTCAACGCGCAGGCCGGGGCGGCGCCACCGAGTATCACGTTTCGCTGTTCCCGACGCTCGCCCAGGTCGCCTACCAGCAGCGCCACATCGTCATCGAATTGCCGATCAAGCCGGCGAAGGCCGCGCCCGACACCAGCTTGACAGCACGCGCTCAGAAGGAACGGGATGCCCGGCTTGCGATCGTCGCCGCCTTTGAGAAATTCAGTCGCGGCCTGCAGCTCGGCTATGCCACGCGCGTCCAGGTCTTCACCGACAAGTACAACGCCGGCTCGCTCAACATCGACAAATGGGCGCTCGAAATCATCCCGAGCCTGTCAAAGCGGTCGCTCGCGCGCTGGCAGTCGCAGAAGCGCGACGGCACGGTCAACGCGCTCGGCCACGATCCCGCCCAGGCGCGCAAGGGGACCGGCGTCCTCGAAACGGCTAACGGCGGCGCCGTCCGCGCTTTCATGCTGGCGCTGATTGCGCATCAACCGCATTTGTCCGGCCACCACGTTCGCACAATGTGCCGGTCGGAGTTCGGCGACACATTGAAGGCGGTCTCAAAGGGGGTTGAAACGGTCATTCCGATGCCGCCCGTCCGGACCTTCCAGCACGCGCTGAAAGGCCTGAAGCAAAACCATAAAGTCGAGTTGCTGAAGCTCACCAATCCGGACCGCTATCGTTCGCACCTGGCGCCGGCCGGCGTTGGCATGTTGCGCCACATCACCGAGCCGAACCAGCTCTGGCAGATCGATGCCTCGCCGGTCGATGCGCTCTGCACGGATGGCCGCCATTCGGTCTATGCCTGCATCGACATCGCGACGCGCCGCAGCGTCTGGCTACTGTCACGCACCCCGCGCGCCTCGGCCGTCGCGCTGCTCATCCGCAAAGCTATCCTAGCGTGGGGCGTGCCCGATGTCGTCAAGACCGACAACGGCTCCGACTTCGTCGCCCAGGACACACAACGCCTGTTTGCCTCGCTTGGCATCGAACCCGAAACGTCAGACGCCTATTCGCCCGAGCAAAAGGGCCACGTCGAGCGCGTCATCAAGACTTTCCAGCACGATGTCGGGCCATTGCTGCCGGGCTTCGTCGGCCACTCGGTCACCGACCGCAAGGCGATCGAAAGCCGCAAAAGCTTTTCGCAGCGACTTGGCGAAAGCGACGCCGAAGTGTTCGGCGTCACCCTGACCGGACCGCAGTTGCAGCAGCATATCGATGATTGGGCGACAACAGTCTACCAGCACCGGCCGCATGCCGGCCTGAAGAATGTCACCCCTTTCGCCGCCGCGCTCGCATCCACGAAGGAACAGCGCAGGGTCGACGAACGCGCCCTGGATCTGTTGCTGATGCCGGTCGCCGGCTCGGATGGCCGGCGCACCGTGACCAAACTCGGCATCCGCATCGACGGCCATCACTACATGACGCCGACCATCATGCCGGGCACCGCCGTGTTCGTGCGCATGGACCCGAACGACGCCGGCAGAGCCTATGCTTTCGCCCAGGACGGCGCTGAATTCCTCGGCGATGCGATCTGCCCCGAACTGTCTGGCCTTCATCCCGAGACCCTTGTGCGCGCCGCCAAGGACATCCGCAGCGAGCTGGTGAAGGAGCTGACCCGCGACTTGAAGGCGGACATGAAGAAGATCGCCAAGGGCTCGCCGCTAATCGAGCGCGCGCTAGAAGTTGCCCGCCGTGACGCGCCGAACGTCATCCCGCTGCCCAAGCGCGACCAGGCGCATTCGACACCGCAGATCAGCGCCGCGATCGAGGCGCTTGGAGAACGGCTCAATCCGACACAGCCGCTCGACCCGCGCGCTGCCGCCGCCCATCGCCGGCTGATCGACGAAATGCAGGCAGAGGACGAACAGCGTCTGGCCGCCGAGACCGACGCCATCCTGCGGCGCCGGCAGGCCGAGATCGAGGCGGTGCGCACCGCGCATCTGCCGAAAGACCCCAACGTCGTTGCCCTGCCGGAAGGTCCCAAGGAGCGCTACCGGCGTAGCCTTGGTTTCCGCAAGCAGCTCGACGCCAACACGCTGCCGGCCGCCGATGCGGTCTGGCTCGGCGGCTATGAGCAGTCAGCCGAGTTCAAGTCCCACAAGGCCATGCATGAAGATTTCGGTGAAGCGTACCTGTCCTGAGTAATGGAAAAGCACGGTCTGCAAACCTGGCTCTCCGCAAGAACAGCCGCCGAAGCGGCACAGCACAACGAGGAAAATGATGACAGAACTGCTCAAAGTCAATCGGCCGGCGCCGCTGAAGAACGTCGCGGCCTTTTCGACGCTGCTCGCCAAGATGGTCGACCGAGACCCGGACTTGCCGGGCCTCGCCGTTTTCTCCGGCCGGTCTGGAGATGGCAAGACCAAATCGGCCGTCTATGGCGCCAACAAATATCTCGCCGCCTATGTCGAGTGCGGCCAGTTCACCACCGCGCGGTCACTGCTCATGCAGATCTTGATCGAACTGGGCGAGACACACCCGCGCGGCTCGATCGAGGAGCTGAAGACCAACGCCATCATGCTGATGGTCGCCGACCCACGCCGGCCGCTGATCATCGACGAGGCACACTTCATTGCCAAGAAGCGGTTTGTCGACCTGCTGCGCGAGCTGACCGACAAGTCCGGCGCGCCGGTCATCATGATCGGCGAGGAGATGCTGCCCAAATATCTCGAGGAATTCGAGCGGGTGCACAACCGCGTCCTCGAATGGCTGCTGGCCGTGCCCTGCGACGCCGAGGATTTCGGCCTGCTGGTCGCCAACCGCTGCCCTGGCATCGAGATCGCGAGCGACCTGGCAGCAGCCATTCTCGACAAGACCAAGGGAAACACGCGCCGCATCGTAGTCAACCTGACCAAGGTCGTCGAGGCAAGCCAGATCCTCGGCACGAAAAAGATCGACCTCGCTGCGTTTGGCGGTGTCGGTGCGATCTTCAGCGCGCCGAAATTCACGCCGAGGAAGTTCGCGTGATGGGGCGGTCCATCGTAGATATGGTGGAGATCAGCATCGCCGTGCCGCGTGGCGAGGCCGGCTACTGGTCGATCATCCGCGATCTTGACCGCGACGGTCCCTGGACGGTGCGGCAGATCTGCCAACGGACGAATGTCAAAACCCAGGCGGTTGGCACGTTCGTCCGGAAGCTCCGGCTCGCCGGCATCGCAAAGGTCGTCGAGAAGAACCCTTCCAACCAGGACGCCCGCCGCGACAATCTTCCGGAAGCCGTGGTCTACCGTCTGGCCAAACGGCCACTGCTAGCGCCCCGACTGACGTTAGACGGCAAGGTCCGGCCCGAGATGGCGATCGATCAGGTCTGGCGCGCCATCAAGATGTTCAAGGTGTTCAGCCTTGCCGTATATCAAAGAGAGTTGCCCTCACGTTCAACCAAGCACAGCCGAGGCCTATCTCCGCGCACTGCGCCAAGCCAGCGTCGTGGTCGGAACGCCGACAAGCTATCGGCTTGCGCTTAATCTCGGTCTTCAGGCGCCGAAGGTGCTCGCCACCAAGGTTCTATTCGATCCGAACAGCAAAACCGTCATCGGCCGCCCCGTCGCGAGCGAGGCCAAGCCATGAACAGAGGACCTGTCAAGAATAGCAGGCCGAACGGCAAGTCGTTTGTCGAAAAGGCCATGGACGCGCACGGCTCGCCTCTGCCCGACTGGCTGGATGAACTTGCCCGGCTTGCCGATGCCCATGACCTCGGCGTTGCCGGCCAGCGCATCGGTTATTCCAGGTCGGCCGTCTCGACCATCATCAGCGGCAAGTACCTCGGCGACGTCGCCCGCGTCGAGCAGATGGTGCGCGGCGCCCTGATGTCGCTGACCGTCGAATGCCCGGTGCTCGGCGAGATCGGCCGCGACCGCTGCCTCACCGAACAGAAGGAGCCGTTCCGCGCCACATCGCGGCACCGCGCCCAGCTTTTCCACGCCTGCAAAACCTGCCCCCAAAGGAGAAAATGACCATGGGCGAGAGACTGTCCCTGGCGCTTTCGGACGGACTGTCCGAACTGCGCGATTTGATTTCCGACTACCAGCACGAGCCCCGCATCCTCGATCCCGAAGACGCCCGTGTCCTCTGCGAGTGCATCAAGGAACTTCGTGGCAAGGCCCGCGACATCGAGAACCGGTTGAGCTGCAAGGTCTGGAACGATCAGGCGCACGCCGAGAACGCGATCGAGTCCGAGCGCATCGCCGAAGCGGTGTGCCGGCCGGGGTCGAATGTGCGGCTGTTTCCTATCATCCCGCGGCCGTTTTCGGACGGCCGGCCGGGAGGTGCGGCATGACGATGACCGTACCGCCCAAGGAGGCGAAGTCGCGCGCACAGCGGCTCGCTGAACTGATCATCCCGTTGATCGATGCCGAGATCGCAGCGTCCAAGCCTACGAAACGGTCGACACGCGACCAACTCATCATGCGGGCCTGCCGGGACGTTGGCGCGTCGGTCGACCAGCTCGAGCAGGCGAAATTCGGGCCGGGCGAGATACCCGCCCGCAAAGCGCTGGAACGCTCGGCCAAGCGCCTGAGGACCATTCTGGAAAGGCACAGCAATGAGCGCAAGTGAAGCGCTCAAGGCCGCTGTCGCCAAGCTCGACATGATCGACCTATGCGGCCGCATTGTCGCCGACCCCGACGGCGTCCGGGCCACCACTGCCGAGGTGCTTGCCCTTGCGATGGCCACCGAAGGCCTGTGGGCGATTGCCCTTGAAGCCAGCCTCCTGGTCAGCGCGCTCGAACGGTCGATGCCGTGGGCAAGCCAGGATGCCGAACACCACGAACATGTTGTCCTGCAGATAGTCACCGTGCGCGATCTGCTGGCCTTCATGCGCCCGATCCCAATCCCAACCGGAGAATGAAGATGCAAGGAGCAACTGAAACCACCGTCGTCGGCAAAGTCTTTATTGGTGACAAGCAATACATGCCCGACGCCAAGGGCAATCTCGTGCCGGTCGAAATGATCAAGCCATCAGAGATGCTCGAAGACGAAACGGTCCGCACCATCCTCGGCTATGCAATCGCATTGTCAGCGCAGATCGGCCGTTTCAAGGAACACACGTTCAACGATCTCGGCGCCTTCGAAGCGCTGCTCGCCCAGGAGTACGGCGGGACCAAGGGCGGCGCCAAAGGCAACAAGACCTTCATGACCTTCGACGGCATGAAGATGGTCAAGGTGCAGGTGGCCGACACGATCGACTTCGGCGCCCAACTGCAGATCGCCAAGAGCCTGATCGACGAATGCCTGACGGAATGGTCAGCCGACAGCCGGCCGGAGATCCGCGCCATCGTGACGCGCGCCTTCAACACCGACAAGGAAGGTCAGATCAACCGCGCCGCGATCTTCATGCTCTTGCGCCTCGACATCGGCGACGAGCGCTGGCAGCGCGCCATGGCCGCCATCCGCGACGCCATGCGTGTGGTCGGTTCGAAGATCTATGTCCGCTGCTATGAACGCGACCGTCTCGATGCCGAGTGGCGGGCGGTCACGATCGACCTGGCGAAGGCATGATGCGGATGGAACTAGCTCGCCCCGTAGGTTGCTCCAAGCCCCTCCAGCTGCCCAGAAAAGGTATCGAGAAGTGTCCGGAGGTCGCGAAAGGCATCGACAGTACCCGAATGCCGCATTTTGGCGTTTTCTTCGTTACCGAAACTTCCCGAAACGTCGAGGTACTGAAGCGCTTTCCGAAGCTCAACATTGCAGACGGCAATGTTCTCGAACGTTGTGGCCATCTGAGGATCGAACAAGTCTTTGGCCTCGGCTATCAGACGATGATTGATCGACCTTTCCACTTCCCCTACCCAAGCCGACACATCTGTGTGAAGGGCCCTGTTGATGGCCCTCACGTCATTAAGCTCCGTGGCGGTGTTGTCCGCCATTTCCGGGAGCAGATACGAAAGATCGAAAATAACGCTGGAGTAACTGGCGGCCCTCTGCGCTCGCAGACGCTCTGCTCTCAACTCGAGTTTTCGAAGGTCGGCATGACGGGTCTGCTGGCGCGAGTCGGTCCAGATCATAGCCAAGATCGTCAACACTGCAGCGACTATAGCAAGAATGCCCGTGATCAGCGTCTGCCATTTTTCAAGGAAGGTTTCGATCCCCGAGAAATCTGTCAGCGCCAACCCAACGAAAATCCCGAAAAGGCAAGCGACAACGTTGCTGCCTCCGACCAGCCATCTATCAGCGTTCATTATTCGCCCCCCAAAACGAGGTTGATCCTATCGACATGGGCTACACCTGCAAGCACCGATAGGTCACTGCCGTGAACGCGCTCGCTGCCATCCATGTTGCCAACAAGCAGCTCGGCCTCGACGAGGACACCGCGCGCGATCTCTACCAGCGCGTGACGGGCAAGCGCAGCCTTCGCGAGATGAACGAGCGCGAACATCTGCGCATCCTTGAAGAGCAACGCCGGCATGGTTTCAAGCCGGCTGAAAAGGGCCTTCAAGGGCCTTTCGCCAAGAAGCTGCAGGCGCTCTGGATCGCGGCTTGGAACCTCGGCATCATCCGTGATCGGCGCGACGCCGCCATGCTGTCTTTCGTCAAGCGGCAGACCGGCATCGAGCACACCCGGTTCCTTCTCGATGCCGAAGACTCCGCCAAGGCGATCGACGCCCTGAAAGCATGGATGACCAGGGAGGCCGGCGTCGACTGGCACCTGTCCGTCAGCATGCCGGAATGGCTGCGGCTTTCCGGTGCAAAGATTGCACTCGCGCAGTGGCAGCTCCTTTCCGTCGCGAAGGCCGTCGACCTCAAGGGCTTCCGCCAGTTCGTCTGGGACACCGCAAAGCCGCTCGACCAGATGAGCGACCGCGACTGGCCGGCCGTCATGAACGCGCTCGGCGAACAGATCAGGAAGGTGCGCTGATGGTGGCCTATAGCTTCAAGGCGATGTTCGGCCCTCAGGTGTCCGGCCTGATCAAGCGCCATACCGTGCGCGCCGATCGCAAGCGGCATGCCCGCGCCGGCGAGCTGGTGCAGCTCTACCAGGGCATGCGCACCCGCAACTGCGTCAAGCTGGTCGACCCCGATCCGATCTGCGTCCGGGTCCGGCCGATCGCGATCGTCACCACGCCGCTCCTGGATGAATTCATCGGCTCGATCGTCATCGAGGGCCGCTCGCTGCATCGCGACCAGATCGAGGCGTTCGCCGCAGCTGACGGCTTCGGCATCGAGCATGTGGGCGACTGGCGGCTGAAGCGCATTGGCGAGCCGGGATCGGCGCGTTGGAACATGGGCGCGTTCTGGGAGGCCGAGCACGGTGCCGGCCTGTTCGAAGGCAAGCTGATCGAGTGGGAGCCAGCATGAGCACGCGCAGACGTTTCACCGGCCGGGTCAAGATCGACTTCGCCAAGATCGAGGCGTTCGCGGCCTCGGAGCTGGCCAGCAATGCCCTTGCGGCCGCCAAGGGCTGCGACTGGACGCTGACCAATCATTCGGCCCTCTATCGCTGCCGCAGCGGCCTCTACACGCTCTGCCTGATCTGGCACGGGCCGAACCGCGAGACGCTCACCACGACCATGCGCAATCTGCGGCTGGAGGTGGCGTGAGCGAGGAGCTGCGATCCGCCGAGCTGCTGGCCATGCTTGGCCCGGCAGATTTCGTGCGCCTCGCCGAAACCTATGGCGGCCGCCGGCTCTACGTGCCGGCGTCCGGCGACGACACCGATCTTGCCAAGAACCTGGGTGCTGCGGCGGCCAAGAAACTTGCCCGCCGCTATTCTGGATCGTATATCCGCGTGCCTCTTGCCCGCGAGCTTCGGGCACGGCAGTATCGTGCCAACGGCGCCTCGAACGGCGAGATCGCCGGACGGCTCGGCATCACCGAGACCGGCGTAGACAAGCTCTTCCGGCGCATGCCGGACAAGCCCGTCAAGGGCAGCAGCGATCCGCGCCAAACCGACCTCTTTTCCAGCAACTGACAGAGCGCCCGCCTAAGCGGGCATGATTGCCGCCTGCCGCCGAAGGCATGGTGTTGCGAAATGGCCGGGACCTCTCCCGGCCGATTTCACAGGCGGAAGGTTTCACCATGGCGATAGCTAGGAATACCGGAGCGGCTGCGGCTGTTGCCGCCGGCATCGCAGCGGCAGCCACCATGGCAGCGCCTCTGGAGGGTTATCGCGGCTACGTCTACCGAGACCCGGTCGGCGTGCTGACCTATTGCTATGGCGAGACGCTAAACGCCAAGGACATGGTTGGGCGCAAATTCTCCGAGGAGGAATGCCGGGCGCTGCTGACCAAACGGATGGCGCACTACGAGCAGGGGAACGCCAAATGCGTCGCCAATTACGGGCAGCTCCACGTCTACGTCCAGACCGCCTTCAATGACTTCTCCTACAACCTCGGCAACGACGCGTTCTGCGAGAGCACGGCCGCAGACTATCTCCGCGCCGGCAATGTCAAGGCCGCGTGCCTGGAAATCGGCAAGTTCGTCTTTGCCGGCGGCAAGGTCCTCAAGGGCTTGATCAAGCGTCGTGCCTTGGAGCAGCAGTACTGCCTCAAGGGCTCACATTGATGCAGGCGCGGCTGATCATGCTCGGTCTCGTCGTGCTGGCCTTCATGGGCCTCGGCCTGGTCGCCTACCACTACAAGGTCGAAGCGCGCGATGCCCAGACTGCCGAGCGCGCGGCCAAGGCCGACCTGAAAGTTGCCGAGGACGTGAACGACGCCAACCGGGCGACGATCGGCCGCCTGCAGGCGCAAGCCGCCGCAGACGCAAAGCTGACTGCGGATCTCGCGGAACAGATCGCGGCAGCAAACCAGGCCTTCATCGACAACAACGCGGCGCTGGTCGCCCTGAAAGAAGCCAATGCGGATACTCGGAACTTCCTCGCTTTGCCTGTGCCTGCTGATTTGCGGAAGCTGTACGACAAGCCCAAAGCCGCAGGTGCTCGTTAAAGTGCTGACCGTCAAGGAACGCATCCCCCCGGCATTTCTGATCCCATGCCCGCCAAACTGGCGGAAGCTCGGCGGGCCGGCCGTCGCCGGCGATTTCGTCGAGCGCGGTGATGTCAACGGCGCCGCGCGAGATGTCTGCGCTGCCCGCCTGGCCAAGGTCGCGGATTGGGACAAGCAATGACGGCCGGCAACGCAGCCATCGACTTGGCCGAGCGCCGGATAGAGCAGGAGCGCGAAGCTGGCGTCGCTCGTATCCAGGCAGCTATCAGGGGGCAATACCAGGCCGAAGAGGTCTCGCCTTTCTGCGATTGCGGAGAGCGTATCCCCGATGCGCGACGCCATGCGATGCCGCGTGCCACCAGGTGCATCGACTGCGAAACGTTCATCGAGCGACAGAACCGGAGACGCGCCTAGATGGAAGAGCTGGTTACCTGGGCCTCGCTTGCCTCACCCCTGCTGTCGTTCGCAACGGTGATTTACGTGTGGCTGACTGCCGGCGGCAAAAAGGCGCAAGCCGATGTCGACGCCTTCAAGAAGTCGTCCGCCGAAGACTTTCAGGAGATCCGCACCTCGGTCGACATCAAGTGCGCCGAAATCGACAAGAGGGTCGACGATCACGGCGTTCGCATTCAGTCGATCGAGAGCGACATGAAGCATCTGCCCGACGTGGGCGCGTTCACCGATCTGCGGCTCGCTGTATCCGAAATCAAGGGCGAAGCCGGCAAGCAGGCCGAGGTGGTCAACGGTATCGCCCGCACCGTGCATCGCATGGAGAATTACCTGTTGACCGGTTCCAAGAGCGCCGCATGACCGATTTTGATGCCTACCTGACCTACGATGCCCGGCTGATCATCCTGCGCGAGCTGAACCGGCAGACAGACGGCCGGCTCAACGAGGTGCTGCTGACCAAGACGCTCGACACGTTCGGCCACAATCGCTCGCGCGAATGGGTCCGCACGCAACTGCGCAAGCTCGCCGAGCTGGGCGCCGTCAAGGTGACCGAGGCCGGCAGCGTCATGGTCGCCGCCATCACCCGCAGCGGCATCGACCATGTCGAAAGGCGGTCGATCATCGAAGGCGTGGCGCGGCCGTCACCGGAGGCCTGAGATGGCGCGCAAGGGCCGTGGTCAGCTTTCGGCGATCGAGCGCCTGCCCGAGGAATGCGGCCCCATCATTACCTGGGCGGCCACGGCCCTGCAGGATCGCGAGCGGACCCAAACGGAGATCTACGAAGAATTCTTCCTGAAGATGCAGGCCCTGGAGGCCGTGCACAAGGGCGCGCTGGAATTCGTCATTCCTTCCTTCTCGGCGTTCAACCGCTTCTCCATCAAGCTGGCGATGATGACGCGGCGGCTGGAAGAAACCCGCGAGATCGCGGCGACTATCTCGAAGCGGTTCGACGCCCAAAGCTCAGACGATCTGACGCTGATCGCAGCAGAGGCGATCAAGACGCTGGTTTTCGAACTGCTGACCGATGCTGGCGAAAGTGGACTGGCGCCGATCGGCGCCATGCAGCTCGCCACAGCACTGAAGATGGCGACGCAGGCGCAGAGCGTTTCCAGCGATCGCCGGACCAAGGTAGCGAAGGAGTTCAAGGCTGATGTTGAAAAGGCGGTCGACACCGTCGCCAAGGCCAAGGGCATGTCGGCCGAGACGGCCGAGGCGATCAAGGCTCAAATTCTCGGCGTGAGAGGAAAAGAATGAATTTACGCAGGCTTGCTGAGTTCGTCTCTTATGACGGCTTGAAGGTTGTCGATCGCGCCATCGATCAGCTCCCGAGGCGCGCCCGGATATCTGCGAAAAAGGATGGATTTAGTGCCACCAACCTCTCTGAGAAAGCCATTTCGCCCGTGGGTCTTCGCTTGCTTGATAACGCGCCGCGCCATGCCTTCGTCTTCAGCTGTTCGTCTGGTTCAAATTCCGGCTCAGCCGGAAGTGCATGCCAAGTCTGCATCGCAAATACAAACAAAGCGAAGTCCTTGGCTTCATCAATGTCTCTCTGATCCATGTCATTTCCTCCCAGGGGAAGCCGACAATATGACCGGGCCAATTAACAAAAGCGAATGGGAAACGGTTCGCCGCGAAAGCATGGCGAACCTCGACCATGTCATCGACAGCGTCGGTCTACCCAGCGTGCTCCTGGGCTATCAGGGGCGCACCGTCTCGCTTCTCGAAAGCACCGCCGTCCGCGTGCTGTTCATCGAGAAGAGCCGGCGCATCGGCGAGACCTGGGCACTGGCTTCCTATGCCGTGCTGCGCGCCGGCCGGGCCAAGGATGCCGGTGGCATGGACGCCATGTACATCTCCTATTCCCAGGAGATGACGCGCGAGTTCATCGACGCCTGCGCCATGTGGGCTCGGGCTTTTGCGCAGGCGGCGATTGCCCAGGAAGAGTTCCTGTTCGACGACGTGGACCCCGCCCATCCGGACGAGACCCGGCAAATCAAGGCCTTCCGAATCCAGTTCGCGTCCGGCTTTGAGATCCTGGCATTGTCGTCGGCGCCGCGCACTCTGCGCGGTAAGCAGGGCCTGGTCATCATCGACGAGGCGGCATTCGTCGACAGCCTGAAGGAGTTGCTAAAGGCGGCGCTGGCCAACCTGATGTGGGGCGGCCAGGTCGTGGTCTGTTCGACCCATAACGGCGCCGACAACGAATTCAACGTCCAGGTCCAGGATATCCTCGGCGGCCGATCGAAGTACAGTCATCTCAAGATCGATTTCGACCAGGCGCTGCTGGAAGGACTCTACGAGCGCATCTGTCTGGTCACCGGCCGCGAGTGGTCGCCTGAGGCAGAGGCGCAGTGGCGCCAGGACATCATCGATTTTTACGGCGACGGCGCCGACGAGGAGCTGTTCTGCGTTCCGTCCATGGGCTCCGGCGCCTGGCTGACATCGCCCCTGATAGAAGCGCGCATGACATTGATGCCGGAAGAGGCGCCGGTGATCCGCATCGATCTGCCGCTAGACTTCCTGCATCGGCCGGAGTTGGAGCGCCGGCATCTGATGTCGCCTCATCTGGACGCGATCAAGGAAGCGCTCGACGGGCTGGACGAGAACCGGCAGCATGCTTTCGGCTATGACCCGGCTCGCAAGGCCGATCCGGCGGTCATGACGCTATTATCGATCGACAAGGTGTTGCGCCGAAAATCTAACCTAACGGTCGAACTGCGCAATGTGCCGTTCCAGGAGCAGAAGGAAATCGCCACCCTGATCTTGAAGGCGTCGCCACGGCTGTGCGGCGCGGCGGTCGACGCAACCGGCGTCGGCATGAACCTTGCCGAGGATCTCGGCCGCACCTTCGGTCTGCACACCGAAGAAACACCGGGCGGCCTCGTCTGGTCGGTCACACTCAGCCAGAATTGGTACAACGAGAATTTCCCGCCGCTTAAAACGGCCTTCGAAGACGCTAACATCGCCCTGACCAGGGACGCCGAGCATTCGGTGGATCTTCGCGTGGTCAAGATCATTCGAGGCATTCCGTTGATCCCGCCCGAGCGTGTCGGTACGGCCGGCGCGAAGCGCCATGGCGATTTCGCGGTCGCGCTCGTCCTCGCCTATTTCGCCAGCCGCATGCAGTGGCACGAGTACGGCTATCAGCCGGTCACACTGCCCATGAACCCGTTTGATGAGCGGCCATCTGACGGCGATGGCTGGCGCGACCGCGCCAATCAAAAAACAGGCGGCTTTCGTTTGGGTTCACTTCGCCGCAGCTCGGGGATCTTCTGATGGCTTTCACCTGGTACGATGCTTTTGGCCGACCGGTCGACACGACGAAGCTGAAGACGGAACAAGCCGCACCCACGACGGCCAGCGTGCGGCGCACCGACGCGCACCATCCGGCCGCCGGCCTGACGCCGGGCAGACTGGCGTCCATCCTTCGCAGCTCAATCGATGGTGACCCGGAAAACTATCTGGCCTTGGCCGAGGACATCGAAGAGCGCGACAACCACTATCTCGGCGTGCTCGGTACCAGGAAGACGCAAGTCGCCGGCCTGGAACTAACTGTCGAGGCAGCCGGCGAGGATGCAAAGAGCGAAGCGGCCGCCCAGCTCGTGCGCGACATCATCGAGCGCGACGGGTTCTATGATGAACTCGTCGACATCCTGGACGCGATCGGCAAGGGCTATTCCTGCACCGAAATCGTTTGGGAGACATCGGAGAAGGACTGGCGGCCGAAGCGTTTGGCCTTCCGAGATCCACGCTGGTTTACCTTCGATCGCATCGACGGCGAAACACCACTGCTAAGGGAAAACGCCGGCGTCGAGCCGCTCAATCCCTATCAATGGATTTTCCACACGGGCAAAGCCAAGTCTGGTCTGCCGATCCGCGGCGGCTTCGCCCGCGCTGTCGCCTGGTCCTTCCTGTTCAAGAGCTACACGGTCAAGGATTGGGCGATCTTCTGCGAGGCTTACGGCCAGCCGTTGCGGCTCGGAAAATACGATGCCAGTGCGAGCGAGCGCGACAAGGAAGTGCTGCTAGAGGCGGTGACCAATATCGGCGCCGACTACGCTGCGATTGTGCCGGTCTCGATGGCGGTCGAATTCGTCAAGGCAGAGATTTCCGGCTCGCATCAACTCTACAAGGAACGCGCTGACTGGCTCGACCAACAGGTTTCCAAGGTGGTGCTCGGCCAGACCGGCACCACCGACGCCATCGCGGGCGGCCACGCAGTTGGAAAAACCCACGACGGCGTTCGCGACGACATCGAGAAGTCCGACGCCCGGCGGCTGGCTGCGACTCTCAACCGCGACCTGGTCCGACCGATTGTCGACCTCAACCATGGTCCCCAGGCCAAATATCCGAAGATCTGCATCGGTCGGCCGGAGCAGATCGACACCAAGGCGCTGGTGGACAACGTCACAAAGCTTGTGCCGTTCGGCCTGAAGGTCAGTGCGTCCGTCATGCGCGACCGGATCGGCATGCCCGAGCCTGGCAAGGATGACGAGCTGCTGGTGGCGCCGCGCGGTCCGGCACCGGTCGACCCAGCCGCACCCGACATCATCCCGCCAGCCGATCCGGCTGGGAAGCGTGAGACTGTGCACTCGGTCGGCGGCCTGAAGAAAGACGCAATCGAACGTGCGACCGACGCCATGCTGTCGGATTGGGAGCCGCTCGTCTCGCCGCTCGTCGCCGGCCTCGAAGCTGAGATCGCCGCCGCCAGCTCGATCGAGGATGTCAAGGCGATCCTGTCCAGGCGGTTCGCCGGCATGGATGTGAGTGCCATGACCGAGCTGCTCGCAAAATCAGCCTTTGCCGCACGGATTGCCGGCGAGGTCGACGACAGCCTGTGATGGAGCGAGCATGGAAGCGCAGCTAAAGCCAGTCGCGCCGCTCGATGCCCTAGCGGCACTGTTCGCGCGTGGCCAGCGTCTCGATCCAGAATTCTCCTGGCTGGACACATGGCAGGCGGCGCATGCCCGCAGCTTCACGGTGGCCAAGTCCGCCGGCTTCGATATCCTGGACGACATCTACAAAGCGCTTGTGAAGGCGCTTGCAGAGGGAAAGACATTCCGGCAGTTCTCGGCCGAGCTGACGCCGCTCCTCCAGGCAAAGGGCTGGTGGGGCCACCAGCCGGCCTTTGATCCGCAGACCGGCGAAATGCGCTGGTCCCAGCTCGGCAGCGTAAGGCGCCTGACCACCATCTTCGATGTCAACATGCGGGTCAGCTATGCGGCCGGTCACTGGGCGGGCTTCGAGCGCAACAAGGCCGCGCGACCATTCCTGCGCTATGTCCACCTCGAAGGCCAGGAGCATCCGCGCCCGCTGCATCAGCTCTGGCATAATACGGTGCTGCCGATCGATCACCCTTGGTGGAACACCCATGCCTGCCCGAACGGCTGGAACTGCCATTGCACTCTGCAGAGCCTCTCTCAACGCGATATTGACCGGCTGCAGCGTGAGGGCGAGATCCTGAGGTTCGAGCCGCCGACCGCAACGACGCGCAAATTTGTCAACAATCGCACCGGCGAGGTCACGACTGTGCCTGACGGCATCGATCCGGGCTGGGCCTATAATCCCGGCAAGGCGGGCTATCTTTCGGTCGTTGGACAGGATCTAGCGCGTAAGACCTCGGTTTCAGCCTGGCTCCTTAACGAGTAGCTCTTGTTGGTGGACGCCCCGCGTGATTGTGTAATGGGCTTGGGCTGCGCGGGAGCACACTATGACAGACGAACCCAACCCGAACGAAACAGGGCTAACGATTGGCGTCACTGGAAACTCGATCGAAATTAAGGTGCGGTCGAGGTTTGTGCGCGCGTGGGACTATTTCTTTGGAGCGAAAGCCGAGTTCAAAGGGTTGGGAATCGAGAGAGAGATCTTGCTCGCGCGAACAAAGCAGGCGAACGAGGCGAAAATCATCGATGCACTCGGGGACGCGGCCGTCGAGCGGATCAAATCGGATCGGTCACTGGCCGAGGTACTGGTAGACTCACATTTCAATGGTGTGATGCGCGAGCAAACGAATTTGGCAGCCACTTTGCAGAAGGCTGAGGAGCAGACTAGACTTTTGCCACCGCCGTCCAACGACCCCGTCGATGGATCCGAGGGCGCCGAGATTGAAGACGATTTCCTTAACATGTGGGGCCACTATGCGAAGAGTGCGTCCAGCGAACGGATGCGGACGTTTCTTGGTCGCATACTGGCTGGCGAAGCCCAGCAACCAGGCAGTTTTTCATTTAGCACTCTTCGTGTCGCTGCGGAGCTGGACGCTAGCACCGCTACGATTTTCAAGAATGAGGCTAACCAACGCCTGGCCCACGCGTTGGTCCGAGATACTGAAGACGACACCGACGTTAACCCGTATGTTACGTTGGAAGCTGCGGGGCTAATCCAGGGCGTCGGGTCAATGCTGACTGCTAATTACGATTTAAGAACCCCCGGCACCCTGGACCTCGCCAGTGGCTCTTTTCGGATCACGATGCAGCTCATCGACCGATCGGCTACTAAGCTTCCGGTTCCCATCTATCCACTGACGAAGGTCGGAAAGGAGCTTGCGTCGATTTTGCCGAGAGACCACGAAAGGGGACTGCGGCTCATCGCAAAGACATGCGCCGACCAGTGCTCTGACATCAAGCTTATGGTGCGGCCAGAGCCTACATCGAACGCCGTCTACCCCGGCGGTTCCCCTTGGGTAGTCTTAGAGGTTCTTAAGCAGCAGCAACCGCCCGTCGAAACGGCCGTCAGCTAGCATTGGGCGACGGCACCCCGGATTGAAGCTTCGTACCTCTGTAGACCCGTTCAAAACCGATTTTAGAACCTATTCGTACGAGATCGGGCAGGCGCAATACCAACTTTTTTTGGGAGCTTGTCGGTTGGCCGCCTGTCGGCTACCGTTCCGGTGCGAATTCGGCGGCGGACCATGCTCATTCACGCACCGTCGGTTCGATCCCCCGAGTATCGACCACCGCCCGCCACGGCGGGCATGATTTGACGGCTTCGGGCGGGCCAATGTCCGGCGATGAAATCCGCCCTTGCTTCGCTCCTTTCGGCCGCCGTGGTCGCCATGCATTCGACTGCGCTCAGCGCAGCGGACGCGGATGGTGCGTGGGTGCAGCTCACCCCTGCCGGGACTTTCTCGGGGCGCAACGGCTTCGGCCCCTGGGTGACTGGCGACAAGGCGTCGATGGAAAAGATCGTCGCGAACACCCGGACCTATGCCGGGTCGACTGACCTTGCCATCGACTACGATCACCAGGCCGTCTACGGCGCCGTGCCTGGCGTGGGCGGCAAGGCGCCGGCAGCTGGCTGGATAAAGGAACTCAAGGTTCACGACGACGGCATCTATGGCCGGGTCGAATGGACCGAAAAGGCGGCTACGGCGATCAGGGCCAAAGAGTACCGCTACCTCTCGCCGGTCTTCCTGCACGAAAAGACCTCCGGCCGGGTGCTGCTCATCCGCATGGCCGGGCTGACGAACACTCCAAACCTCGACCTGGTCGCGGTCGCTGCGAGTGCACTGCTCCACCCCGAAACTGAACAGAACGGAGAAAGCATGGACAAGATCCTTGCTGCCCTTGGCCTCGCCACGGGCACGACTGATGCCGGCGTCATTGCCGCCATCAATGCGCTGCTGACCAGCAGCACGGCAATCGCCAAGGCGGCCGGCCTCACCGAAACGGCCAAGCCGGACGAGATCCTAGCGGCGGTCAATTCGATCGCCGCCGATCGCGTCAAGTTCGCCGAGGCCGCCGGCCTGGCGGCTACGGCCAAGTCCGAAGAGATCGTCACGGCCGTGCAGTCGGCCGTGAAGGGCGTTTCGCCGGACCCGACCAGGTTCGTGCCGATCGCCCAGGTCACCGCGCTTCAGACCGATCTCAAGAAGCTCCAGGAAGACGTGCTCGGCGACAAGGTCACCGAAGCCGTCAACAGCGCCATTGAGGCCGGCAAGGTAGCGCCGTCGCTCAAGGAGTGGGCGACCGACTATGCCAAGAAGGATCTGGCTTCGTTCCAGACCTTCATCGGCAACGCGCCCGTGCTGACCAAGCCGCAACTCGCCGACAAGAAGCGCGACGCCGGTGCCGGTGAGACGCTTGACGAGGCGCAGCTCGCTGTCTGCACGGCGCTGGGCATCGCGCCGGCCGAGTACCGCAAGACGATCGCCGCTGAACAGGAGGCACGCTGATGGCCGCGCTCACCAAAGGTCGCAACACGCTGGAGCGCTTCGGCGACATCTCCGAGCCTCCGGTCAAGGGCGCGACGAAGATCTACGCCGGCGGGATGGTGGCGATCAATGCCGCCGGCCTCGCCGTGCCGGTGATCACCGCAGTCGGCATGGTTGGGCTCGGCCGAGCCGAGAAGGACGCCGACAACTCGGCCGGCGCGGACGCAGCCATCAATGTTCGCGTCGGCCGGGGCATCTACCTCTTCGCCAACTCCGCTGCGGCCGACCTGATCACTCGAAGCGACATCGGCGCCACTTGCTACGGCGTCGACGATCAGACCGTCGCCAAGACCAACGGCGCGAACACCCGTTCGCCGGCCGGGAAAATTCACGACGTGGACGCCGCCGGCGTCTGGGTCAAGTTCAATTAGGGGCCACCATGAAGATCAATTCCGCAAGTCTCGACGCCCTCCGCGTCGGTTTTAAGACCACCTTCCAGGCCGGCCTCGGCACTGCTGCGTCGCAGCAGTCTCGCGTCGCGATGAAAGTGACTTCGTCCAGCCGCTCCGAAAAATACGGTTGGCTGGCGAACATCCCCGGCATCCGCGAATGGATCGGCGATCGTCTCGTCCAGAACCTTTCCGAGTACGACTATGAGATCAAGAACCGGTCGTTCGAAGAGACGGTCGGCGTCGATCGTGACGACATGGACGACGACACGCTAGGCACGTACGGGCCGCTGTTCCAGATGTTGGGCGAGAACGTCGGCAACTTCCCCGATACACTGGTTTGGCCGCTGTTGAAGGCCGGCTTCAATACGAACTGCTATGACGGGCAGTTCTTCTTCGACACCGACCATCCCGTGATCCAGGCGGATGGCACCACGGCCTCGGTCGCGAACACGGATGGCGGTGCCGGCACCCCCTGGTACTTGCTCTGCACCAAGCGGGCGCTCAAGCCGATCATCTATCAGGAGCGCAAGGCCTTCGACTTCGTCTCTAAGGACAAGCCGACCGACGACAACGTCTTCAATCAGAAGAAATTCCTCTACGGCGTCGATGGCCGCGCAAACGCAGGTTACGGCCTTTGGCAGCTGGGTTGGGGCTCCAAACAGCCCCTGACCGCCGCCAATTACGAAATCGCGAGGGCGGCGATCGCCAGCTTCAAGGCGGACTATGGCCAACCGCTCGGGCTCGTGCCCGACCTCCTAGTTGTGCCTCCGTCGCTCGAAGGAGCCGGAAAGGCGATCGTGTCGTCGCAGCTCGTCAATGGCGGCGAGACCAACAAGTGGGCCGGGACAGCCGAACTCCTCATGGTTCCCTGGCTGGCCTGATTAGCTTGCCAATACCAGAAACCCCGCCGGTCTCGTCACCGGCGGGTTTTTGAAAAGCAGCTAGGCCGGCTCCTTTTCAAAGGCCCGAAAACGAGGATTGAACGATGGCTTCCAGGACTTCCAAGACCACCAGCATGCCCCCCGAGAGCGAAGACCAGGGCGGAGCCGGCAATGCGGCCGGCTCCGCATTTGCTGGTTTGATCGATGCGACGGGGATGTCGATCGACGAGCTTGAAAAGCGCCTCGACACGGCGAAGGCGGAATTCGTCGCAAAATACCCGAGCCTCTCGGCCGCACTGGACACCTGGCAGGCGAGCGGCCGTCCGGAGCCGACCACGTTGCGCATCACGTCGAAGGTGGAACGCTTTCGGCGCGGCGGCATGGCGCACTCCAGGACGCCGGCCGATCACCTGCTCGAAAGCTTCACCTCGCCGGATCAGCTCGAACTGATCTTCGCCGAAACTATGCTCGCGGTGGAGCTGGTCTGAGCGCGTGACCTACGCAGTTAAACAGGACCTGGTCGACCGCTTCGGCGCGACTGAGCTGATCCAGCTCACGGATCGGACGAACATGCCGCCGAGCACGATCGACGATGTCGTGGTCGGCCGCGCCCCGGCGGACGCTGACGGCGTCATTGACGGCTATATCGGCAAGCAGTTTGACCTGCCGCTTTCTGTTGTGCCGCCGGTGCTGACCAAGGTCGCGGCAGATCTCGCGCGCTACTATCTGCACGGCGAGGCTGCCGACAAGGACAGCATCGTCTCGCGCAACTTCGCCACCGCGCTATCCTGGCTGAAGGACGTTTCGAAAGGTCTGGTCTCAATCGACGATCAGGGCGAGACGCCGGAACAGGCGGGCGGCGGCTCCATCCGCGCCAATCCGTCGACGCGCGTCTTCCGCCGCGACACGCTGCGGGGCTACTGATGGCGACCGAAGGCATCCAGATCCGCCTCGTCGACCAGGCCGTGCTGGCGACGCTCGATCGCATCGAGCGCCTGGCCGAACATCCCAGGACGATCATGTCGGCGATCGCCGCGTACCTGGTCACGTCGACCCAGCGTCATTTCGAGCGCGAGACCGGCGCGGCCGGCAAGTGGCAAAGGCTCAGCCCGCGCACGGCCGCTAAGCGCATCGGCCGCAGCCAGCGCGGCTACGGCCACATGCTGCGCGTCACCAACCGGCTCTACAGCTCGATCACAGGCGAAGCGACCGACACCGAAGCGGCGGTCGGGACCAACCTGCTCTATGCCGCCGTCCAGCAGCTCGGCGGCACAGTGAAGATCCCGGCGCGCGATCAGGATTTGCACTTCGGCAAGACCAATCGCGGCCGGCGCTTCGTCAAGGCGTCGCGGAAGCGTAAGGAAACCGTTCGCGTCTCGATCGGCGCGCACAGCATCACGATCCCGGCGCGGCCGTATCTCTATGTCGACGAGGACGATCAGGCCGAAATCCTGCGCATCGCCGAGGACGCGTTCCGCGCCGAGGCCGACAGCCAGTCGGGAGCGCAGCCATGACGCTCTCGTCCGAATTCCAGCAGCGCCTGCGCGATATGGACCCGCCGCTCTTCCGCGTGGTCGCGGGCGCGGCCGCCTGGGCCTCGCTCAATGGCGAACCGAAGACGATGCCGGCGGCGTTCGTCCTGGTCGAGGAAGAGCACAGCGGTGGAAACGAGCGCATGACAGGCAACGTGCTTCAGCGCACAGAGGCCGATGTCGCCGTCATCATCGTCACCCGCAACGTCTCGGACGGTACAGGCGGGGCCGCTGCCGATGACATCGAAATGCTTAAGGACGCGGTGCGCGGCGCCTTGATCGGCTTCGAACCGGCGAGCGTGAACAATGCCGACGTTGTCGAGCACATCTCGTCGAACCTTCTCAAAGCCAAGAACGGCCACGTCTGGCAGCGCGAGCTGTTCGGCGCCGGCTACTACCTCGTGGAGAAAAGCTGACATGGCAAAGATCGAAACGCCGGTCGCCGGCGGCGCCTACGTCCGGCGCAAGGACGGGACGCTGGAGCGGGTCGAGGGCACCGAGCCCGCACCGCCGTACGGCAGCGAAGCCGAGCCTCTACCGGCCGGCACGGACGAAAAAACGGCGGCCGACACCGGCGCGCCTAAGAAGGGGAAATAGACCATGCCGATCCGCCGCTGGAAGAAGCTTTCCGCACTCATCAAGCCTGAAGCTGTTTATGGCACCGATCCCGTGCCGACTGGAGCTGCAAACTACATCCAGCTCAGCGACGCCGCCTTCACCCCGCTCGCTGGCGATGAAGAAGCGCGCAATCTGATGCAGCCTTTCCTCGGCCATCAGGGCGTGTTTCTGACCGGCGATTACGGCCAATTCAATTTCTCGGTCGAGATTGCCGGTGCGGGTGTCGCCGGCACGGCGCCGGCTTTCGGACCGTTGCTGCGCTCCTGCGGCTTTGCCCAGGTGGTCTCGGCCGGCGTCGACGTTCAGTATGATCTGATCCACGACACCTTCGAGAGCAGCTCGCTCTACTACAATTCCGACGGCGTCAAACATGTGCTGCTCGGCATGCGCGGCAGTGTCTCGCTCGGCTTCACGCCGAAGCGCATTCCGCGCTTCCAATTCTCAATGAAGGGCCTGCTCGGCACCATCACTGACGAGGCGTTGCCGGTCATCACCAAGACGATGTGGATCGACCCGCTGGTTGTCTCTAAGGCCAACACGGTCATGTCGTTGCATGGCTGGACCGCGATTGCCGAGAGCCTCAACATCGACACCGGGTCGCAGGTCGTGCCGCGTCATCTGATCGGTGAAGAGAGCATCGAGATCACCGATCGCGCGGTCACCGGCACCGCTGTCGTCAAGGCTCAGTCGCTGGCGACCAAGGATTGGTTCGCGATCGCACGAGCCCACACCAAGGGCGCCCTGGCGCTGACCCATGGCACGGTGGCCGGCAACACCGTGGCGATCGACAGCGACGCCGTCCAGATCGGCCGGCCCACCGAGGGTCAGAGCGACAACATCCGCAACTATTCGGTGCCGCTGATGCTGACCAGCCTCGGCACCAAAGAGCTGAAAATCACAGTCAAATAGGCGGTTTCAACGCCGCTTCAATCGCCCTTCAAACCTTAGGAAAGCGCCCATGAAATTCGTTCTCGCCAAGGAGTATCTCTACTGGTGGCCGATCAAGATCGAGCTTCCTGACCCTGACAAGCCGGGCAAATGGAAGACGATGAGCTACACCCATCAGTTCGCCGGCGTCGGCGAGGACGAGGCCAACGCGCTCAACAAAGAGATCGAGGCGCTGCCGACGGCCGAGGCCAAGCGAGCACGCGAGCACGATCTCCTGATCAAGGCGAGCCGGGGCTGGCGCGACGTAGTCGGCGAGGACGGGAACGAGGTCGAGTATTCCGAAGATGTGTTCCGCGACGCGCTGCAGCAGACCTGGTACCGGGTCGCGCTCTACAACGCTTATGCCGCCTCGCTCGCCAGCCCCGAGGCCCGAAAGGGAAACTGACAGAGGCCGCGCGCGCCTGGGCGCTGGCACGGGAAGGCTTGACCGACCCGACCCGCCCTTCGCGGCCCGACGACCAGGCGCGGCAAGATGCCGAGGCGTTGGGCGTCCCGCCTGAAAGCCTGCCCGATGCCAGTGACGAAGAGAGCGACGTGTTCGAGGTTTGGGACATCAACATGCCTTCCGTGGCGCTGTTTCTCGGCTGCGAGACGCAATGGCGCGTGGTGTCGCGGGGCATGCACGGCCTGCTCTACTGGCTCGGCATCGACTATGCGGCGGCCGGTGTACTGCTGCGGGCGCGGCCGACGCGCGAAAAGCGGCGCTATCCGGCCGCCCGGCTGCTCGACGATCTGCGCGAAATGGAGATCGAGGCCCGCGCGATCATGAATGAGGTGCGCGATTGAGCCTCAACCTCGCCCTCGTCATCAGCGGCGATGCTTCTGGCGCCAAAGCGGCGGCCGAGGAAACAAATGCGGCCGTCCATACAATTGGCGTCACGGCAACCAACGCGGCCAACACCCAAGCTGCCGCAAACGATCAGGCGGTAGCAGCGTCTCGGCGTGTCACCGAAGCGCTCACCGGGCAGGAGGCAGCGCAGCGTCGACAAGGCGCAGCCGCCGCCGCCAGCCTCGCATCCGTCGCGAATGCATCACGGCTGACTTCCAACCAATTGCTGAGGCTGTCGCAGCAAGGCAACGACGTCATCACCATGTGGGCGCTCGGCGCGCCGGGGTTGATGATTTTCGCCTCCCAGGCCGGCCAGGTCTATGATGCGCTGGAAAGCGGGCCGAAAGGGCTGCGCGGCTCGCTTGCCGCCATCAGGGCTTCCTTGGTGTCGACAGCGGCATCCTTTATCAGCTTCGCCGGCCCGGTCGGACTGATAGCGACCAGTATCGCGGTCGCTGGCGCAGCTTTTGTCACCTATTCGATCATGTCTCGCGAGGCCACCAAGTCGCTGGATGAGGCGCTAAAGGCGCAGCTTAAGTCGATCACCGAGTTGGGTAACGCCTACGGGCTAGCCGGCATCAAGGCGGAGGATTTTGGCAGGAAGTCCGTGATCGCAGCCGAAGCGGCCGCTCGGCGAGATATCGCCGATCTCAAGCGTTCTCTGGATGCGGCCTCTCAAGACGTACAAAGCCAGCTCGTATCGCGGTTCACGATCGGGCGCGGCCGTGAGACGTTCTTCGCCGCAAAGCCGGAGTTCCAGGAGTTTGGCGCTGCCATAAGCATTCTGAACAGCCAGATCGAGCGCGGCGTGCCGAATTACCGGCAGTTCGAAGACAGCATCGCCGCCGTCGTGGCTAACAATCCGGGCCTGCAGACAACGGGCGACAAGATCCTTGGCATCGTCGCGGCCGCTGCCGAGGCCGCCAAGCAACTCCAGAGATCCGACGAGATCATCAAGGACATTAATCGCGGTTCGATTGGTGGGCCTGGTGCGCTGGACCGGGCGCAACAATACGGCCGGGAGGAGCTTGAACGCCGGCGGCGCATGGGAACCGACCCGTTCGCAAGCGTCAGGATAAATCCGGCCGCGGATCAAGCTGGCATCGCCCAGCGCCGAGAAGCTGCTGCGGCGCAGCTCCAGGCCTTGTTGGCAATATCGCCCGCCGAGAAAGCCGCAGCCGCGCGGGCCGAAGCCGCCGCCCAATACATCAGGGGCGAAAGCGATGTCGCCCGTGCCGATCGGATCGACATCGCCGGCAAGCTTGCCTTGGCCAGTGCAACAAAGAGCCTTTCGGATGCGCAGAAAGAGCGCTTCCGCTCGCTTGACCAGACGCTTGCCGCCCAGCAGTTCGACATCAGCCTGATCGGCAGGACGGCCGGTGAGACGGCTAGGCTGCGCATGGAATTCGAGTTGACCTCGCAGGTTCGCGAGGAAGCGGCCCGCAACAATGTCGCCGTCGACGAAGCCGAGATCCAGCGCATCAAGGAAAAGGCGGCCGAGTACGGCCGGATGGCAGAGGCGGCCGCGCGGGCCAATCTGGCACGCGAGCTCCAGTTCGAGCGCGACCAGCTCGGCCGCTCGCCGATCGAGGCAACGGTTGCCGATCGGCTGAAAGGAGCCGGCCTCGCAGTCGACCTCAATTCCGAAGCGGCGGCCATGATCCGCATGAACGAGCTGCTGAAGCAGCAAAAGCAGCTCTGGGAGGATGTGCGCGAAACCGGCGTTGACGTGATCGGCGGCATTGTAGACAGCGCGCTCGGCGGCTTTACCGATATAGACAGCGTGCTGAAGGGCGTCGCCGACGACGTGCTGAAGCAACTCACCCAGCTGGCGATCAAAAACCCGCTGGCCAACGCCCTCTACGACAAGGGCCTGCCGACGCTCGACAGCATCGGCGGGATCGGCGGCTTCATCGGCACTCTGCTCGGCGGTCCGCAGCCGGACGGCGGCCAGACGGTCGGCGCCATGGATGTTCAGGCCGGTGTCGTCAACATCAATGGCGCCCTGGGCATCGGCGGCACTGGCGGTGTCGGCGGCCCACTGGGCGCGATTACCCGTCTGCTCTCTGGAGCCAACGACAACAGCGCGACCGGCGGCGCGGCAGCGTCAGCCACGTCGCAGAGCGGCATCGGCGCCCAGATCTGGAACTTCTTCGCCGGCAAGGGTCTCCAGTCGCACCAGATCGCCGGCATCATGGGCAATCTGACCGCCGAGAGCGGCCTCAACCCCAACGCGGTCAACCCGAATGGCGGCGCCACCGGCCTGCCGCAATGGCTGGGCTCCAGGCTGACGGGGTTGTTATCGGCAAACGGCGGCAAGGTGCCGGGCGTCGGCGGGCAGCTCGATTACATCTGGAAGGAGCTGCAGGGGCCGGAGAGCGGCGTGCTGAAGCGGCTGCTCGGCTCGAACGACGTGCGCTCCGCAACCGGCGCCTTCGCCGGCTTCGAGCGGGCCGAGGGCTGGTCGCAGGCCAATCCGGAAAACATCGCACTCTGGCAAAAGCGCCTGACCGCCTCGCAGGATGCCCTGGCCAGGTTCCAGGGCACTGCCACGGCGGCGACGAAAGACCTCGGCACCTTCGGCGGCGGGCTTGGCCAGCTCGGCAATGCGCTCAGCCAATTCCCGACCGCACCCGCCGGCGGTGGCGGCGGCTGGCTGAGCTGGCTCGCTGGGCTGTTCGGTGGCGGCGCCTCATTGTCGCCGGGCGCCTGGGCGGCGATCCAGGCCGGCGGCGGCGGATTGTATGACGTTGGTGGCTCGACCGGCGGTAGCGACCCGTACAAGGTCGCCGGCCTGGTCCACGAGCAAGAGTACGTCATGGATGCGCCGGTGGTGCGAGCGCTCGGCGTGCCGTTCCTGGACAGTCTACGGCGCACAGCCAAATCGGGCCGTGGCTACTACGAGGGCGGTTATGCCATGCCCGGCGCCGGTAGCTCCGGCTCCGCATCAGTGGGCGGCTGGTCATCGCAGTCCGCCCAGCCAGCGCGCATCGAGCGCCACTATCACGACTATGCCGGCGTGAGCGTGCGCGAGGAGGAAACCGACGACGGCAAGGGCGGCCGCCGCGAGGACATCATCATCGAGGAGAAGCTGACGGCCGCCGCGAACCGGCGCGGCAGCTCCTTCAACAAGACGCTCGCCTCGCGCGGCGCCAGACAGCCGGTGAAACGCCGATGACCCTGGTCTGGTATCCGCCCGAGCTGCCGAGACCGGAACGCGCGCCCTACCAGGTGACGCGCGGCGACGGCCGCACCCGAAGAGCCGAAGACGCCGGCCCGCCCAATGTGCGGCGCCGCTTCTCGGCGGTCGCCGACACCGTTGCCTTCTCGACCGTACTGACCAGGGCGCAGCTTGCCCGCTTCGACCGCTGGTACAACGAGGAGATCAAGCAAGGCACGCTGCCTTTCCTGATGCCGGCGTGGGACACGGACGGCCTGCCGCTGCTGACCGATGACGGCACGCCGTTCACCACCGAAGGTGGCACGGCGATCCTGATAGCCGAGACCTGGCTGTGCCTGATCGGCCAGCAGCTGCCCGCACGCGCGCCGAGCTCGCCGAGCAGCGTCCAGTGGCGGGTCTCCTTCGACATCGCGGTGATGCCATGAGGCGCGTCTCGCTCAATGCCCGTCTCGCCATAGACCAGGTCGCGACCGACGAGCTGGAGGTTGTGCTGGTCATCATCGAGCACCCGCTGCTCGAAACGCCCGTGCGGCTCTCCTCCGACAATGCCGACAGGATCTCGGTCGAGCCGCTGATGTACGGCACCTGCTCGAACTGGCGCACCAACGACGGTTCGGCGTTCCTCTTCGTCATGCTCGACGCCCTCGTCCCCGACGAGGAAGACGACGCGCCGGCGCAGGCCTCGCTGGTGCTCGAAATCCTCGACAGCGACATCGCCGACATCCTCACGTCGACCACCGTGCAGGCGACCTGCCACATGGCGATCGCGCTGGCGTCCAGCCCGGACAATGTCGAGGCCGAATGGATCGGCTTGCTGATGACCGGCGCGGACGGCGATAGCGGCCAAGTTTCTCTGAAGTTCTCGATGGAGCCGATCACCGAGGAGCCTTTTCCGGCCGACCGCATGACCAAGGAACGCTTTCCGGGGCTGCACAAATGACGTTGCTGGAAGCCCAGGGCGATCTCCGCTGGACGCAGGCTTTCATTGGCCTGCCCTTTGCCGACAAGGGCCGCGACTGGTCCGGCTGCGATTGTTGGGGTTTTGTCCGCCTCGTCCATGCCGAGCATGCCGGCAACGAACTGCCGTCCTACGCCGGCCTTTATCCGAGCGCGGCCGAGCAGCGAGAAGTCGCGGCGATCGTCGCACGCGAAGCGCTATCGCCGCTGTGGTTGAAGGTCGATGAGCCTCAGGTGCTGGACATTCTCTGGTTCCGGCGCGGCCGCCTCGATGCCCATTGCGGGCTTTTCCTGCGGCCGGGCTTGATGATGCACATGGTTGAACAGGATTGCTCGAAGATCGAGCGCTTCGACGACGGCTCGCCCTGGGCAGGCAAGCTGACCGGCATCTATCGCTGGAGGGGCGCATGAGCGTCCATGTCACGGCCGCGCCCATTGCATTCCAGCCCGACCGCGCCCGCATCGAGCTGACGCTGCCGGCCGGCATGACGATCGCCGAGATGGTAGCGATGGCGCTGCCTGGCGCCAGTGACCCGGTGCTGGAGCGCACCCGTGTTGCGCTGGTCAAGAGTGACGGCATGCAGGTCGTTCCGCGCGCACTGTGGCACCGGGCGCGGCCGAATGCCGGCGTCCATGTGGTCATCCGCGTCGTTCCCGGTGGAGACTCGCTTCGGTCCGTGCTGCAGATCCTGGTCTCCGTCGCGGCAATCGCCGTCGCCGGTTTTTTCTTCCCCGCCGGCGCCACGCTATTTGGCTCGGAATTGCTTGCCAACGTCGCGAAGACCGCCCTGACGGTGGGCCTGACGGCGCTCGGCGGGTTGCTGATGAATGCGCTGCTGCCGCTGCCCAAACCCCCGGGGGAGGAAAAGCCGACCTACGCGATCGCCGGATGGCAGAACCAGTTCACCCCCGACGCGCCGGTGCCCATGGTCATGGGCACGCACCGTTATGCGCCGCCGTTCGGAGCGATGTCCTATATCGAGGTGGTCGGCGACCGGCTCTACGACCGCGCCGTCTTCCTGCACGGTTACGGGCCGCTGGAGATCTCGGAGGAGAAGCTCGGCGACACGCTGCTGACGAAATTCGACGAGATCCAGATCGAGACGCGGTTCGGCTATGCCGACGATGAACCGCTGACGCTCTACACCAACCAGGTGCTCGAGGAGCGCATCGGCACCGACCTGGAACGGCCGTTGAAGCACAACGACAACGGCAAGATCATCAAGGGTGAGCCGTCGGAAGCCAAGCCGGTCAGCCGCTTCACCGCTCGCGATACCGCCTGGTCGATCTCGATCCTGTCGTTTCCCGCTGGCCTGATCAAGATCGATGATGAGGGCGAGGAGTTTTCAGTGGAAGTGGTGTTCAAGCGACGCTACCGGCTCGCCGGTACCGTAGCCTGGACCGACCTGCCAGATCTCTCCATCCGCGCTACGAAAAAGGTCGGTTTTTATCGCGCCGACCGCATCGATTACCCCGTACGCGGTGCCTACGAGATCGAATATGAGCGGCTGACGGACTCGGAGGTCGAGCCGGGCAACGGATCGCAATTTGTCCTGAATTGCACCTGGGTGGTGCTGCAGAGCTTCCGGCCGGAATACCCGTTCAATTTCCGCAAGCCGGTCGCGCTGCAGGCGCTACGTATCAAGGCGACAGCGCAGCTCAACGGCACGCTCGACACCTTCAACACACTCGACAAGCGGATCGCGCCGGACTGGGACGCCGACAGCGGGACGTGGATTGCCAGGCCCACAAAACGGCCAGCGTCTCTGGCCCTTTTCACTTTGCGAGGTCCCGGCCTGTACCGGCCCACTCCGGACGACCAGATCGATTGGCCAGCGTTCGAGGACTGGCATGAATTCTGTGTGGCCAAGGGCCTGGAGTACAGCCGCATCCATGATTTCGAAGCCACGCTGGGCGAGACGCTGGCGGCGATCGGCGCGGCTGGCCGGGCGGCCGTCAAATGGAACGGCCGCAAATGGACTGTCGTCATTGACCGGCCGCGCGAACTTGTCGTGGACCATGTGAACCCAAGGAATTCGTCCGAATTCCGCTGGTCGCCTTCCTATTTCGAGCCGCCGCATGCGCTGCGCCTGCCGTTCATCGACGAGACCAACGACTACCAGCAGGCCGAGCGCCTGGTGCCGTGGCCCGGCTATGTCGGCCCGATCGACATCACGGAGGAGCTGAAGCTGCCCGGTAAGACAAATCCGGACGAGATCTGGCGCGAGGCCCGGCGCCGGCAATACGAGATCATGAACCGCGCCGTCAGCTACTCGGCGGTGCAGCAAGGCACCGTACGCACGGCGACCACCGGCGACCTGGTCGTGGCCTCGCGCGACGTGCTGAAGCGCGCCATGCATTCGGCGCGCGTCAAGGCGGTGCGTGGCGATCACGTCGAGACCGACGGCGTCTTCACCATGGCCGCCGGCGAGAGCTACGCCATCCGCTTCCGCCAGTTCGATGCCGACGACACGATCGGCACCAGCGTGGTGCGGACCATCGCCACCGTCGCCGGCGAGAGCGCGGCCGTGCGGCTGACCGGCACCGGCGAGAAGCCTAAGGTCGGCGAGATCATTCATTTCGGCCCGGCCACGCTCGACAGCATCCCGCTGATCGTTGCCGGCATGACGCGCGGCAAGAACAATTCGACGGTGCTGTCGATGCTGCCGGCGGCCCCGGTCATCGACGAACTGACGGACGCCGAAGTGCCGCCGGCCTGGAGCGGTCGTGTGGGCGCCGAGATCGACCTATCCCTGATCCCACCGGCGATACCGAAGTTCACGGGCATCGAAACCGGCACGGTCGACACCGGCGACGCCAACGGTCTGACCATCATGATTTCCGCCGGGACGTCGAACGCGATCGCCGTTGCCGCCTTCAAGCTGCAGACAAGGCTTGCCGGTGCATTGGTCTGGCAAGCGCCGCTGTCTTGCTCGCCAGCAGAGGGCGCGATCGACGTTCCTGGGTACCTGTTCGGGGACGAGGTCGAGATGCAGGCCTGGGCGGTCAGCTTCGCGGGCGTGGAGAGCGACCTGACGGCCATCGTTTCCGTGACCATCGGCTCCGACGACTTCGTGCCGCCACTCGCGGCGAACTCATTCCTTTTGCTCGTGCTTTAGAGGACACAAATGGCCGAAAGCCAGATCAACACAACCGACAGCGCCACCGGCAACCCCGTCGCTATCGACAGTGAGCTCGTCGCCGGCAAGCACCACCCCATGCATGGCGTGCGCGACGGCATGGACGAGGCGCTGGGCGGAATGGCCGACCCGGCCGCCACATCCGATGTCGGCACGTTCTCCTTGATCGGGTTGGTCAAGCGGCTGCTGTCGGTCAAGCTGCCGTCGACGCTTGGCGCAAAGACCGCCGCCAACAGCTTCAGCGTCACGCTTTCGACTGACGACGATGCCCTGCTCGGTTCACCCACCGAGGCGCCACCAGGCACCGACACGGCCTCCTCGGGCCTGAATGGACGGCTGCAGCGCATCGCCCAGAACCTGACCGCGCTGAACCCGGCCGCCACCTGGCGCTACCCCGCAGCTGCCGGTGGCGAGACCGGGAGCGCAGATGTCCTGGTGAAGGCCGCGGTGGTCGGCCAACGCAACCACATGACCTGGCTGACTGCGGTAAATGCCCATGCCACGGTCGACACCGAAATTCTGGTCAAGGATGGCGCCGCGACTGTCCTCTATCGCGGCTTTCTCAAGGCCGCCGGCGGGCGGCTGGATATCGAATTCCGATCGCCGCTGTCGTCGACCATCAACACGGCGCTGAACGTCGCCAACGTGACCACCGGCGCCCAAGTCTACTTCAACTGCGGCGGCTACGTCGCGCCTTAACCCGAGGGAACTGAGAATGGCCGAAACTGGCATGAATAGTACCGACCTCCCACTGGTTGCCGCGCTGGACGAGGTAATCGGCAATGCGACACTCGACGGAATTCGGCGCACGGCACGACAGTCGATGGCCGATCACGCCGAGCAGATCATGGCCGACGGGCCGATTGCGGATGCGCTGGCGGCCGAGGGGGCGGTGCGGGCGGCCGCAGATACAGCGCTCGACGGCCGTCTCACCCCGCTCGAAGCCGCGAACCTGCCGGCCCGCATGACGGCCGCCGAGGCCGAGCTCGCGGATCACGAGACCCGCATCGACAACGCAGAGTCCCTGATCACCACCGGCGCCAAGACGCCCGTCGCCGTGTCGGCTCTCTCGACGGTCAACATTCCCCTCGCGACTGGTGTGGTCAACGGAGCCAACATTGGCGGCTTCGTCGTCTCCACCGGACAGCTCGTGGTGTTGGCCGGGCAGACCGCTCCGGCCGAGAACGGCGCCTATCCCGTAGTCGCCGCCGGTGCGACGGTCCGTGCGGCCGCTTTCGACACGAGCGCCGAGCTGCTCGGCGCGGCCTTCGCGGTGACCAACGGCGCAGTCCAGGGCACGGTCTATGCGGTGCGCAACACCGGTGCCATCAACGTCGGCGTCGATGCCATCCTCATCACCCACGCCTATGGCACGCCCGGCAACCCGACACAGGCCGAAGTCACTGCGGCTCGGCAGGGCTACCTGGATGTCGCGGCCAACCTGACCGCGATGAAGGCGGTTTCGGCGACGTTGATCGAGCAGGCGGACGTGGTTTCGATGCTTGAAGGCCTAAGCGTGTCCGCCGCCAAGCTCGCTGAGGCCAACGGCTCGGTCAGTCCGTCTGTCTACCGATCCTACGCCTTCGTCCTGGGCGACACGATCGAGCACGTCGTGGTCGCCAAGGCTGCTGAGCGAAGTGCGCTGCAGCTTATTTGCGGCGCCGCCGGTGCCGCCTACACTGCCAACTTCAACCTGGAAGAAGGTCTCGTCGCCAGCAGCTCGGGGGCCAATCTCGTCAGTACCGCCATGACCGATTTCGGTTCAGGGTGGTACGAATGCAAGACTGTCATTCTGGTGGCCGCCAACGTCACGAACAATGTGCAGACCCGTCTCTCTGCAGCAGGCGCCCTTCCGTACGCGGGGGATGGCGCGAGCGGTCTTTATGTTCGCAGCATCGTCCTGCGCAAGCAGGGCCTCACTGCAAACTTGTTCCCCAGCAGCGACCCCACCAATGCGGCGTTCACGAAGCAGAACGTGACGGCGACCACCACTACCAGCCCACGGGACCCGGCGCTGGTCGAGCTGCCTCCACTTGTCGACGACCTCGAAGTGCTGACGAAAGGGCGCATGAGCGCGTCAAAGCTTGTCGAGTTGAGCGGCTCCGGCAGTCCTTCCGTCTATCAGGCCAAGTCCGTTGTCACTGGCGACAGCATCGTATGGAAGGTCATTGCCAAGAAGGCCGAACGCCATCGTCTCAATCTTTTCTCCAACAACGCCGTCGTGTTTGATTGCACCTTCGATCTCGACACCGGGACAGCGACCGGCACAGGCGCTAGCATTGTCGCTCTTGGCAATGGCTGGTACAAATGCACCGTCACGAAAGCGGCGACAGCCACGGCCTCGACGAACTGGCAACAGCGTATTTTCCCGTCTGCCGGCGGTCACCCATATGTCGGCGATGGTGTGTCTGGGCTCTATGTCCAACGGTCGGCTCTAAGCATCAATGGCGGGCCGAATGTCTTCTCGTCTTCAGAAAACCTCTCCAGCTCGGCCTGGACCAAAAGCGCCGGCGTGACGGTGGTCGCCAATGCCGCGCTTTATCTCGGCCTTCTGTCTAATCCGGCCACCATTGGCGGCGACCCCTATGACGACGGCTCGGCCGCCCTGGTTGGAAAGAAGTGGGCAGCGCTGGGCTCGAGCATCACGATCGGCGCCTACTATGCGCCCCTTCTCGCAGGACAGACGGGTATGGTGCTCACCAATCTCGGCGTGAGCGGATCGGCGCTGGGTCTGAGCACTACCGCATACCCGAGCTATGGGATGTCAGCACGGATCGTCGACATCCCCGTCGACACGGATCTGGTAACGTTGGAGCCCGGTCCGAACGCCTTCGGCGCTCAGGAAACCCCGTTGGGTGCTTTCGGCGATACCACCTATGCCACCCACTATGGATCGCTCTGGAAAGCCTGTGTCGACATTCGGGCGCGGGCTCCTAACGCTAAGATCGTCATGATTGGAACTTACAGCGGCGGCCCGGAACATGCGACGCACCGCATCGGCCGTCTCAACGGCCAAGGCAAGTCGATGGACCAATACATGAAGGCCGAGCGCGAAGTTGCAGAAGCCATGGGCGTCCGGTTCATCGATATTTCTCAGAGCGGCATGGGCTACCTGACATCCACGATTTATATGTCCGACGAACTCCACCCGAACGCTGCCGGTAGCCTACGTCACGCCACCTACGATGCCGAGGCTCTTCGCCAGTCTGTTCGTCACGGCTTGTTCGTGAATTAGACGGAAGTGGGCCTGCTCACCTGTGCAGCAATCCCGCTCCGGCCTCTGGCCTAGACTGAATTGTTCCTGTGTGGCAGAGGTGCTGTGGGCAGAACTCGGGGTATTAAGTTGCATCGCTTGCTTAGGCCAGTCATTGGCACGGTCAGGGTAGCCTTAGGGAGATCTCGGGCGGATAGGGAAGCTGAGTTAATGGCTCAGCTGAAGGCCTCGGCGAACCCCGCCATTCTGCTGTTGGGCGACAGCTTGGTCGCAACGTCTCGGGCCCAGGTCGGCAAGCGAGACGTGATTATGGGTGCAGTCGGCAGGTCTCGCATTGCCGATGTCGTGGCGATCATCAGCCGGATCAAGTCTAACGATCTCTGGGACAAAGCCGGCGGTTTTGTTGTCGGGGTAGGAATCAACGACGCGGAGTGGCGCGAAGGGGACGACCTCCAATCGAGGACGGACTACTTCAGGTCGATGCTGGATGCACTGGTCCGCAGCTGCCTCGATCGCCCCATCGCGATACTGACCATAACGGAGCCGGATAGGGAAGGCGCTCAGGTCGACAGGTTTAGCAGGGACCTGATAGAACGCCAGAATGCAGAACTCCGTGCGTTAGGTCAGCGGGCCATCGTCTTTGATATGGATGCCAAGTTCAGGGCCTCACTGGCCAAAAGCGGACTGCCGGTCTCAGTCGGGTTTTCGGACGGTGTCCATATTTCGGAAATTGGCTATCAGCATTGGAAGCCGTTGTTGCACGAGTGCATCCAGGCGATACGCAAGCGCTAAATCTCGACGAATGGCATATCTTTGACGGTTTCCCACTGCTGCTGAGGCGTGGTGCCAGACCACTTTGCCCGTAGCTCGGATGGCCTCCATGCCGTCTTAGGGTCCAGTTTCCCGGTCTTGGTGAAAAACGCATTCACGCCGCCATCCGACACGGCCGCCAGACCGTAGCCCCTGGTCGCGCAAAGCTTCGACATGGCGGCCAGGGACGCGCCGTGATACCACGCGCGAGGGTGCTTCTGGTGACGATCGAAGACGGGGTCGTAAACGACGGAGATCGAGCGGTCGAGAAAGCTCGGATTGTATTCGACCGAGATCACCGACGGCTCGATATCCAAGAGCTTTTCCAGGAACCAGTAGTCGTTCCCGTCGATGTCGATGGAGAGCACGCCAACCTTAGGGAAGGCCTTCCGGATAAAGTCTAGATTTTCCAAGTCGAGGAAGCGTTCTTCGATGCGAACGTTGGATGGAAGGACCGCTCGCGCGTCGGCAATCTGCTGACTGTTCGCGTCGATAAGTAGCCCCTCGAAAGAACTCATGAGCGCCGCGCAGTTGAACTGGATCGGGTGAAAGCCGAATTCGATGAAGGTTTTGGGCGCGCCGGTCTCCTTGGCTAGCCTCAAGAGGATTTGCCCCTCGTCAGACTGGCCGCCGATGCCCTTGGCGATCAACGACCGATAGTACATGCGCCTCAGCGGCGTGACTTTTTTGAATAACCTCAGCAATCGGAAATCTCCCCTTGAAGGCCGACGGTGCGAGTCGGTCGATAGCACGAGACCATGACGATTTGAAAGGGAAGCAAAAACTCAGGCTTTTGAACCATTGGTCCATCTGATAAATGCTGCCCCAGGGATCCCGGCGGCCGTCGCCGGAAGGTTTTTCAAGGGGACTGTTTTCATGGCTAACGCCGACAGCATCATTGCCATCTATGACGACTACTACACCGATGGGAAGGTGGCAGCGAAACGTGAGATCGCTTCCAAGCAATCTGTCGGACACATAGAGGGGATCATCGCCGGTCAAAAGTTCGAGAAAATACTCGACATTGGTGCCGGTGAGGGCGCCGTACTGGACAAGCTGAACAAGAAGGGCCTCGGGAAGGTTCTTGGGGCGGTCGAGATCTCGGCAAGCGGCGTCGAGGCGATCAAGTCCCGCAAGATTGCCAACCTAGCCAACCTGGATATCTTCGACGGCTACCACATCCCTCATCCCGACAAGTCGTTTGATCTCGGCCTCGCCGTCCATGTGGTCGAACATGTCGAGCATGAGCGCATGTTCTTGATGGAGGCGGCCAGGGTCTGCAAGAAGCTGTATATCGAGGTGCCATTGGAGCACACGCGAAACCTAAACAAGGCGATCCGCATGTCTGGCCCTTACGGGCACATCAATTTCTACACCCCTCTGACCTTCGAAAACCTGCTTAAGACGTCCGGCCTCAAAGTCGAAAAGCTGATGACGTTCGGCCACGATCTCGCTTATGAGCAGCACCTTGCCGGGCCGTCGAAGGGATGGTTGAAACACAAGCTGCGAACCGAATTTCTTAGGCTCGCGCCGAAGACCGCAGTACGCAACATGGCGTACATGGCCGGCGCGCTTTGTTCGTCCAAATAGCCTGGAAAGCTTAGCTATGGGAAGCGTCATGAAAGACCTGCGCACCAAGGTCGAGGACTATTTTTCCGGACCTGGCTTGATGCCATTCTTGATCATGATGGCCGTGCTTTTGCTTCCCTCCATCATTATGGCTGTCGTTCAACTGTAGCTGCTAGGTCAGCGGGATTTTCCGTCGTCCTGCTTCTGCTTGCTCGACAACCAAATCAGGTACATCGACCCTACCTTCATGACCGGCACACGCCGATCGCACTATCGTTTGACCCGGCAGCCGTCGCCGGCGAAAGCTGGCAAACGCACTGGGTCAAGGCGGTTTGCAAGTCTCCGCTTGGCACTCTAGAATCTTTGTTTCGGTTGTGTGTAACGCGCGTGACAGGTGCTCGGGTTGGTTCCCGAGAAGCGGGCCTAGATTGGCGTCCGACCCGCCCGACAGCATCAAGAGATAACTGCCGCACCTGGCCCTTTCGGGCGCCGGGACGGTGACTGATTCTCGGAAGCCGTTAAATGACCCTTCAAGACCATTTCACAACCATCGAGCCGATCCGGCCGCCGGCAGGCTATATCGGTGGCAAGCGCCGCCTCGCCGAGCGGCTCGTGGCGCGGATCGCCGCTGTGCCGCACTCCATCTATGCCGAGGTGTTCGTCGGCATGGGCGGCGTCTTCTTCCGGCGCCGATCGCGGCCTCGCTCCGAGATCATCAACGACCGCAGCGGCGACGTGGCCAATCTGTTCCGCATCCTTCAGCGGCACTATCCGCAGTTCATGGACATGCTGCGCTTTCAGGTCACATCGCGCCGGGAGTTCGAACGGCTGAAGGCCAGCGACCCAACCACCTTGACCGATCTGGAGCGCGCCGGCCGGTTCCTCTATCTCCAGCGCCTCGCATTCGGCGGCAAAGTCGCCGGGCGCAACTTCGGCGTCGACCCGCGATCGTCGGCCGGCTTCAACCTGACAACGCTGGTGCCGCTCCTGGCGGACGTGCACGACCGGCTTGCCGGCGTCGTCGTCGAGCAGCTCGACTGGTCGGCCTTCATCGACCGCTACGACCGGCCGGAAACGCTGTTCTACCTCGACCCGCCCTACTTCGGCAGCGAAGGCGACTATGGCAAGGAGCTGTTCGGCCGCGACCAGTTCGAGGCGATCGCGACCCGGCTGCGGGCTCTGAAAGGTCGCTTCATCCTGTCGATCAACGATGTGCCGGAGATCCGCGCGGCGTTTGCGGGCTTCGACATGGAAGACGTCGAACTGTTCTACAGCGTCGCCGGTGGCAAGGGCCGGCCGGCGAAGGAGCTGATCATCCATGGCCGGCTTGAAAAATCTGCTATGTAGTCTCTTCCAAAAGGTGGGACTACACCATGCGAAAGCTGTTTCACGGCTTCTATGAGCCGAGTGAGAAGGAATTCGAGAAGATTTGGTCAGACGGACTGTTGGTGCCTGACACCAACGTCCTTCTGCATCTGTTCAGATTTATGCCAGAGCGACGAGCTGAAATCCTCGCGGCCTTCAAGTCATTCGGAGATCGCCTATGGCTCCCCTATCAGGTTGCAAGCGAGTTTCATGCCGGGTGGAGATCTGCGGACAGCGGCAACCGCGCCGCCTACGCAAAGCTGAAAGAGGAACTTGCAAAGAAGCGATCGGAAGTCGATGCAGCTATCGCTGCCCTCAGTCGGTTCGATCCCTGGCCGAAGGGATCGTCAATGGAAAGCATCGGAAAATTCTTTGAGGGACTTGCGCAGGAGGTTGATGCAGCGTCCGAGAAGTTACCTGCCGCTCGATCGGTATTTGAAGCGGTTACGTCGATTTTCGAAGGCAAAGTCGGCGATCCGCCAGTCGATTTGGACGCTCGCCTAAAGGAGGCGGAACGTCGCTATCAGAACAAAATTCCGCCCGGCTACAAGGACGAGGGTCGGGCTGGCGACTACCTGATCTGGGCTGAGATGAAGGAAAAGGCCAAAGCTGTTGCCAAGCCAGTTCTTTTTCTGACGGACGATAAAAAGGAGGATTGGTGGGCAGAGCACATGGGAAAGAAGATCGGCCCAAGGCCTGAATTGCGGCAGGAGTTCGCGGCGGCCACCGATCAGATGTTCTACGCCTATCAGCCCGCGAGATTTCTTGCCCTGGTTGCTGCCAGGACGAAAAATGTGGTGTCTCAGGAGACCGTGCAAGAGATGGAGCGGGTGCAAGAGGAGAGAGTTAGGGTACGGATACCCGAAAAGGTGCGCCTGCGCCAAGAACTCCGAAACAAAGTACTCGTTGTGGCCGAGAGCCTTGGGCTTGAACCTATTGCTGTTCTCAATCTCGCTCGAAACGTCAGCCAGTCGGACACTAGGATCAGGAGGCGGCTGAATTTTACACCCCTTACGGATGGACCATCCGAAGCACGAGACATAAGAACGCGAATTGGAGACGCGCTGGGGTCAAGCCTTGCGCCACACTATGTTCCAGATGCCGATTGGGAAGGGTTCGCCAGCCTCGTTAATCACCTCGCCAAGGAAGAGGTTGCCGCCGAGGCAGATCGTCTTGAGTCTTATTTTCGAAAACGGCAGGAAATGGTCGAGCGGATCAACTACCCCTAAGAACCCACGTTGGGTGCGCCTTCTCATCGCTCATCCGCCAGCCAATTTTTCCACCGTTTCAATGATGGCTTTGGCAAGGGCTTCGCCCTCATGGATTGGCTCCGGGCCATAGAGCATCAAAACGGCTTCCTCGCTCGGCAGCACGCCGGCGGGGCAAGTCTCTTCGATAGCCATGCGGATCAGCCGGAGGGCCGCCCAGGCATTCTGGATGTTGGCTTCCATGCCTCGCAACGCGAGCGCGGCCGGTTTGTTGCGATGCCGGCCAGGAATCACCTTCTGTTCACTCTGGCTAATGCAAGCCGGCCGCCTAGAATCGAACTGGTGCGTAAAATTGTAAGTACCGGCCCCGGCCGGCTCGAGTTCATACCCCCAATGATGCCGACCTTGGTTGCCAAGCCGCCCCAAGGTGACGGATGGAGTCACGAGGTCAAATTCGACGGCTATCGCTCACAGATCGTCATCGACGCCGGGCGCGTGCGCATCTTCACCCGACGCGGCCTCGACTGGACGACCAAGTACCGCGACCTCGCGGCAGCGGCCAAGGCGCTGGATGTCAAGGGCGCAATCATCGACGGCGAAATCATCGTTCTCAATGACAAGGGCCTCTCGGACTTTGCCGAGCTGCGAAAGGCGATCACAAGGCGCCAGCATGATCTCTACTTCGTCGCCTTCGATCTGCTGCACCACAACGGCCTCGATCTCCGCGATACCGCGCTGGAGGAACGGCGGGAGATCCTCGCAGGCATCATCCTGCCCGGCATCCGCATCCAGTTCAGCCAGGCGCTGCCAGGCGAGGCAAATGCAATCTATCATCTGGTCGACCAGGCCGGCCTCGAAGGCATGGTCTCGAAGCGCATCGGCAGCCGATATGTGAGCGGCCCGACCACCAACTGGATCAAAACCAAGTGCTACTCGGTGGACGAGTTCGAGCTGCTCGGGGTCGAGCGCGAACAGGGCAAGCCAGCCTTCGCCCTGATGGCCGAGCCGGGCACCTGCAAATACGTCGGCAGCGCCTTCGTCAGCGTCAACCGCGAGATGCGGGAACGTTTGTGGAAACGCGTCCAGGAGCATGCCGGGCCGCCGCCGAAGCACATGCCAAAGCGGCCGGCCACGCAGTGGGTCAAACCGGGGATTAGAGTGCGCGTGAAGCACTTGCGGGGCGAGAAGGACCTGCGGCATGCATCACTTCAGGATTTCTGGGACGAGAACTAGAGGCCGGTCGCCCGATCAGGCAAAACTCAAATTGAACATCGTCACATGGTAGGGCCGAATTTCAACGGTGATGACTATGCGGACCTGACGACGATCCGCTTCCTTGTCCCCGGTGGGGGGGTCTAGAAGCGCGTCAGACTCGACCGCGAACTGCGACACGGACTTATCATCCTCCAAAAGGCAAAAGAACGGGTCTTCCCCGGCAGCAGGGGTTTCATTGCCCCTCAATTCATTGGCACCTTTCGGCTTCCTAAGTGCATCAATCAAAGTCTTTATGCGGTTGTCTAAATCCCCGGCTGTCAGGACGCTTCCCGGGATGTCGCGGCGCAGGAACAAAATGTCGAGCGAACAAAGAAGGCTCATAGTGTCGCGAACCAACGGCACGAAGCGATAGCCATTCTCATGGTATTGACCTGCCACCGCCTGCAAGAGCGAAAGGCGCTCGTTGGCTGACCTCGACCGTCGAGCCGCATCATTCGGCGCAGAGCGACCGGTGGAGTAGTCGGTCGGGAAAACCTCATGCTCCCTGAGAAACCTGTTGGTTTCCCAGAGGTGTTTTAGCTGACGATGGAAGACTTTGCGGATAGCCTGCTTATGCTCGGCCATGCGATCCCATTGATTGTCATCGGGGTCTTTTTGGCCAGCTTTCAGTTCCCCTTCGTAGGTCAGGCGGAATCGCATCAAGGGCCCCTCGGCGGCTGGTATCTAAGGGTGAGAACGTACACGAAGTTGGTGCCAAGTGAAGTTGCGCGGAGGTGCCAAGTGATTTTGCGCGCTACACCGCCCTGCTCGGACGACGGCACATAGTCGATGAGGTCGGCGAGCTTCAGCGCCTTCATCTGCTTCGAATGCATCCAGATCGTCTTGAACTTGTCGGCGCGGTCGCCCATCAGGTAGGCGGCCTCGATGATGTCGGTGTCGACAATGGAGGCGCCGGTGACGCGCACCAGGTCACTGCCGTCATTGGCGATGTTGTCGGCCAGCACGCCTTTCAGTATGCCCAGCAGCGTCAGCTTGTTGGCGCGCTGCCAGTAGTCGGTCTGGCGGCGAACGATAAGCTTCTGCGGATCGTCGCCGGCAAGGATCGAGGTCAGATCCGGGATGCCCCAGGCCTGCGCACGCACATTGCGGGCCGCGACTTCGCGGCGCGCGCCGATCTTCTTCATCTCGATCGAGTCGGCCGGGTCGTCATTGACCGGCTCGGACGGATCGTTGCCGAGGTCCTTCCAGCCGGGCATGTCGACGGAACGTCCGCCCAGGCTGAGCTTCGAGGCGATCGACGGGTCGGAAAACAGGATCCCGGCCTGGTAAATCTCCAGCGACTGGACGTGCTCCTCGAACGAGTATTGCGCATAGACGGACGGAACGATCGCGTCCGCGATACGGGTATAGGCGTCTGCCATTTTTGTCTTCCTTCAGGTTTGGGTTAAAGAGGATTGTTGGGCATCCACAGGTCGGGATTTTCGCCGGCCTCGCGTGCCAGCCGCCGGGCGCGGGCGGGGTCGCTTTTGACGAGCGCCGAGATGCCAGTCAGGTTGCGCTCGCCGGCGGCATTGCGCTTGAAGGGATTGCCTCCACTCAAGGCCGTGCCGCCGTCGATCGTGTCTTCGCGGAACATCGCCTCGCCGATGGCATGGAACGCCTTGGCGATCTGCGGGTCGGTCAAGGCACCGTCCGGCAGAAGGATGCCCTTCGCCTTGTAGGCATTGACCAGTCCGAGCTTCTTCATCGCCCGGTTGGCGACCTCGAGCTTCTGGCGAAAGCCATCGCTGCCGGTCGGTCCCCAATCCCGCACGAGATCGTCGTGCGTCGTCTCGACTGAGCGGGCAAGGGCGATTTGCTGTGCCTTGGCCTGCTCGGCCATGTAGCCGACGAAGCGGTCGTGATAGGCCTGTGCGACCTTCGGGGTAGCACCTGCCTCGACCGCCCAGGCCTTGGACGCATTGGCGAGCTCGTCCGAATAGGCGAAGTTTTCGGAGAGCCCGTCGGGGCGCCGGTACTCGACCTTGTCGGGCGAGGTCAGCGGACGCATCGCCTCGGGCAGCCGGGCATGGAACCTGTCCCAGTCTTCCGCGGCTGCATCGGCTGCCGGAACGCGCAGGCTCTCGCCCTGCTGCCGCTCCAGCTCCGCATAGGAGGCGAAGACCCGATCGAGGCTTTCAGGCTTGGTCCAGCCCTTGGTTTCAGCAAGCTTGCGGTTGCCCTCGGAAAGACCGTCAAACCAGCTTGTGGCCGTAGGCGGGGCGGACCCGTTGTTCCCGTTGGCCGGTGGCCGTGCAAGGTTGCCCGCCGGTGGCGCCGCCACCACGGACCCGGCGTCTGCCAGATCTGTCATGAGAAGATTCCTTTTGTTACAGAATTAAAGGCCGGTGATGAGAGCACTGGCGGCGAAGCTTGGTATCTTCCCCCTCGAGGGGGAGATGGCCGGCAGGCCAGAGGGGGTATCCGCGCGTGGAGCGCCGACCTCATCTGTCGCCGGGCGTCGCGCCCGGTCGAACCGACCCCCTCTGTCGCCTTCGGCAACATCTCCCCCTCAAGGGGGGAGATTAGCGCCTACGCATTATCGCCCCAGTTCTCCCAGAGCAGCGTGATGGTGCCCGACACCGCCAGCGTGCCGTCGGCGTCGATATCGGTGCCGGTCGCAAACGCCAGGTTGAGATAGAGGTCGACCGGCGTCACGGTGCCGTCGAGCGTCAAGGCTGCGGCAACATCGGCAATCGATGCGCTCGACGGCGCGGCACCCGCGCCATCCAGCGTACGGCCGGTCGCGCCCACCACATTGACCATGGTGCCTGCCAGTACAGCGCTCGATGCTGCCGTCGAGCCGAGCGACCAGGTCAGCGCGGCATTGTCGTTGATGGTCGAGGCGCGCGGCGTCAGCACGGCGAACTGCAATCTTGCCGTGCCGCCCTTGATCCGCACCTTGCCATCGAGAAAGTCAAAGAGCTTCTGGCTGGCATAGGCCAGTGCATCGGTGACCGGCACCGGCATGGCGTTGAACGAAAAGACGGTGCGGTAGGCGCCGCCCTGCCCGGTCGTCCTGGCTATCAGCCCTGCCCTAGGTGGGGCAAGGCCGGCTTCTCTGGCGGCGGCACGCGAAAGCGTCCGGGCAAGACCTCGGGTCATTTGGTATCTCCATTCTTGCGGGATTGAAAACGGGGTCGGCTGGGCCGCCGCACGCAACAGCGGCAAAAGCTCATGGACATTTGGATCAGTTATGTGTATCTATACACAACATGAAGAGCGCCGATGTCATTCACACGCTGTTGGCGGATGGCTGGTACGAAGTGGCTCGAAAAGGAAGTCACGCCCAGTTCAAGCACAAATCCAGGCCGGGCCGGGTGACAGTTCCGCATCCCAAGCGCGACATCCCGATCGGCACTCTCAAGAGTATTGAAAAACGATCCGGCGTGAAGCTGAGGTAGAGAAATGCGGAACTATATCGGATTGATCCACAAGCAAGCGGACAGCGACTTCGGCGTCTCCTTTCCCGATTTTCCGGGCTTGGTGACAGCCGGCGTCAACCTGGATGATGCCCGTGCCATGGCCGGGGAAGCACTGGCCTTTCATGTCGAGGGGCTGGTCGAGGATAGCGAGGCCATTCCCGAACCGTCGTCCCTGGAGGAGGTGATGTCGGACAAGGACAATCTGAGTGGTGTCGCCATCCTGGTTCCCTTGAAAGCTGAAGCTGCGAAGGTCGTGCGTGTCAATGTCACCATTCCGGAAGATGTCCTCGATCAGATTGACCGATATGCGGAGCGCCACGGCTACAGCCGATCCGGATTTCTGGCCGCTGCGGCGAAAAAGGTAATGCAGATCGAGGCAGCGTAGCGCTCTCGAAGGTCGACTGGAGATGAAGCTCTTTGGGTCTTGTTCGGTTACTTTCTTTGCGGATCAGGCCGTCAGACAAAAACAACCATGTCTTATTTCGTGAGGCACGGTGCCTATGTTCCGCCGCAAATGCGACCCTACTTGGCAAAATCGGCCCGTGTATTAGCTCATAGGTTTCAAGGGAGTACCAGACGATGACCATGTCCAGAGCCATTGCCGCCATGCTGGTGACTGCCGCATTGGCAGGCTGTGCGCAGACCGAAGCACAGCAGAGAACCAGCACCGGTGCGCTGCTCGGCGCCGGCGCCGGCGCGCTTGCCGGCCAGGCGATCGGCGGCAACACCAAGAGCACGGTCATCGGTGCCGGAGCCGGCGCCTTGCTGGGCGCCGTCGTCGGCAACGCCACAACGCCGCAGCCGCGCAGCGAACAGCTTTGCCGCTATCAGGATCGCACCAGCGGCCGCATCTACACCGCCCCCTGCGACGACCGCTATTACAACGGCGATTATTGAGTGTAGAATGCGGTTGGCGCGGTGGAGCCAGCTTCAGCGGCTAGTGCATGTCGCCCAAAAGTTTGCAGCGGTTCTGGGACAACGACATGGATGAACAAAGACCTAAAGGCGCGTCGATACGCGACGCCCTTTAAGGGACGATTTGTCAGGCCAAGCCGGGTGTACGGCAGGGCAGAATTAGGGGCATCATCACCTCAATTCGCAATTCCAATCAGAAGAACGTTCAACCCACGAAATTTTCGTCCACGAACATCTCCGCAAATTTCTGCGGTGTGAGAGTTACATCATTGTCGCGGGCGATTTTGAGGTTCCTTGCCCACATATCCCGGATTGCTGCCGGCATTCCCTCAGGCATGTGCATAGACTGGGCTATTGCGTCATGCCATTGTCCATCGCCGCCATAGATAGATTGCAGTTTGGGGCCCATCTTTTTCAAGCCATCCTCCGACTCCTGAGAAAGTTCTCCGATGGCCCAGAGCACATAAAGCTCCAGTAGCCTAAGCAGCGGCTGTCCATCATAACGTGGGTCAGTCGACATTTTTACTTCCTACGCATCATTTTCGGCGTAATAAATGAGCCTTTCACAGATGGCCGACAGGCTGGGCTTTTCCTTCAACGACGCAACCCAGGCCTCGGTAAATTCGATCGCAATGAATATCTCGATAAAGTATGTCAGGCCCGCTTTGGCTGCCTCCGCTGGCACCAATCCCTCTTCCGGCTCGGTCGCAACCATTGCATCTGAACACTCGGTCCAAGGCTCCGACACATAAATTGTATCCTCTTTGTCAAAATCTGACAGCCGTCCAACGATATCCAATAACTTGATTATTCTCCCCACAAAGAAAATCCGCCTCGGCGATTCGGGTGCAGCGTCTTCTGGAAGATAGTCCCAGCATCATGTTGGGATCTAGGGACGAGTTGCATTACACCCGGGTTCGTAAACTTGCACAATGATCAGCCGAAGTGGGTCATGGCCTCCGCAAGGTCAGTGCTCCCCGCACCCTACTCCTCCGCCCTCGCCGCCTTCTCCAGCGCAGCCAACTGCGCCTCGTCCAGTGTCAGGAACCCCATAATATGCTGCACCACTTCGGCCCGCGCATTGCTGAGCGCGCTGTGCAGCTCGAAGCCGTTCGGCGTCTTGGTCTTGGCCAACCACTCGCCATAGGACGGGCGGCGGTAATAGCCGGTTGCGGCCGCCAGGTCGGCCAGCACGATCTCGCCGTCCTGGCCCGAGAACACCCTGAGATAGGCCTTGGCCAGCGCATCCCGCGCCTTGGCCGGGCCGCCGGCCTGGCTGGAATGGGCGAAGCGTTTGCCGCTCATGCGCCCTGCCCGCCCGAAGCATCTTGCACAGCCTGCGGCATCAGCCCGTCGAGCAGGCCGCCGTCGCGCGCCTGCACTGCCGCCGGCACGGCATCCCTGGCGACCTTGCCGGCGGCAGCCATCGCCGCCATGCCGGCCTGTTCAGCTTGAGCCTTGGCTCTGGCATCGCGGATGCCGGCCACCTCGTCCTGGCGGCGAAAAATGCGCTGCGGGCTGCGGCCGGCGCCCTGCACGATCTTCAGCGCCTCGTCGCCGTCGATATTGTCCATCACGCCGGGGTCGAACTGCGCCATCTGCATGGCTGTGGTGACCACCTGGATGGTGTCGCGCGCCTCGGCCGAGCGGCGCAGCACGTCGAGCGGACCGGTGAAGGTCGGCCGCAGCGCCTTGCCGGCGAGGCTCGCGGGTGGCAGGAAGCGGCTGTCTTCCTCGTAAAGTCCCTTGTCTTCCAGAATACCCAGCTCGCGGTCGAGATTGCTGGCAAAGCCGGCCTGGATGATCGAACCGGACGGCCCGAGCAGCGCGCCCTTCTCCTCCTGCCGGATCAAGGCTTCGGTCGCCGTCATCCGCGGGTTCTGCACCAGCGTCTGGAACAGGTTGACGAACATCATGTCGCGGATCTCCTCGGCCCGGCTGTCGGCATAATTGAACGCATAGGTCGGGTTCTGGCCGGTGGCGATCGGCGCGATCAGCGGCCGGCCGGCATCGTCGATGAGGCCGGGATAGTTCTCGCCGGGATTGAGCACCGGCACATAGTCGAGCCTGGCCTTGGAGGCGGTCGCCGGATCGGTGATCTGCTGCAGCGCGCGAAGGCCGGAGCGCCGCACCGCGTTCTCTTCGCGCACCGTCGTCAGTGCCTCGATGGTCGGCGAGATGCCGTAGGGATCGCCCTCGTAGCGGCGCCAGTTGAAGCACGACACCGGGAACGAGCGAAACCCGCTTTCCCTCACGATCGCCTCCTCGTCCTCGATCACATGATAGGACGCGAAGGCCGTGTCGAGATACTGGTAGGAGCCGCTCAGACTGTACATCTTGCGCTCGTCGCGCGGCTGGATGCACTGGATCAGCGAGATTTTTGTCTCGCATTTGGCGGGGTCGTCGACCAGGATTTTGATCCGCGCCGGCAGTCTGTCGTAGCCGAGCAGTTGCGCCGCCTGTCTTGCCGTGCGCTCGTAGCGGCGGTGGAAAATATCGACCTGGCCCCAGCGGTTGCGCGAGAGATAGCCCTCGACCACCGGGATCGAAGCATAGCGGATCAGCGTGCCGCCAAAACCTTCCTCGGCATAGAGATAGGCCGGGCCATAGCGCACGACATTGCGCAGGCAGGCCTGCGTTGCCGGCACGAAATTGGAATTGGCGGAATAGCGCAGCGAGAACAGGAAGTCGCGCAGCGCTTCCGCCCATTCCTTTTCCTCGTCGGTCTCCTCGTCGTTGATGGCTGCGGTCGACAACCCATGCCATTTCTCCGACTGCGGAATGATCAGGCTTTCCAGCCCCGCGGCCAGCCGGTTGGCGGCCGAGTTTATGGTGTTGGCGTAGACGCGCGCACCGCGCCGCTCCTGCCGCTCAGCCTGCGAATCGACGCCGGCCTGGCGGCGGCCACTCCACATATCGGGCGCGTCGGGATCGCAGAATTCGGACACCGCCTCCCAGACATGCTCATACTGGCTGCGCTCGCTCTCCAGTTCAGCCTGTCGCGACCGAATATCGCGAGCACGGGAATCGCTCATGGTCAGCCTCGCTTGATGGATGAATGGGAAAAGAAAGATGGCGGGACGTCGAAACTGCCAATCTCCCCCCAAGTGGGGGAGATGTCCGGTAGGACAGAGGGGGTCGTCTCGCGTGGATCGGCGACCCCCTCTGTCGCCTTCGGCGACATCTCCCCCTCAAGGGGGGAGATTGGAAGCGCCTTATTCCGCCGGCGTCGTCTCCAGCGCAGCCTTGCGCCCAAAGCGCTGCACCACGAAACGGCCCATCTTCTGGCCGGGTACTTCGATCAGCGTGTAGGTGATCCAGGACAGCAGGCACACCACCGGCAAGACGACGACGGTGACGATCGCAAAGCGCAGCGGCGCCGACAATTCGTGGCCGAACTGGGTGATGACCAGAGCCGCGACCGGCTGGAGAACCAGCAGATGGATCAAATAGATGCTGAAGGAAAGCTCACCCATCAAATGAAAGAACCTGTTGGCGAGCGTCATGGCGATGTTTCTGGCCACGATACCCGCCATTCCCGGCAGCATGCGGTAGAGAACCAGGGCAAAGAACCCCAGGACGAGCGCTTCCCGCATCAAAAGCTTGCCAAGTCCATAGCCGCCGCCAAAGGGCAGCGCCGCCAGCAGCATGGCCAATGCCAGATGCACGAAGGGCCGCTTCTGCCTTTGATGGACGACGCCCGCCAGCAGCATCCCGCACAGGAAAATCTGCATCTTCAACGGCAGGAACGACGGCATCGGAAAATGCACCGACAACTGCCCCATCAAGAACACCATCGCGCTGCCGGTCGCCGCGGTCAGCATGGCCGCCCATATCCAGTCAAGCCTGCGCACCAGCAGCATGATGGCCGGAAATAGCGCGTAGAACTGCATCTCCAGCCCGAGGCTCCAGTCGGGCAGCGGCGTGCGATAGGCGAAATTCGGCACCAGGCCGAACAGGAACAGCAGATGGGCGCCGATATTCTTCAGGCCGCTGTCGAGATAACGCTCGGGCGCCTGCGGCGACCTCAGCAGGAACTCGTCGATGACCATTCTCGACCCGTAGAGATAGGGGCCAAGCGCCAGGGCAACGAACAGCATGACGTAGAACAGCGGCGCTATCCTGAAATAGCGGCGGGTCCAGAATTTCAGCCAGGTTTCCGGCCTTTGCCAGGGCTCCTTGTCCTGGCGCAGCTGGTAGTGGAACACCATCAAGAAGCCGGACAGCATGATGAACAGATCGACGCCGAGGTCCGGTTCGCCAAGAATAGGAATCTGCCAGCCGGTCAACAACAAGCAGTGCCCGATGAGCACCCAGATCGCGGCAAGCGCCCGAAGCCCGTCCAGGCACTCGATGCGCGATGACCGGGCTTCTGTCATGCCGAACTCCTCGATAGCCATGTTGCAATGCAGCATGGCGGCTGAGGGAGGAATGTCAACCGTGCGGAAGGAACCCGATTTGCGCTGGGCTGTTACGGAAAACGCGGAACACCTGAGGGCAATTGTAGAGGCATGCACTTGAACACCCCCCTCTGTCCTGCCGGACATCTCCCCCTCAAGTGGGGAGATTGGCTGTCATCACGGTCTTCGCCAATTTTCGAGGGATGCAGAAAAGGCGCTGTCCTCCAAGCTGCCAATCTCCCCACTTGAGGGGGAGATGTCCGGCAGGACAGAGGGGGGCGCGAAGGATCGCGGCTTACGCGATCCCGGCAGGCAAGCTCCCGTCTATCTCTTCTTCAACCTTGCATGCCGGCGCCAGTACCACCAGGCGAGCACGCGGTTGCGGAACACTCTTCTCATGGCGCCCATGTCACACCCCCAGCAGCACGCGGCGCTGGCCGGTGAGCTCACTGGGCGACAGATCGGTCTTCACCGTGCCGGCAGTGCCGTCATTGGCCGCAAGCTGGGCCCGCAAGGCGGCTTCGCGCGCCTGTACGTCCTTGTCGGCAATGGTCGGTGTCGGCGGCAACGGCTTCAGCGCCGGCGGTTTTTGGAAGAGGCACATGGTTTTCTCCAGAGTGAGAGGCTCTTGTCCAGTCGTAGAGCAGAAAATCCTCGCCGTTCCTGCCATAGCCCGGCAGGCGGCAGCGTTGCGTGGCGCCCAGCCGGGCAAGCCAGCGCAGCGCCAGTTGATTGGCCGCCAGCGCTCGCGCCTCGACCCGCCATGCGCCGCGCGCGGCAACTTCAGGCCCGAGCACGGCATGAAAGAATTCCGTAATCCCAGGCACGCAGCGCCTCATGCGGCGCGTGCCCCAGCTCCAGGCGATCCATAAGCCGCCGCGCTGCTCGGCAGCGCCAAAACCGGCCTCCGGATTGCCGTCGAGCTCGGCGACATAGGCAAATCCCTGCAGCGCCGTCAGCGCCAGCAGCGCCGGCGACCAGTCGTCGAACTGGCAATCGATCTCGGCCCGGTCCTCGGGCCGGAGGTTGGCGGCGATGTAGGAGAGATCGCGCAGCGTGGCGGGAATGATGCGGAGGGTCATGCTCGGCGAACCTTACCGTCCACTGCGGCGCTAGAAGGCGGCGGTCGACCTTGCATGCGGTCCAGCATTTCAATCAGCCCGGCCTCGACCGAGCCAGCGAACTGGGTGCCAAGCCTCTATTTGTAAGCCACTGCTGCGCTTGCAGGTCCCGCCAACGGAATAATCTCGCAGCGACTAAACCCTGCCTCTTTGCACCACTCGGTGAACTGGGCGCCGGTGAAGTCAAACGCCTCGCCAAATTCGATCAGCATGTTCAGCGACATCATGAGACCGAAGCCGTTTTGCCTGCGTTCATCGTCGATGATGTTCTCGATGGCGACCAACGCGCCGCCGGTCGGCAATGCACGATAGGCCTTGGCGATCAGCATTTTCTTGTTCTCGAGATTCCAGTCGTGAAGGATCATTCCCATCGTGATGATGTCCGCCTTGGGGAATTCGTCCGCGAAGAAGTCGATCGTCTCGGCGATGACCCGGCCGCCGAGATTGCGCTCCCTCAAGCGCCGTTCGGCGATCGGCTGCACATCGGCGAGATCGCACGTCCGGCATTGCATGTGCGGATGCCGCGCCGCGACGATGGCCGAAAGCTGCCCGGTTGCGCCGCCTATATCGGCCAGCGTCTTATATTTGGAAAAGTCGAATTTCTCGGCAAACGCCGTGAAATTGCCCATGGAGATGCCGCTCATCGCGTCCATGAACTGCTCCAGGCGCGCCGGGTCCGCATAGAGCTCGCCGAACATCGACTTGCCTGTCTCCTTGATCTCGTTTTGAGGCTTTCCGGTTTGCAATGCCGGTGTGAGATCGCCCCAGAACCGATACAGTCGTGCGTTCGCCATCTCAAGGATTCCACCGATGTATTGGGGGGTCCGCTTGACCAGGAACAGCGCGGTCGATGGCGTATTGCCGTATTTGCCGGTTTCGCCGGCGCCGTCCCTCTGCAGCAATCCGAGCGCGACGAGGGTGTCGAGAAAATCATACGTTGCGCGCGGATGCAGCCCCATCGCGCCTTGCAGTTCGAGGCCCGTTTTGGGGCCGTCCGCAAGCAGCGAGAAGAGTCCCAGTTCCACGGCGCTCAACAATGTCTTGGCTGGCCAGAACCCAAAGCCAATTTGCAGTATGTGGTCTGGAGAAATTCCGTTTTGCATCTGATCCTCCCCTATCGGCGAATGCCCCCGTGAGGCCACGCCGATGCGTCCCTTGAGCGGGATCATTCGATGCTACACCACGTCCACGGACGTTCACTACAGTTTTCCAATCGGAGCCGGAGCGCATTGCCTCCCTCCCCGATTTTCCTCACCGAAACGCCCCCAGCGGATCGGCCTGCCCGGCCTTTCGCCGCGCGGCCTTGAACACCGCCGGGTCGACTGCCGCCTCCCTCAGCATCATCACGCCGTAGCGTGTCGCCGCCATCAAATCGTCGCGCAGCTTCACCACCTGGCCGTCCCTGCGGTGGTAGAGCCGGAATTCCTCGAACCAGGGCAAAAGCGTCGAGAACACCTTGAAGCGGCCTGATTGCATGCGGTCCAGCATGTCCATCAGCCCGGCCTCGACCGATACGGAACCGTCGGCGAACTGAGCATGGCTGGCGAGCATGTTCAGCCCACGTGCCGAATATTGCCTGGCAAGGGCGGTGCCGGCACCTTCCAGCGTCTCGCGGCGGCCGTCGCGCGGCCATGCCCATGGCAGCCATTCGCCCCACGGTTTCAGCGTCAGCGCCTGCATGGCGGGCGTCTGCTGCGAAGCGCGGCAGGCTTTCGTGACATAGACGACATCGGCCTCCGTATCCCAGGCAAGCTCGACCGCCGCCGAGGGATGGTCCCAGCCGAAATCGAGCGCGCCGAGCCTTGGCCAGTAGCGCGGCAGCGGGAACGGCTCGCAGGCGATCAGCTCCTCGGCCACCGGAAAGATGCGGCCGGAGCCGAGCACCGGAATGCCCTTGGCCCGCGCCTCGCGCTCATGCGCCGGATAGGCGGCAATGATCTCGGCGCGCTGCTGCGGCGTATAATGTTCGGCATCGTCGATGGTCATGAAGGTGACGTGACGGGTCATTGTTCTCACCCTCGCGGCAGTGAATCGTGGTGGCAGGTGCGCGCTCCACGCCCCGCCTCGCAGCTCCGTTTGCATCGCTCGGAACACCTGCCACGGAGCCGGTCGAAAAGTCGGGATCAGATCGCCCGACGTTTGATGCGCATGACTTTCGGCGCCTGTGCATCCATGAACATGTAGCACCGGCCTAGCAGCGCCTTTTTGCCAAAATCATCGAATACGTTCTGCCCGAGCGGCGTGAACAACACCTCGTCGGTCGTCAGTCCGTCCTGGTGGCGAGCCTCGATCTCTGGCCAATGCGCCTTGGCAATGTCGGTCAGCACGACGTTGAAGGCAGGATGATTGTAACTGACCAACAAATTGCCATCGTCCATATCGGACGGTTTCATGTCCGGGTGGTAGTTGTAGATCTCGGCAAGCGTCTGGATGGCTGCCAAGGATGCAGCGCCATCGGAAAGACCAGCCTCCGTCAGCACACAGGTGCCGTTTTCAAGGATGGCAAAGTCACGCTCCTGGTTGAAGTAGTAGCCAAAGCGCTCCTCGATGCGATCGATGGGCTGCGAAAACGATGGCCGCCATTTCGGAACGGGAGGAAAAGTTGCTGACATGCCGACGTTGCCTTCTGGTGATACGACAATTGACGAAAGGCCGCCGATCAACACCATTCGTCTATTCATAGTTGTGATCTCCCGCCCAATGTAGCCAGTCTAGTTCCGGATCATGGCTTGGCAACCGCGCTGGTCATGAAGGGGACGTGGCGGCTCATGCGAGATACCTTGCTGGAGCAAAACCGGGACGGCGCGCGACGAACACAGGCGGGCCGGCTAATGGCCCTGAAGTATCTTGATCAACTTACTTTCGTAGGTAGGTCGCGACAATCCATTTTTGTAATCCGCATACGTCATTCGTCCGCTCATCGCCGCATCAGTCCAGCGTTTGCAGTACACCTCTGGCAACGCTTCAACACTTGTGTTTATTATTCTAGCCCATTGTTTGCGGTAAGCTAGTGGCTTTGCCCCCAATCCCACCGCACACTGAGTCATAAAATCCTTTTTGAAAGCTGGACTTCTTTGTATTCCAGCGTTGATTGTGTTGAACCGGCTCTCAGTCACTACGCATCCTGAAAGCATTATTGCACCGATCACGACTAGCGACCGATAGTGATTTCCCACTGCCCACCCCTCCGTTACGGCTCTCATCCTCCGTCCAAATAACTACAATTTTGCTGCAAGAGAAGTGCTCCACACTTATTCCGTGCGCCACAGTCAGCTGGGATAATGATTGCGCCGGGCTGGCTTATTCAGCCGATTGCTTCCCCTTTCACCAATGAACTCGACCTGCTCAGCCGACAAGAACAGCAGCACCACATCGCTCATGCCGAGCAACGGCGTGAAGGTGACGATGGTGATGCCGCCGGTGGCGTTGGTGCGGGTCAGCCCTTCGGAATAGATGTCGAGCGGCGGCTCCTCGTCGAACCAGACGCCGTGCAGCGTTTCGCCCTGCCATTTCTCGCGACCCTTCTCGTAGCTCTTGAACGACAGCACCGATTCGCCGGCCTGGACATCGCCGCCGCCGCCCCAGCGCACCACGACGCTGTCGAGCGCGCCCGGCGCCCGTCCCGCCATCGTGCTGACGAGGGCGTCGGCCGGGATCATGCCGGTGCCCCAGGCCGCCTGCTGCTGCGGCGGGCCGATCAGGATGCGCTGCGGATTGTCGCGCGTGCTTTCGCCGGTGACGCCGGCCGCCCACATCCGAACCGGACAGTCGAAAACCTTGCCTTGCCACCAATCTGGATAGCGGCCGGTGAGGTGCATCGCCCATTCGGCGCCGCCGGCCCTGGTCTTGCCGAGCTGGTTGCCGGCCATGAACAGGCGCTCGCGATTGGTCGCGCCGGCGGCGTGGAACTCGGCCTGTCGGGGATAAGGCCGATAGGCGGCAAGCTGGTTAGTGCGGCGCCTGCGGTCCAGCTCCGCCAGCAGGCTGAGATATTCCGTCCTTGCCGCCCGGCTGTGCGAGGCCTTTTGCGAAGCCCGGCTTCTCGAGGAACGGCCTGAGGACGGCTTCGAGGCCGCGGATGCGCTGCCTGATTTCGTCATCGCTCAATGCATCCAGATTGTTGATGTTGACATTAAGATCCTTGGGCAGCACCGACAGCACGAGCTTCAGGTACTGATCGGGCTTTTCGGCGCGCACATCGGCGATGACGCCGGCGCCATGGGCGCGAAAATCGGCGCGGATCGCTTCGAGAAAGCCGTCGGCCAGCGTCTTCTTCGCCCGCCTGGTTCGGCCGGGCTTGCCGGGTGCTTGATCGTGCGGCTGCGGATCGCCGGTGGAAGGAGCCTTGGCCATGCCCTACTCCGCCGTCCCGGCGGATATCGGCTTCTTGTTGCCTGGCCGCACGATGCGCTTGCGCGGCTTGGCCTTCTTGCCGGCGCGTTCCGACTTCGGCTTCCGCGGCTGGCTTGCCGGTTTCGCATCAGTCGTCGTGCCGGGCTTCATCGCAGCGGCGTCAGGCAAGGCATTCAGCCTTGCCCTGAGAATTGCCACCGCCTTGCCGTCGAGTGCTCCCGACGGGAAGCCAAAGCCGCCGACCGCATCGACGCTACCGCCGCGCACCATGCCGATCCGCACGCCGGCGGCGACCTGCTCGAAGCGGCCATGGCGTGCATAGGGTGCGGCGCCGGCGAACTCGCCAATAGCGCTGACGACCTCGCGGCCGTCATCGTCGGTGATGATGGTGGCGTAACGGTTGGACATGGGGTGTTCTCTGAAATGGGCGCAGGGGCGCGCTGGGAAATCTATGGACGATAGGTGGTTGCTGACCGGGATAGTCGGTCGCGTTCATTCGCGCCGACATACCTCGGCAGCACACGCAACATTCGGTCGAACAGGAGCCCGAAATGAAAAACCCGCCTCGGCGGGCGGGTCGTTGGAGCCAATTGGCACCATACCCAAGTTAGTAGCATAGCTGCCGGCACAAAGCAAGAACAAAATGTGGCGCGGCGGCAGAAAATGCACTGACGACCTCGCACCCTCGTCGGTGAACGGCTGGAAGGAGGGGCGAAAAAGGCGGGCATTGCGTGAGACTTGCGTTGATGGGATGGTGGTTGCGCTTGAGGGGAACGCGTCATGGGCAATGTCACCGGTCACTACGGCAGCGACGGCATCGTCGATCGCATATTGGCCGCGATCCCTGACGCCGACCCGGCCGGGAAACTCGCGGCCGCGCAACTCTATCCATTCGATCAGCTCCATGGCCGCGAACTGATCGCGACGCGGGAGCATGCGGCCCGTCTTGCTCCTTCGCCGACAGATCGGATCCTGGATATCGGCAGCGGCATTGGCGGGCCGGCAAGGTTTCTGGCCTCGACCTATGGCTGCCAGGTCGACGGCATCGACCTGACACCAGCCTTTGTCGCCGCGTCGAGCCGGCTGACCGCACTCAGCGGATTGTCTGACAAGGTTCGCTTCCATCAGGCCGACGCGACGAAAGTGCCTTTTGGCGACAGCACCTTCGATGCGGCGATCTGCTTCTACGTCGGCATGAACATCGAGAATAAGGCCGCGGTCATCGACGAGGCCTGGCGCGTGCTGAAACCGCGGGGCAGGCTGATCTGGACCGAGGCCGTGCTCGCCGGCGGCGAGCCATACTATCCCATGCCGTGGGCGGTTTCGCCGGCGACCAGCCACCTCGCCGATCGGGAAAAATTGAAAGCCCTGTTTGACGATGCCGGATTTCGGATCGACGAAATCGTCGACGAAACCGGCGAACATGTTGAGCTGGCGCTGAAGAGAGCCAATTCCGGCATCGTGCCCTCGCCGGCGCAGCAGCAGGCAAATGAAGTCGTCATGGGCGCGGAATTCCTGCAGCGCCGCCGCAACTACATCCGAAGCCTGAGTGACGGAAAACTCGCCTCGCTCGCCGTGATCGTCTCCAAATCGGCCTGAAAACAAAAACCCGCCTCGGCGGGCGGGTCGTTGGAGCCAATTGGCACCATACCCAGATTAGACTCCCCACTTGAGGGGGAGATGGCCGGCAGGCCAGAGGGGGGTACTGTCCCGGGCGCTGTCCCGCCGACTTCACAGCCGGCAACACAAGCAACGTTCGATCGAAAAGAAGCCTGAAAACAAAAACCCGCCTCGGCGGGCGGGTCGTTGGAGCCAATTAGCACCATACCCAAATTAGTAGCATAGCTGCCGGCACAAAGCAAGAACAAAATGTGGCGCGGCGACAAAAAACCGAATTTCTCTTCGGCGCCTCGCGTTGCCCGCCAGCCACTTTGTGGGCGCGAACGCAGCGTCGGCAATTGGCGCTTCCTCCATTTGCCGAGGCATCTCACCGGCCGACGAGCAGCCGCAGCCGCGGATCAGAACAGGCATTCGCGCGTTTGACCCTTAGCCATGGGAGCAAAAATCATGAACGTCGCCAATCTGCAACTCGAAGGCCTGCTTATGGCCATCGCATCAATCAATCAGGTTCTGGTCCGCAAGGGCGTGCTCTCTGTCGAGGAGATAGACATCGCCTTGCGCAAGGCCGAAGCCAGCGAGACCAACGAGGAAAGGTCCGAAGGCATGTCGGCGTCCAGCCGCGACGCCGTCAACTTCCCGATCCGACTGCTGGAGTTGGCCAATCAATGTCAGCCGGAGACGGACATGCCGTCCTTCTCGAAACTGGCACGCATGGTCGGTCAGATCAAGGAACCTTACAACGACCAGATGTGACGCGGCGATCATAACTGACGCCGCGACAACGGCTTGCCGCGCCAGGGCGGCAAGACTGCTGGCGGCGCCTGCTAGCGGCCCTGCAGGATCTTGATCAACTTGCTGCTGTCGGCCCCCGGCGAAGAAAGCCTGCGGTAGTCCGCGTAAGTCAGCCTGCCATTAGCAACGGCATTAAAGAGCCGGTTACAAAAGGCGCTATCGTATTTTGCGACACTGACATTCATGATTGCCGCGTAAGTCGTTCTTTCGTTGAGCGGCGTGGACCTCTCGCGTGCAATGCATTCGTTGATCGCCACGCGCTTGGTGACAGGGCTGCCTTCAAGCGTGGTATGCATCGTGTTGAATTCGCCTTCGGTCAAGGTAGTGCAGCCGGCAAGCAGAGACGTGCCGATCATGGCGGCAGCAAAACGCGTGGCGATGTTCATGAATTCCCCCTCAAGACCCGCGTCTTGCTTAGCCCGCCGAATGTTGGAAGTACAGAGGGAATGCAGGCGCATCTACGAAAAGCATAAACCTCGAACGCTCGTACTTTAGCTCTCGCTTTTATTTCAATCGAACTGCGATGGCCTGAATGACGGTATCCAGCCGTTCTCGATCGTCACGACGATGCTGGTGCGGATCGTGCTGCCGATCTGGCCCTGGTCGCGGTCATAGACCCGGCCGGGATCGTCGCAGCCACCCTTCTGAGCGCCTTTACGAGAACGCCGGATGCGAGATTGGGCATCACGCCCTGCCAAGCCTCAGCGCCAGGACCCTGCCCGGCCCGTGCACGGCGGCGAACAGCAGCCCGGCCAGGAAGGTGAAGTGATCGACGAAGAAGCCGAACTCGGCCTGGTTGCCGGCCCAGTGCGACGGCCCGTGGAAGGCGAAGCCAAGGAACAGCACATAGGCGCCGGCGACGAGTGCTGCCCATGAGAAGAAGGCGCCGGTCAGGAAGCATAGAACGAGGACGACCTCGAGCAGGGCTGCGCACCAGGCCAGGAACAGCGGGAACGGAAATCCAGCCGCCGCGATATAGCCGGCGGTGGCGCCGATATCGATGAATTTGAAGATCACGGCCATCAGGAACACGGCTGCGAAGATCAGCCGGCCGATGAGGATTGCCGCGGTCTGCCACGGCGACTGAACGGTTGATTGAGCGGTTTCCAAGGTCATGATGTCCTCCCAAGAGTTACGATGGTTGTGCCCCAAGGACGCACCACCAGCCGCAAGCCCGACATCATCCCCCGAAAAACCTGCAGGATACAAGCGGGCGACACCAAAGTGGCGCCTTCCCTTCTCCCCTTGTGGGAGAAGGTGTCGCCGAAGGCGACGGATGAGGGGTGCTCCAGCTTGGCGCCGGCGGCACTCCGTCCAACACCCCTCATCCGTCTCGGCGCTGCGCGCCGATCCACCTTCTCCCACAAGGGGAGAAGGAAGGTTGTACTACCCCACCTTGGCCCCCGCCCGGCTGATCGGCTCCCGTACCGTTCCATACTGGCTGCCCCAGCGGTCGGTCATCGCCCAGCGTATGTCCCAGAGTTCCGGGAAGAAGCGGTGGCGGGCGCCGGCTTCCAGCAATTCGACCGGCCGGCCCTTCAGCGATTTCGCGCCGAGGCCGATCGTGCGGTGGATGAGATAGAGGTGGTTGGCACGGAATTTCTGGAACAGCTCGTCGAACTCGATCAGCGCTTCGGCAACGACATAGCTGTCGCCGTGATCGTAGCCGGTATCGTAGACATCCTCGACCGAAAGGCCGCGGTCGTCGAGGTATGACGCCTTGAAGGCCCGCCACAGATCCGGCGGCAGACGCAGCAGCTGCTTGAAACCCGGCGATTCCTGGCCGCTGCCATTGCCGAGCTGCAGCCGGATCTGCTGGTATTCCTTGGGCGACATGGTTTCGAGCAGGTCGAGCTGCGCCGTCATCAGCCGCATCAGCCGGTGCACGCGCGCCATCAGCGTGACGATGCGATGCGTGTCCTGCTTTTCCAGGAAATCAACGACATCGACCAGCGTATAGGCGATGAGCTTCATCCACAGCTCCTCGACCTGGTGCACGATCTGGAACTGCAGCTCGTCGGCATTCACCATCTCGGCCAGCGGCTTCTGGCAGGCAAGCAACCTGTCGCATTTGAGGTAGACGCCATAGTCGCGCATCTCAGGCGTTTCGATGCGGGCATAATAATCCTGCTTGTCCATGGCCATGCTCCTTGCCCCGGCCGTTCGGCCGCAGGCGCTTGTTGGATCCCGGTCCCCCGAGTCTAATCGCTTTCTTGCCGAACATTGTCCCTTTCTGTTATTCGATTGGCGGGAAACGAAGGACGAAAATTGTCGCTGAAGCAGATTGGAAGAACGAATGATGCTGGATGCGGTCGACCGGAAGATCGTCGCGGCGCTCGAACGCGAGGCCCGTATCTCCTTTGCCGCGCTCGCCGATGAGGTCGGCTTGAGCAAGACGCCGTGCTGGAAGCGGGTCAAGGCGCTTGAGGACGCCGGCGTCATCCGCGGCTACTCGACCCGCATCGACCCGGCAAAACTCGGCTTCGGCATCGAAGCCTTCATCCAGGTGTCGATCGATTTTGAGCTGTCGGACGCCTTCGAGGCGGCAGTGCAGAAGCATCCGCTGATCCGCCGCTGCCACGCCACGACTGGCGAGGCCGACTATCTCCTGCAGATCGTCACCGTCGACATGATGGCGCTCGACAGGATGCTGCGCGAGGAGCTCAGCCGGCTGCCCGGCGTGCGGCGCACGATCACCTCGATGGCGATGCGCGAGATCAAGGGCGGCATCTCGTTCGCCAATGCCGTCGGGCATACGCAGACCAAGCGATAGACCGGTCAGGCCCTGGTCATCAATTCGCGTCCCAGCCGCTTCGGTTGCTCGGCGCGCAGAACCACATTTGTCGTCACTGTGCCGTAGTGGCCGATGCTGTCGACGATGCTTCAAGATCGGGCGGTGACGGGACCACGACCTTGACCAGAAAACAATCCTCGCCGGTCACCCGCAGCACTTCGACCACCTCCGGCAATTGGGCGAACTTCTTCAGGCAGGCCTGGATATGCTCATGCGTGGTGCGCAGGCGGATGACCGCCATGGTGCCGAGCCCGAGCGCTGCCGAATTGATCACCGCCTTGTAACCGGTGATGACGCCGCGCTCCTCCAGCCGCTTCACCCGTTCCGAGGTGGCGGGCTGGGACAGTCCGACGCGGCGGCCAAGCTCGGAGATGCCGATGCGGCCATCCTCCTGCATGATCTCAATGATCGCCAGATCGGTGGGATCGAGCCTTGGCCGATAATCGCCGTTCCGCATGACCGCCCTTTAATCCATCGGATTTCGTCGCTGCTTTCCGATGATCTCTCATTCCGCCACCTGGGAGAAGACCTAGAATTGCACGCGCAGCATCAGGAAAGAAGGGCTTCGCATGACCGACTTCATCATTGTGCCGGGCATCGGCGGATCGGGCAAAGCCCACTGGCAGACACGTTGGCAGCAGGCAAACCCGGCGATGCGGCGGTTCAACCCGGCGAGTTGGGACGCGCCGGACCTCGACGACTGGGTGGCTGCGCTGGAAACCGCTGTATGCCAGGCAAGGACACCGCCGGTGCTCGTCGCCCATAGCCTCGGCTGTCTGCTCGTCGTACACTGGCAGCGGATCTCCCCCCGCTCTATCGGCGGCGCGTTGCTGGTCGCGGTTCCGGACCCTGCGTCGCCGGCCTTCCCCTCCTCCGCCCGGGCCTTCGCCGACGCACCGCAACAACGGCTTCGCTTTCCGTCGCTGATTGTCGCCAGCACCAACGATCCCTACGGCTCGCTGGACTATGCCAGGGCGAAATCCGAGCGATGGGCCAGCGATCTCCATATCGCCGGACCGCTTGGCCACATCAATGGCGACAGCGGGCTCGGCGACTGGCCGGCGGGAATGGAGCTGCTGACAGCTTTTCTAAGTCAAACGCAGGCGATCGCCCGAGGCGCCGTGCTTCAGCCGTAACCGCACCAGGACGGCTATCGCGCCGCCGCCCTGATCTGGTTTGCGCCGCGCCTCAGTTCGATGCTGCGGCAGGCGTGCTGAGTTCGAGGAACGGTACGGTCGAGCCCGGGATCATCGACTTCGGCAATTCGCCGTTCCATCTCTCCGCCTTGGTCAGTTCGACCAGCAGCGGATTGTTGGCGATTGCGGCGGCGCGAGCCTTGATGGCGCCCGCGGTCGCATCGCCTTCGACCCTGGTCTTGTAGGCGCTGGCCTCGGCTTCGGCCTTGACGCTGTCGGCGCGGCCCTTGGCCTGGGTGACGGCGATATCGGCCTTGATCTTTTCCTGCTGCAGGTTCTGTTCCTGCTTCTGCACCTCGACCTGCGCCGTCATCCTGGCTTCGACCGCCTGCTCGTAGGCGTCGGAGAAGTCGATGTTCTCGACCTGCACGCTGTCTATCATCACCGGGCCGTCGGTTACCGCCGCGATGGCGTCGGCGACGTCCTTGTTGAACTTCGCCCGGTTCTGGATAACCGACACCGCGTCGTACTGGCCGAACACCGTCTTGATCTCCTGCGGTGCTTTCCTGGCAATGACACGGTCGGCCAGTGCCTCGATCGATCCATAATTGGTGTAGACGTTGCTGACTTCGGCGGCCGGCACGTGGAAGTTGACGGTAACGCGCATGTCGGCCGGCTGCTGGTCGCGCGAATAGGCCTGCATGGCCGGCAGGCCGCTGCAATCGTTCTGGTTCTCGCAGCCCCATTTGAGCACCTGCTGGCGCAAGCTGATCTTCTCGACGCGCTGCAGCCACGGCAGCTTGAAATGCAGTCCGGGATCGACGACCGAACTCAGCGCCCCGTTGGTCAAGAGCACGCCGCGGTCGCCCTGGTCGATCGTGTACCAGGACCCCAGGAGCGCAAAGACGCCGAGCGCCACGATGACGAGTGCGATCAGGCCGGAACCGATCGACCCCGATGCCATCCCCGGCTTGCCCTGCGGACGGCTTGAATTGCCTTGCGTTTCGGTCATCACCCCACCCCAACCTGATTGCCCGTGCTGCTTTTGCCCACAATAGTGGCGGCATTGCAATCCTCTGGATATGGAAGGACCTTCGCGCCAACCGGCCGGACCGGCGGGTGGTTCAGGCTGGCTAGCGGATTTCCCCTGCAGCCGCGGCAGCGGGCTGGGACGCGTTGCCTGGCGTCTCCTTCTGCCGTTCGGCATCGGTTTTGCGCTTCGGGCAATCCTCGTAGTCGTGGTCGCGCCCGCCGCAGTAGGAGCAGCATTTTGCTGGCGCGTCGGAGCGAAGCATCGTTGGCATGCACAAGAATGCACGAAACCCGACAGATTGCGAAGGCTTGCACACCGGCAAGGTCGATTTCGCCACGGAACCGCTGCCGCCGCATGAAAGTTATCCGCTCATTGCAACGGGAGCACAGGACATGGCCGACGACCCGAACCGCTACGAGACCGGAGCGAGGAAATATCCGGCAAAGACGAGCCCCGACGCGGCCGACGAATTTTCGCAGGATGCGGCCGGCAACAAGCCACCTCCCGGCGGCATGGGATTGACCAGGCCGGCTGACGATTTCGACGACAGGACCCTTCATTCGGAGGGCCAGAACCCGCCGCGCGCAGCGATCCGGCCAGACGGCAAGGCCACCGCCAAGAAGCCCGGCAAGGACGCAAGACGATGAACGTCGCCAATCTCCAGCTCGAAGGATTGATGATGGCGATCGCGGCCGTCAACAACGCGCTGGTCCACAAGGGCCTGCTGTCGGTCGACGAGGTCGACATGGCGTTGCGCCGGGCCGAGGCGGCGATGACCAGCGACGAGCGTCTCTATGAAGACATGTCGCCATCCAACCGCGACGCCGTCTGCTTTCCGCTCAGGCTGCTGCAGGCGGCCAACAACGCCCAGGGCGAAACCGGCGTGCCGACCTTTGCCGAACTGGCCAGGATGGTCGGCCGGACCAAGGAGCCCTATAACGACCAGATGTGATGGAGGACGCCATGGCCGACGACAAATCCAAGACCAAGCAGGATCGCAAACTGGTCTCCGGCGAAGAGCCATACGAGGTCGCTGCGTTTGCCCGCAAATACGGCATACCGCAAAGCGAGGCCGCGACCATCATCAAGCGTTACGGCCCCTCGAGGAGGAAGCTCGACGCGCATATGGCGAGCCGCAACGCCTGATCCAATTCTGGCGGCGGCCGCCGTTCACGCCGGAAGCGTCCCTGCCCTGCCGCCTTGTCGAGAGTATCCGCACCGCCGGGCGGCCCCTCGGGCCCGCCGCTGCGGGATTCAACGCCCGGTTTCGATAGCCGCGGAATACTACCGCGGCGCAACAACTCATTTACCTCGACGCTGTACCAGTCCGGTGAGCAAAGCCGGGGGTCGGATGCAGGAACAATTATTGCGCTACGAATGTGTCATGGAGCCGGACGGCCGTTGGATGGTGTGGGACATCGTTCACGATCTGCCGGCGCAATTTTCGGAAATCGCGCTGATCGGCCTGAGCCGTCGTGAAGCGGTTTCGCTCTGCCGGCTGCTCAACGAGACGAGCCGTTCCGAGACGCGGCAGAGCCGGGCCTCCTGAGAAGCGTGCTCTCAGGCCTGCTCAAGCGCGGGGGATCTACATGCGATCGACAATATTCGGTCTGGTCTTGCTGCTGCCGGCCGCCGCCCTGGCGGAGCCGATCGAGACCCAGAAGATCATCACGGCGGCGACCGGCGACTGGAACGGCGACGGCGCCGCCGATCTGGCGATGATCGTCGAGACCGAGCCCGGCTCTCCCATGGACCTGTATTTTTTCCTCAAAGATCGCGATGGCGATTTTCTAAAACCTGCCGGGATCGTGCATGATCAGATTGACGGGGAATGGAAGGATTACGACCGGCCGGGCCCCGCCACATCCGACACCGAGCCCGAACTCACCGGGCTCCCCAACGGTTCGATCAAGCTCGATATTCCGGCGATGGAGATCGGCAGCGAGCGGACCAACAAGACGCTGACGCTCGCCTGGCGCAACGGCACGTTCGTCGTCGCCGGTTTTGCCTACGAGTATTGGGATTACATGGACGACAATGTTGCCGGCGACTGCGACTACAATGTGCTGACCGGCAAGGGCAAAAGCAGCAAGAAGCTGGCGGACGGCAGCACCAGGCAAGCGACCGTATCGGTCGAAGGCAAGGTCATCCCATTTGCGGAATGGACCCCGGGCACTGGCTTCAGCGCTTGCGGAGAGTGAGAGGTTTCGGTTGCCTCACTGCAGCGGCGGCTTCCACAGCAGGCTGTTGCGATCGGCGGACTTGACGCGCAGCCAGGTTTCGCGGCCATCGCGCAGCACCCGGAGCGGGATCTCGGCACCGGCCGGGCCGCTCTTCCAAAGCTTGCGATAAAAATCGGCAAGCCCATCGACCGCCGTGTCGCGGACATCCGAGATGACATCGCCTTGGCGAAGGCCCGCCTGGGCGGCCGGACCGCCCTCGGCGACGCTCATCACCACGACCTTGCCGTCGCTCTCGGCCGAGAAGGCGCCGAGCCACGGCCGCGGCGGCCTGGCGACCTGCCCGCGCGTCAGCAGATCGTCGAGGATGGGCGGCAGAAGATCGATCGGCACCACCATGTTGATGTCGGCGACCTCGCCGTTGCGGCTCATCTGCAGGCGCAGCGAACCGATGCCGAGCAGCCTGCCATCCGCGCCGATGAGGCCGGCGCCGCCCCATGAGGGGTGAGCCGGCGCCGTGAAGATCGCCTCGTCGAGCAGATATTCCCAATAGCCGGCGAATTCCTGCTTGGTGACGATCCGCGCCCGCACGGAGCGGCCGACGCCGTCGGCGAGCACGACGGGATCGCCGATCTTGGCCCTGGACGCATCGCCGAGCGCAATGGCGGGCAGCCCGAGCGGCGCCAGCGCCTGCACCAGGCCGAAGCCCGACTCCTGGTCGTAGGCGAGCGCATGGGCGGGAACCACACGCCCGTCCTGGTCGGCCAGCCAGACCTCCTCGGCCTCAGTGATGAGATAGCCGATGGTAAGTACCAGCCCGTCGCCGCGGATGACCACGCCACTGCCCTCGCGGCGGGTGCCAAGTGTATTTGCCGTGAAGGCGTCCTCTGGCACGGTGGCGCGGACGGCCACGATGGATCGCAAAAGGGGTTCGATATTCATGCTTTGGTTCCTGGCAATGTTCGCAGGCTGATATGGGCTATAGGTATGGCGCAGGTGATCAGGCGCAAGAGGTGGCGCCGGCTTTGGCGTGGACCGGCGCCGCGCCGTTCGCGCCGGGGTTTTGCAACAGCGCCGGCAGCCCTATCTGTACCTACGGCTATCCCAAGCTGCCCTATGCAAAGTTCCTCCGCCATTACCCACGTTGATATCTGATATCCTCCCAACCCAACCCTTCCAAAGGCCTCCCAAATGAACGACTACGCAACGGACCAATACACGCCGCCAAAAGTCTGGACCTGGAACAAGGCAAATGGCGGCGCTTTCGCCAGCATCAACCGGCCGATCGCCGGCCCGACGCATGACAAGAAACTGCCGGTCGGCAAGCATCCGCTGCAGCTTTATTCGTCGGCGACACCGAACGGCGTCAAGGTGACGATCATGCTGGAGGAACTTCTGGCGCTCGGCCACAGCGGCGCCGAATACGACGCCTGGCTTATTAGGATCAACGACGGCGACCAGTTCGGCAGCGGCTTCGTCGAGGTCAACCCCAACTCGAAGATCCCGGCCATGATGGATCGCAGTGGGAAAAAGCCGGTCCGCATCTTCGAATCCGGCTCGATCCTGCTCTACCTCGCCGAAAAATTCGGCGAATTCCTGCCGACGGAGCAGCCGGCTCGCGCCGAGACCCTGTCATGGCTGTTCTGGCAGATGGGCTCGGCGCCCTATCTCGGTGGCGGATTCGGCCATTTCTACGCCTATGCGCCGACGAAGATCGAATATGCCATCGACCGCTTCGCCATGGAAACCAAGCGGCAGATGGATGTGCTCGACCGACGCCTCGCCGAAAGCGAGTATTTAGGCGGCAGCGACTATACGATTGCCGACATTGCGGTGTGGCCCTGGTATGGCGGGCTGGCCAAGGGCCGTATGTATGACGATTCCGGCGAGTTCCTGCAGGTGGAGCAGTACAAGAACGTGCAGCGCTGGGCCGACGCCATCGACGCGCGGCCGGCGGTCAAGCGCGGCCGCATGGTCAACCGCACCTTCGGCGAGCCTTCGATGCAACTGCACGAGCGCCATGACGCCAGCGATTTCGAGACCAAGATGCAAGACAAGCTCGCGGCGGCCAAAAGCTAAGCGGACGACGCGCCGATCTCCCGCCTTGTAGGGGAGATCGGGAGCTTCGGCCGACTGCTCAAGCTCGCCTTCACCGCCGCCATCCACAGCCGGTCGATGTTGGCCAGGAATTTCTCGTCGAGTTTGTCGAGGTGCTTCCAGTACATGCCGTCCTCGAAGAGATAGCCGAGTTCCTTCTCGATCCTGTCGGCCTCCTCCGCCTGATCGAGCCGCAGGCCGGCAAGCATCTCGGCCTTCATTTCCGAAAGCTGCGAGGAAGAAAGCGCGCCGAGTTCATCGAGCGTCAGCCGCGGGAAGATCAGCCGGCTGCGCGGCAGGTCGGATAGGTTGACGCACAGGCAGCCGCGCCGAAGCGCATGGATGAGCAGGCGGGCCGACTTCGCCTCGAGGTTGCGCAGGGTGACGTCGTTGCGCAGCGGATCGGCGCGGCCGACGCCGTAAAAATGCGTGTTGCCGGGCTGGTCGTAGATCATGTCGCAGCCAAGGAATGCCAGCACGTCCGGCTTCTGACTGTGGATCGTCCAGTAGGCCGCCGTCATCGACATGGTGCCGCCGGCATAGACGAAGCCGCCAAAGCTGTTTTGCGCCGGCACGTAATGCGAGGCGCTGAAGATCTGCGCCTGCTGCAGGGGACCGCCTTGCGGCATCCGCTCCGCCGGGAAATCGCCGGCATGGACGAGGAAATCCCAGTCGGGGCGCACGCGCCAGGCGTTGTTGATGGCGACGATCTTGCCGAAGGCCTGCTTGGGCCAGGCGGCGGAGCGCACCACATCGGGGGCGCTACCGATCAGCAAGATCACGTTTGGCGTTCCGTCGATCACCACAACCCTCTCGACCGGCCGAAATGCATCTCGATGCCGCCCGGTTGAACGGCTTTATAGCCTCAATGGCCCATCGAAAACACCAGCCGGATTTAAGCTGGCATCAACAAAAGGCAGCTTGCCAGCCGGTTGTAAAATGTGGCCTTAGGCACCGTCGTACAAGCAGCAGGCAGGTTTTCCCGCTAGCCCAAAAACGACGATATGAGTTGGGCGATATATATTAGTTGACTAAACTAGCGGAACGTCCAATGCACATTCCCAGAACCGAACATGTCCTGTCTAGACCATGATATCTATATGGGACATTACTACATAAGCTGAACGCGACCTCGACGGTTCGGCGGCACAGCCCTCAGACGCCGCGGCTTTGCCTCCGCGCTTTTCGCCCCGGATCCGTAGATCAACCGGACGACGAACAGGAAATATCCAACCTGCATGACGATCAAGGTCAAGATCGTCCAGGCCAGCGTCTTCCAGATTGAACCCGTCGCAAGGTAAGTCGAGATCGCCACGATGGACGATGTGGTGGTCAGCCCCACCAGGAACTGTGGAAAGTTCATGATTTTTCTGCGCCGCCCCGGAACTCGCTACAGCCGGGACGAACTCCCCTAACCCATTACCCCGCACCAACATTTCCACCATTTTAGCAATTGCGCAAGCACCAAATAGAACAGCAGTTAACGCATGCTTCCGTGATCAAGGGCTGCATGTCAGGTCACCAAGGTGGGCTGGCTTGGACGGCGGCTGCGCGTCCCCTCCTCCCCAACCAGCTCTCCATACCCCCTCACCGCCCCATCAAGCCCACGTATTCGCCACGTCTCCCCTTCCCGTGCCTCAAGATGGGACGGGCCGAGCGGGACTTTCCCTCCGCCGTCCGGCAGGTCCAGCACGTAGACGGGATTGCAGATGCCCGACAGGCGCGCACGCAAGGCGCTGACCAGCGCCTGGCCCTCGGCGATCGTGGTGCGCCGGTGCGCCATTCCGCGCACGAGATCGCCGTGGTGCAGGTAATAGGGTTTGACGCCAAGGCGATACATCAGCTCGCGGCACAGCTCTTCCAGCACCTCGACCGTATCGTTCACGCCTTTCAGCAGAACGCTCTGGTTCAGCAGCACGAAGCCGCCCTGCCGCAACGTGCGGCAGGCCCGCTCGGTCGCCTCCGTGATTTCGCGTGGATGGTTGAAATGGGTGACGACAGTGACCATCAGCCGGCCCTGCAAGGCTTGCATCAACCCGCCGGTGACGCGCGACGGCAGCGCGACGGGTACGCGAGTGTGGATGCGCAACAGCCGCACATGCTGGATCGCCTCGACACGGGCGCGGATTTCCGCCAGCGCCCTGTCCGGCAGCGATAGCGGGTCGCCGCCGGTCAGGATCACCTCGCGGATTTCCGGATGGGCCGCGATATAGGCGAAGGCTTCGTCGAGAGCTTCGCGCGTATAGCCGCGGCCGATCGACGTCAGCTGCTCCTTGCGAAAGCAGAACCGGCAATAGACCGCGCATTGATAGGTCGGGAACAACAGAACCCGGTCGGCATGTCGATGCGTCAATCTAGGCACGGGACTGAAGGCGTGGTCGGCGATCGGATCGTCGAGTTCGCCCTCCTGCTCTGCCAGTTCGTCGGGCGACGGGATGACCTGAAGCCGTATCGGATCGGCGGGGTCGTTCCAGTCGATCAGGTCGAGATAGGCCTTGGGAATGCGAACCTTGTGGCGCGTGGCCGCGGCTTCGGCCGCCGCCCGCTCGGCTGGCGACAGCGGCAGCGAATCCAGATCGCCTACATGCCGCACGCCCTCGCGAACATCGTCCCGCCATGCGGCATCCGCCTCGCGAGCGCGCCGGTCATCGGCTGCCACGCCGGCCGCATCGACCGCCATGCTGGCGTCGGGGATGTCGGGATGTGAGGTCATCGCAGGCTCCTTGAATTTCGGGCCGGGGTACAGCATTGGAGCCAGGACTTGAAGGCAATAAGCGGTGTTTGGCCGGGTTGGAGGGCGCGGCAGGAAGCCACAACCGGCCACTGATCAGAACAATCGTCCAACATCGCTGACGCAAAACATTAGCTTGCTCTTATATTAGCTTGAGCGTATACACATAAACGGCCGGTGATCTACCCCCCAACCGGTTAGGCTCGGCGCCAGTTCCCTCCCTACCCCTCAGGTCAACGACGCCGGGCCGCTCGGGTTCGCCCGGTCGCCCGCGGTCGAGACCGGATCGTCGACCTCTTCGATGTCGATCATGCCCCCTGCTCAAGCAGCACCCAACTGAACATACCAGCTGAACACATCGGCGATGCCCGCGTCTCTCGGCCTTCCCGTCGCCGGCCGCGGTCGCTAATCTCGGATTGCGAAAAAGCTGGAGAAGAGCGTATGGCGAACGACTTGTCGCCAAGGCTTTTGGAGATCGTCAATGCGCTGCCCTTGCGGCAGGGCATGCGAGTGCTGGAGATCGGCTGCGGACCGGGTGCTGCAGCGCGCGAGATCGCGCGCCGGATCGGCTGTGGGCACGTGCTGGCGATCGACCGCTCGGCCAAGGCCATCGCGCAGGCCGGGGCCGCCTCGCGCGCCGAGATTGCGGCAGGCCGGCTGAGCCTTCGCCAGGTCGCCATCGAGGATTTCGAGTTGGAGGCCGATGAGAAGCACTTCGACATTGCCGTTGCGGTGCGCGTCGGCGCGCTGGACGGGCGTCATCCCGAAGCAGGAAAAATTGCCCTGCGACGGCTCAAGGCGGCGTTGACCGCGCAAGGCCGGCTGTTCATCGACGGCGGCGATCCGCTGCGCGAAATTGCGATATATGGCTGAGGACCTCGTGCTTGGCCTCCGGAATCGAGCGTCTACGTGACCGTGAGCGGCAGAGCCGGCCTCAGCTCCGCAACCCCGGCGCCTCCTGCCCGGTGCGCTCGACATATTCGGTATAGCCGCCGCCATAGGTGTGGATGCCCTCGGGCGTCAGTTCCAGCACCCGGTTCGACAGCGCCGCCAGGAAATGGCGGTCATGCGAGACGAACAGCATGGTTCCCTCGTACTGCGACAGTGCCGTAATCAGCATCTCCTTGGTGGCGATGTCGAGGTGGTTGGTCGGCTCGTCCAGCACCAGCAAATTGGGCGGATCGAACAGCATCAGCGCCATCACCAGCCGCGCCTTCTCGCCGCCCGACAGCACGCGGCATTTCTTCTCGATCTCGTCGCCGGAAAAGCCGAAGCAGCCGGCCAGCGCCCTGAGCGGCGCCTGGCCGGCCTGTGGAAATGCATCTTCCAGCGTCTGGAACACGGTGCGCTCGCCCTCCAGCACTTCCATGGCGTGCTGGGCGAAATAGCCCATCTTGACGCTGGGCCCGCGCGCCACCGTGCCATTGTCCGGCTCGGAAGCGCCAGCGACCAGCTTCAGCAGCGTCGACTTGCCCGCACCATTGACGCCCATGATGCACCAGCGCTCGCGGCGGCGCACCTGAAAATCCAATCCCTCGTAGATCGAGCGGCTGCCATAGCCCTTGTGCACGTTCTTCAGCGTCACCACGTCCTCGCCGCAGCGCGGCGCCGGCTGGAAGTCGAACGACACCTTCTGGCGGCGCTTGGGCGGCTCGACACGGTCGATCTTGTCCAGCTTCTTCACCCGGCTCTGTACCTGGGCGGCATGTGAAGCCCGCGCCTTGAAGCGCTCGATGAAGGCGATCTCCTTGGCCAGCATCGCCTGCTGGCGCTCGAACTGCGCCTGCTGCTGCCTGTCGGCAATCGCCCGCTGCTGCTGGTAGAATTCGTAGTTGCCGGAGTAGGCGGTCAGCGAACCGCCGTCGATCTCGACCACCTTGTTGACGATGCGGTTCATGAACTCGCGGTCGTGCGAGGTCATCAGCAGCGCGCCGGCATAGTTCTTCAGGAACTGCTCCAGCCAGATCAGGCTTTCGAGGTCGAGATGGTTGCTCGGCTCGTCGAGCAGCATGGCGTCGGGCCGCATCAAAAGGATCCTGGCCAGTGCCACGCGCATTTTCCAGCCGCCGGACAGTTTGCCGACGTCGCCGTCCATCATCTCCTGGCTGAAGCCGAGCCCGTCGAGCACCTCGCGGGCGCGCCCGTCCAGCGCGTAGCCGTCGAGCTCCTCGAAGCGGTGCTGTGCCTCGCCGTAACGGACGATGATCTCGTCCATTTCACCGGCGCGATCGGGGTCGCCCATGGCGTGCTCGAGCTCGCGCATCTCGGCCGCCACTTCGCTCACCGGCCCGGCGCCGTCCATCACTTCGGCCACCGCACTGCGGCCCTCCATGTCGCCGACATCCTGGCTGAAATAGCCGATGGTGACGCCGCGATCGACGGAGACCTGGCCCTCGTCGGGCTGCTCCTCGCCGTTGATCATGCGAAACAGCGTCGTCTTGCCCGCGCCGTTAGGCCCGGCCAGCCCGACCTTCTCGCCCTTCTGCAACGCGGCGGAGGCTTCGATGAAGACAATCTGCCTGCCGTTCTGCTTGCTGATATTTTCGAGACGAATCATGGTTTTCCGGGGAAGGCCAAAGGAGAGTTCCCGCGCCAATACGCGATAGGCCGCGCTTGCGGAAGCCCGCAATTGATGAGGCGCCCCGCGCCAAATTGTCTGAACCCGCCAGTTGCTTCCCGGCTGGATCAGGCTTTGACGGCGTAGGGATGAGCCGGCGGATCAGCTATCGGTCAGGGCTTTTGTCGTCGCCAGTTTGACCCCGGCGGCGGCAAATGCCGCATTGTGTCGGGCGATGATCTCCGCGGCGGTCTCGCTGGCGGCGTCGAGCGTGCTGTGGGCGTCGGAAACCACGGTGACGCCCAGGCCCGCTGCAAAGGCGCCCTTCACCGTGGCCGCCACGCAGAAATCGGTCTGCGCGCCGATCAGAACGACCTCGCCGGCGCCCTGCCCGGCCACCCATTCTGCAAGGGCGGCATTGCTGAACGCATCGCCGACACGCTTGGCGAAAGTCGGCTCGTCCTCGGCCTGGCCGAGCGCCGGCCACACCGACCAGCCCGGCTCACCCGGCGCCAGAGGATCGCCCTGCGGGCCGTCATGCCTGATGAAGGCGATCTTGCGCCCGCTGCGCCGTGCCCATTCGATCAGCGCGCGGGTGCGGGCAACCATGCCGTCGGCATCATGGATCGGCGGTTCGGCGACACCGTCGAACATGCCGGTCTGAAGGTCAATCACGATGAGCGGCGCGGTGGCCGCGGGGCTGGTCCCTGACATGGTTTTTTATAGCACGAGGGCGGAGCTGATCAAGGATCAGGGCCGCGATGGCGCGCACGGGCAACCGCAAGTGGCTGGAGTTCGAGATATGTGACAATCCGCTTGCGGCAGCGCTAACATAGCGCGCCATTGGGATGTGGGTCAGTTCGAAATTCTGGCTATCGGCCGTGACCGGATTGCATTCGTGGCAAGCTCCTGCGAAGAAATTACCATGACACATGCAGCCGTAGCTTTCCTTGCGATCGTGACTTCGGTGTTGGTCGCGATCCTACCCGCACAATCGCAAGAGTGGACGCCCTCGGAGGACGCGGTTCGAGATGCAACGGAAACGGTTGGTCGCTATTTCCTTTCGCTCGATAGCCAAGAGTATGGGCGGGTATACGAAATGATAACTGATACCGCCAAAGCTTCGATCCCATCGAACGCCTTCGTGGAGCAAAGTAAACATTTTCATTCTCAGGCCGGCGCTGTGCGCGAGCGCCGGCTACTCAAATTCACGTGGTTGAAGGACCCAGAGAACGCTGCCTTTCCTGGCGTCTATGCCGCAGTCGACATAGCGGCGAAGTTTGAAAACATCGATCGTTACTGCGGCTATATTGTCCTCTATCAGCGGCCGTCAGGTGGAAATTTTCGAGTCATGCGGGTCGAAAGCAACTTCATCGACAACGCTACCGCGAAAAGCATTGAAAAGACCCAATCGAAACTCGAATTGGATCGAGCATGGGCCGAGTTGTCGGCTAACTGTCCGAATTTTCCATCGTGAAGGTGAGGCGGTCCGTTTTTGTACCTTCCGCGACCATCGGCTTTTCGGTTTCCCTCGCTTCGATCAGCGCAACGATGTCGGTGAACTCCTACAGTTTGCCGGCCCGAGGATGATGAACGCGGGGAGAGCGCAGCTTTTGTCCTCACCCAATCCCGCCCATCACGGCATAGGTGCCGGCGGTGCGCTTGTCACTAAACCCAAGCGCGATGTTTATCTCGTCCGATCGCCCTTCGCAAAGTAGCCGGCGGCCCGGACGATCACACCTGGCCCGATGTCCCATCCTCGCCAAAAATCCCGGTCACGCAGTCGATGAACACGCGTACCCGTGGCGCCAGCTGGCGGTTCTGCGGATAGAGCGCCGACAGCGGTGTCGGCGACGGCGGGTAATCCGGCAGCACTTCGACAAGCGTGCCGCGTGCGAAATCACCGGCGAAGCGGTAGTGCGGCGCCTGCACCAGGCCGAAGCCGAGACGCGCCAGCTCCGCCATCGTGTCGGAGCCGTTGACCGTCACCCGGTTGGGCAGGCTGACATAACTCAACGCGCCGCCGACGGTGAATTCGAGCGGCATGACCTCGCCGGTCCGCGACGAGCGGAAGCCGACCATCAGATGGCCTTCGAGATCGTCGAGGGTTGCCGGCAAGCCGAGGCGTTCGCCCGCGAAGCAGCGCGACCAACCTGACGAAAGCGCCAATGACGGCCAATGTCCCCCTCACTTCAATTCCACCCAGACCGGCGCGTGGTCGCTGGCGCCGGTCTCGCCGCGCACGTCGCGGTCGATGCCCGCCGCTACCAGCCGGCGCGACAGCTTCTTGCTGAGCAAGATATGATCGAGCCGCAGGCCGGCATCGCGCGGCCAGCGGTTGCGGCGGTAGTCCCAGAATGTGTAGAGCGTCTCGTTCGGGTGCTTCTTGCGCAGCGCGTCAAGCCAGCCCTGGTCGAGCAGCCGCTGGAACGATGCGCGGCTTTCCGGCTGGACCAGCGCGTTGTCGTCATAGGAGCGGGTCGGGTAGATGTCGCGCGGCTCGGGCACGATGTTGTAGTCGCCGGCCAGTACCACCGGCAGGCCGGTGTCGAGCAACTGCGCCGCATGCGCCTCCAGCCTTTCGTGCCAGGCCAGCTTGTACTGGAATTTCGGGCCGGGCTGCGGATTGCCGTTCGGCGCGTAGAGGCAGGCGACGACGATGCCGTTGACCGCTGCCTCGATGTAGCGCGCCTGCTGGTCGCTGTCGTCGCCGGGCAGCGCCTCGCGGGTCAGAACGGGTTCTGAGCCACGCGCGAGTATGGCGACGCCGTTCCAGGTCGGCTGCCCGACCCAAACCGCGCCGTAGCCGGCGGCCGCCAGCGCAGTGCGCGGAAACTGCGTCTGCCTGGTCTTGAGCTCCTGCAGGCAGGCGATGTCGGGTTTGGCGGCGGCCAGCCATGCGAGCAGGTTCGGCAGCCGGCTGTTGATGTTGTTGACGTTGAAGGTGGCGATCTTCATCGGCCTGCTTCAGCGCACGATGCGTTCGGTCCACGCCTTCACCGCATCAGCGAGCGTCTTCAGATGATCGGCGGTGGAGAAGCCGGAGATGTTTTTGCGCGGCTTCAGATCATGGTCGCCGTCTTCCAGCCAGAAAATCTCGATTGCGTCGGACAGAGCATAGGTCGCGACCTCGTCTTTGGTCCCGAACTCGTCGCGCGTGCCTTGGAAGATCACTGTCGGCATCTTGAGATCGGCGAGGTGCTTTGTCCGAAGCTGCGTCGGTTTGCCCGGCGGATGGAAGGGATAGCCAAGGCAAAGCAGGCCCGAGATCTCGCCCTTTGAAAACATCTCGTCGGCGATCATCGAAGCGACGCGTCCGCCCATCGACTTGCCACCGATGATCAGCGGACCCTTCACGCCCTTCGCCCGGAGGTCGGCGATCGCCTTGACGTATTCCGGGTTAACCGTCTCGGCGCGCGGCGGCGGCTTGCGGTGGCCGTAGCGGCGAGCCGCCATGTAGTGGAATTCAAAGCGCGCAACGCGGAAGCCGGCCTCGGCCAGCGCTTTTGCCGTGGCTGTCAGCGAGGGGGAGTCCATAGGAGCGCCTGCGCCATGGGCGAGCAAGATGGTGATTGGGGCGGTGTCGGGGCCGTCGAAGAGGAAGGTTGTCATGGGGACTCCAACGCTGGTGACCCCTTCTCCCCTTTGGGAGAAGGTGGCCGAGCGAAGCTCGGTCGGATGAGGGGTGTTCCAGCTTGGCATCACCTGCATTCCGTCCAGCACCCCTCAACCGTCTCGGCGCTGCGCGCCGATCCACCTTCTCCCACAACAAGGGGAGAAGGAGGCGCTACTACCTCACCCCGCCGACATCCGCGCCAGCTGCAAATCCACGAACTGTATCCCCTTGGCGGCCGTGCGCGCCCATTCGGAGTTGGGATCGAGTTCGAGGTAGCGCACCCAGCGACGCCGCGCCTCGGCGAGATTGCCGGCGTCGAACTCCAGCCTCGCAAGGTTGAATACCGCGTCGGCATAATTGGGATCGAGTGCGATCGCCTTGAGCAAATGCCGTCGCGCCGACGCCACCCGCCCCTCTTCGCTCATCAGCCCGGCGAGATTGAACCAGGCCTCGACGAAGCCGGGATCGAGCTTTATCGCGCGGGCATAGTCGTGCGCCGCCTCGGCCGCGTGGCCGGCGGCGCGCAGGCAGTTGGCGCGGTTGAAAGCGGCGATGGCATCGCTTGGGTCGATGGCCAGGCAGCGCCGGTAGAGCGCCGCCGCCTGCTCGTGGTCTTCAGCCCCTTCCGCCGCCTCGGCATCGGCGAACAGCTCTTCCAGCGTGTCGTCATCCTGCGTTCCCAGATCGAACAGCAGCTGGCCGTCGAGTTCGCTCTGGCCGCCCTCGAGATAGATCGCATCGGCCCGCCCATGCTGTGAGCCGACGGCGAGCGACTTGGCGGTGAGCGAGGCGACCGGGCCCGACCGGTGCACCGAGCGCGCAATCGCCCCCCATGAGGCGCCGCCGGCAACCAGCCCGGCATATTTGCGGGCGAGGATCAGGTCGCGAAAGGAATACGGTTCGCAATCATGCTCGAAGGCATCGAACAGCGACAAAAGGTCGAGATCCTCGCCGGTCAGCCGCGACTGGTCGATCAGCGACTGCCGCGACAGCGCCGAAGCCTCCGGCGCTTTCATCAGGCCGAGCAGGCGCAGGAAGCCGTTCTCGCTGACCAGCTTGCGCCCGGCCGCGCGCTCGGTGACGACGCGGCGCTCAATCTCGGCATCATCGGCCCTGGCGAGCAACATGCGGCCCAACACGACATGTGTGGTGCGCCGAGTGACGCCGCGCCGCAACTCGCCGTGCTGGCGCTCGACCTCGCGCGCCGCCAACCTGAGCGGAAAGGCGGCCAGCGCGCCGACGATGCCGAAGACCGTGCCGGCGAGAGCCGTCACGCCTTGCTCTTGCCGACGGCTTTGAGAAGGTTCGCCTTGAGCGGGTTTTCCTTGGCCGCGGCGGCGCCGGCCTTGGCGGATTTCGCCGCGGGCTTGGCCGTTTCATCGGCCTTGCTCTTGGACTTGGCCGGCGGCTTGGCCGATTGCGACAGGCTCGCCTTCAGCGCATCCATGAGATTGATGACATTGCCGCGCTCAGGCGCCGCCGCGATGATCGGCTTATGGCCCTTCAGCTTCTCGCGGATCATCGCCATCAGCGCGATCTCGTAGCGGTCCTCGTAATTCTTCGGATCGAAGGTGGTTTCCTTCTGCTTGATCAGCGCCTCGGCCAATTGCAGCATTTCGGGATCGGGGGTTCCGGCCGGGATATTGCCGAAATACTCAGCCGTGCCACGCACTTCGTTCGGATTCCTCAAGGTGCAGACGAACATGCCGTTCTCGCGCGCGCCGATCGTCACCACGCGCTCGCGGCTGGACAGCACCAGGCGGGCGATCGCCAGCTTGCCGGATTTGCGCATCGCTTCGCGCAGCACGGCGAAGGTCTCCTCGGCCATTGCGCCGTCCGGCGCCAGGTAATAGGGCGCGTCCTGATAGATGACGTCGACCGAATGCTCGTCGACAAAGGCCTCTATGTTCATCGTATGATTGGATTCGATGCGTACCGCATCGAGATCGGAGTCCTCGATGATGATGTACTGCTTGTCCTCGTATTCGTAGCCCTTGACCAGGTCCGAACGCTCGACCAGCCCGAGTTCGGGGTCGACCGGCTTCATGTTGATGCGGTTGTGCGTCTTGTTGTGCAGCTGGTTGAAGCTGATGCGCTCGCTGGCGCTGGTCGCCGGATAGAGCCGGACCGGACAGCTGACCAGACTGAGCTTGAGGTAACCTTTCCAACTTGCCCTGGGCGCCATGAAATACTCCTACGCGGCCTTGTGCTGTCGAACTGTTCGCAGCGTTCATTCGTCCGGAGGACGAACGGGGCTGCCGAAATCCTACATTGCCCCTTACAATACCGGCAAATCCCTAGCGAAATCTTCCTCCGCTGAGAGCCGCCTGCAGGCAAGGGATCCGTGGCGAAGAATAATTCAAATTTTCCGGAGCGTCGATGGATTGCAGATCGGACCGGCGCACCGCCGTCACCATTCTACCGGACGGCTCTGTGCAGCGGCCAAAAGATCGGCCAAACCTGTGCCTCGACCCGCTTTGATGCTGGAGTTTCAATCTGATAACGCCGTTTGCGATCGGCCATGACCGATCGCCGGCCGGCTGGCAGACAATCGGCCAAATGATCGGCCAATTTTTCTATTAATCTAGAAAAAAACTATTTATGATTATGTACTTATTAATTCTGAAGATCGGCCAAAAATTGGAGGCAGCCGTACCATGGAAGAAAGCGTACAGCGGATCGAACCGGCCCGTCTGGAGGAAGTATCCGAGGAAATCTCGGATGCCCTGGCGGAATTGTCGGCGGCGTCCGCTATGTTGGGCGGCAGCCTTCATCCCCGTACAGCTGCCAACCTCGCCGATCTCGTGCGCATCATGAATACCTATTACAGCAACCTCATAGAGGGCCATGACACGCGTCCGCGCGACATCGAGCGCGCGCTGGCAGGAAATTTCGACAAGGATGAGGAACGGCGGAACCTGCAACTTGAAGCCGCCACTCACGTCAGGCTCCAGGCCGAGATCGACCGGATGGCTGCGCGGGGCCGATTACCTGATCCGGCTTCCCGCGCCTTCATCCTGTGGCTGCATCAGGAATTCTATCGGGATGCCGAGGAACTCATGCTGCGTGTCAAGGGTGCAGGGCGCGAATTTCTCATGGTGCCCGGGGAATGGCGATCGAAACTTGAGCACGATGTTGCGGTCGGCAGGCATCAACCGCCATCCAGCGTCCGCGTCGACGATTTCATGTGCTATTTCGAAACGCGCTACGGCTTCGCAAAGCTCGGCAAGGCAGGCCGGATACTCGCCATTCCTGCTGCGCATCATCGCTTCAATTTCATCCATCCATTTCCCGACGGCAACGGGCGCGTCAGCCGCTTGATGAGCCATGCGATGGCACATGAGGCAGGTATCGCCGCTCATGGATTGTGGTCGATTTCACGTGGACTGGCGCGAGGGCTGAAGAGTCGCAAAGACTACAAGACCATGATGGATCATGCCGACATGCCGCGCCAGGGCGATCTCGACGGCAGAGGCAATCTCTCACAGCGCGCGCTAGCGGATTTCACCCTGTGGTTCCTGCGCGTCTGTGTTGACCAAGTGACCTTCATGTCCGGCCTTTTTGATCTCGCCACGCTGGCAAAGCGTCTTCGCGCCTACGCTACAAGCAGCGAGTTGAAGCCGGAAGCCAGCCGTCTGCTGGAAGAGGCGCTGATACGCGGCGAATTCGAGCGAGGCGAAATCTCGCGCATTACCGGACTGCCCGAGCGGACCGCGCGGCGGGTTTTCAATGATGTCATTTCGCTTGGGCTGCTGGAATCCGAGACGCCCAAAGGGCCGGTATCCCTGCGCTTTCCCGCCAAGGCCTTGGACACGCTGTTCCCGAGGCTGTTTCCCGAAACATGAATCAACAGTCAGCCAGCCTCAGGTCCAACCGGCGGCAAATCCCTGGCGAAATCTTCCATGTCGGCCCAGGGATCGCCTGACGTCGCCAGCAGGCCCGGCAGCGACGAATAATTCAGATCCTGCGGAGCGTCGATGGATTCCAGATCGCTCCAGCTCACCGGCGTCGAGGCCGGCAAATTGGTGCGGGCGCGCAGCGAATAGGGAGCCGCAGAAGTGTGGCCGCGCGCATTGCGGTGATAATCGATGAAGATGCGCCGCTTGCGGTTATCCTTGCCCATGGTGGTGGTGAAAGTGTCGGGCGCGGTGGCGGCAAGATGCGTCGAGATGGCGCTGGTCGCCTGGTGCAATTTCTTCCAGTTCTGCTTTTGCGTCACCGGCACTGATATGTGGATGCCGTGGCCGCCGGACGTCTTGGCGAACGGCACCAGCCCTAGCGCTTCCAGCTCGCCCTTAATGTGCACCGCCGCCTCAACCACCTCGCGCCAGGCGATCCCCTCGCCCGGGTCGAGGTCGAAAACGATCAGGTCCGGCTTGTCGAGCCGCGTGCGATGGGTGCCCCAGGTGTGGAACTCGACGACACCGAACTGCGCCAGCGCCAGATAGCCCTTGGCGTCTTCCACCGAGAGATAGGATTTGGTCTCGCCCTCCGAATTGGTCGTTTCGAAAGTCGCCACAGAGGACGGCATGCCGGTGAAGGCGTGGCGCTGGAAGAAACAGTCCTGCGGCCTGCCGGTCGGGCAGCGCACCAGCGACACCGGCCGGCCGAGAATGTGCGGCAGCATGAAATCGCCGACCAGCGCGTAATAGACGGCAATGTCGAGCTTGGTCGGGCCGGTCTTGCCGAACAGCCGTCGCGTCGGGTTGGTCACCCAGATGGTGGCGAGGTCGGCCTCGGCGATCAGCCGCTTGCGCTTGGCCGAAACCGGCGTCGACAGGCCGACGTCGCGCAGGCCGCGGAACACGGCATGGCGCAGCGCATTGTCGGTGGTCCGGTTGGCGTAGTGGATATGCGCCGAAAGCAGCGGCCGCACCCAGTTCATCTCGCGCATGATTTCGCGGGGAACCCCTTCGGGCGCGGATGCACCCGCCCTTAGCGGCTCCAGCCTGGCCAGCAATTCGCCGGCGGTCCCCGCATCGAAGCCGGTGCCGACCTTGCCGCGATAGTGCAGCTCGCCGTCTTCGAATTCGCCGAGGCCAAGTGCAGCCAACCCCTCGGCCGCGTCGGAGACAGTGTAGCCGGCGATGACGAAGTCGCCGGTCTGAAGCGCCTTGGTCTTGGTCCAGGTCTTGGTACGGCCGCTCTGGTAGATTGCCGTGGCGCGCTTGGAGACGACACCCTCGAGCCCCATCTCGGATGCCTGGTCATAAAGTGCCTGGCCATCTCCTTCGACATGATCGCTGAGCTGGATGGCCGAATTGGCGCCGAGACCGGACAGCAATTGCGAAAGCAGCGCCTTGCGCCGGCGGAGCGGCGCTTGTCTCAGGTCCCAGCCGTCGAGATACAGAAGATCGAAGGCGTAGAAGTGGAGCTTGTTGCCGGCGCCTTCGGCCAGCGCGTCTTGCAAAAGGGCAAAGCGGCTGATGCCCTTGGCGTCGAGCGCGACGACCTCGCCGTCGATGATCGCCTCGCGGCACGGCAGCCTGGCGAAGGCAAGCGGCAGGTCGCCATAGCGCTTCGTCCAGTCGAGGCCGGCGCGGGTGATCAGCCTGACTGCGCCGTTAGCGAGATGCGCCATGGTGCGGTAGCCATCGAATTTGATCTCGTGCAGCCAGACTTCGCCCGTTCGGGCCGCTGGGTCATCGCCGCCCGGCGGTTTCGAAACCTGCGTCGCCAGTTGCGGCTCGATGCGGGTGGGCAGCGGCGCCTTGACGGCGCTCGGCAAAGCACCTGGCTTCAGCACCACCGGCCTGGCAGGCTTGGCGGCCGGCTTCGGCGTTGCCACCAGTTCCTCGATGCGGCGTCCGGATTTGACGCTTTCCGGCCGGGCTTCCAGTATGTCGTGCTTGGCGTCGGCGGCGAGATCACGCTCCTTGAACAGCAGCCAGTTCTTCTTGCCCTCATCCTCGCCGGGCTTCGGTTTCAGCCGCGTCAGCATCCAGCCGCCATTCAGCTTTTCGCCGGCGAGGCGGAACTTGAAGGAACCGGTGCGCAGGCTCTTCTCGACATCGTCCATCGGCGCCCAGACGCCGGTGTCCCAGACGATCATCGGCCCGCCGCCATATTCGCCTTCGGGAATGACACCTTCGAAGTCGATATACTCGAGCGGATGGTCCTCGGTCTCGACCGCCAGCCGTTTGTCGGCCGGATTGAGCGACGGGCCGCGCGGCACCGCCCAGCTCTTCAGCACGTTGCCGACCTGCAGGCGCAGATCGTAGTGATCGGCGGTGGCGTGATGCTTGTGGACAACGAAACGATTGCCCTCACCGGCAACCAGACCGCCGGCTGGTTCCGGCGTCCTCGTGAACTCGCGCTTGGCGCGATAAGCCTTGAGCTTCGAAGGAGCTGCCATGGACTAGGCGCGGGTGGTGGGCAAAAGCAACGAGCGCGGCATCAAAATCCCATCGCAGCGGCGCTCCAATGTCACGGCATGGATCCCAGGGTCTCCGCGACGTCGCTTAGCTCCTGCTCCGCCCTGGGATGACGAAGGATGGCAGGTCACGCCGCTCAATCGTCGGTGGCCGGCGTCAATTCGAGTTCGGCCGGCGACAGGCCCTGCTGCAGCTGGCTGAGCCGGAATTCGTCGACCCAATAGGCCTCGCCGTCGACCAGCACGCGCGCGCTGTAGCTGCCGGCCGAAAAACGCTGCGCAGTGATGTACACCTTGTGGCGGTCGAGCGCGTTCCGCACCGCGGCGCGCTTGGATTTCTGACTGGCGACGGAACTGGCCATGCTGGTTACTCACGCACAAGCCGCAAGGCGGCGTGCCTTAAGGATGGCCGAGAGCGGCTCGGCTGTCAATTTGGCGGCCGCACTGAGCCCTCGCGCGGTGGCGCCTCCCGCTCTGTGGAAATCGAGCCGGTGCGCTATATTGCCCTGGCGGCTTGGAACGCGATGCTGATCCGGAGAGCTTCACATGACATTGACGATGCGCAAACTCGGCAGCCAGGGGCTGCAAGTCTCGGCAATCGGTCTCGGCTGCATGGGCATGAGCCAGTCCTACGGCCCGGCCGACGAGGCGGAATCGACCGCCACGCTGCACCGCGCCATCGAACTCGGCTGCACCTTCCTCGACACTGCGGAAGTCTACGGGCCGTTCACCAACGAGGAACTGCTCGGCCGCGCGCTGAAGGGCCGGCGCGATGAGGTGACGATCGCGACGAAATTCGGCTTCCGCATACAAAACGGCAAGCAAGTCGGCACCGAGCGCGACAGCCGGCCCGAACATATCCGCGAGGCTTTGGAAGGTTCGCTGAGGAGGCTCGCCACCGACCACGTCGACCTCCTCTATCAGCACCGCGTCGATCCGGCGGTGCCGATCGAGGATGTGGCGGGCGCTGTCGGCGAGCTGATCGCTCAGGGCAAGGTCCGCTTCTTCGGCCTCTCTGAAGCCGGGGCCGCCAATATCCGCCGGGCGCATGCCGTGCATCCGGTGTCGGCCGTGCAGAGCGAATATTCGCTGTGGGAGCGCAATCTGGAGCCGGAAATCATTACGCTGCTGAAGGAGCTCGGCATCGGCCTGGTGCCGTTCTCGCCGCTCGGCCGCGGTTTTCTCACCGGCGATGTCAGGCGCGCCGAAGACTATCCGGAGGGCGATTACCGGCGCGGCGATCCGCGCTACCAGGGCGCCAACTATGACGCCAACATGCAGGCGGCGGCCACGGTACTCGACATCGCCGCGGCGAAGCCCGTCAAGCCAGGTCAGATCGCGCTGGCCTGGCTGCTCCACAAGGGGAGCGACTTCGGCATCGACATCGTCCCGATCCCCGGCACCAAGCGCAGAAAATACCTCGAGGAGAACGTCGCCGCGGCTTCGATCAGGCTGGACCCAGCCGAGATGCAAGTGCTCGACGACGCGCTGGCGCCGGGAAAGGTCGCCGGGCCGCGCTACGGCGAGCGCACCATGGTGATGATCGATCGGTAGGTCTTGCCTGCTCCCGTTCTTGCGCAAAGCTCCGGCCTTGGCTAGCATCCGCCGGCAGGCACCGAGCGGAGGAGAACGTCGCGGTGGACCGGCTGGAGCGCCGTGCGTCCCTTCAAAGCGAGTTGGGCGCTCAAAGGACACTCCATTTTTGAATCGACGCAAGGAACCTTCCGGAAAACCCATTCCGGTTTCGGGGTCATGCGCTCATCTGGGAGGAGACTAAATTGATCAACAGACGTGAATTCCTGCTGTCGTCGGCGGCGATGGGCGCCTTGGCGCTGGCCGCTCCGCGACTGGCTTTTGCCCAGGACAAGCTGACCATCCTTGGTTCGGTGCCGAGCCTCGGCTTTCCGTTCTTCGTGCACATGCTGAACCAGATCAAAGCTGAGGCCCAGGCGCAAGGCGTCAACCTGATCGAGAGCGACGGCCAGAATTCGGCGCCCAAGCAGACCGCCGATATCGAAGCGGCGCTGGTGCAGAAGGTCAACGCCATCGTCATCTCGCCGCTCGACGTCAACGCGCTGGCCCCAGCCATCGAGGAAGCGGTCAAGGCCGGCGTTCCCGTCGTCACCATCGACCGCCGCGTCGAAGGCGTCGAAGGCATCCTCGCCCATGTCGGCGCCGACAACGTCAAGGGCGGCGAGGCCGAAGCACAGGCCATGGTGGCGGCGTTCCCGAACGGCGCCAAGATCTTCCATCTGCAGGGCCAGCCCGGTGCCGGCCCGGCGATCGACCGCAACAAGGGTGTGCACAACGTCCTCGATCCGATGAAGGACAAGTACCAGATCATCTTCGAGCAGACCGCCAACTTCGCCCGCGCCGAGGCGCTGTCCGTCACCGAGGCCGGCCTTGCCGCCAACGGCAAGCCCGACGCGATCATCTGCGCCAACGACGACATGGCGCTTGGCGCGGTCGAAGCCTGCGCGGCGCGCAACTTCACCGACGTCAAGATCTACGGCTTCGACGCGCTTCCCGAAGCGCTGGTCGCCGTGCGCGACGGCAAGCTGGCCGGAACGGTCGAGCAATTCCCCGGCGAACAATCGCGCACCGCCGTGCAGATCGCGGTCGCCTACGCCAGGGACAAGACCGAGCCGAAGGAAAAGCTGGTGCTTTTGACGCCGATCGTCATCGGCAAGGACAATCTCGACAAGGCGGAGAGGCTGGGCGAGACGAAGTAAGGTTGCACAAAGGGCGCGCAGCGGCAAAAGTAGCATTCTGTCGCGCCCCCCTCTGCCCTGCCGGGCATCTCCCCCACTTGGGGGAAGATCGGGAGCTTCGCCGATGGCGCCTTTTCTGCAACGCAGGAAGATTGGCGAAAGCCGAGGTGACATCCAATCTCCCCCCTCGTGGGGGAGATGTCCGGTAGGACAGAGGGGGGGCGCTGTCCCGCCGGCAATCGCAATCCAGGAGCAAACTTTGCCCAAGGCAGCCGCCATCGCGCCCTCTCCCGCCCTGCTCACCGTCGAGGGCGTGACCAAGCGCTTTGCCGGCGTCACCGCGCTGAACGACGTTTCGCTCGAAGTCCGCCCCGGCGAGATCCTCGGCCTGCTCGGCGAGAACGGAGCCGGCAAATCGACGCTGCTCAAGATCCTGTCCGGCGTGATGCCGCCGTCCAGCGGCCGCATCGTCTTCGATGGGGTCGAATTCAGCCCGCACAATCCGCAGGATGCCAAGCGCCACGGCATCGTAACAATCTACCAGGAACTGAGCCTGATCCCGACGCTGACCGTGGCGGAGAATATCTTCATCGGCCGCGCACCGCTCGGCCGGTTCGGGCTGGTCAGTTGGCGGAAGATGGTGGAAGACTCACGCGCGATCATCGCTCGCGTCGGCCTCGACCTCGACCCGGCGACGCCGGTGTCGGCGCTGTCGGTGGCCGAGCAGCAGCTGGTCGAGATCGCCCGTGCGCTATCGCTGAAGAGCCGCTTGATCATCATGGACGAGCCGACCTCGGCGCTGACCGAAACCGAAGTGCACAGGCTGATGTCGATCATGGGCCGGCTGCGCAAGCATGGCGTCGCCATCATGTTCGTCACCCACCGGCTGGAGGAGGCCTCGGCGATCTGCGACCGCATGACGGTGCTGCGCGACGGCAGGCTGGCCGGCCATCTCGACCGCGAAGGCGGGCCGATCAAACTGCCGAAGATCATCGAGAAGATGGTCGGCCGCGCCGCTTCCGAGCTCTATGCCAGGCCGACGCAGCGCGACGTCGCCGGCGACGTCCGGCTCTCGGTGCGCGGCCTGCGCACGGTGCGCGATCCGCAGGCGCCGCACGCCATCGTGCTCGAAGGCGTCGATCTCGACCTCAAGGCGGGCGAAATCCTCGGCGTCGCCGGGCTCGTCGGCTCCGGCCGCACCGAGCTCGCCCGCGCCATCTTCGGCGCCGACCGCATTGCAGCCGGCACCATCATGCTCGACGGCAAGCCGATCGCGCCCGCCTCACCCGCCGACGCCATCGAGCTCGGCATCGGGCTGGTTCCGGAAGACCGCAAGCACCAGGCAATCTTCGCAGCACTCGCCATCCTCACCAATTTCTCGATCGCCGCGCTCGACCGCTACTCCAATGTCGGCTTCATGGCCGAGCGGCGAGAGCGCGAGGCGTTGGCGAACTATAGGAAGACGCTGTCGATCCGCATGGCCTCGCCCGAGCAGGCGATCGAGGGACTGTCCGGTGGCAACCAGCAGAAGGTCATCCTTGCCCGCTGGCTGGCACGCGATCCCAAGGTGCTGATCGTCGATGAACCGACGCGTGGTGTCGATGTCGGCGCCAAGGCGGAGGTGCACCAGATCCTGGTAGAGCTCGCGGCGCGCGGCATCGCCATCATGATGATCTCGTCCGAGCTGCCCGAAGTGCTTGCGGTGTCGGACAGGATCGTCACCATGCGGCGCGGGCGCATCACCGGCGAGATGCCTGGCATCGAGGCGACCGAGGAGAAACTGATGGAACTGATGGCGCTCGACCAGAAGCAGGAAGCAACGCAATGACCAGCACGACCGAACGGAGCCAGCGCCGCGGCGTCAATATTGCGCGCCTGCTGATGAGCTTCGGCCCGCTGATGTTCCTGGCGTTGCTGATTGTCGTCTTCACCGTGCTGAAGCCGAGCTTCATCGACCCGATCAACCTGTTCAACATCATGCGCCAGATCTCGATCACCGGGCTGATCGCGCTCGGCATGACCTTCGTCATCCTGACGGCCGGTATCGATCTGTCGGTCGGCTCGCTGCTCGCCTTCTGCGGCATGGTCGCGGCGGTGGTGGCCAAAGGCGGCACCGCCAACACACTGTCGCTGTCGACGTCTGGCACGCAAGGCTACGGCTGGTTCGCCGCCCTTCTCGCCGCCGTCGTCGTCGGCGCCATGGCCGGCGGCGTCCAGGGTTTTGCCATCACCAGGCTGAAAGTGCCGCCCTTCGTCGTCACGCTCGGCGGCCTCACCGTGTTTCGCGGCCTGACCTTGACGATTTCCAATGGCGGCCCGATCTCCGGCTTCGACGCCTCGATGCGCTGGTTCGGTACCGGCCTGATCGGCCCGGTGCCGGTGCCGGCGATCATCTTCGCGATTGCCGCGATCCTTTGCCATATCGTGCTGCGCTACACACGTTACGGCCGCGCGGTCTATGCCGTCGGCGGCAATGCCGAGGCGGCACGGCTCTCCGGCCTGCGTGTCGACCGCATCCTGATCTCGGTCTACATCATCGTCGGCTTCTTCGCCGGCCTTGCCGCCTTCGTTTTGTCGGCGCGGCTCAACTCCTCCGAAGCCGTCGCCGGCATCGGCTACGAGTTGACGGTGATCTCGGCGGTCGTTATCGGCGGCACCTCGCTGTTCGGCGGCATCGGCAGCGTCGGCGGCACGGTGGTCGGTGCAGGACTGATCGGCGTCTTGCAGAACGGGCTGCAGTTCAACAACGTCTCGTCCTACACGCAAAGCATCGTCATCGGCCTGATCCTCATCCTCGCGGTGGCCTTCGATCGCTGGCTGAAATCGCGGGTGAGGCGGTGATACAGGTGCCATACCTATCCAGGTCGGCGGGCCAGCACCCCCCCTCTGTCCTGCCGGACATCTCCCCCTCAAGGGGGGAGATTGGACGTCGCTCCAGCTTTCGCCAATCTCTAAAGAAGGGAGAACTTTCGGCGAAGCTGCCAATCTCCCCCCTTGAGGGGGAGATGTCCGGCAGGACAGAGGGGGTGTTCAAGCGCAGCATAGAGAAGATGGGCAAGTTTCGCGCTGAGGAATAGAAGTAGTGAATCACTATCCCGTACCTCCCCGTAACCGCGGCAATGCGCGCAAGATGCGCAAGGCCATGACGGCTGCCGAGCTGAAGCTCTGGAATGAGGTCCGGGCGCATCGACTCATGGGGCTGGCATTTCGGCGGCAGATGCCAATTGCAGGCCATATTGTCGATTTTGCCTGCCCGGACAAAAAGCTGATTGTCGAACTGGATGGCTCCCAGCATGCCCGGGCCGATGCCTCAATATGGGACGCTACCAGAAGCGCACGGCTTGAAGCGCTGGACTGGACTATCCTGCGGTTCTGGAACGACGACGTCATTCGCGATATCGATAATGTCTGCCAGCACATAGTCATGGTGGCCGGCGCGGATGTGCGCTGAACTCAGCCGTGCAGGGTCGGCGGGACAGCACCTCTCTGTCTTGCCGGACATCTCCGCTCAAAAGGGGCAGGTTTCTGAGGCGAGGTGCCAATGACCCAGATAAGAACCATGACCGAACAGGACGTTCCGGCGGTGTCGCGGCTGCTTGGAGGGTCCTGGCGCTACACCTATTCGCCGATCCTGGGTGCCGAGACCACGGCGCGGCTGTCGGATGAGAGGCACGCGCCGGAGCGGCTGGCGGCCGAGCTCAGGGACGACAGCAAGATGTCCTTCGTCGCCGAGCGGGCTGACGGCTCGCTCGCCGGTTATGCGATGGCCGCGATGGACGACAAAGGCGAGGTCATGCTCGAGCGGCTCCATATAGACAAAAGCGAGTACGGCACCGGCCTTGCCGCCGACCTGCTGCATGCCGTTCTTGCCGCGCATGCGGGTATTCCCAGCATCGCCCTGGAAGTGATCGAGGGCAACGACCGCGCAATCGCCTTCTATCGCAAGCACGGCTTCGAGGTCGTCGAGCGCCGGCCGGCTGCACACGGCGTGGGCGGCCACGCCTCGCTGATCATGCGCCGGCTGCTACCACGGGCTTAGCAAGCGAAAGCGGCTGAGCGCGTAATCTCCCCCCTTGAGGGGGAGATGTCCGGCAGGACAGAGGGGGGCGCCTCGCGTGAAGCGCCAACCTTCTCTTTCGTCCCACAGGGCGTCGCGCCAGGACGTACCGACCCTCTCTGTCGCCTTCGGCGACATCTCTCCCTCAAGGGGGAGATTGGCGACTTCTCCGACCGCTCAGACCGGCGTTAACGCGCTGTGCGCGCGTTGCCCAGTCGGCAACCGTCGCGCCAGCAACGCTCTCGCCGGCAACCATCCCGCTCGTCTGCGGCGCAAGCAGGTCGTTGCGGCGGGCGAGGGCGACGAAGGCGGACACGGTCCATCTGCCGTTTCGAAGTCGCGCTTTGGAAGCCTGGCCTTAGAAGTCCATGCCGCCACCGCCGGGCATCGGAGGCATGGGCGTTTCCTTCTTCGGCTTCTCGGCCACCATCGCCTCGGTCGTCACCAGCAGGCCGGCAACAGAGGCGGCACCCTGCAGGGCAGTGCGTACGACCTTGGCCGGGTCGATGACGCCTTGACTGTAGAGGTCGCCGAACTCGTTGGTCTGCGCGTTCCAGCCATAGCCGAAATCGGCCGTCTCGCGCAGCTTGCCGACGATGATCGAACCTTCGGCGCCGGCATTTTCGGCGATCTGGCGCACCGGGGCCTCGATCGCGCGACGCACGATCTCGACGCCGGTCTTCTGGTCCGGATTGTCGACCTCGATATTGTCGAGCGCCTTCGCCGCCCTCAGCAGCGCCACGCCACCGCCGGGCAGGATACCTTCCTCGACCGCCGCGCGTGTGGCGTGCATTGCATCGTCGACGCGATCCTTGCGCTCCTTGACCTCGATTTCGGTCGAGCCGCCGACACGGATGACGGCGACACCGCCTGCGAGCTTGGCCAACCGCTCCTGCAGCTTCTCGCGGTCGTAGTCGGAGGTGGTTTCCTCGACCTGCGCCTTGATCTGGCTGACGCGCGCCTGGATTTCATCCTTGCGGCCGGCGCCGTCGACGATGGTGGTGTTTTCCTTCTCGATCAGCACCTTCTTGGCGCGGCCGAGCATCTCCAGTGTGACGTTCTCGAGCTTGATGCCGAGGTCTTCCGAGATCGCCGTGCCGCCGGTCAGGATGGCAATGTCTTCGAGCATGGCCTTGCGGCGGTCACCAAAACCCGGCGCCTTGACAGCTGCAACCTTCAGGCCACCGCGCAGCTTGTTGACGACAAGCGTCGCCAGCGCCTCGCCTTCGACGTCCTCGGCAATGATCAGCAGCGGCTTGCCGGATTGCACGGCGGCTTCGAGCACGGGAAGCATGGCCTGGAGGTTGGAGAGCTTCTTCTCGTGGATCAGCACATAGGGTTCTTCGAGTTCGACGCGCATCTTGTCCTGGTTGGTGATGAAATAAGGCGAGAGATAGCCACGGTCGAATTGCATGCCTTCGACCACTTCCAACTCGGTCTCGGCGGTCTTGGCTTCTTCGACAGTGATGACGCCCTCATTGCCAACCCTTTCCATCGCCTCGGCGAGGAAGCGGCCGATCTCGGCATCGCCATTGGCAGAGACGGCGCCGACCTGGGCGATTTCGTCGTTCCTGGTCACCTTGCGGGCATTGGATTTCAGGTCGGCGACGACGGCGTCGACCGCCTTGTCGATGCCGCGTTTCAGGTCCATCGGGTTCATGCCGGCAGCGACGGCCTTGGCCCCTTCCCTGACGATGGCCTGAGCAAGAATCGTCGCGGTCGTGGTGCCGTCGCCGGCGGTATCGCTGGTCTTCGAGGCGACCTCGCGCACCATCTGCGCGCCCATGTTCTCGAACTTGTCCTCAAGCTCGATCTCTTTCGCCACCGTCACGCCGTCCTTGGTGATGCGCGGCGCGCCGAACGATTTGTCCAAGACAACGTTGCGGCCCTTGGGACCGAGCGTCACCTTCACCGCATTGGCAAGGATATCGACGCCGCGCAACATCTTCTCGCGGGCTTCGGTATGAAATTTCACATCTTTGGCAGCCATTGGAACACTCCTCGATAGGCAGCTTTTCGTTGACTGGAATGCTTGTTCAGGCCCCGCTCAGGCAGCCTTCCTCATTTCGCCCGTGGCTTCGATCACGCCCAGCACGTCGCTCTCTTTCATGATGAGCAGATCCTCGCCATTGAGTTTGATCTCGGTGCCGGACCATTTGCCGAACAAAATGCGGTCGCCGACCTTGACGTCGAGCGGCTGCAACTGGCCGCTGTCGTCGCGCGCGCCGGGGCCGGCGGCAATGACCTCGCCCTCCTGCGGGTTCTCCTTGGCGGTGTCGGGGATGATGATGCCGCCCGCTGTCTTTTCGTCGACCTCGATGCGGCGGACTAGGATGCGGTCATGCAATGGACGGAACGCCATGTCGTTCTCCTCTCGGGACAAACAGATTTTCGAACATCCTCCTGACCGGACCGGCAATATCGGCCCGGCACGGGGTGCGCGACCCCTTCATCAGGCATCGCGCGCATACGAACTAGTCGCGCTTTTTTCAGCTTTCAAGAGGATAATGCAAAAATTTTAGCACTCGACGCCTGAGAGTGCCAATACGCTGTAATTGTTCGCACATTCGCCGTTTCCGGCGCGATGACCCGGCCGGATTTCCAAATCTGTCCGTCTCCTGAGCCGCTTGCGGCGGCTGGAACCTATGTGGAAGGCGAGGCGTTTTGCAGACCGAGGTTCATTGGGAAAGGAAGGATTGCATGACCAGCAGGGACTTTCAGCTCCAGATGCAAGGGTTTGGCCTCACCACGGCGGAGATCCACTACCGTCTGCCCGACCATCGAAGCCTGCTTCAGCTCTATATCTGGCAGGAATACGATATCGCCCCTGATTTCCCGACGCTGAAGCATTTCCTCGATTTCTGGGAGCGCGAGATCGAAGGCCCGCTGCATTCGGTGCGCGTCGCCCATCATCACCTGATCCAGCCCTCCGAATGGCGGGCCGTAAACGGCATTATTACCGTCCACTGAGGAGCAACCCGATCAGCCGCTAGACAGCGGACAAAGTCTCCGAAGCGGGGGAGAGAGGTAGCTAACTCTCCCCCACTTGTTTTGGGTCTCACAATGTCGGAGGGGTCCGGGCTAGCCGGCGTGGTCGACAGGCTTGCGGGCCGATGCGAGCAATCCAGCCTTGCGCGCCGCCCTGACGAAGGCCTTGCGCGCATCACGCGCGGTGCGCCAGCCGTCGAGCGCGTCGCGGCAGGTCCGATAGGCGGCGCGCCAACTCCGGCCGCGTGCACGGTCCGGCCACTGCTGGCGCATGCATTCGATAGCTTCCCAACTGCTGGCGACCTTGCGCTCGCTGGATTGGAATTTCAACGTGATTGGCTCGGCAAAGCGGACGTCGTCCATCACTTCCTCCTTGTTTTCTGATCGTCTTCTTGTTTGAGCAAGCAACGTTATGCTGGCAGGCACCGGCGGCCGGCCGGCGCCGCTGAAGGACATGGTTCGTCTCTCTGCGCGGTTCAAGAGCATCGCGGCAACAGCCGGTTATTCCTCCTCGTCGGGCCCTTGCAGCAGTTCGATCAGCGTCGCTACTCTTGCCGTCGGCAGCGGTCGGCCCTCGTTCACCAACGCCTCGTCGGCGGCGATCCAGGCCAGGGCCTCGCGCAATTCCTGGACCGTCCCGTCCGTCGCCGCAATGTCGGCGATCACGGCTTCGTCGACCGGGCCCAGCACAGAAATGATCTCGTCGCGTGTCATGGTCAGCTCCATCTGCGAGTGCCGGGAACGGGCCCGGCAACACAAGAAATCTGGGTCTTGACCTGCTGCTGACAATAACCGGCCGGGGAAGTCAGCGTTGGCGATTGAAACCAAACAGGCAATCTCCTGCCGGACATCTCGCCGCAAAAAGGGGGATTGGCAGCCTCGCCGAGCCGACCGAAAACCGGCCCGAAAAACCGGCAAAGCGAAAGCCACCGGGTCTTGACTTGCGGCGGACAATAACCAGATCGAAGGCACCGGTCGCCGAAATGGGGCCGGCGAAGCCAGGGAGCGCCAGCTCTTTGGCGCTCCTCGTATCTATGTTGCTCGATGGAGGATGTAGCTATGAGAACCGCATTCGACTTTTCCCCGCTCTATCGGTCGAGCATCGGCTTCGACCGCGTCTTCAACCTGCTGGAAAATGCGCCGCAGGCTTTCGACGCCTGGCCGCCCTATGACATCGCGCGCAGCGGCGAGAACAACTACCGCATCACTATCGCCGTAGCCGGGTTTTCCGAGGACGACCTCGAAATCACCCATGAACCCAACCTCCTGATTGTCTCCGGCCAGCACAAGGAGCCGGACAACGCGGAGTATCTGCATCATGGCCTCGCCACACGGCCCTTTACCCGCCGTTTCGAGCTTGCCGATCACGTCAAGGTCGCAGGCGCCTCGCTCGACAACGGCCTGCTCAGCATCGATCTGGTACGTGAGGTGCCCGAGGAGATGAAGCCTCGGCGCATCGCCATCGCGACCGATGTCGCCTCGCCGAAGACCGGGCCGAAGGTCGCGCAGGTCGAGCAGGCTGCCTGAATGCACCAGTCGAGAAAGGAGACTATGCAATGGCTATTCGTGATCTCATTCCCTGGGGCCGGGAGAACAATCAGGCCCCAGCCTGTTCCGTGACGCCGATCGCGATCCCTTCCTGACGCTGCATCGCGAAATGAACCGCCTGTTCGACGAGGCGTTCCGCGGCTTCGACACGCGGCTGCCGTCGCTCGGTGGCCTCTCCGCGGCCAGCGCCAGCTGGCCCAGTATCGACATCGCCGATGGCGAAAAGGAGATCCGCGTCACCGCCGAGATCCCCGGCATGGACGCGAAAGATGTCGAGCTGCTGCTCGATGACGGCGTGCTGACGCTGCGCGGCGAGAAGCGCGAAGAGACCGAGGACAAGGACAGGCAGTTCTCCGAACGCTTCTATGGCCGTTTCGAGCGGCGTATCCCGCTCGGCTACGAAGTCGACGAAAACAAGGTGAACGCCGCGTTCCGGAACGGTGTGCTCAGCGTGACGCTGCCCAAGACGGAGCGCGCCCAGGCAAAGGCCAAGCGTATCGCCATCAGCGGCGGCGACGGCAAGACCTGACAGCTCGCAGGACGACGCCCCCTTCTGCCTGCCGGTTCCGGCGGGCAGAAGCGGGCAAATGTCGATGACCCGTTCTCCCGACGCTCCGGTTCCGCCTGACCAGGCGCAGCACGCCCTGCAGTGCCTGACGACCGAGCATTTCGTGCTGCAAAACGCTCGCGCCGCGACCATTCAGGAAGCGAACCAGCGAGCCGATCTGTTCCTGACCTCGGTCTCGAGCGCAACGATTGCCTTGTCCTTCGTCGCGCAGGTCACGGAGATGGGCAGGCCGTTCATCCTGTTCAGCCTGATCTTGCTGCCTTGCCTGTTCTTCATCGGCCTGGTCACCTTCGTACGCGCTGTGCAGGTTGCCATCGAGGACATGGTGCATGCCCGCGGCATGGCCCGGATCCGCCACTATTTCGTCGAGCTGGCGCCCGTGCTGCAAAAATACCTTGTCAATTCCACGCATGACGACCCCTCGGCGGTGCTGGTCGACAAGGGCCTCAGACCCTCGCCGCTGCAATATTTCATGACCACCGCGGGGATGGTGGGCACGATCAATGGCGCCATTGCCGGCGTCTTCACCGGCATCGTTGTAAAGTCTGCTTTCGGCGGGGGCATGACGCCCGGCGTGATTTGCGGGCTGCTGGTCTTCGCCGCATGCATTCTCATCCTGCGGCGTTACCATAGTCGCGCCTGGGCGGCGGCCGAACAAAGTTTGCCCGCACTGTTCCCGGGCGACACGGTCAAAGCGAGGACATAGCCGTCCGGCAAGTTTGCGGAAAGTAGTGGGCGCCGCCCTTGCGTCTTGCGCGCCAATTGACCATCCTCGCCAACATCAATTTGCACCGCGGCCGGGGGGTTCGCATATGCCAACGCTTTATGCGCTGAAACCGGCCTTCCAGGCCAGGTTGCGGCCGCTTGCCGACGGACTGGCCAGAGCCGGCATCACCGCCAACCAGATCACGTTGCTGGCCGCTGCCCTCTCGCTCGCCACCGGCCTTGTGGTGGCAGCCCTTGCCGGCCACCGCGTGGTCTTTCTGCTGATGCCGCTCGTGCTGTTTACGCGAATGGCGCTGAATGCGATCGACGGTATGCTCGCGAGGGAACATGGCCAGGCCTCGAAGCTCGGCATGTATCTCAACGAGCTCTGCGATGTTGTCTCCGATCTCGCTTTGATCCTGGCCTTTGCCGTCATTTTTCCTGCCTGGGGCGTCGTTGCATTTGCGATCGCGGCTATGATCACGGAGTTCGCCGGCGTGCTCGGCATCGCCGCAGGAACCGGGCGCAACTATGCCGGCCCGTTCGGCAAAAGCGACCGGGCGCTGGCGCTCGGCATCCTCGCCGTGCTTATCGCGTCCGGCCTGTGGGTCCCGGCGCTCACGCCGCTCGTGTTTCCGGCCATGGCTACACTCTCGCTGGCGACCGCCATCAACCGGATACACAGCGGCCTTAACGGGAGCGGCAGCTGAATTCCGGTCTCGCCAGGGAGAACAACATGCTTCACCAACAGACGGTTGCGGCAGTGGCTTCAGCCAACATCGAGCGGGTGGCGCAGGAGCGCAGCTTCAAGAGCCATGACGGCACCGAGATCTTTTACCGCTGTTGGCCGGCGCTGTCGGAACACCGCAAGGGTGCCATCCTGCTGTTCCATCGCGGCCACGAGCATGGCGGCCGCATGGCGCATCTGGTCGACGAGCTTGAGATGCCCGACCACGCGTTCTATGCCTGGGATGCGCGCGGCAATGGCCGCTCCGCCGGCGAACGCGGCTATGCGCCGTCGTTTGCGACGCTGGTGCGCGACATCGATTGTTTCGTGCGCGAGATTGGCAGCGACGGCTTTGCCCGGCGCGACATCGCGCTGATCGCGCAATCCTTCGGCGCCGTGCTTGCCGCCGCCTGGGTGCACGATTACGCGCCCGACATTCGCGCCCTGGTGCTGGCCTCGCCGGCCTTCTCGGTCAAGCTCTACGTGCCCTTCGCGAAGCAAGGCATTGCGTTGTGGCAGAAGCTGAAGGGCCGCTTCTTCGTCAATTCCTACGTCAAGGCGAAATTCCTGACGCATGACCCCGAGCGCATCGCCTCCTTCGACGCCGACCCGCTGATCACCCGGCCGATCGCCTCCAACATCCTGGTCGAGCTCTACGACCATGCCGCGCGCATCGTCGCCGACGCCCGCGCCATCACCGTGCCGACACAGCTTCTGATCTCCGGCAGCGACTGGGTGGTGCGCCATGGACCGCAGCACGAGTTTTTCGTCAATCTGGCGAGCCCGGCCAAGGAGCGGCATATTTTGCCCGGCTTCTTTCACGACACGCTGGGCGAGCGCGACCGCCACAAGGCACTCGACCTGATCAGGCCTTTCCTCGAAAGGCAGTTCACAGCGCCGGAAAAGCCGGTCGACCTGACCGAGGCCGACCGTGCCGGCTACACACGCGACGAGGCCGACCGGCTGGCCTCGCCGCTGCCGCTGCTGTCTCCCAGGGGGCTCTACTGGACAATCAGCCGCGCTTCGATCCGCATGGGCGCCTGGCTGTCGTCCGGCATGAAGACGGGGATTGCCACCGGCTTCGATTCCGGCTCGACGCTCGACTATGTCTATGAGAACGAGGCGCGCGGCATCAGCCCCATTGGCCGCATGATCGACCGCACCTTTCTCGATGCCATCGGCTGGCGCGGCATCCGCCAGCGCAAGCTGCATCTGGAAGAGCTGATCGGCAGCGCCGCCGCCTCGCTCAAGGCCGCCGGCCGGCCGGTCCATATCGTCGATATCGCCGCCGGCCATGGCCGCTATGTGCTCGATGCCGTGCAGAAAGGCGCCGCGCCGCCGGCAAGCGTGCGGCTGCAGGATTTCTCCGAGCTCAACGTCTCGCTCGGCCGCAAGCTGATCGCCGAGCGCAAGCTGCCGGCGAGCGTCACTTTCCATCAAGGTGACGCCTTCGACGCCACGATGCTGGCCGGGCTCGACCCGGCGCCGGATCTCGCCATCGTCTCGGGGCTCTACGAATTGTTTTCCGACAATGCCATGATCGCCCGCTCGCTCGGTGGACTGGCCAGCGCCATGCAGCCCGGAAGCCTGCTCGTCTACACCAACCAGCCTTGGCATCCGCAGCTCGAGATGATCGCGCGCAGCCTGACCTCGCACCGCGGCGGCCAGGCCTGGGTGATGCGCCGCCGCACGCAGACCGAGATGGACCAGTTGGTGGCGGCCGCCGGCTTCGAGAAGCTCGACCAGCGCATCGACCAGTGGGGCATCTTCACCGTTTCGGTCGCGCGGCGCGTCTGAACATGGACTTGCCTGCCTCTGCCTTACCTCGCGATGCCCCTGCCCTTCCGGCCTTGCCGCACGAGCCGTATCCCGGGATAGTCCTGCGCGCCGCGCTGTGGCTGGCATTTCTGGCGCCGTTCTTCTACGCCACCTACGGCTTCGCCAACTGGCTGGCGTCGCGGCGCGACGACCTCGGCAGCATCGTGTTCGGCTGGGAGCATGGCGTCGCGTTCCTTGCCTGGACGATCGTGCCCTACTGGTCGATCAACCTGTTCTATGGCTTGTCGTTGCTGTTGAACAGTTCGAAGAGCGGCGTCGACCGCCTTGCCGGCCGCTATCTGACGGCACAGATCGTCGCCGTCGCCTGCTTCATCCTGTTCCCGCTGACTGCGACGTTCGTGCGCCCGCAGACGAGCGGCCTGCCCGGCTTCATGTTCGCCGTGCTCGGCGGCTTCGACAAACCCTTCAACCAGGCGCCGTCGCTGCATATTGCGCTGCTGGTCATCATCTGGGACCATTGGCGTCACCGATTGACCGGCATCGCCGGCGTCGCCTGGCATGTCTGGTGTTTCCTGATCGGCGCCTCGGTGCTGACGACGTGGCAGCACCATTTCATCGACATTCCGACCGGCGCGCTGCTCGGCCTTTTCGCGCTGTGGCTGTTTTCGCGCGACGGCGAGCTGCCGTTCGCCGGCTTCCGCCTGAGCACTGATCCGAAGGCGCGGCTTCTGGCGCTGTTCTATGCGCTCGGCGCAAGCCTTGCGCTGGCCGGCGCCGCTGCCGGCGCATTGGTCTCGGCGCTGTGGCTCATCCTGTTGTGGCCGGCACTGGCGCTGGCCATAGTCGCTTTCGCCTATGCCGGCGCCGGCGCCAAGGTGTTCCAGAAAACAGCCGATGGCCGCGTGTCGCTGGCCAGCCGTCTTCTGCTGTGGCCCTACCGGGTTGCCGCCAAGGTCAATGTGTGGGCATGGACGCGAAAGCTTCCGGCGCAGATCGTCATTGCCGACGGTGTTTCCCTTGGCCGTTTTCCGACCGCCGCCGAGGCCGACGCCTTCGGCACGGTGATCGACCTTGCCGGCGAATTGGAAAGGCCGCGCGGCGCCTCGATCCGCTGGTTGAGCCTGCCCATGGTCGACCTTTTGCCGCCGTCTCGCGAGGCGCGTGCGCAAGCGGTGGCGGCGATCGAGACGGCGCAGAGCAAGGGCACGGTGCTGGTCTGCTGTGCGCTCGGCTTCCAGCGCAGCGCCGCCGTCGTCGCCGAATGGCTGGTCGCCAGCGGCCGGGCCGCCACGCCGGATCAGGCGCGAGGCCAGCTCGCCGCTGCCGGCCGGCCTGTGCATCTTGGCATGGACGCGCCGACATGACCGCCTTTCGAGACAAGGCCGAGACGTTCGCCGCCGGACTGATGGTGCAGGTTGCGTGGCCGCTGCTGTTGATTGCTGCTGCCTTGCTGGCGGCGCCGGTCATCGGCCTGGCGGCTGCGCCGCAAACATCGTCGCTGTCCGCGGCGGCCTGGCTGATCGCCGCCGCGGGTGCCATAGCCACAATTATTCTCTCGGCCCTGCTTTTGTTCGACGCGCTGCTGTTCCGGCTGATGGCCAGCCACGCCAGCGAAGCAGGCGGCGGTGCGGCGATCGACGACGTGCTGGCGCGCATGCGGCTGAAACCCACGGCGGCCGGTGGCCGCTCGCTCGACCAGCGGATGGCCGGCACGCGCCGTCTGCTCGCCAAGCAGCGTATCGCCTTCAGCCTGTTCGCGGCGGCCTCGGTCGTCGCGGCATTCTTTTGAGCCCGTCCATGACAAAGCTTCGCGTCAGCACCTATACCCTGCTGCAGACGGTGACCTCGGTCGGCCTGTCAGCACTGGCCTGGGTAGTCACCGGAGTGCGGCCGATCTGGAACGGCAGCCAGCCATCGGACCGGCAGCGCATCTACTTCGCCAACCATGCCAGCCACGGCGATTTCATCCTGCTGTCGGCCTGCCTCAGCGAGAAGGAGCGCGCCCGTACCCATGCGGTGGCGGCCGCCGATTATTGGAGCAAGACGCGGCTGCGCCGTTTCATTGCCGAGGACATGCTGTCTTCCGTGCTGATCCACCGGCAGTGGACGGATGAAACGCAGCACCCGATCTCGATCATGCTGTCGGTGCTCGACCAGGGCCATTCGCTGATCTTGTTTCCCGAAGGCACGCGCAACATGACCGACGAACCGCTCCTGCCGTTCCGTTCCGGCCTCTACAATCTGTCGATGGCGCGGCCCGATGTCGAACTCATCCCGTGCTGGATCGAGAACATGTCGCGGGTGCTGCCCAAGGGGCAATTCGTGCCGGTGCCGCTGCTTTGCCGTGTCGTCTTCGGCGCACCGATCGCCATTCAACCGGGTGAGGAACGCCGCGCCTTTCTCGACCGCGCCCGCGAAACGCTGCTGGCGCTCAACCCCCGGCCGCAGCGAGACGATTGAGGACCAAGGCAAAATGCTGCCGATGATGCACGAAACCCTCATTCTGATTGTCGGCCTGCTGGCGGTGCTGATCAGCGCCAGCGTCGTCGCCGGCGTCTTGTCATGGCGCGCGCCAAAGCCGTTGTCGCCGACGCTGGTCAACCTCACCCAGCGCATCAATGCCTGGTGGGTGATGGTGGTGGCGATCACCGTTGCCTTCTTCTTCGGCCGCCCCGGCATGACCATCCTGTTCGCGCTGATTTCGTTCGCCGCGTTGCGCGAATTCGTGACGCTGACGCACAGCCGCCGCAGCGACCACTGGGTGCTGCTCGGCATGTTCGGCATCGTCATCCCGTTCCAGTACTGGTTGGTGTGGACCGCCTGGTACGGCCTGTTCACCATCTTCATCCCGGTCTACTGCTTCCTGCTGATGCCGGCGATCACCGCGCTGCACGGCGACACCGAACGCTTTCTCGAGCGCGTCTCGGCGCAGCAATGGGCGGTCATGATTTCGGTCTACTGCGTCAGCCACGTGCCGGCGCTGCTGACGCTCGAGGTGCCAGGCTTCGAAGGCCGCAACCTGTTGCTGATCGCTTTCCTGATCATCACCGTGCAAGGCAGCGACGTGCTGCAATATATTTTCGGCAAGCTGTTCGGCCGGCATCTCCTGGCGACGACGGTCTCGCCGTCGAAGACTTGGGAGGGGCTGGTCGGCGGGCTGGCGGCATCGAGCCTGCTCGGCGCGCTGCTGTCGTTCCTGACGCCGTTCTCGCCGCTGCAGGCAGCCGGCGTCGCCTTCATCGCCTGCCTGATGGGCTTCCTTGGCGGGCTGGTCGCCTCCGCCATCAAGCGCGATCAAGGCGTCAAGGACTGGGGCCATCTGATCGAAGGCCATGGCGGCATGATGGACCGTGCCGACAGCCTGGTCTTCGCCGCCCCGGTCTTCTTCCATACGGTGCGCTATTTCTGGACTGTATGAAGGTTGGCGCCGTTTGCCGCGGCGGACGGTTCAGCGCGACCTTGCGAAGATAACCTGATCCGTTTCGTTGTTACCACTTTCGCGAAAGCGGTAATAACCCGACCTGCCGCAGTCTTCGCCGCGCTCATTTTGCCGCGGCGAGCGGCTCTTTCTTGCGCGCCGGCGTCAGGCGGCGCATGCGGCGTTTGGCGGTGGTCTTCAGCGCCACCGGCGCAGCGCTGGACAACGCACCGAGCACCGCGCCTACCATGCCATGTGCGACGAAATCGGCGTTGATCTCGTTGGCCAATCTGGCATCTGCCTCCTGGTTGTCGCTGTCGGCTTCCGACCACAACACGATGCCCACTCGCAACCTTGGTTTGGCGCGTTTCAGCCGACGGACCAGGAACCGCCCGTGCTTGACGGAATCCCGGTTCAAAAATCCGACGACGACAGTATCGACGGCGTCGAGCTCAAGGCGGCGAATGCTCCCCGGTTCCATCTCGGCGAAGCTCGCTCTCAACACCGTAGCGCCCTGGACTTCGAGCACCTGCGCCAGCATGGCGGCAGCCGCGTCGTCGAGTTCGCCGCGCCCTCCGGCGCACAGCACCGACATGCCCGTGCCATCCGGCAGTTCGGTGTCTTCCTCGCCCTGAACCTCCCCCTGAACGTGCTTGTCCTCGCGTGAGCCGTGGTCCTCGGCCGCGGCCGTGTCGTCCGCTTCCGCCTCCTCCTGCGCGCTGTCGTCGAGGTTCGCCACCATCGTCAGCGCGCTGCCCGCGACCTGCTGTCTTTGCTCATCGCTCAACACACCGCGCACCCGGTCCTGCTCGCCGAGCAGAAGTGCGGGAATCGCGACCTTGTCGTAGAACTCGACCAGATATTCTTCCTCCAGCATCTCCTCGGCATGGTCCGTCGCTTCCTCGGGATCGCCGGCCAACAGCCGCTGGTAAAGCCGGGCGTGCGGTTCGAGCACGGGTTCGTTGCCGAACAGAACGTCGAGGAATTCGAACTGCGGCACATGGCGGCCGAGCACGACGAGGCAGACCGTGAGCGGCGTCGACAGAACCAGGCCCAATGGCCCCCAAAGCCAGGTCCAGAAGATCGCCGCAACGATGATGGCCAATGGCGACAGCCCGGTGCGCGAGCCGTAGAGCCAAGGTTCGATCACGTTGCCGGTGATCAGTTCCACCACGACGAAAAGCCCTGCAGTCCAGAGCACGAGCGACCAGCCGGGCGCCACGGCCAGCGCCAGGAACAGAGGCAACAGCGTCGCTATGACCGGGCCGATATAGGGAACGAAGCGCAGCGCCAGCGCCAGCAAGCCCCACAGCAATGGATTGGGTATGCCCAGCAGCCAAAGTCCGATTGCAATTGGGACGGCATAGACGATGTTCACGACCAGTTGCATGAGCAGATAGCGGCCGACGCGCTTGCCGGCATCCTGCAGCGCCTCGGTGGTTCGATGCAGATCGCCATAGCCGACGAGGCGTATGAAGCGATCGCGCAGGTCCTCCCGCTCGAGCAGCATGAATATGACGACCACGACGATCAGTCCGGCCGATGCCAGCGGGCTCAGCAGCGGGCCGATCAGATTCTGGAGAACCTCGAGCGGTCGTTCGCGCGCGACGATTTCGACCGGGATCGGTTCCCGCGGAGGCTGATCGGCGGCGGGTTGTGCGGGCTCGGGTCTGTCGAGCTCCTGGCCGACGCGTTCAATCACCCGGCTCAATCTGGAAACGATGCCGCCGCCGACGCCGGTTTCCTTGAGCGACCGGACCTTGGTCAGGATATTCGCCTGGTAAAGCGGAATGTTCTGCGCCAGTTCACTGACCTGCGTGGCGACGATGAAGGAGAACAGAGCCAGCACCGTGAATGCGCCGAGCACACTGGCGATCACGGCAGGAAGACGCGGAATGCCGGCTCGCTTGAGTGCCGACACCATGGGCACGAGCGCAAAGGTAAGCAGCAGCGCGATTGCGATCGGCAGAAAGACCTCGCGCCCGAAATAGAGCGCCGCGACGGCCGTCACGACCGACGCTACGCTGGGCAACGATGTGCGCGGAAGCGCCCTGGCCGCGGAAACAATGCCCGCCCGCCGGGGCTCCGACAGGTGCGCGTCGTTTCGACGATTTGCCGCCACTTGATACCTCCGCCCCGCCGTCGCCATGATCGGGCATATTGAGCCGGCGTGCAACTTCGCAGCGTCTCACCCAGCTGGACGCCGATTGCCCTGGTCGGCAGCGCGGCAAATTCAGTCATGGTAGAATTTTTTGCATTAATGACGTCACGGGCAATCCTGTTCCATGTCTGCGCCAGAACGTGGAACTTTTGGGTCAAAACACCGTTCCTTCGTAGATCGCTGATGGACAACCTCAAAGCAGCAGCTCAGGAGGAATGATCATGAACATCAAGACGCTTTGCATGGGCGCGATGGCGCTTTCGATGATGACCGGCGCAGCGCTTGCCGCCGGTGCCACTGGCACTTCGGCGCTCGACGATCCGCAGAAAATGAACCCCTTCTTCACCGACGCCGGCATGAAGACCATGAAGTCGGAAGCCGAATTCAAGGCGGCATGGATGGCCATGTCCACGAGCGACCGGGCCATGATGTTGAAGGAATGCAGCGACGCAGGCATTGCCACGATGCATGCCGACTTCTGCAAGATGGCCAACCAGCTCGGTGGCGCCAACAAGTGATCGTTGCCAATTGAAATAACGCACCAAGCGAAAGGGCGGGCAGGTCTGTCACTGCGACCTTCCTGTCCGCACGGGCGGGCGCTCATCTATTTGAACTCGTGCCGGAATATCCGCGTAAAAGGCCACGACTTCGATTGCCGTGGCGCCATTGGCATGGCTTGGCCGGAGCGCATGTCGCGAAGCGGCAATGCCACTACCGCCCAGGGGGTCCCAGTCTGCTCACAATCCGGGTTTTCCGGTCGGCCGTCCGCCTGGCATTAGCGGTCGGCACGCTTGGTTACCGGCACGCTGCCCCCGGCACGCTTGACCTCGCCGCCAACCGTGGGATAGGCCGGGTAATGAGCCAACCACCTCCGCACCGGAGTCCCACGAAAGACCTGCCATGACCGACGCGATCATAAGAGACAGCAATGGCGCTGCACGAGGGCGACTCCGTGACCCTGATCAAGGATCTCAAGGTCAAAGGCACGTCGGAGACGATCAAGCGCGGCACGCTGGTGAAGAATATTCGCCTCACCGGCAATCCCGGCGAGATCGAATGCAGCACCAGGCAGGTGAAGGGCCTGGTGCTGAAGACCGAGTTTTTGAAAAAGGCGTGATCGCCTCGGCACCCTTCGCTTCGCTTCCATATCAGTCGCTCTCGAATCGCTCATGTGAGTGAATCGCCCACGCGAGGAACTGGAGGAGCCGCGCCCTCCCCCTATGTTGCACTGCGTTAGATTTGTTGCATTGCAATATCGTCGCATCGGGTCGAGCCTCTGCGAGGTGGGCATTCCTTGCATGAGGTGATTGTGTCGGCATCATTTCGGCCTGACATCGAAGGGCTGCGCGCGCTGGCGGTGGCGGGTGTCATCGCCTTCCATTTTGGTCTGTCCGGCCTGCCCGGCGGCTTTGCCGGCGTCGACATCTTCTTCGTCATCTCCGGCTATCTGATCACCCGTCACCTGGTTACGGAAATCACCGAGACCGGGCGGCTGAACCTCTGGCGCTTCTACGCCCGGCGCGCCCGGCGCCTGTTGCCGGCGGCACTGTTCGTCATCCTCGCCACGCTGTTCACGGGTTACTTCATCCTGTCGCCGGAGGAACAGGCGCTTTATTCGAAAGGCGCCATGTTCGCCTCCGCCTACATGATCAACCTTTGGCTGATCCGCTGGTCGTTCGACTATTTCGCCGCCGACGCCACCAACAACCCGTTCATCCACTTCTGGTCGCTCTCGGTCGAGGAACAGTTCTATTTGGCATGGCCGGCGCTGCTTCTCGCCGCCGCTTGGCTGCGTCCCGGCAAGCGCGCCGCCATAATCGTCATCGGCGTCGCCGGCGCGGCCTCCTTCGCCGCCTGCGCCTCGCTGACGGAAGTGTCGCAGCCCTGGGCCTTCTATTTCTCGCCGCTCAGGGCCTGGGAATTCGCCGCCGGCGGCCTCGCGACCATGGCGCCGGCAAAGATCTGGCGCGACCGGCCGCTGCTGGCCACGCTCCAGGCATGCCTCGGTATGGCGCTGATCGCCTGGGCCTATCTGATGCTGGACGAAGACTCGCCGTTTCCCGGGGTGAATGCGCTGGCGCCTGTTGCCGGCACCGTGCTGCTGCTGCTCAGCGGCAGCGGCGGCCGCAATCTGCCGAGCGCCGTGCTGGCGCTGCCGCCCATGCAATGGTTGGGCCGGCTGTCCTATTCGCTCTATCTCTGGCACTGGCCAGTCATCGTCTATGCGGCGATGGTGGTTCCCAGCCTGTCCATCCTGGACCGCCTTGCCTGCGCGGCGCTGACGCTGCTTCTGTCGATGTTCACCTATCATTTCATCGAGAACCCGATCCGCCGCAACGGCTGGCTGATGGCCGGAGCAGCGCGGGCGCTGGTGCCCGCCGTCGCGCTGACCGGCGCCGGCGTGGTCGGGGCCTATGGCAATGCGCGCTTTGCCGAGCACAATCTCAGCCCCGAACAGCACGTCATCGCCGACAGCGCCGCCCAGCTCTCCACCGTGCGCGCGACCAATGGCGGCTGCGTGCTCGATTTCGAGACCGTCAAGCCGAAGCCCTGCATGTTCGGCCGCAAGGATGCCCAGCGCTCGGTCGTGCTGTTCGGCGACTCGCATGCCGACCATTGGTCGACGCCGCTGATCAAGGCGGCCGAGAAGAACAATTTTCGCGTCGTCACCTTTCTCAAATCCTCCTGCCGGGCTTCGCGGGTGACGACCTGGAACTGGCGGCTGAAGCGCGACTACACCGAATGCGATCAATGGCGCGAGCAGTCGGTCAAGGACATCATCGCGCTCCACCCGCAACTGGTGGTGATCTCGGAGTTCTCGATCGGAAATGTGATGAAAGAATCGCCCGAGGAGTTGAAGCACGCCGATTGGCAAGCGCAGTGGCGGACCGGCCTCAGCTGGACGCTTCAAGCCTTCAGCCAGGCCGGCATCAAGGTCGCGGTCATCAGGGACGTTCCCTACAATGCAAGCTACGCCGACAAATGCGTGGCGCGGGCGCTGTGGCGGGGCCAGACGCCCGCGACATGCGACACGCCGAGGATCATGGCGGCAAACGACGACATCGCCACCATCGAGCGCGATATCGTGCGCTCGACACCGAACGCTGCTTACATCGACATGACCGACCGCTTTTGCGACCAGACCACCTGCCATGTCTTCATCGACGGCAAACTAGCCTTCCGCGACCGCCACCACTTGGCGACGCCCTTCGCCGAAACGCTGGAACCGGCAGTGGAGCGGGCGCTGTTTTCGGATGTGATGGCGGCGGCCGTAAAGTAACGGTTCCGGATCTTGTCGGATCACGACCCAGCCCTCGGCAAGCAACCATGCGGGGGTCAGCTAAGGATAAGACCCGCCAGGAAAACCGTAAGGATAAGCGACAGCGGAACTGCAAGAAGGCAGCACAGCTCGAAAGCTCGCCAAGAAGTCATTGGGCGCTTTTCCATGTTGGCCTCCTCCCTCAACGGCCAGACCGAGACGGCAGTTCCGCTTAGATAGTGCTCACCCCCACCACTCATCATGCAATTGGCGCAACTCGTTCCGCTTCCTGGTCATCCATCGTGCACGCGCCAGATGTGTCGCCCACGCCCGGAAAGCCCTCTCCGGCTCCTGCTCCGGATCAATGTGCAGAACGATGCGGGCGACCTCACGCCAATCGGTCCCTTCAGCCGACGCGTCGAGCAGCCGGATATAAGTAAGCATGCGATCTTCGTCATAACCGGTCGGCACTGAAGACGTCGGCGCTGCGTTCGCGATATGAGAGTTTGGCGGCTTTGGCATTGCGACCTACCAGCAATGGCGCACCGTAGCAGCCTATAAAGAAGCCCGCGCCCTTTGATCGGAGGATGCGCCGATCGAGATTCGCCTCGACGGTCGGCAAATGGCGGCCTCAGGCGGAGTTCACCGCCCAGCTGGGCTCACGCCTCACCACGTCGTGATCGGGTCGAGGCAATCTATCTATTTTAGTGGAACCTAATTTAGTCGACGCAATTATGCGTGCGTGAGAAAGCGTGAAATCCAGACCGTCACTGAAAGCCGGCTATCGCGAGATCAGTTGGCCGATGATCCAGTGATTGCAGTCGATTTGACGGAACGGATATTACAGGCGGCCGACAACGACAGGATTGTCTGCCTCGTTGTGGCAACGGAGCAACTGGAAACCGACCGCATCGAGAAAGCGGAGCCTAAGGAGACCAGGATTGCCACAAGCTTCGTCCGGGACTTTGAGGTAATGCTGCTTGTTCTTTATGCGGCCTACGCCCTCGCTGTGCTGGGTGCGACCGCGTTCGTTTTGCTGGAATTGGGCCATGTTCTGTAGGCAGACGTCGGCAAAAGACGGGACTGACGCGCGATTGCCGCTGTTTGATGAGAGGAGCGGCCACGCTGCGTCGACGATCCGACCCCGGCGCAGCCAGCGGCGTTTTCGCGCCAGCAGGCGCTAAACTTCGGGCCCGTCCGTTCCTTACATCTTGCCAATCTATGGAACGAGGCTGCCCCTCGGGGGTTTTTCTATTAGAGGGACGTTAAAGAAGGAGGTAGCTATGAAGAAGCTCCTGCTTGCCTCGGTGATCGCCATCGCCTCGGCGGCTTCCGTGATCGGCCCGGCGAATGCCGGCGGCAGCGTCACGATCGGCATCGGCAACGGCTATGACGACGACTATTATTATCGCCACCATCGATATTCCGATTACGACGATGAGTACGTCCCCCGTTACCGCTATGATGTCTACGACGAGGACTACAGGCCGCGCTACCGGTACCACCACCGGCGCTGCCACACCGAAGTCATCAAGCACTGGCGTCATCACCACCGGATTATCGAAAGAATCCGTGTCTGCCGTCGTTGACGGATCGATCCGGCCGGTATTGCCGGCCGGATCGGCGGGGCTTCTCACCTCGGCTTGCGCATCAGCATCATGCCGTAATGCACGGCCAATATGTCGAGCCCGATCTTGAGTAGTTTCACCACCACGTCGCGCGGCTCGCCGGCCTGTTCGGCCAGGCTCTTGACCGTTGCGTCGGCACAGCAGACCTTTTGCACGATGCCGGCGATCTCCCAATGGACAAGCGCCCTGGTTGCCTCGGCATGGTCGCGGCCGGCGGACAGGATGTGTTCGGCGACGCCGCTGCCGGTACGGCCGCCGTCGACGCGCTCGGCCCAAGCCATCGGCTTGGCGGTTGCCTCGGACGAGTTGCGGAAATCCTGGCGGTAGCGCATGCCCGCCTCGCGCTGCTGGCGCGACAGCGAGGTGAGGCCGCTCAGCGGGTCGACGTTGCGCACCCGCACGATGCCGCCGGTCGCTGTGTGGCCGTCATTGGAGACCTCATAGAGGCGCGCTCCCTCCTGCGTCCCCTTCGCCAGCCGCTTGCGGCCGAACCGGTCGTCCTTCAGTGCGAAATCATGGCCGATCTCCTTGCGGATGCGCACCTGCTCGGCCTCGCCTTTCGGCAATCGCGGTGGCCTGGCTGTGGCCTTTTGGGCGGTTTTGGTGCTCATCGGCTCGGTCCTCCTAGGTTTTGGTCGTCGGGCTCTGGCGAACTTCCAGCCTCATTGCAGCGGGCTCAAATCGCTTCGGCCGGCAGCGTGCGCAGGAAGCGCGCAGCGTGATAGGCGCAGTAGCTTTTCGATGGGTTCGTGCGCATTCCGCAGCACAGCATGTCCAAACCTGGCCGGCTGCCGGGGGCGTCGTTTTCCGCATCCTCCTGCAGCGTCGTGTCGAGCGGCGCGCGGCAGCGCTCGAACAGGCAATCGATGAAGCGCATGGCGGCGAAATGCGGCTGGCGACCGCCGGCGGCGATCGGGCGCGGCGCCGGCATTTCGAGCGGCGCGCCATCGGTCCCGGTGATCCGAGCCGGACCCGGCTGCCATGCCGGCGGCGCCAGCCTGGTCGACAGCCTTGCCGGGCGGCAGCGTGGCTCGGCCTTCGGAGCCGACTCCGCTTGATCAGCAGTGCTTGATGGCTCAGGCGCCGAATTTCCGAGCCGGCCGCCAGAGCGTCGGCCACACCAGCCCTTGGATCTGGCAAGGCCGATGGTGCGCAAACGGGCGGTGCGGTGGACGATGCCGATGATAGCTGCACGCGAGGCCGGGCGGCCGCGCAGCGCGGTCAACCGGGTGGCGATCTTCGCGGCCGACAGTCCGCTCATCAGCCAGTTCTCGATTTGTTCCAGTTCCGAGGCGGAATAGCGGGCGGCCATGATGTTTCATTCCCTGCAAAAACGGTTGTGTGCGGCGCCGGCTTCGCCGGCCTCAGGCTCGAAAGCCGGTCAGCCTTCGCGTGGTCTGCTGCGATCGAGCTTCATCTCGGCCGCCTGCCTTGTTGCGCCGGACACTGCCTTGCCCGTCCGCTCGTCGAAGGCGATGACCGTGCCGTCTTCGGTGCGGGTGCAGGAAACCGCGGCATCCGCATTGCCGGCCGGCAGGTAATTCGTGGCCGGAGCCGTGAGGGGAACGGCTCCGGCCGTTCCGGCCGCTTGCGCTGCCGGATCCGAGGCGCGAGCCTCGGGCATCGTCCCGGCCGGGGAGGAGGACAGCCGCGACGAAGGGGACAGGGTTGGCACATGCATGGCCTTGGCGACCGGTTGTGGTACCGCCTCCAGGCGAGCGCTGCCGGCGCGCTGAAGGGCGGATTCGAGGACCGAAAGCTGGTGAAGCGACTTGTGCATGACCATATAAGAGCATAACTCAATCAATTATGCAAGCGATTCTTGCATAGACGAAACCGATTCTTATGCCTCAGATGGAGCCATGGCGAAAACTACACTGTCGATCAAGGTCGGAGCGGCGATCCGCCGGGCGCGCAAGCAGCGCGGCCTGGTGATGCGCCACATTGCCGAGCACAACGACACCGACGTCGCTGCCGTCGGCAATTGGGAAACCGGGCGCAACCTGCCCAAGACCGAGAACCTTTTGAAGACCGCCGCGTTCCTGCGCGTCGACCCGGTGGCACTCGGCAAGGGCGAGGTCGTTTTCCTCGAAGATGCCGGACCGGTCGCCGATGCCGAGATCGTCACCGATCCCGGCCCCCTGCCCGCCGGGCCGATGGACATCCAGCTTCTCGGCACCGCCGTCGGCGGCGACGATGGCGACTTCACCTTCAACGGCCAGCCGGCCGGCTATGTCCAGCGGCCGCCGGGGATCCGGCATCTGCGCAACGTGTTTGCGCTGCACGTGCTGAGCGATTCGATGGTGCCGCGCTACGAGCCCGGCGAGATGATCTATTGCGGCGGCCGCGAAGCGTTGCCCGGCGACCATGTGGTGATCGAGACCCTGCCCGAGGAGAACGAGCAAAACGGCAAGGCCTTCATCAAGAAGCTGGTCAAGCGCACCGCCGCCGAGCTGATCGTCGAGCAGTACAACCCGCCCAAGACGCTGTCCTTCAACCGCTACGCCATCAAGAACGTCTTCCGCGTCATCCCGCTCAAGGAATTGCTGGGGTATTGAGGGCTTGTTGCCTTCTCCCCTTGTGGGAGAAGGTGGATCGGCGCACAGCGCCGAGCCGGATGAGGGGTGCTGGAAGGAACGCGGCGGAGGAAATGTAGAAGCGATTTTTAAGCACTTACGCCATCAAGGTAGCGATCCGTCCAACACCCCTCATCCGACCGAGCTTCGCTCGGCCACCTTCTCCCACAAGGGGAGAAGGAAGAACACCGTCCCGCCCCCTCAAGCCCGCCTCGGCTGCAGCTCTCGACCGTTGAGCAGGCGCGCCTCGGCGCGGGTCCGTTGCCGGTCGTCGATGAAGGCGGCCTGGATCGAGACGGCGGCGCCCGGCAGGCCGTCGGCCCGGCAGGCCTTGCAGATCAGGCGCCCCGAAAGTGCGGCCAGCGGCGTCTCCGGCATCACCCCATGCCGCTTGAGCTCGGCCGGCTTCCACCACCTGTTACGGCCGCAGTCGATGCATTCGACGGCAATCGAGACAACATCGGCGATCGTCGCTTCCTTGCCTGCCAATGCCATGATCATCCCCATCGTTGTTCCTGCTTTGTTCGCAACATTATCGGTTTTTGGAGCGGAGTCGAGTCGGTTCCGCTTACATCAATGTGAAAGTTTCACTTGTTCGATTATTTGAGTTATGCTTATACGTGGTGCGGACTGGAATCGGCGCGAGCAACGGAACCGCAGCCGGCCGGCAGCAAGGGAATGACGATGGACCCAGCCCAGTTCGCCCATGCTTGCGGCTATAGCGGCGACAGCCCGGCCATGCTTGCCGCTTTCGCGGCCATCCGCCAGGACGGCATCCGCAAGGCACGCCAGGGTCATCGCCAGCGCAAGGCGGCGATCGACCAGATGAAGCCGAGCCGCGCTCTGTCCTGGCGGCGATCCGCCCGGCGCAGTCAGCCGAGGAGGCACTCGAGGATGCCGCCCGCTTCCTGTCGATGTTCCGCAACATGCCGCGCTGGCGACAGGAAAGGCGCGCCGCCGACCTCACCCGCGCCAGGCAGCAACGCCTCTTCGCCCGCTTCTTCCGCCGCTACGGCCACCGCCTCTGGGCGCTCGAGGCCACCTGAAGGCGCGCGGGCCTCCCTTGCAAGTCAAAACGGATATTGCGATCGCTGACACCGCGCCGTATGTCTCCGCGCGATGAGCGAGATCGAATTCCGTCGCGCGCAGGCGCCCGACCTGCCGGCGATCGTTGCAATGCTTGCCGACGATGTGCTCGGCGCAGACCGGGAAGACCCGTCCACGCCGCTTGCGCCATCCTATCTCGATGCCTTTAGCGCAATCGATACCGATCCCAACCAGTTGCTGGCCGTCGCCGTCAACGCCGGGCAAGTGGTCGGAACGCTGCAGCTCAGCTTCCTTCCAGGCATTTCGAGAAAAGGCGCCTGGCGCGGCCAGATCGAAGGCGTTCGCGTCGCCTGGCAATGGCGCTCTCGCGGCGTCGGCAAGTTGATGATCGAATGGGCGATTGAAACATGCCGTTCGCGCAATTGCAGCTTCGTCCAGCTCACCACGGACAAAGGTCGATGGGAGGCGCACGCTTTTTACGAGCGCCTCGGCTTCACCGCCAGTCATCTCGGCTACAAGATGGCGCTGTAGATCAGCATTTCATCGCATTCAGCGCCGACCGCTCATCTTCGCTATCCACTCTGGATGGAGCATTGACAAGCCGGCCGTTCGCCCTGCTCCATCCGCCCATGATTTACGACCGAACCTGGCTTGAGAAAACCTTTCGCGCAAAGCCCCGGCAGAAGTTCCTGTTCTTCTGGGGCCATCAGCCGTCTAAGGACGGCCGCATAACCACGTCGTGCTTCAGCCAGTGGTGGCATGCGCCCTTTACCGTCGATGGCCTGATCCGACTGCCGAACACTGGATGATGGCCGAGAAGGCACGACTGTTCGGTGATGCTCCGACAGCAACACAAATCCTCAGGGCGGCGAGCCCCAAGCAGGCAAAGCAGCTTGGCCGCCAGGTGAGCGGCTTCGATGGCACCAAATGGGATGCAGACAAATATCGCATCGTGACTGAAGGGAGCTTTCAGAAGTTCCGTCAGAACGCGGCGCTGCGCGAATATCTGTTGTCGACGCATGACCGGGTGCTGGTCGAGGCGAGCCCTGTCGACCGGGTGTGGGGTATCGGCCTTGCGGCGGATGACGAGAGGGCAGTGAACCCGCTGCTGTGGCGCGGCGAGAACCTGTTGGGATTCGCGCTGATGCAGGCTCGCGATCGGCTGCGCGGCTGAACATTGCCGTGCGCTCGTCATCTGCGGCAGCCTCCGCGCTGCTTGACAATCCACCCACAATGTTCTCTTTATGTTCTCATCACAACTCGAGACAATGCGGCGTTCGAACCGCCGCGGGCGAACGGGCCGGATGGAAGCCAACATCCTCCACGCGGATCTGGATGCCTTCTATGCCTCGGTCGAACAGTTGCTCGACCCGGCCTTGCGCGGCAAGCCGATTGCCGTCGGCGGCGGGGTAGTGCTTGCCGCATCCTATGAAGCCAAGGCGTTCGGCGTGCGCGGCGGTATGCCGGGACGGCGCGCGCGGGAACTCTGCCCGCAACTCATCTTCGTCGGCGGCCATTTCAAGGACTATCAGCGGCTGGGCGATGCGGCAATCAAGGTGCTCGGCGATTTCACGCCGGTGGTCGAGCGGATTTCGATCGACGAGGCCTTTGCCGACGTCGCCGGCTGCACCCATTTGTTCGGCTCGCCGGCCGAGATCGCCGGCAAGATCCGCCGCCGCGTGCGGACCGAGCTTGGCCTGCCGATCTCGGTCGGCGTAGCCCGCACCAAGCATCTGGCCAAGATCGCCTCACAGGTCGCAAAACCGGACGGGCTGGTGGTGGTCGATCCGCGCCACGAGCTGGAGTTCCTGCACCACCTGCCGGTCGAGCTGATGTGGGGCGTCGGCCCGGTCACCAGGCAGCGGCTGGCCGGCATCGGCGTCAACACCATCGGCGAGCTGGCGAAGACCAATGGTGGGGCGCTTGAGCGCCTGCTCGGGCCGGCGGCGGGAGAGAAACTCAACGCGCTGGCGTGGAACCGCGATCCGCGCAAGCTCAAGACGCAGCGCCGGGCGCGCTCGGCGGGTGCGCAGTCGGCGCTTGGCCGAAAACCGGCCGAGGAGCAGGTCTTCGTGCCGGCTTTGCTGCATCTGGCCGACAGGGTCGCCACAAGATTGCGGGCGAAATCCCGGCCCGGCCGCACGGTGACGGTTCGCGTCCGCTTTGCCGATTTGCGCTCGGTGACGCGCTCGATCACGCTCGACCAGCCGATATCGGCAACCGCCATGCTGGCCGAGATCGCCGAGGCGCTGGTGCGCAAGGTGCTCATCGACCATCCGCACGAAAAGACAATCTCGCTGCTGGCGATCGCCGTATCGCATCTGGAGCAGCATGCCGGCCTGCAACTGGAACTGCCGCTCGGGCTCGACGACGACCGCCGCCGCCCCGGCACCAGCAAGGGCGCGGCGCGCTGGACCGCGGATCGCGCCGTCGACAAGATCCGCGACCGCTTCGGCTGGGAGGCGGTGGGCTACGCCTCGGTCGCGCTCGGGCTACAGCGGTCGGTTCCCGACGCCTTTCGCGAGCTGGCCGAAAAGGAATTGTGAGCCTCGATTACACTTTGGTTGCCAAGTCGGCGGAATGACGTTGAAGGCTGCGGACTTGTGAATTTATCTTCGGTCCAGTTGGTCGTGCACCGGTTTGGGCATCAGCCAGACAGGGTAGCACCCGCCCGCAAATCCTTCCGCACCTTCATTTCGAACGACAGGAGATCGGCATGGGACAGAACGCCGGATATTTCGCACTCATCGTTGCCGGACTGGTGACCAATGCAACGACGCTGGCCAAGCCGCTCAACCCGGACCGGGCGATTCCATCCCTGGGCGATATCAACTCGCCGCTGGCCAGCCCGCTATTCAAACAGGTCAAGGCTGGGCCGCTGGAGATAAAGCTTGAGGAAACCACGCTTGCCGATGTCGAAAAAGCCTTCGGCGGAGCGATGCACGATGAAGGTGACGCCGGAGATTCACGCCACTGGCTTTGCTATGCCGGCCCCGACGCCGGCGGATCGCCGTCGATCTTCTGGTTCGTATCCGGCGAGATGGGCGGCTCCGACCACGGTGTCCTGTCCGTCGCCCTGCAGCCGAACCCGGAAGGCAAGGTGCCGGAAGGATGCGCCAGCGCGCCTGCCAGCCTGACAGCTATTGAACTCGATACACCCGGCGTCGGAGCGCCGCTGAGCGACGTGGCCGCGAAATTTGGCGCCGCCAAGCTCGATCGTTACGGCCATTTCGGCTTCGCCGCCTCTTATCCTGCTTCGTCTCCCGACCAGAAGGACGCCACGGTCACGCAGACGCTCACCTACACAGCCGGGAACGGCAGGATAACCGGCGTGGCGGTGACGCAAGTCACCACCAATTAGGGTGTCCCCGCTCGGTTGGCGAATGGTTCACGTGTGAATGATCTGCCGCGCCCGAGCCAGGCGGCCTGGTTGCTGGCCACCTCGTTATGCAGATTGGTTCTGATGTGCCGCCCGGGCCCGCCCTCCTCCTGCAAATTCCTGATCTTGAAATATTAGACCGCCATCATACACCTGCGCCGGCCGCACCGCCGTCCTGTCGCGCCAAGAGACGACAGGCCAACGCAGTGTCTCGCCGAAATGGGTGAACATCCGCCCTGGAGATAGCGAGGTGATGTCGGAACGGCAGAAATTGGGTCGGAACGGCCCTTCCGATCGCACCCGCGAAGGTCCCGAAATGACCCAGAAGCGGGCGTTCGGCAGCGATCCGAGCAGCAACCATTTTGGCAGGACAGGAAATCGGCATGGAATGCTGCAATCATCATCATGTCCCGTCCAAGTTGTGGACAGTTCCTTCTCAAAGGCGCACTCTTAGCGTGCGAAACGCGAGCTGGCGTTTCGTGCAATGCTTCACATGCTTGACTTGCGTCGGTGATTATCTGACCTACCCGGATACTTCCGGGTGGGCAGACCTCACATTGTGTCGCCTATCCGTGATCAGGCTACGGCCTAAGGCACGTTGCAGCCCGTTCCGGATCAACTGGGAGGTAAACAACATGCCTGATTTTCAGCGCAGAGAACTTCTTGTTCAAGGAAGCGCGGCTCTTGCCGCAATTGCTGCTCTCTATACCTCGCGCCGGGCTTACGCTTTTCCAACACGGCCGAACGAGGAAGTTATTCCATGGCTGGATCAGCCGACCGAAAATCCCGATCCGGCGGGTATCCAGAAGCAGCTTGTTTGGGAGGATTTGGATAGCTGGATAACGCCAAACGACAAGTTCTTCAGCATCTCGCATTTCAACCGACCAACGATCGACGAGAAGACATGGTCGATGGAGATCGGAGGCCTGGTTAAGAAGCCCCTGGAGTTAACGCTCGCCGACATCAGGGCGCGACCGAGGCAGGAGGTCGTTTTCACAGTGGAATGCTCGGGCAACCACGGGTTTCCCTTTTTCACCGGCGGCATCGGCAATGCTCGCTGGGCAGGGACGCCGCTCGCCCCGATCCTCGAGGAAGCCGGCGTTATGGAGAAGGGCATCGAGGTCGTCTTTTTCGGTACCGATACAGGCGAGGTCCCGATACGCGACGTCAAGATGCAGCAGAACTTCGCTCGTAGCATGTCGCTCGCCGACGCGATGAACCCCGACAATCTCCTCTGCTATGAAATGAACGGGGCCGCCTTGCCGGCGCCCAATGGCTTCCCGGTACGGCTCATTGCGCCAGGCTGGTACGGGATCGCCAACGTCAAGTGGCTAAAGCGCATCGAGGTTCGCGATACGCGGTTCATGAGCCTTCTGATGGCCCGTGACTATGTCACCATCCGGGAGGAGGACCACAACGGCGAGACCGTATGGGCCGAGACGTCAGTCGGGCGAGCGCTGATAAAGTCCGCGCCTGCGAAGGTTACCCGGAAAGACTCGGATTACCGCATCGTTGGGGCAGCCTGGGGGGCGCCGATCGACCGGGTCGAAGTGCAAATCGATCAAGGGCCTTGGACACCAGCGACCATTGACCACAGTGAGGAGGCAGAACACGCTTGGAAAATCTGGTCCCTGGCTTGGGCAAATCCCTCTCCTGGAGAACACACGGTGACCTCGCGCGCGGTCAGCACCACAGGACAAATTCAACCGGCGATGGACGATCCCTTGATTGCCAAGAAGCACACATACTGGGAAAGCAATGGCCAGGTGACGCGCCGCGTGCGTATCGGCTAGAGCATTTTGCAGCCAAAAGGAAGCATTTGGCGTCCGCATAGATGCGGGAAAACAGATAGTTAGAGCGAGTTACCGGTTCCAAGAGAACCGGAACCGCTCTAAGAACGTGCTGCCATGTGGCAATTGCGTTTGGGTCACCCAGGAGGAGGCTGCCTGATCGCCATCTCCGTACCATTCCAGCCTTCTACTCACCCGTCCACCGTTTCAATCTCCGCGTCGACCAGACACCAGGGCGCATAGCGGAAATCGCGGATCTGGATGACCTGATCGTCCCTCCATTCGACCAGCATGAAGCCGCGCACAGCGCCGTCGGCCGCCTGCGGGTCGCGGATGAGGATCGCCGGCCTGCCGTCGACGACGCCGAGCGACAATGTCCAGTCGCTGATACGGTCGTAATTGCCGAAATAGGTCGAAACCTCGGCCTTGCCGCGCAGGCGGACGCGGTTGACGACGTCGAGCCGCACGTCCTCGGCGATCAGTGCCCGCACAGCGTCGAAGTCGCGCGCGTTGAACAGGTCGACATAGCGCCGCAGCCGGCGCTCGTCATCGGCGTCGAGCCTCGGCGCGAGCGCCTGCTCGGGCTGCAGCGCCAGCACCTTGAGCTGCGCCCGCCCGCGATGCAGCGCGGCCTTGGTGGCGGCGAGCGTCGCGCCGGTCACTTCGCAGGTCTCATGCAGGCTGAGGCCGAGCACGTCGACCAGGATCACAGCGCTGCGCTGCGGCACCGAAAGCTGCATGAAGGAGCGCAGGCTGGTCTGGGCGGCGAGCCGGCTGTCGGCGCTGCCGGAGGGATCCTCGATGACGCTCATGTCGGCCTCGGTCATGCGCGACCTTTCCCGATTGCGCCGCCGCAGGTGATCCTGTGCGGCATTGTGGGCGATGCGAAACAGCCATTGCTCGGGACGTTCGACGATCGCACCCCCGTCGATCGCCTGCAGCGCCTTGATCAGGACCTCCTGGACGATGTCCTCGCCGTCGATCACCGAGCCGGCCATACGCGCGCAGTAGCGATGCAGCCTTGGCCGCAACCCGACGAGCATCGCCTCCAAAGTCGCCCTGTTCATTTTCGGCGTAGCGTCCCATTCCTGCGCGAGCGGCACGGCAGGCGCTACCCGGCTTTCTGATCCGCCAGCATACGGTAATTGCCGATGACTTTAACAGGCGATCGCAATGCCGGGGTCGAACGGCGCTCGGCGTGGTTTTCCGTAAACGCCCTGAAGGCCGCAAGCCCGGTCAGCGCCGACGAATCGCCGTCCTGGCCGACGATGTGGACGAACGAGCCGTCGTCCAGCTCGAGCACGAGATAACGCACCGTCGGCGGTGCCGCCTCGCCAAGCGCTTCGAACACTTTTTCGACCAGCGCGCGGTTATCTTCCAGGTCGGCTTGGTTCACACCGTATCGAATGAGCGCGTAGTTCATCGTCGTCTCCTGACTGGTTGGTATGAACGAAGGACGACCGGCTGCGCTGAAAAGATTCTCCTTGCCGAAGAATCGTTTCGGTTGCCCGCATCGTCTTTCCCGCGTGGGCGGCTGCGCGGCAGCCATCAAGCAGGAGAGACGATCATGCATATCCAGTTTGCCGAGCTTCCGGTGTTCGAGCAGGACCGCGCCAAGGCGTTCTACACCAGGCATCTCGCCTGCCAGGTCATGGCCGACCAGAAGATGGGTGATGGCGGCTGGCGCTGGATCGAGCTGGCATTTCCGCATGCCGTGACGAACCTGCATTTTGTCAGGCGCGCCGACGACGCACCCGGCGCGGAGCCGGTATTGGTGCTGGTCGACGAAAATGTCGGAGCAATGATCGCGGCGCTGAAGAAGGGCGGCGTCGAGATCATCACTGAAGCGCATGAGGCGCCGTGGCAGCCGGGGCGCACGGTGGCGGAGTTTCGCGACAGCGAAGGCAACCGCATGGTCCTCGCCAGCCGATAAGGCACCGGAGCCCTCTGTCCGGCGGGGCGTCGTACCTAAGTCCTACCTCCGGCCGGACCATCGGCCGTACTTCCTTCGTATTATTATTTCGTGACCTCTGCGCGCCGGAACCTTCCCTTGCATCGGGCGTTCGGGCGCTGTATCGCAATGCCTCATATTTAGGCAGGCGGAGGAAATACGAATAAGGGCGGGTGGCAAAACAAACATGGGCCGGGGAGGAGCATCTTACCATGTCGAACCGTAAAATCGGAATGTCCCACAGTTTGGGGCTGCGCGTCGCTGACCTCAAATCCAGAATGCAAAGTGCCCAGATTACCGAGCATGAGATCAAGACGTTTCAAAAGGTTGCCGCCATTATGGGCGGCGCCACAGGCTCACTGCGCCTCGATGCGGACGATCTGATCGCCGCGTCTTTCCTTGTCGATCCCTTGGAAGATCTCCCGCTCTCCAGTTGAAGGCGCTGAACGCAGGTCGAAATCCTATCGGGTTTGAACCTGCGATTGCCGCCGGCGGAGCATCCGCCAGCCCAAGCCGCATGCGAGGATGACGTTGGCCAGCGCTAGACCAGAAAGCGCGGCCAACGTCCCGTGCGGGCCGAAGCGCTCCAGCAGCAATGCTCCGGCCGAGGGTGCCGCCGCCTGGGCGATCAGGCTCGGCATGGCGAGGCGGCCCATCAGTCTCGCGTAGCCGTTCGAGCCGAACAGCGCGAGCGGCAGCGTTCCCCGCGCGATGGATTCGAGGCCGATGCCCGCGCCGTAGAAACCGAGCGCCAGCGGGATGATCGGCATGCCGGCCCAGAGCGCTGAAACGCCGATCGCCACAAACGTAACCGAGGCAAACTTGGTGAAAATCGGATGGTGGTAGCGCGCGATCATCATCTCGATCGCGCGGGCCGCCACCTGGGACGGGCCAACCAGCACGCCGAGCCCGACGGCTGCGGCAAGCGCCATGCCGCTGCCTTGCAGGATTGTGAGCAGATGCACCGATAGTGTCGACGAGATCACCGCGGCGAGTGTCAGGGTCGCGGCCAGAACGACTATGATCGACGGATCGGCTTCGTTGTCGAGAATGGGTGCCGCCTCCTTCACTCCCGGTTTGACTGCCGGTTGCGGCGCCTCCCGGGGCAGGATCACCAGATAGAGCGGAAGCGCAATTGCCAGCTGAAAGGCGGCGTAGACCAGGCAGGTGCCGCGCCAGCCGACCTCCCCCAGCAGCAAGGCTGAGATCGGCCAGCAGATGGTGCTCGCAAGGCCGCCGAACAGCGTCAGCATGGTGATGGCGGAGCGCGCGCCGTGGCCATAGTGGCGGCCAAGCGTTGCGAAAGCGGCATCGTAGAGCCCCGCCCCCATGCCCAGGCCGATGACCAGCCAGGCAGCGATATAGGCCGCAAGGTTGGGGGCAACGGCCAGCCCAACCTGGCCGACCCCGATGCATCCGGCGCTGAACGCCAGGACGTTGCGGCCGCCATGCCGCTCGATCGACGACCCGACGCGCGGAGAGATCAATCCGGCCACAAGCAAGCCAAGAGACAGGCCGCCGACAACCCATGCCAGCGGCCAGCCGGTATCGGAGGAGACTGCCGGCGCGATGACCGCGGGAAGATAGTAGGAAGAACCCCACGCCATGATCTGCGTCAGGCCAAGCGCGGTGATGATCGCGCCGCGGCTGCGCAGGATGGCCGGCGAAGGCGGCGAAAGACTCATGCCGCGACGCTGCAGCCACAGCCGCCTTTGCCGACCGCCTTCGCCTTGGCGTCGGCGACACAGCACGCATCCACCGCTGCCGGCGCCGGACCGCCGCAGCACCCCTTGTCGGCAATGCCGATCCGCGGCACGGTGCAGACGCCGGTCTCGGGCAGCACGAGCTGGACATTGTCGGCCGCCACCATGTCGCCGGCGATCGCCGCCGCGACCGAGCGGACCTGCTCATAACCGGTCAGCAGCAGGAAGGTCGGCGCGCGACCATAGCTCTTGATGCCGACTGTGTAGAACCCTTCCTCTGGATGGCTGAGCTCACGGTGGCCGTGCGGCGGCACGTCGCCGCAGGAGTGCTCGTTGGGATCGATCAACGGTCCCAGTGCCTTGACGCTTTCCAGCCATGGATCGAGCTCGAGCCGAAGCTCACGGGTCAGCGACAGATCCGGGCGCTGTCCGGTCGCGGCGATGATGCGGTCGACCGGGCCAAGCGCCTGCAAGCCGTCCCTGGTCTGGCCTTCGACGACCAGCCGGCCGTCGGCATCGCGGATCGAAACAGCCGCAAAGCCCGTCACCAGCCTGACGCCGCCGCTCTCGGCGAGTTCGCGCACTTCGGCGCCGAGTTCGCCGCGTGCCGGCAATTGGTCGGCATCACCGCCACCGTAGATGCGCACCAGGTCGGTGCCGCGCGTTGTCCAGATGAAAGCGGTGCCGGCCTCCACATTTGCCAGGCTGGCGAGATCCAGCACCGCATTGGCGGCCGAATGGCCGGAGCCGGCGACCAGCGTCGTCTTGCCGGCATAAAGGCTGCGGTCGCGGCCGAGAATATCGGGGATGCCGTAGGCGATGCGGTCGGCAAATTCGGCCTCGCCTTCTGCAGGAATTCCGCCGGCGCCGAGCGGGTTCGGCATCTGCCAGGTTCCCGAAGCATCGATGACGGCGCGGACGCTATCGCGCCTGGTGCCGCTGGCGGTTTCGACCACCAGCATGAACGGCCGGTTCTCGCGTTCCTTGCTCGAGACCTTGTCGGCGCCCCAGCGCGAAATGCCAACGACCCGGGCGCCGGTTTCGATCGACGGCGACAATTGCGGAAGCTTTGCCAGCGGCTCGAGATAATCCGCGACGAGGTCGTTTGCGGTCGGGAATGCCTCGGGCTCAGGCATCCGCCAGCCATGCACCTCGAGCAGGTTTCTAGCCGCCTGATCGACGCAATAGCGCCAAGGCGTGAACACACGGACATGGCCCCAATCCCTGAGATTGGATGCAACCGCATTGCCGGCTTCGTAGACTTTGACAGGAATGCCCCGCGCGATCAGGTGGACCGCTGCCGCCAGACCGACCGGCCCGGCGCCGATCACCGCAACGGGGAGTTTTTCGATCATCTCCATGTCTTCCATCCTTCCGGTAATTTCGAATTATAATGGCAAAAAAATCATGCCGCCGTTTTGGCGGCCGCTTCCGCCGATGCCGGCGCACACGTGGCGTCGGCGCAGCATTCGTCCGCGAGGTATCCGATGAGCCCGTTCATGGCGGGATAGTTGGCCCGGCAGATCAGCGTGGTCGCCTGGCGCTCCTGCGTCACCAGGCCGGTGTCGACCAGCCGCTTGAGGTGATGCGACAGCGTCGAGGCAGCGATGCCCAATCTGTCCTGGATACGCCCGACCGGCAGCCCCTCATCGCCCGCCCGCACCAGCGTCCGATAGAGCTGCAACCGCGTCGGGCTGCCGAGGGCTTCAAGTTGCGAGGCTGCTTTTTCGAGTTTCATGGAAATAAGCTATTTCCAGAATCGCTGCACGTCAAGAGAATTTCGACAAAGATCGAAATAAGACGATATCTAGACGACGCGCTTGCCGCTGGCGTCGATGACCACCTCGCCGTCCTCCTTGGTGAACGGGCCGATATCCGGATTGGGCAGGATATCGAGCACGGCTTCGGATGGTCGGGCGAGCATGGTGCCGAGCGGCGTCACCACGATCGGCCGGTTGATCAGGATCGGATGCGCCAGCATGAAATCGAGGATCTCGTCGTCGCTCCACTTCGGGTCGCCCAGGCCAAGTTCGGCATAGGGCGTGCCCTCTTCGCGCAGCAATTGGCGCGGCGTCATGCCCATCGCTGCGATCAGTTCGACGAGCTTTTCGCGCGACGGCGGATTTTTCAGATATTCGACCACCTCAGGCTCCTCGCCGGACTGCCTGATCATGGCCAGCGTGTTGCGCGAGGTGCCGCAATCGGGGTTGTGATAGATGGTGATGGTCATTGCGCAGCTTTCATCTGTCCGGCTGGTTTCGGTTGGGCGAGCAGCCACCCTGCCAATGCCATGGCGAGCAACGCGCCCAAAAGTTCGGCGCCGATGAAGCCCGGCAGATCGGCGGGGCGGATCCCGGCAAAAGTGTTGGAGAACGCACGGGCGATGGCGACGGCCGGATTGGCGAAGGATGTCGATGCGGTGAACCAGTAGGCGGCGGTGATATAGAGCCCGACCAGCCAGGGGATCGAATCCGGACGGGAACGCAGGCCAGCGAGGATGGTGAAGACCAGCCCGAAGGCGGCGACCAGCTCCGCAATCCATTGCCCGCTTCCGGTCCGCACCGTCGCCGACACTTGCAGGATCGGAAATTCGAACATTGCATGCGCCAGGAATGTTCCAGCGATGCCGCCGGCAATCTGGGCGGCGACGTAAGCCAGCGCTGCGTTCGTTTCGATCTCGCGTCGAAGCGCGAATACCAGCGTCACCGCCGGGTTGAAATGCGCTCCGGATATCGGCCCGAATATGGCGATGAGCATGACCAAGATCGCCCCTGTCGGCAAGGTGTTGCCGAGCAAGGTGAGTGCGACATCGTCGGTCAGCTTATCGGCCATGATACCGGAACCGACCACGGTGGCGACCAGAAGAGCCGTGCCGAGGGCTTCGGCAACAAGGCGGCGGGGAAGATTGCCGGAGCTCATCTGGCTAGCAGTTGCAGGTCACGGCCTGGATGACAGGCTGGCAAAGTTCCGGCGCGCCATTGCAGCAATCCTCCATGAGGTAGGCCAGCAGATCGCGAAAGCCGGTCATATCGGCGAAGTAGCGCACGCTGCGGCCCTCCCGTTCGGTCCGCACCAGGCCGGCATGCGACAGTATCTTGAGATGAGCCGATACCGTATTCGGAAATGCGGCGAGCCGCGTGGCGATCTCGCCGGCCGGCACGCCGTCGGCTCCAGCCCGCACCAAAAGGCGAAAAACGTCCAGCCGGGTCTCCTGGCCGAGCGCGGCAAGTGCCGAAAGGGCGAGCGTCTTGTCCATGTTTCCAGATTTCCAGAAATAGGGAATAGAGTCAACGCGCGAAGACTGTGTTGAGCAACGAAATCTCACCGAAGGCGGGGAAGTCCGTAGCGGCGGCAGCTAAGGCGACAGCTCGCGCAGGGCTGCGTTGGCGGCAACAAATTCGTAGGAGTTATTGGGGCAATCGCTGGCGGCGAGCCGATAGAGCCGCAAAGCTTCATCGCTGTGCCCCTGCAGTCGGCTCAGCTCGGCGCTGAACATATTTGTCTCGCACAGGTTTCCGCGTTTCTTTATCGCATCAGGGTCGTCGGCTTCTGCAATTGTCGCGGCGAGAGTCTGCTCGCCAAGCAGCATTCGAACAGCCGGCGCCGGCCATCGCGTCATGTCGAGCTTCTTGGTCGCTTCCTGCAAATGCCCTGCTGCGCCATTGCGACGCTCGGCAAAATCGAGCCAGATCGCAACATACGCATCCTCTGGTTTGACTGTGGCGGCTTGCGCGAAATCGGCTTGGGCTTTCTCCATCGCACCGGAGTAGAAATGGACGATACCCCGGCCCAAATAGGCGTAGACAATCGTCGGATCGAGGCTGATTGCCTGGTCGTAATCTGCCGTTGCACGTACGTATTCGCCTTTTATTGACCAGACGAGACCTCTGCTGAGATAAGCATGGGCATATTTCGGATCGAGCCCAATTGCTCTGCCATAGTCCTCGAGGGCGCGGTCGTATTCGCCATTCTTGTCCCATATCCAGCCGCGCTTCCTGTAGGCACTGGCGTGTTTCGGGTCGAGCAGGATTGCCTGATCGAAGTCGGCAATCGCGCGGTCGTCATCGCCTTTGTGTGCCCAAGCCGTACCTCGATCGTCGTAAGCATTGGGGTCTTTCGAATCGAGGCCGATCGCCTGGTCAAAGTCGGCGATGGCGCGGTCATAGTCGCCTTTGTCAGCCCAAACGTTGCCTCTGTTGTAGAACGCACTGGCGCGTTCCGGATCGAGACTGATCGCCTGGTCGGCGTCGGCGATGGCGCGGTCGTAGTCGCCCTTATATTTCCAGGCCCGGCTTCGATTGCCATAGGCACTGGCGTCTTTCGGGTCGAGGCTTATCGCTTGGTCGTAGTCGGCGATCGCACGATTGTAATCGCCTTTGATTGTCCAAGTCAGGCCTCTATCGAGGTAGGCACGGGCGTTCTTCGGATTGAGGCTGATGTCCTGATCGTAGTCGGCAATGGCGTAATCAGAATCGCCTCTGAGTGACCAGGCCATGCCTCGATGATGATGGACTCCGGCGACATTCGGATCGAGGCTGATCGCCTGTCCGAAATCGGAAATGGCATGGTCATAGTCGCCCTTGAGTAGCCACGCCATGCCCCGATTGTCGTAGGCGCTGGCTTCCTTCGGATCGAGGCTGATCGCCTGGTCATAATCGGCGATGGCACGGTCGTAGTCCCGCTTCCTTTTCCACACGAGACCTCGGTTGTTACAAGTTCGGCCATTGCGGGGATCGAGGCTGATCGCTTGGCCGAAATCGGCGATAGCGCGGTCGTTGTCGCCCTTGCGTGCCCAGGCCAGGCCCCGGTCGCCATAAGCTCCGGCATTCCGGGGCTCGAGGCTGATGGCCTGATCGAAATCGGCGATAGCGCGATCAGCGTCGCTCTTGAGTGCCCAGGTGATGCCTCGGTAGTGATAAGCACTGGCATCTTCCGGATCGAGGCTGATCGCCTTATCGAAATCGGCAATGGCGCGATCATAATCATTCTGCCTCGCCCAGGCGACGCCGCGCTTGAAATAGGCCGTCAAACGGCTGCTGGCGGGCTCCGTCACATCCTCTATCATGAGTGTACAAGCGGCAATTCGCCGAGCCGTATCGGCCTCGTCGTCCCCGACACAATCGCTGCTGGCAGCCAAAGCTGGGCCGCTCAGGGCAAACAAGACCACGAGCTCACGCAGCAGCGACCGACAAAAAGACCTATGCCATTTTCGAATCATCGGCTCACGGATCATGTCGTTTATTTGCATCGCAGTGCGCTTGATCAAGAAGGCCTTGATCTTTGCAACCCAACACTGCAACCATTCTTGGGTCAAGGTGAGACTTGATTTTTTTGACCTTTGCCAAACCGACACCCGCCCGTGACATTCGGCGGAGACAGCGGCGGCTCGCCTGGTCCAAATCAGCCAGGCACTGTGGCGGCGACCGCATCAGCGCGACCAAGGCCGGCAACCGCTTTTCTGACCCGCTGCAGATGCCCCTGGCGTCCGGCGGCCGAGACGCTGTCCATCCGGTAGAGCGCCAGGAATTTGGTCCGGCACAGCGGATGGCAGACGGAGCGGAAGCCGCGCAGCAGGGTCCGCCGGCCGGGCTGTCCCATGATCCACGACATCAGCGGCGTGGCGCCACCTGTGGTCATTGCCATCACCCGGCGTATGTGCCGCAATTTGGGCCGCGGGCCGCGTCGTGCCGTCGGCATCTCGAAAGCGAAGCCCGGCACCAGCACACGCTCCAGCCAGCCTTTCAGCATCGCCGGCAGGCCATACCACCAGGTCGGATAGATGAAGACGACCGCCTCCGCCCAGAGCAGCTCCTGCGCATGTTCGTGCACCGGTTGCAGGTTCGCCGCCTTGTCGTGGTAACCGCGCCATTCCCGCGTGCGCATGACTGGATCGAAGCCGGTCGCATAGAGGTCGAGCAGGTGGACCTGATGGCCGCTTTCGGCAAGCGTCTGCAGCACCGTGTCGCGCACGGCGCCGTTGAAGCTGTCGGTGCAGGGATGGCAATAGACGACGAGGACTTTCATGCTGCGCTCAGACCGGTCGGTCGCGAGAGGATCGCGGTGGTGCATGCAAGCGCGTCGCATGCAAACAGGCCACCCGCAGACGTAGTCGATCAGCTGTTTTCATGCGAAGCCCCGCAGCCCCCGTATCAAGACGCAACAGCTCCAGTCACGTCAAGGCCCGCTCGTCAGCGCAAAGGAAATTGCGCGCACATGGGCTTGCCGGAGGGCACTGTCCCGCATGCCTTGCGGTACTCTGCGGGAAACGGGCGGTGCCGCGTATTGCGCCCAGGAACTCCAACAGTGGATTCGGTTTTCGATCAGCATTGTTGCCCGAAAGCCTGCGCCCTAGCTTCACGGCGGGTCCAAAGCGTCAGGAGAAAAAGATGCAGACAGGAAAACTGAGCGGCAAGATCGCCTTGGTGACGGGCGCCTCTTCCGGCATTGGCGAGGCCACCGCCTTGGCGCTGGCGGCCGAGGGCGCCACGCTGGTGATTGCCGCGCGGCGCGCCGAGCGCCTGGACGACCTGGCGAGGCGGATCCGTGAGACCGGCAGCGCGGCACTGCCGATTGCCGTCGACGTCACCGACGAAACGCAAGCCACGGCGATGGTCGAGCGGGTCCAGCAGGAGTACGGCCGGCTCGACATGCTGCTTGCGGTTGCCGGCGTCGGCGTCGCCGCGCCGTTCCGCAACACGACGCCGGAAGAATACCGCCGGATGGTCGACGTCAACATCCTGGGCCTGCTTTATCCGATCCATGCGGCACTGCCGTCGATGCAGCGGCAAGGCGCCGGCCACATCGTCGTGGTCTCGTCCGGCACCGGCCGTTACATCCACCCTTCGGTGGTCTATTCCGGCACCAAGCACGCGGTGAGCGCGATGGCGGAATCGCTGCGCCGCGAGATCGGCAAGGATGGCATCCGCGTCACCTGCATCGAGCCTGGCGCCGTCAAGACCGAGTTCACCCAGAATATGCGCGCCGATGTGCGCCAGGCGGTCGAGCAAAGGCTGGGCGACATGGAGCAGCTGGAAAGCGAGGACATCGCCGCCGCCATCCTGTATGCGGTGAGCCAGCCGCCACGGGTCAACGTCAACATCCTGACGCTCTATCCGACCGAGCAGGCGTGAGGGCCGCAAAGGTGGTGCCCTGCGCCGCCCCCGCAGCCCTGCAGCGTCATCCGCCGGTCATCAGCGTGAACACAAGCTGCCGCAGCTTGCCGCCCGGGCCGAATTCGACCCGGTCGAAATCGCGGCTCGCCTGCCGTTGTGCCTGCGAGATTCCGGCGAGCCGTCTCGTCACTTCCGTCCTGATCTTGCTGCAGCCGCGGTCATCGGCGACCGTCAGGCCGATGGTGGCCGCCTCGATCTTGTGCACCATGTCGACGATGCTGGCGCCGTGCACCTTCTCGTGGGCGGCAAGGCCGGCTGCGAAAACCTCCCAGTTCTTCTGGATTGCGCCCGGCAGCCGCGCGGCCGGCTTCGGCAAGGTGTAGGTGATGATCAGCTTCGGCTGCGCCGACACCAGCACGCAGGCGTCGCCTTGCGGCTGGTAGTCCCTCAGCCAGGTCAGCTTGAAATTGGTATGCGCGATGACGCGGCGTTCGCCGAGCAGCGGCCCGCGCCCGCCGATCGAGGCATAGAGCTCCGGGCCGGATTGCCTTGAGATGGCATAGGTCTCGACCTTCTCGACCGCCTGCCAGCCGGCATGCGCCGGCGATGTCGGCAGGAAGGCGAGCAGCAGGCAAAGGCGAATGGCTGTTTTCATGCAAGTCCTCGCAGCCGCTGCGCACGACGCAAACGATATGCAGTTCCCTTCCGTGGACATAGCCGGCGGCCGGCTATAGTGGGATGCTCGTATACAAGAATCCACAGGCAACATCATGTCGCCGCGACCGAACATTGCCCGGCAGCGCCCTGCCCCCGGGACCCAGCCTCCCGGCGTCAGCCTCTGTCGCGCGCTGTCGAAGCTTGGCCTGTGCTCGCGCAAGCAGGCCGAGCTTCTGGTTGCCGAGGGGCGCGTGCGGGTCGCCGGCAAGATCGTGCGCAACGGCTCGATGCGCGTCGATCCAGGCCGCGATCGCATCGAGGTCGACGGCCGCCGCATCGCCGCCGAGCGCAAGGTCTATCTGATGCTCAACAAGCCGCGCGGGCTGGTCACCACTCGCGACGACCCGCAGGACCGCGGCACCGTCTATGATTGCCTGGCAGGCCTCGACCTGCCTTTCGTCTCGCCCGTCGGCCGCCTCGACAAGGCCAGCGAAGGCCTGCTGTTGATGACCAACGACACGCGCTTCGCGCAGCGCCTGCTCGATCCCGCCTCGCATGTCGCCAAGACCTATCACGTGCAGATCGGCGCGCTGCCCGACGAGGCCATGCTGGCGCGGTTGCGCGCCGGCGCGACCGTCGACGGCGAATTGCTGGCGGCCTGCTCGATCGAGCTGCTGCGCGGCGGCACCAGCACCGCCTGGCTGGAAATCGTGCTCGACGAGGGCCGCAACCGCCATATCCGCCGGCTGCTCGCCGCCCACGATATCGAGGTGCTGCGCCTGGTACGGATCGCGATCGGCCAATTGCAGCTCGGCGAGCTTGCCAAAGGCAAGGCACGCCATCTGAGCGCGGAAGAGCTGGCGATGCTTCAGGCCTAGCCGGCTGGCGGCGACTCGATAGTCAGGCAGCTGCCAGTCGAAGCCCACGTGACGCAGCAAGCAGCGCGGGCGGGACAAGGGTCGCTTTCGACTCCTGGCGGATATTCCTGACCGACCGCTCACACGGGTTCGACCGATACCAATGTCTGTCGGTATTACATTCCGTCAGCACACCACAGATCGCAGCCGGCGGCGTTGATTTCCTGCATAAAAATCTTGAGCGATTCTTGGGCAGGCATGGGAAGCTGGCCAACCAACGGGACAAACAAATCGATCAGGGCCTGGCGATGGTCTGGAGAGATGCTCTGCGCGAGATAGGGACCATCTGCTCTCAGCGATTCAACAAGAACTATCTTGTTTCCCTCCTTCAGAGCCGGGTCAGCCAGAAAAATCGAGGCGCCACGAAACATTTTCTCTATGCCTCCTCGAGCTTTGGCTCCGTTGGGGCGCAACATTTCGGCAGCGTTAGGTTGGTGCGCTAGGAAATCATTGAAAGCTATCTGCGAAGCGGCAGCAGCCCGAATCAAAAGCGCGAATGTCTGCGTAGCTTCATCCTGCAGAGGCAATGAGCTATTTTGGCTATAGAGCGCGAGTAGCGACCGACTTCTGTCCATTACGAAAGACAGTGCTACCAGGTCGCCCTCATCGTATGGCGGCGAACCTATCAAAGCCCCGCCGTCCCAAATCTTGTGCAGTAGATCCCGGTCCGTTGGATCTTCAAGATTTGGCAATTTGCCTTCAATCCGGCGCTGCTGCAAAAGTTCATCCAACTTGGCGAACAAATCCTTCGCATAAGCCGAGCCTGTTGGTGGAACATGGGCGTGAGCCCATGTCGAAAATAGGATGGCAAAAATCGACCACACCAAACGTTTCACGGCCGTTCCTTTACTTGACTACCTTCAGAGGGCGACGGCGTTGTGCAATCAAGGCCAAGCGATAATCGATATTGTCAATCGGAGCACCATGTTCCTTTGCTTCGAGTAGAAATTTGCGAGCCTCCTCGAACCTCAGCAAGCGCTTCTCATACAGGACCGCCAAAGCGAGCCTATGGGACCACTCGGTCGGTTCCATTTCGATCGCGTGCAACAACGCCTTTTCTGACTCGTCGTACCGGTCCGTCAATTCGCGAAGAAAAATACCGTATTGATTATAGGTCCAAGCTGAAACGCCCGAGAGTCCGAACACCTTGTCGAACGCCTTTTGAGCCTCTGTGGGCGTGTCTGTTTCGAACGCCATCAGAGCTGCCAGATTTTCCCACACCTTGACATAATCCGGCTTGAGTTCAATCGCGCGTCGATACGCCGCCTTGGCGTCGGCGAAACGGGCCAGATGATGATGATAGACAAAGCCGAGATTGAACCACGACCATGCGTGCTCCGGATCGATTTCAACGCACCGCAGTGCAAGCTTTTCAGCTTCATGGTAGCGGGCCAACCGGCGACGTAGCAGTCCCGACAACTTCCCTGTCGCCCAGCGATAGCGCGGATCAATTTCTATTGCCTGGCGATAGGCCTCTTCAGCCGATAAATAGTTGCCGATTGCATCGAGCATCTGACCGAACGATGCCCAGGCGACGCAGGCATCTTCTGTGGTTGCATCGAGGCGGCATTGCTTGAATGACTGATAGGTGGATTCCGCGATCTCCCGCGCCGAGTTCCCAAGGCGGTGTGTGTCGGCAACGCAATCCCAGATGATCGCGTTGCGCGGGTGCGCGGCTATTCCCCGTTGCAAGGCGGCCAAAGCCAGCTGCGGCGTTTCCATTTTGTCGCGCAGGAACAAGGCAAGCAGGATATAGTCCCGCCCGGTGTGCACCTCGCCCTCTGCGCGCGTAACGTTCTCGGTACATAAGTCAGGGAGATTGAGCTTCTTGAACTGCTGAGCGAAGAAAAGGCTCGTCTGCGCGCTACGGTGCGTATCGATTTTCCACCGCTCGTAGAAGGCATGGACGCTCGCTTCGCTCAAAGCCATAGTCGGCCCTTCGGCAACTCCGCAAAACCAGACAAAATTGTCGACAAATCGCCAAAGCTGTTCCCTGTCGGATACAGCATCAATTGCCCGCAAGAGAACCGACACCGCGGTGTCCAGGCTGCTTTCCTCGGCCTCCAGTTCGACAAGCCCTGTCCAGGGATCGAGGTTAGCGGGATCACGCTCTATCTTCGCAACCAACGTCTCGCGCGATTCAAATTGAAATGTAAGGGGTTCATCAGTTGTCATTGTCGGAAGAAGCCTTGGCTTTGCCGCACTGGGCCAGCACCTTGCCGATGGCGGCGGATGAGCCGGCAAGCGGAAAGCTGTTCTCGCCATATTTGCCCGAGGCGACCGTGACCTCGCCCTTGGAGCGCAGCAGGGCCAACAGCGGGTCGGTGCTGCTCAATTCCACGGTGAAGGTGTTGTACATTTCTTCGAGTTGAAGCGTCTTGGTCACCGCCTTGCCGCCGGCCTTGAACGCGAACGAAGCGATGCCGGGTTCCAGTTGCGGACCGCTGTCGCCCAAATCATAGCTCAGCGTCGGCTTGCCGAAACAGGCCAGCGTCAGCTGGGCGCCGCCATTCGATCCGCCGCAGACCGACGCCATCAGCACTTTGCCGCCCTCCTCTTCCTCCAGTTTCGCCGTCCAGCCACACGGCGCGGCAAACGCCGGCTGCGCCGCTTGCAGGACGACCTGAGCGGCGACGCAACCCGCCACGACGAATTTCGCCAATCCGCTTCGCATGATCTTCCCTTCCCAAGTCATCGAACCATCGTCGGCCACGTGGCATCAAGGACTATACAAAACAAATTGTCCCGTGGCATTACCGGCGACACCAGGGCGCTGTAGCAATTCAGGCGATTGATTTTCGATCGAGTGGAAGCGGCACCAGCACCGCCTGGCTGGAGATCGTGCTCGACGAGGGCCGCAACCGCCACATCCGCCGGCTGCTTGGCGCCTACGATATCGAGGTGCTGCGCCTGGTGCGGGTGGCGATCGGCCAATTGCAGCTCGGCGAGCTTGCCAAAGGCAAGGCACGCCATCTGAGCGCGGAAGAGCTGGCGCTACTTCAGGCCTGAAGTGCTGGCTCCAGGGGCCTTCGCACCGAACGGGTGATTGACATTAACATTCCTGTTTCATATTTTCCTTTTATGAAACCGAAATGCGACAGCGCAATTGAAGGGCTGGTCCGACGCGAAGCGGCTCGGCAGCCGGAGAGAAAAGCATGAGCACGGCGTTGCGGGCGGTCCCCAGGTTCCTGGACGAATTGGGTACGTTTGGCGGCCTCAAGGGAACCGATATTGCAAACATCACCGACGTGTCCAAGGCCACGGTTTCGAGGTGGAAGGCCGGCGACATCAAGCCCCAGCCGCGCAGCGAGCTCATTCTGTCGGACCTGCACTATATCGTCGGCCGACTGCAGGAATTCTACGAGCCAAGCGATATCCGCACCTGGCTTTACGCTCGCCACCCGCAATTGAACGGTGAAAGGGCGATAGATCTCATTCACGACGACCGCGCCCTCGACGTGCTCAAAGTCATCGACCGGCTTGAGAACGAGGTCTTTCTGTAATTGGCGATCGCCGGGCGGATGAGACGAGACAGTCGGCTCATCGATGCTATCGAGGAAATGGTTCCGGTCGAATACTCCGGGACGGTTTGGCGTGTGGTGCGCCAGGGCCGCAGCCCGATCCAGTGCTCGAGCTCCGGCGGCCGTTGGGACGATGGAACGTTCGACGTGCTCTACACCTCGCAAGAGCGCGAAGGTGCCTTGAGCGAGATGAGATTCCACCTGACGCGGGGGCAGCCAGTGATCCCTTCGCGCGTCAGATACAATCTCTTCGAGATCGATCTTGCTTTGGACCGGACGCTCAGACTGCTCGACCTGGCAGCCTTGCAGACCCTTGGCCTCGACACCGCGCGCTACGGGCAGCTTTCGTATCAGGAAAAGCACGCCGAATATCCGAGGTCGCAAGACATCGGCGAGGCCGCGCATTTCCTCGATTATGACGGTCTGATCGTGCCCAGCGCGCGATATGATTGCCTGAACGTCGTCGCGTTTTGTGATCGGCTGCCGGCCGGAGCGATGACGATCAGAACCGATCACGGGGAAATTGCCTGGGCAGCGGCGGCCCCGCTGCCATCCATCCCCCGCACGGGTGATGCGGCCAACGGAAGTGGCGCGCTAACATTGCCTCCAAGTGCAGAGGTCTAACGCGCAAGGGAGGATCCATGCGTATGCTCCGACTGATACCGACGCTGCTGGCGCTGCTGGCCGTCTTGCCATTGAACGCTGAAGCGACCACGAAGAAGTACCCTAAGGGCCACGGCACGAATTGCGCCGAGAAGGACCAGGCGTGCCAGAAGAAATGCCAGGCTGTGCCGATCGACTACAACAGCGTCAAATCCATCCAGGGGCGCAACGAATGTCTGAATAATTGCACCATCGGCTACGATCAGTGTCTCGGGGCACCCGCCCGAATCCAGGAACAGACAATCCAGGAGGACGCCGCGCAATAGAAGCCCGCCAGAGATGGCTCCAATGCGCAAAACATAGGTGTGATCGAATGACGGCGACAGCCCGCCGGTCGCCTTCATGTGCGGCCGCCGACTTCGTCGGCATGTCGTCGGAATCTTCATAGACGCGAAACGCGCCCGATTGGCGGAGCTCCTCGGTGCCGTAGCCGCCGCTGAGCAGGCCGACATTCAGCAGGACCGTGCGATGCGTCACCCGCCGCGCGCCGCGTCATGGATTTCGGCAAAATCCAGCCCATATTCCTAGATGTGGAGCTTTGAGCGTGAAACTCGCGCGTGCGGTCCTGCTTGCCGCGGCTTTCGTGGCTGTTGCGGCCGTTTGTCCCTCTTCCGCAACCGGAGAGGCGGACGGCCGGGAGAAAATTGTGCTGCGCGTCGAGATAGACGGCGCCATCGGTCCGGCGAGTGCCAGGCAGCTCGAGGAAGCGCTGGCGGTGGCCGCGGACCGAAATGCCCAGGCTCTCATCCTGCAGATGGACACGCCCGGCGGGCTGGTCACCAGCATGCGCGAGATGATCGCCGGCATTCTCGCCTCGCCGGTTCCCGTCATCGGCTATGTCGCACCCGCCGGCGGGCACGCAGCGAGCGCCGGAACCTACATCCTCTACGCGACCCATCTGGCGGCGATGGCGCCCGGCACCAATCTGGGCGCGGCAACGCCGATCGAGATGGGCGGGCCGCTGCCATCGTTTCCCGGCGGCAAGAACGATGGCCCCGAGGCGGACAAGGACAAGAAGAACGCACCCGCGGGCGATGCGATGATCGCCAAGGCGACGAACGACGCCGTTGCCCTGATCCGCAGCCTGGCTGAATTGCGCGGGCGCAATGCCGAATGGGGAGAAAAGGCCGTGCGCGAGGCGGCCAGCCTGTCGGCCGGCGCGGCACTGCAGCAGCATGTCATCGACTTCGTCGCCCGCGACACCACCGAACTGCTTCAACTGGCCGACGGCCGGACAGTCGAGATCGTCGGCAAAAAAGAGGCAATGGCGACGAAAGGACTGCCGGTCGAAACGCTCGAGCCAGGCTGGCTCATCCGGCTTCTCGCCGTGATCACGGACCCGAACATCGCCGTCATCCTGATGCTGGTCGGCGTCTATGGCCTCGTCTTCGAATTCACGAGCCCGGGCGCGGTCGCGCCCGGCGTGATCGGCACGATTTGCCTTCTGCTCGGACTCTATGCGCTCAATCTCCTGCCGATCAGCTATGCCGGCCTTGCCTTGATGCTGCTTGGCATCATCTTCCTGGTCGTCGAAGCCTTGAACCCGACTGTGGTCCTTGGGCTGGGAGGCGTGGCTGCGTTTCTGCTGGGCGCTGCCATGTTGCTCAGGATCGAGGGGCCCGGCTTCGAGATGTCGTGGGCCGTTATCGGCACCGCCGCCGTCCTGACGCTCGGCCTGGCGCTGTTGACCGGCAGCTATCTGTGGGCGGCCCGCAAGAACGTTCCGCGTGTTGGCGCACAGGCCATGCAGGGGCTGCCGGCGGAGGTCCTCGATTGGCACGGCAGCGAGGGCCACGTGCTCGCCCGGGGCGAGCGCTGGCGGGCAAAAGCCGACGAACCGCTTGCTGTGGGCGACAGCGTCGAGGTGGCCGATGTCAGGGATCTTGTGCTGACGATACGGCGCCGCAATGTGAGAAGCGATGGAGCAAGGCAATGATCATCGGTTATGTGGCCTATCTGGCAGCAGCGCTCGTCGTGGTCATGTTCCTATCCGCGGCCATTCGCATCCTGCGGGAATATGAGCGCGGCGTGGTCTTCACGCTCGGCCGCTTCACCGGGGTCAAGGGCCCCGGCCTTATCATCCTCATCCCCTTCGTGCAGCAGATGGTGAAGGTCGACCTGCGAGTGGTTGTCCAGGACGTCCCGCCGCAGGACGTGATCTCGCGCGACAACGTCTCAGTGAAGGTCAACGCGGTGCTGTATTTTCGTATCGTCGACGCCGAGCGGGCGGTGATCCAGGTCGAAGACTTCATGACCGCCACCAACCAGCTGGCACAGACCACGTTGCGCTCGGTGCTCGGCAAGCATGAGCTCGATGAAATGCTGGCCGAACGTGACAAGCTCAACAGCGATATCCAGGAGATTCTCGACCAGCGCACCGATGCCTGGGGCATCAAGGTCTCCGATGTCGAGATCAAGCATGTCGACCTCAACGAGAACATGGTCCGCGCCATCGCCAAGCAGGCCGAGGCGGAACGGCTGCGGCGTGCGAAAGTGATCAATGCCGACGGCGAACAGCAGGCGGCGGCAAAGCTCGTCGAGGCCGGCAAGATGCTGGCCGAAGCACCGCAGGCCATGCAGCTACGCTATTTCGAGGCTCTCCATGACATCGCCGGTGAGCGCTCGTCGACGGTCGTGTTTCCGGTGCCGATGGATCTGCTCGGTCATTTCATCAAGCAGGGTGGTGGAGGCGGAGGCGGCTGAGCGCGTAATCTCCCCCCCTCGAGGGGGAGATGGCCGCGAAGCGGCCAGAGGGGGTCGTCTCACATAGATCGCCGACGCCTTCCTCTACGAGAGACGGCGCTGACGCTCCACGCGCCGCGACCCCCTCTGTCGCCTTCGGCGACATCTCCCCCTCAAGGGGGGAGATCAGCACCCTCACCTCCGCCACGGCGGGACCGGCGCAAAGCGTTTGCCGATCCAGTCGGCGAAGGCACGTGTCTTGGCGGCTTGCCCCTTGGCCGAAGGCATGACGACATAGACCGCGCCTTCATCGGCGAGTGTCCAGTCCTCCAGCACTGGCACCAGCCGGCCGTCGGCGAGTTCGCGTCCGACCAGCCAATCCGTGCTCATCATCAGTCCGACGCCTTGCACGGCGGCTTCGACCAGCACCTCGGCGTCGTCGGTGACCAGCGGCCCGGAGACCTCGATACTGACGCGGCGACCCGTGCTGTCGGTCATCTCCCAGGCCGGAAAGGTCTGGAAACCCGAGAAGCCCAGGCAGCTGTGTTCCAGCAGCGCCTCCGGCGCAGTCGGCGTGCCCCGGCGGGCGAAGTAGGACGGCGCGGCGCACAGCAGCCGCCGCCGTGTCGCGACCTTGCGCGCCACCAGCCGCGAATCCTCCAGCGCGCCGAGACGCACGGCGACATCGAAATTCTCGGCGACGAGATCGACGAAGCGGTTGGAGAACTCGGCCTCGATACGAACGTCGGGAAATTCGGCGAGAAACTGGGGCAGCAGCGGGCCCATCCACATGCGCCCGAACGAGCCGGGCAGCGCCAGCCGCAGCACGCCGCGCGGCCCGCCGCCGGCATGCGCCGACGCGACAGCCTCGGCCTCGTCGACCGCAGCCAGGATGGTGCGGACGCGGACGAGAAATTCCGAACCCGCCTCGGTCAGCGACACGCTTCGTGTCGTCCGGTGCAGCAGGCGCACGCCCAACCGCTCTTCCAGCGAGGTAAGGCGCCGCGACAGGATCGTCGCGTCGCGGCCGATGCGAGCAGCCGCCTTGGTGAAGGAGCGTGCTTCGGCGATTGCCGCGAAGGCGGCCATTTCGACCAATGCTGCCGGTTCGTGCGATTGCTGCATCAGGCGCAGAGCTCAAATGTAAAAGCCAAGGATTATACACCAATAGCGCAGCAGCTAGTTTCACTCAATCCCGGCCCGTCAATCGGCCATCAACCGGAGCGAGACATGAAAGCGATCGAACTGACTGCCCCGAGACTGGACGCGTTTCGCGCGGCCACCGTTCCCACGCCTGAACCGCAGCGCGGCGAAGTGCTGATCCGCCTGCGCGCCGCAAGCCTCAATTTTGTCGATGTCGCGATAGCGAGCGGCAACTATCCAGGTCCGAGCTTTCCGCTCATTCCCGTCGTCGACGGCGCCGGCGAGATCGTCGGCATTGGCGAGGGCGTGTCGAGGCTCGCCATCAACGACCGCGTCATCGCCCATGCAAAACCGCGCTGGATCGGCGGCCGTCCGCGGCCTTATGAGACCAGAGAGATGCGCGGGCTGACGCTGCCCGGCTCGCTCGCCGAATATGTCGCGCTGCCGGCCAATGCCGTCGTGCCGATGCCGGCGCATCTGTCCTTCGAAGCGGCAGCGACGCTGCCGATCGCCGGCACCACCGCGTGGAATGCGCTTCGCGCCGCCGATGCCGGGCCGGGGTCGGTCGTCGTCCTGCTCGGTACCGGCGGTGTCTCGATCCTGACCCTGCAGCTGGCCAAGGCAGCCGGCGCCACGGTCATCATCACCTCGTCGTCGGACGAAAAGCTGGCCCGCGCCAAGGCTTTGGGTGCCGATCACCTCATCAACTACCGCGAAACAACGGACTGGGACGCCAAGGTGCTCGAATTGACCGACGGGCTCGGCGCCGACCTGATCGTCGAAACCGGCGGCGCGGCGACCTTCGCCCGCTCTATCAATGCCGCGGCGCCCGGCGGCACGGTGTTCGCCATCGGCTTCGTCACCGGCGCCGAGGCCACCACGAACCTGCTGCCGATCATCATCAAGGCACTCAAGGTTGTGGGCAACAACACCGGTTCAGTATCCGACCTGCGCGACGCGGCGCGCGCAATCGGCGCCGCCCGTATCGATCCGGTCATCGACACGGTCTACGGCCAGCACCAGGCGACCGAGGCCTACGCCCACATGGCGGCCGGCGGCCGGCATTTCGGCAAGCTCGCGTTCAGTCTGTCGTGGTGAGCCTGAAAAAGGAGCGGCGTTGAAGCTGCCGATCTCCCCCCTCGTGGGGGAGATGTCCGGCAGGACAGAGGGGGCGCTCTCCCTCCAGCCTATCAGGCAATAGCAGTTCGCGCACCGACGTGAGGTTCTCAGCTCATCAAGTTGAACTGAACGCCGGCGATCCTTCACGCCCCCCTCTGCCCTGCCGGGCATCTCCCCCACGAGAGGGGATTGGCAGTTCTACCGCCTCCGCCTAAATCAGCTTCTCCAGCGTGATCGGCAGATCCCGCACCCGTTTCCCGGTGGCGTGGAATACCGCGTTGGCGATCGCCGGCGCCACGCCGACGATGCCCAGCTCGCCGACCCCCTTGCCGCCCAGCACCGAGGAATGCGGATCGGGAATGCCGACCGAGATCACCTCGATGTCGGGAATGTCTGCATTGGTGGCGATGAGATAGTCGGCGAGGTTGTTGTTGACGATGCGGCCGTGGCGGCGGTCGACGATGCCTTCCTCGAGCAGCGCCTGGCCGATGCCCATGATGATGCCGCCCTTCCACTGGCTTTCGGCGAGCTTGGGATTGTAGAGCCGGCCCGAATCCAGCGCCGACACCACGCGGGAGACGCGAACCGTGCCAAAGTCCTCGTCGACGCGGACTTCGATGAAATGCGCGCACCAGCTGTGGCGGGAATAGTCGCCCTCGGTGTGCGGCAGCGCCATGGCTATGGTGGTGTAGTTCTTGTAGCGGTCCTCGACCGTCGAATTGGCCGGCATGGTGTCGCCCTTCGCCTCGATATGCTCGCGCCCGACGCTCCTGAGCAGTTCGGCGATGGAAACTTCAGGGCCGTTGCCGCGCGGTGAAGCGATGCGGCCATTGGCGACGACGAGCGTATTGGCCTGCAGTGCATGGAACGGCGAAGCCGGATCGCTGATGGCGAGCCCGATCAGTTGGTCGAGCGCGGCACTCGCCGCCTTGTGGACGGCGCCGGTCATCACCCCGGCCAGCCGCGAACCGCCGGTGACGCCGGCACGGGCATAGCGGGAATCGCCAAGCTTGACGACGACGTTTTCCGCCGGCACGCCCACCACCTCGGCGGCGGTCTGCGCCAGGATCGTGTAGGTGCCCTGCCCCATGTCGATCGATGAGCTTTCGACCTCGACCGAGCCGTCGGCGAGAATGCGCACGACCGCCTCGCCATAGGCGCGCCGCACCGGGTAGGTGCCTGCCGCGACACCCCAGCCGATCAGCTGGTTGCCGTCGCGCATCGAACGCGGCCGGGGGTTCCGCTTCGACCAGCCAAAGGCTTCGGCGCCGGCCGCGAAGGCCTCACGCAGCTGCCGTGTCGACCACGGCTTCTTCGCATGCGGATCCTGCTCGGCATAGTTCCTGAGCCGGATTTCCAGCGGATCGATACCGACCTCATAGGCGAGCTCGTCGATGGCGCTTTCGATGCCGAAGGCGCTCGGGTTCTCGCCCGGCGCGCGCAATGCCCCCGGCACCACCGTGTTGACCCGCACGACGTTCTGCCGCGACGAGAAATTCGGCGTCGCGTACATGACCGAGGTGACCGAGCCGAGCGGCTCGACCCACATGCCGTCGACCGAGGTCTCGTTGACGCCGCGATGCACGATCGACTGGATCTGGCCCTCCGCGTTGGCGCCGAGCGCCACGGTCTGGCGCGTCGCCGCCCGTCCGCCATAGGCGGTGAAGGTCTGCGGCCTGGTGACCGCCAGCTTCACCGGCCGTCCCAGCATTTTCGCGGCGACTGCCGCTACAGCGCCGTAGCCATAGGCAAACGCCTTGGAGCCGAAGCCGCCACCAATATAGGGCGAGACCAGTCGTACATTCTCGAACGGCACGCCGAACCATTCGGCATAGGTCCGCGCCATGCCGTCGAGCCATTGGCTCGGCTCCCAGACCGTCAGCTGGTCGCCCTGCCACTTTGCGATCAGGCCATGCGGCTCCATCGGCGCCTGGTATTCGCGCGGCGTGTTGTAGGCGTTGCAGATCCTGACCGGAGCCGAGGCGAACGCTGTCTCCGCCTCGCCCCATTCCTTGGTCATCGCATCGACGGGGATGCCGTCGCCGGCCTTTGGATCGCTGAGGTCGACGATCGCCGGCGCCTCGTCATAGGCAATCTTGACCAGCGCTGCGGCCGCGACCGCCTGCTCGAAACTCTCGGCCACCACCGCCGCGACATGCTGGCCGCTGAAGGTGATGTCGCGCGCCAGCGGGCAATAGGCGACGTCCGGCGGCGGCGTACCCAGCCAGTCCGTTGCGGTTCTCAGCGGCAGGATATTGTCGGGCGTCAGCACCAGCAGCACGCCGGGCGACGCCTTGGCCGCGGCCGTGTCGATCGAACGCACCCGGCCGGCGGCAATGGTGCTCTCGACCAGCACCGCATGGGTAAGCCCCTCGAGCTGCTGCTCGACGGCGTATTTGGCAGCACCGGTGATCTTGGCCGGGCCGTCGACGCGCGACAGCCGGCCGCCGACCTGATCGGGGAGGACGGCACCGTCCGAAGCGTCGCCGCGTTTGGCATCGCCGGGTCTTGTTCTCAACTCGTGAACGGTCATGCCGTTTCTCCCATTTTGAGGATGGCGCGGGCGACGACGCGCGGCGCCAGTTCGATCTTGTAGTGGTTGACGTCATGGTCGACGGCGCCCTCGACGGCGAGCAGGCTGGCTTGCCTGACGACCTCCGGCTCGAGCATTTTGCCTTTCAGCGCCTCTTCGACGGCAAGGGCGCGCCATGGCTTGGTGGCGACGCCGCCAAGCGCGACGCGCAGATCGCGAATTGTCCTTCCGTCGGCCTCGAATTCGATGCCGACCGCGGCACTTGCCGCGGCGAATTCATAGGACTGGCGGTCGCGGACCTTGAGATAGGTCGAGCGGCGGGCGGCCGCCGAAGCGGGAATGCTGATCGCGGTGATCATCTCGCCGGGCTCGATCGCATGTTCCCTTTCGGGCGTGCTGCCCGGCAACAGGAAAAAATCATCGACGGCGACCTGGCGGTCACCGAGATGGACGATTGCGTCGAAGGCGACGAGTGCAACCGCCAGGTCGCCGGGATAGGTGGCGATGCAGGCCTCGCTGGTGCCGAGCACGGCATGGCCGCGGGTGACCCCGCCGATCGCCGAGCAGCCGCTGCCGGGCGAGCGCTTGTTGCAAGCGGGGAAATTCGCCGGATCGCGGAAATAGGGGCAGCGCGTACGCTGCATCAGATTGCCGCCGATCGTCGCCATGTTGCGCAGCTGCGCCGACGCCGCCTGCCACAATGCTTCCGAGACGGCGGGGAACCGACTCTTGATATCGGCATGGTCGGCGACGCGGCTCATCCTGGCCAGCGCGCCGATCGTGGCGCCCCGGTCATCAACGGCAATCGTGTCCAGTCCCTTGAGATGGGTGATGTCGACCACGGTCTCGGGTTCGGCAACGCCGCATTTCGCGAGATCGACAAGCGTCGTGCCGCCGGCCAAAAGCATGGCGCCGGGAAGTGCTGCTGCCTCACGGGCTGCATCGGCGGAGCCGGCGCGGAGATACGAAAAGTCCCTCATGACGCGGCCTCCACGGCGGCCTGGCGCACGGCGGCGACGATATGCGGATAGGCGCCGCAGCGGCAGAGATTGCCGGCCATGTATTCGCGGATCTCCTCGTCGGAGCCGGCATGGCCTTCGCGAATGCAGGCGACCGCCGACATGATCTGGCCCGGCGTGCAATAGCCGCACTGGAAGGCATCCTGTTCGAGGAAGGCGGCCTGCACCGCATGCAGCGTGCCATCCTCCCCGGCAAGCCCTTCGATGGTGGTGATGTCCCTGCTTTCAGCCTGAGTGGCAAGCGTCAGGCAGGCCAGCACGCGCTGGCCGTCGATATGCACGGTGCAGGCGCCGCACTGGCCCTGGTCGCAGCCCTTCTTGGTGCCGGTCAGGCCGAGATGGTCGCGCAAGGCGTCGAGCAGGGTAACGCGCGGTTCGACCTCCAGCTCATGTCGATGTCCGTTGATTCGAAGTTGGATTGGAGTTCGGGTTTTGCTTGTCATGGGGCGTCTGGCTCCGGTTGCTTGACGCGGGAGGGGATGATCTGGTGCCCGGCCGGCGAGCGGCAAGATCAGCTTATGGCTAGGTGAGCTAATCTCCCCCCTTGCGGGGGAGATGCCCGGCAGGGCAGAGGGGGGCGGTTCGACTTGGTGCGAACTCCGGGAGGGCTGCGGCTTGCGAGGTCGAAAGACGTGACATACCCGATCCCGTGATTACATGAGAAAGGCGCTCCACAATCGGAGGCGCCTCCGCTTATTACCTAAGGGCCTGCTCCGCCCTGTTCAAGCCCAGGATCGAAAATGATCAAAATTGGAGAGCAGGCAGCCAGCCGTCATGCCTGGAGACAAAAAAGCACCACCGGCCCAAGCCGGTGGTGCTCTCTGAACTGTCTGTAGGGGCAGGACAGTCCAATGATCCTGAGGGGATCGTGCTCAACGTGGGCTCATTTTTGCCCCACGGCATCGGCCGAACAGATGAGGAGTGCCGGCCGCGAGGAAATATCCTCCGTCGTCATCCACCGGCCGTCATCCACCGGCCGTGCACCGGAGGCGGGCAAGATGCCTCGCCTGCCGGAACGCCGGCCCAGACTCGATCCTGTGATTATATTTACTTGCGATTATATTTGTCGGAGACGTAACGAAGGTGGAAGCGTCTGCGTTCTTGAAACGGGGCCTGCCTATCCGGGTATGCTTCGGATCAGCACTGGAGAAAAAATTGGCCGCGGAGCCGCCCGTCATTTCTGGAGACAAAACCGAAGCCGCCGTTGCAAAACCACTGCGCGCCGACGCGCAGCGCAACCGCGATGCGCTGGTCGAGGTCGCGGCAAAAGCCTTTGCCGCGCAAGGCGTCGATGCCTCGCTGGAGGAGATTGCGCGCCAGGCCGGCGTCGGCATCGGCACGCTCTACCGGCATTTCCCAACCCGCGAGCACCTGGTCGAGGTGGTTTATCGGCGCGAAGTGGAAGGACTGTGCCAGGCGGCCGACGAACTCGCCCGCGATCATGCGCCCGACATGGCGCTCGAACAATGGATGCAGCGCTTCGTCGACTACATCGCCACCAAGCGCGGGCTGTCGACAAGCCTGCGCATCCTGCTCACGACCAACTCAACCCTGTTCTCCGACGTTTCCGGCAGGGTGACGTTCGCCTTGCGGCGGCTGATCGATGCCGCGGTCGCCGACGGCTCGATCCGCGGCGATGTCGATGCCTCCGACGTGCTGCATGCGCTGGGCGGCATCTATTCGGCCCCGGACACCAAGGACTGGCGCGACCGCTCGCGCCGATTGGTGTCGCTGCTGATGGATGGGCTGCGGTTTGGAGCGGCCAAATCCGACCCATCCAAGGAATAACGAATGCAGTGACTGTCCTTATTTCAGCGAGATGCTCATACCGCTGAGATCGGCATTGACTTGCAGGCCTACCTGCCTGCCCGTGAGTTCGAGTTGGGCGCCCTTGTCATTTGTCATGACGATCACCTGGGCTCCTTTGCCGAGCGCGCCGCCACCGCCCGCTGCACCGTACACCCCCGTCACATCCCGGGCGCGGCGTATGTGGCGCACGGTACCTTTGAAATAGGTCTTGGAGGCGCCGAAGGCGAGGCCGCCCGAGATGCCGCCGACCGAGATGGGATATCGGCGACCATGGAAGGTCAGTGTGCCCTCGCCTCCGGAGCCGCCGATGAAAAAGGCCGCCTTGTAGACGGCGAAGCGGATCGTACCGCTGTCGGCATGCGCGACGCTGGCAAAGCTAACTGCCGCCGCAGCGATGACGGCAACTGCGACTGAACGAAATCTGGACGAAATCTTCATGATGAGAACTCCTCAAGATCGCCGCATGCCCAGCCGGCCGGGCACGTCGGCGTCGTATCAAAGTCATAGCTGAACAGTCTCGCCCCTCATTGGTTCCAAGCACGCGGCCTGAATTCCGGCCGCGAGAAGACCGCCACGAAACGAGGCGGATGGCGAGCATAGTCCTGGCTGTAAGAACAGTGGCCGACCAGCGGGGATCTGTCGCCGGCGTTCCTAGGAAACGTATGTGTATTGAAGCGGAATGGTATTAGTCTGCGCCCGTCTGGGGTTTCGGGGAGCGCGGCAAAGCAATGGACTTCAACTCACGCCATGGCTACCTGCTGATCGGCGGTCTGATCCTGGTCGGTGCCGGGCTCCTGGTCGTTTCGCTGATCGTCAATCTTCGCGTGGCGCACAGTGTGCGTGACGACGTACGCCATCGTGAAAAGCTGCTGGAATATTATCGCAATATCTTTTCGCAGCTGGGCGTGATCCTGATCGGGATTGGCGTGTCCCTGTTCATCTTCTTTTTCCAGCAGAATTATCAGGACCAGCGCAAACGCGAAGCGGAGCTCCAGCAGGTTCTCGCCAAACTGGCGGCGCGTGTTGCCCGCGGCAGCGCTGTCGTGGAGGCCCTCGGCGAATTCGACGCGCTGCTGGATGATGGCGGCGCCTATGTCAGTCCGGAACTCGGCGGAAGCAATGCCGCCGTCAGCGCCCACGGAACGGCGCTCGCCAAGCAGGTTTCGCAGATCCTTCTGGTCGAGCGCGACGTCGATGTTCAGGGGTTCGATATTCTCAATCTGTCGCGCGATTTCGAAGCATCGTTCGTCGTCAACGAGCTCAACCCAACGCTATGGTTCAACATCGTCCGGGACGAGAGCGACATCAAATATGCCACCACCCAGATCGCCCTGGATTACAAGGACCTGCAGGATGCGATCGGCGGCGAGCCGATCGAGGTTGCGATCGCCAATCCCGAAAAGGAGCGGAAGATCAAGCAGGAGGTGCTCGACGTCTTTTATGATGCCGATCTCCTGCGCCAGCGCAGCAGGCGGTTTCTCGGCCGCGCGTGCTGGCTTTTCAGCACGGGGCGCGGCTTCGTCAAGCTTGCACCGGCCAATGAAATCGAAGCCGATGCCAGATCGCACCAGGAATGGCTCGACCGGTCGAAACCCTTCCTGACGCAGGCGACATCGGGCAGCGGCGATTGCTTCAAATTGCTCCGGTTCGGCCCGGCATCCTGAACCGGCAAAGGCTCCCTGATCGCCGGTGGCTAATCTCCCACGCGCTGCAGCGTACCGAGATGATTGTCGTTGAGAAATTCGACGGTCATGGCCGACGCCTTGCCGTCGGGGCCGACGACAAAGCTGACGGCCGTGGGCCTGTCCGGCATCTCGGCATCAGGGAAGGTCACGAAGAGGTCGCGGTCGAAATGCTTCAGTGAATAGGACCGCGCGCCGGCTGGCCCGACCTTGAGGACAAGAGCGTCTCCTTCGCCCGACACAATAGCTTCGCCGAAGAAGTCGTTGAAGTAACGGCCTGCATAGGCACTGGCCGGCTCGGCCGGACTTGCTGGAGAGGGCGGCGCGGCATAGGTGGCCTTGGCTCCGCAATCACCGGGCCGAACATGCTCGCATAGATATTATTCCATGCCTTTACCTTATCCTTCCCCAGCGTTCCGTCGAAAACGAGATCGGCGAAGTTGTCGGACAGCCCCTCCGGCACGCCTGTCGGAAAGGCGTTGGCGATGACGACGATGCCAAGCTTCTCCTCGGGGAAGAGCATCACCAGACTGCGTGCACCGGCGCTGAAGGCGCCCGCATGACCCCAGATCAGCCCGTGCCGGCCGAATTCGATATTCCAGCCGAGGCCGTAGAAGGCCTCGCCTCCGGAGACGGGATTCTTGCCACGAGCCGTCAAGGGAATATGTGTCTGGTCCAGCGCATCGGCGGCAATGAGTCTCGTGCCGGCGTAGGCCCCGTTGCCGAGCACAAGGCGCATCCATTGCGAGAGGTCGCGTGCGGTGGAACTGACGCCGCCTGCTGGCGCCTGCGCATCCGGATAGCGCTGGACCTTCGCTGCCCAGGCGCCATCGATTTTGGCGTGGAGCTCGGCGCGGTTGGCGTGCTTGATGAAGTCCGAATGACGCGAGCTGGTCGAGGCCATTCCAAGCGGACGGTAGAGCTTCTCTTCGGCGACCTCTTCCCATGATTTGCCTGTCGGCTTCGCGGCCGCGACGGCACCCTCGGTCAGTCCGAAATTACTGTAGGAATAGCCCGCACGAAAGCTCGATGACGGCGACACGAACCGCAGCCGGCGCAGGATCTCCGCGCGGTCATAGCCGATGTCCTCGAGGTCGTCGCCGGCGGTGCCGGGAAGCCCGCTGCGGTGCGCAAACAGGTCGCGGACCGTGAGTTCGCTGGTCGGATAGGGCTGAGCGAGCCGGAAAGCCGGATCGAGGTCGGCGATCTTGGAATCCCACGAAGCGATCCCGTCGCTGACCAGCGCCGCCACGACGGTGGCGGAGACCGGCTTGGAGAGCGAGGCAATCTGGAAGACCGTGTCAGCATCGACGATCTCCGGTTTTCCGGCTTCGCGATGCCCGAACCCCTTGAGGAAGATCACCTCGTCGCCGTGCACGACGCCGATGGCCAGACCGGGCACGCTACCATCCGCGACGACGCCTTCGGCAAGCAATTCGAGCTTCGCAAGGGCCGCGGCGATCCTGTCGGGTGGAATGGTATCGGCCGACGCCGCCTTCGGCAAAAGCGTAATGAGGGCGATGAAGGCCAACATCCTCCACCGGAGGTGATTCCGGTTTGTGAACAGCCGCATGCTCAGCCCCCTCCGCCTCACCGGCGTCCACTATTGCAGCCTGACGCAGGGGAGGCCAGCCCCAACGATCGCTTCCATCGACGGATGTTCGCTTCGCACCAGTCGAACTTCAGACAGCCGCGCCTGAGCTAGGATGCAGCGCGCAGGCGAAGGCGCCGCCTGCTGGCGCGGGCCTTCTCCGCCACCGCGGCGGTGATCTCGACCACGCCGTCTTCACGCGGTCTGGCGTTGGTGACCTTGTGGAGCCGCTCGTAGGGCAACAGTTCCTTGACCCGGGCTTGAAGCGACGCGACTTCGGCTCGCAGATCCTCGCATTCCTGCCTCTGGACGTCGAATTGTATCTGTTCGGAAGCCTGCTGCAGGGAAAGCTGCGAAAAATTCGCGCTGATTGCGGAAAGGTTCATCTTGTCGTTTTCGCTCTCCTTCGTGAGAGCAGACAATTTTTGCTCGACAATTTGCTTTTCGGCCACCGCGTCGCTCGCTTGGGCCTTGAGCCTGGCGATCTCGCTGGCGGCTTCGCTGTTCTGGTTGGAGGCGGCCTCCAGCCGCGATCGAAGGTCCTCGATTTCAGAACGCAAGCCGGTCATCTCCGCGACACCGCGTGCAAGTTCGGCTTCCCTGTCACCGTCCCTGATGCGGGCCGCTTCCGTCATTTCCGACAGCTTCGTCTGCGCCATATCGAGCGATTTCTGCAGCCGCATTTCCTCTTTCTCGCTCTTGCCAAGCGCGGCCAGCAGTTCCGAAACCTGCGCGGCGTCATTGGCATGGATAGTCGAGAGTTCGTCCAGCCTGTGCCGCGCCTCGGCCTCCCGTTTCAGCGCCTTGTCGAGATCGATCGACAGACTGACATGCTTCTCCCGCAGCATCTCGTTCTCGCGCGAGCGTCTGTTGGCCTCGACCGCTCTGGCCGAGAGCGTTTTGACAAGCTCGCCGAACTCGGCTTCGCGTTTTGCGCTCGCATTGCCTGCCACGACGAGTTCCAGCCTTGCTGCAGCCAGCGCGCCGCGAAGTGCTTCCTTGTCCTCGACCAGGCTCGCCTCGTGCTGCTGCAGGGCCTCGATAGCGCTGTCGCGCTCGCGCTGCTTTCTGGTCGCTTCGTGGAGCTGTTCGGACAGCACTCTTTGCTGCGCGGTCAGGCCGGTATTTGCCAGCTCCAATTCGTTGGCGCGAAGAATGTCGCCGTGGAGCAGTTTCAGGAATTCGCCCGTCAGATGATGCGAGGTCGCGATCTCCGACAGTTTCGCATTGATCTCCCCCAGATACTCCTGCGCGTCGTGAAAGAGCCCATCGACCGCACTTAAGGCAGCCAGCCGGGTTTGCGTATGGGGGGACAGCCGTCGTGCGGTCTCGAAGGCGTCCGCATTGGCCTCGAGCTGCGAGCTGTCATCCGTTGCCGCGAGATTCTCATCCGACACAGTCTCATCCGGCACAGTGACGTCGTTCAACGGCGACTGATCGTCCACGTTGAGACATTCGCTAAACGCATCCGCCAAATCGGTTTCGAGCTCCTTGAACGCTCTCTCCACAGTCTCGGCACGCTTGATCAAACCTTTGAAATTCATGACCGAATATCCCTCTCGTGCAGCGCCGTTAAGGAGCGGACTTTCAACACTTGACCCTCGCCTCCCCCGAATGCGGGTTCATCTCCTGACGTGCGCTCTGGCCGACGCACGCTAGGGACAGGCTTGGCCACTGTCCTCGTGTGTTTGAATGACATGTTCTGCCGCGCTCCATACCCGAGGCGTTGGCACCGCTCGCAAAATGCCCACTCATTTCACCCGAAACGGATATGAAGCGGCGCAAGCCTGAGGATCGTCTGGTGACTGTTGTAAGGATCGGCCGAGCGCCTCGGTGCTCTGCAGCAGCTACAAGTCACACTCGGACGAGGCGCGTTACGGCCGGGAGGCCTGACCTAATAAATGATTGTGTTGAATACGTTTCGCTGATTAGCTGCTGTGCATTGACCAGGGACAAGACCGATAAATGTTGTCCCGGGAGGACCGCGATGCCGGTGCTTGAGGTTCGCCACGTCTCCAAGAATTTCGGGGCTATCCAGGCCCTGACTGACGTCAGCTTCCAGGTGGAGCGAGGCGAAGTCGTTGGTCTGATGGGGGATAACGGGGCCGGCAAGTCGACGATAGTCAAGGCTGTGGCCGGGAATTTTCCTCCGAGCGACGGCGAAATTGTAGTCGAGGGCGAGGTGTGCCACTTCCACCAGCCCGTGCAGGCCCGCGCCAAGGGGATCGAAGTTGTTTATCAGGACCTGGCGCTCGCCGATAATCTGACGGCCGCGCAGAACGTCTTTCTGGGGCGCGAGATCAAGAAAGGCTTCTGGCCGATCAGGATTCTTGACAAGCAGGCGATGATCGATCGCTCGGCAGCGCTGTTCAAGGAACTCAAATCGGAAACCCGGCCGCGCGACCTCGTCAGGAAGATGTCGGGTGGGCAGCGCCAGGCGGTCGCCATCGCGCGGACCCGGCTTTCAAATGCTAAGCTGGTGCTGATGGACGAACCAACGGCCGCCATCTCCGTGCGCCAGGTGGCGGAAGTACTCGAACTGATCCGACGCCTCAAAGCACAAGGAGTCGGCGTCATGCTGATCAGTCACCGAATGCCTGACGTGTTCGCCGTGGCAGATCGCATTATCGTCCTCAGGCGGGGCTCGAAAGTTGCCGACAAGCCAGCTGACAAAACATCGCCCGAGGAAATCACTGGACTGATAACGGGGGCCATCCGTGGCGAATAGTGTTCAGGAGTCAGTTGGCGTTCAGGGCTCAGTCGAAGAACATGGCCGGCCGGCCATGTCGGATTTCGTCCCGACCAAGGAAAAAACAGTTCTCCAACGTGTGATTTCAAGTCAGCCCTTCTGGGTGACGATCGCGCTCATCGCGCTCGTCATGTTGATGACTGCGATGGAGCCGAGCTTCGGCACCTCTGAAAACGTCGCCAATGTGACGCGCAATTTCGCACCTTTCGGCATCATGGCCCTCGGCATGACGATCGTCATCATCACCGGCGGTATCGATCTGTCGGTCGGCTCCGTCATGGGTCTCGTGGTCATCGTCGCCGGCCTGTTCCTCACCTGGCATTATCCCTGGTACGTCGCCTTCGCCATGGGCCTTTTCTCCGGTCTGGCCTGTGGCGCGGTCAACGGATTCTTTGTCGCCTATGTCGGGATGCCGTCCTTTGTGGTCACCCTCGGTATGCTGTCCGTCGCGCGCTCGCTGGCGGTCGTATTCTCGGCCAACCAGATGCTCTACCAGTTCGGGCCCGATGCTCCGATCGTGAAGGCAATCGGTCAGTGGAAATGGCCGCGGCATGGTCCGAACGACTGGGCACCGCATTGGATACCAGAACTGTCGTCACAATTCTGGACCATGGTGATCTTGGCCCTGATTGTCGGCTTCGTATTCAACTTCACAGCCTGGGCCCGGCATCTCTTCGCCATCGGCGGCAATGAGGAGGCGGCACGGCTCACCGGCGTTCCGGTCAACTGGATTAAATTCCAGGCCTATGTCTTCTCGGCTTTCACCGCCGCGCTCGCCTCGCTCCTGCTCCTCGGCTATAACGGCTCGGCCATCAATGCCATGGGCCAAGGCTACGAGCTGCGCGTTATCGCCGCGACAGTCATTGGCGGCGCCAGCCTCATGGGCGGCGCCGGCACGGCCTTCGGTGCGATCATCGGTTCGGCCTTCCTCGAGGTGATCAGGAATGCGCTGCTGATGGCCGGCATCGATTCAAACTGGCAGGGTGCCTTCGTCGGCGCCTTCATCGTTCTTGCGGTTCTTTTGGGCATGCAAACCGGCGGCAAATCGATTCTCGCCGCGTCGCTGGCAGTCTTGATGCCCAAAAAACGCCGCTAGAAACCCGCCGGCGGGAGGCTTGCGGGATCACACCCAGGAGGAGAACGTCACATGAAAAAACATCTGCTGACGGCCGCCGTGGCGCTTGGCGCAATGGTGCTCGCCGTTTCCGGCGCCCAGGCGAAATACACCTTCGCCCTGGTGCCGAAGAACATGAACAATCCTTTCTTCGACCAGGCACGCGACGGCTGCAAGAAGGCCGAAGCCGAATCCAATGGCGCCGTGGAGTGCATGTATATTGGCCCCGGCGAGCATGGCGGCGGCGACGAGCAGGTACAGATCGTACAGGATCTCGTGGCCAAGAAGGTGGACGGCATCGCCGTGTCGCCATCGAACGCCGCGGCGATGGCGGTTGCGCTGCAGGCCGCCAAGGAAGCCGGCATCCCGGTCCTCACCTGGGATTCCGACCTCCTGCCCGAAAACAAGGATCTGCGCGTCGCCTATATCGGCACGCACAATTATGAGATCGGCGAGAACCTCGCCAAGCTTGTCATGCAGATCAAGCCCAAAGGCGGCACGATCTGCATCCAGTCCGGCGGCGCCGCGGCGGCCAACCACAACGAGCGCATGCAGGGCATTCGCGATACACTTTCGGGCACCAAATCGGCGGCCTCGCCCGGGGATCGGCTGACGGGCCAGAACGGCTGGACCGAAATCGAAGGCTGTCCGCTCTACACCAACGATGATTTCCCGCTTTCGGTGCAACAGTTCGAGGATATCATGGCGAAAAACCCGAACCTCGACGCATTCGTCCCAACCGGTGGCTTCCCGCAGTTCATTCCCGATGCCAACCGCGCCGCGGTCGCACCGTACAAGGACAAGATCGCCTCGAAAGCCCTGGCCCTTGTCGTTGCCGACACGCTTCCGGTACAGATCGACCAGATGAAGGAAGGTTTCTCCCTTGGCCAGGTCGGCCAGCGGCCGTTCGAGATGGGCTACAAGACGATGATGGCGCTGAAGGAAATGAAGGAGGGCAAGGCTCCGCCGGCCGACCCGACCTACACGGGCCTCGATGTCTGCACTCCGGAGACAGCCGACACTTGCGTCGCCAAATAGTGCTTTTGGGCGGGAGGAAACTCCCGCCCTTTTCATAGGGGATCTCAATGCCGGAATTGTTCTCGCTCAAGGGCCGTGTCGCATTGGTCACGGGTGCCTCGCGTGGTCTTGGTTTTGCCATGGCCAAGGCACTTGCGGAAAACGGCGCGACGGTGATCGTCAATGCGCGCGACATGGCCGCCCTTTCCGCGGCCGCCGAAAGGATCGGTGCAGAAGCCCTGCCGTTCGATGTCACCGACGCGGCGATCTCAAGGGCGTCGCTCGAAGGAATCGTCGAACGCCACGGCCGCCTCGATATTCTGGTCAACAACGCCGGCATCCAGCATCGGAAACCGCTGGTCGAATGGCAGGACGAGGATTTCAACCATGTGGTTGCCGTCAATCTGTCGGCTTGCTTCCGCATGATGCGCGACGCGGTGCGCCTGATGCTGCCAAACAAGTTCGGGCGCATAATAAACACCGGATCGGTCGCAGCGATCCTTGGCCGTCCCACCATTCACGCCTATGTGGCGGCAAAGGCGGGCCTGCACGGGCTGACACGCTCCACTGCCGCTGAGCTGGGCCGTCACGGCATCACCGTCAACGCGATCGCCCCCGGCTATTTCGCCACCGAGCTCAACACAGCACTTATGCGCGACAAGCCCTTCACCAAATCGGTCGAGGCACGAACCCCCGCCGGCCGCTCGTCCCAGCCTGAGGAGCTCGGCGGAGCCGTGGTGTTTCTCGCCTCCGACGCTGCCGCTTACGTCAACGGGCACGTGCTGGCGGTTGACGGCGGGCTATCGGTTTCCCTGTGATTTCAACCGGCGACACCGTGCCGGCAGGGCGTGCCTGCTAGCCGCCTGAAATGACGACTTGCTGCATGCGCTGCTGGCCCGGTCCCCTGCACGGACGCCGACGCCACACGATTGGATGGCGCGCCGTATTGCAGCCGCCGACTTTCGATTCGCAACGGGTTATTTCGACGTCCGGCGGCATCGATGCTTGATGCCGCCAATATTTCATTCCACACACCGGTCACAATGAGAGACGACATAAGGGATCAGCGCCGGGTATTCGGGTGGGCCTTGCCTGCCTCCGCGGTCGTGCATTTGCTCGCCGCCGCGCTTCTTTTGTCCGCACTGCCGCTGTCGCCCCCGCAGCCGCAGAAGGAGCAGCCCATCGCAGTGGATATTGTGCCGCCCCCTAAACCGCCGGAAAAAACCAAACCTCCGTCCCCCGCTGAACCGCCCAAGCCGGAAAAGCAGCCGGAAGCCAAGGTCGAGACGCCGACGAGCCGTGAGGTCGCCGCGCAGAGAGCTGTCTTCGAATTCGGTGAGAAGGACGCCGGTCCTCGCAAGTCTCTGGACGGCAACAGTGCGGAGGATGGTTCGGAACAACCGCCAGCGCCGCAAGATCCCAATAAACAGGACCTTGCACAGGCGCCGGACGTGACCGCGGTCGGCGGCAAAGTCTCGGCTCCGCCGCCTGGCGTATCCGCGCCGCCTAAGCCCAAGCCAGCGAACGTCGCCAAGGAGCAAAAACCCTTGAAGCTTCAGCAAGCCAAGACGTTGTTCTCGGAAGCAGCAACCGGTGATCCGATAGCGACAAGCGCAATGGGTAATATACCCCGCCCCGTGCGGATCGGTCAGCTCTGCCTCACGGAATTGCGCGAACAGTTGCGCCGCGCCTCGCCCCCCTATTTTCCCGACCTCTTGCGTTCATTCAGGCTGAAGGAAGGCACTATCATGCAAGTTCCCAGGACCGCCTTCCGTGCCAACGGGCAGTGGTACGATTTGAGCTATCGTTGCGAGGTCGATCCGGACGCGACGAAAGTCATTTCCTTCGCCTTCCGTGTCGGAGATCCGGTGCCGCGCAGCGAATGGAAGCGCCGCGGGTTGCCCGCCGAATAGGTGGTCGAGGCCACGGAGGCTGGCTGGCCGGCGCCATCAAATCCGGCCGGCGATGTCTTCGCGCGCTCCGGGCTGCCGAACCAACACGCGCCAAAAGTGGCTTTCGTCAGCGGCTGCCGAAGTCTAGCATACGGCTTTGGGAGGAGGCTTCGATGACTTCAAGTTTCAACGTTCACCATGCTGCCGGCTATGAGCAGCTCATGGGCCGCTGGAGCCAAAAGCTCGCGCCGCTGTTCATCGGCTTCGCGGGCCTCAAGGACGGCGAAAAGATCCTCGACGTCGGATGCGGCACCGGCAGTCTGACCTTCGCGCTCGTCAAGGCCGCTGACCTCGGTGAGGTCGCGGCGATCGACTTTTCGGCCGTTTTCGTCGAGGAGGCAATCCGGCGCAACACCGATCCGCGGATAAAAATCCGTCAGGCGGATGCCTGCGCCCTGCCCTTTGAGGATGGCGCGTTCGACCGTGCCCTAGCCCTGCTCGTGCTCCATTTCGTGCCGGAAGCCGGCAAGGCAGTCGCCGAGATGCGCCGCGTCGTGCGGCCGGGCGGCGTCGTCGCGGCGACGGTATGGGACCATCTCGGCGGCATGCCGGGGATGCGCATGATGATCGACACGGTGGCGGTGCTCAGTGAAGGCGGACGCCAGCTGCGTGCCCGCTATTGCACGCAGCCGATGATGCAGCCGGGTGAAATGAAACGGACCTTTGTCGAACAGGGTCTCCGCGACGTTACGGAAACCCAGTTGATGATCCGCATGGACTACCAAAATTTCGATGATTACTGGGCGCCGATTGCCGCCGGCGAAGGGCCGCTCGGTAAGTATGTGGCCACGCTCGACCCGGAAGAGCGGGCGCGCACCGACGCCGCCATGCGCGACGCCTATGAGGCCGGCCGGCCCGACGGCCCGAGGTCCTTTGCCAATGTCGCCTGGGCCTGCCGCGGCGTCGTTGCCTGACCTTGGCGCTAATGCATGCCGCGCAAAAAGCGCGTCGCATGAGGCCGATCGAACGCGACGCGCTTTAGCCGATCCCGTAGACCAGCCCGACGCGGCCGTCCGAAAGCTGTTCGACCTTGCGCAGTTCGAGCCCACGACGATTTCTCGCCGTCCCAAACAGCGCCTTTCCTTCACCGGCGAGCAGCGGATAGACGATCAGCCTGAGCTCATCGACCAGCCCGGCATCGATAAGGCTCGCGGTAATTCGGGCGCCGCCCATAAGGTAGATGTCCTTGCCGGGCTGCTGTTTCAGTGCAGCGATATCCTCGAAATTCCGCACGAAGCGCGTCTTTGGCCAGGCCGCCGAAGTCATTGTGTTCGACAGCACATAATGCGGCGTCTGCGCGGCGAAGCGGGCCCATTCGAGCTCGGCCGGCTTAGGTAACTTGCCGGTCATCGGCAGCGGCTTGTCGGGCTCGTTCTGGATGGCGCTCCAGTAGCGCTCGTAGCCGGCATACATGACGCTGCCAAGCAGGCAAGCGTCGATTTGCGGCGTCAGGCCGTATTCGTCCGACCACGCGTCGACCCAATCGGCATAACCCTCGGGCCCCTCCATCTTGCCGTCGACGGAAATTTTCATTCCAGCGATCAATTTGCGCATGACTTCCTCCATCAGGCTTGCGGGATGCAAGCACGTTTCATCGTTTCAGCGTTGCTTCGTGTTGCTGGCGGCGACCTCAGGGATGGCCGCCGCGAGTTACATCAGGCCGGCAGGCGGCGGTCGTATTCTTCCCGCAGGCGGCTCCAGCCGTCCCAGAACGAGGTCGGCGTCTTGCCCGCCAGGCGGGCGGCCAGCAGGTCGAGGTGTATGTGCCAGCCGGCCGTGATGTTGAGCTGGATTGCACGTTCCGGCAGGCGGCGATGAACGACGGTGAGCAGCACATCGTTACCCTTCGCCTCCAGCAAGAAGGAGACGCCGCCGGTGTTTCCCCAGGTGATGGAAAGCTTGCGCGGCGGATCGAGTTCGGTGATCCGGCCCTCCATCCGATGCTCTTCGGGAAAGCCCGCGGGGCGCTGCCCAGGCGGGTCCGTCAGCTCGTCGTTACGCCAGACCAATTCGAACGAGCTGCCGGCCTTCATTTCCATCTGGCCCGCGGCCATCCATTGCCGGCGCAAGTCACTCTCGGTGAGATAGGCCCAGACGCGTTCGATGGGTCCGGGCAAGAGGCGCTGGATGGTGAACGTGGCGGCCTCGCTCAGCGCGCCATAGGCGTCGATGCTTCTCATCTGGTTCATTGCTCGTCTCCTTCTTTCGGGTTGGGCGATTTCCTGGACTCATCCTGGGCTTTGCGTGCGTCCTCTTCGCGAAGAAGGCGTTCGAGAACATCGAGACGACCGGTCCAGAAGCGCTCGTAGAAGCTGAGCCACTGATGGGCGCTGGCCAGCGGTCCAGGGGCTAGTCGGCACAGATGCGTGCGGCCCCTCACCTCTCGACGAATAAGCCCTGCGTTCTCCAGCGCCTTGATGTGCTTGGAGGCCGCCGCGAGCGACATCGCGAAGGGTTCCGCCAGCTGGCTTACCGTTTTCTCGCCATCAGCGAGATCGCGAAGCATGTGCCGCCGGGTGGCGTCGCCAAGGGCGTGAAAAACCGCATCCATCTTGGGTGTCTCTAATTCAACCATGTAGTTGAATATAGACGCACGCTTTGAGATAGTAAACCGTTTGGTTGAATAATTTATGTGAAGCGCCGCGGGGCCGTTTGCGCCATCGAGCGTGTCGACGTGACGGGAGATACGGACGCGCCCCGCGACAGTAAGGGCGAGGCCCCTATTTGCCGTTGAAGAAACTGTGGATCGCGGCTTCCAGCTTTTCGATAAGCTGAGGGTTGTGGCAGCTGCCAGCCCAGATCAGGGCGTTTAGCCTCATCTCTTTGTTGATAAAGCTCACTTTCCCAGAATCCAACAGGTATTCCGCGATCTCGTAGTGCCGCCCCTTGATAGCCTCGATGAGCGCGTTGTTTCTCCCCGTCTTGTCGGTCAAATTTACTTCCGCGCCATTCTCCACGAGCAACTTGACGACTTCGAGATGCCCGTTCTTCGCCGCCTCGATAAGAGCCGTTCTGCCGTAGTAGTCAGCTCGCGCGTTGATCTCTATTTGGGGGTGTCTCACGAGGACTGAGATACACTCGTAATGTCCCTTGGCCGACGCAAGGCTCAAGGGCGTGCTCTTCCACTTGTTTCTCGAATTCACGTCGATTTCCGGGTCTTCGATCAGCGCCTCCACCACAGCTGTGCGGTCATTGAGGGCTGAAAGGTGAAGTGCAGACCAGCCGCCGTCGTCCGACTGATTGATGTCGGCGCCAGCCGCCAATTCCGATCGAACCGCCTCCGCATCGCCTTGTTCTGCCGCGACCAGCAGGGGCGACCAGTCTCTTGCCCCTTCGGCTTCCAAGCTGTTGGTCAACGCAGTCGCCTCCTCGGATAGTCCACAGAATACCACAGAATCCGCGATAGTGGGGTCGTCCTGTATAGAGTTCCCTGGAGTCCGTGGGTCACAGAGAGCTGTCGGCCCGAAGCGGAGGATCAGCGCTTCACGTCCGTCTCCTCACATTCTCCTGATATCGACTGGCTTTGGCGGCCATCCGGACTAGATAGAGCGTGCGCCGGGCGGAACGATGCAGAAGGACCTGAACATGCCTGAACAGATTACCCTGAATAGACCTGAACAGATCAGATTGAACGACGGCTCCGCCATTCCGCAAATCGGCCTCGGCGTGTGGCAGGTCGATCCAGCCATCACGGCCAAGGTGGTGCGCTGGGGGATCGAGGCCGGCTACAGGCTGATCGACACCGCCGAAGGCTATCAGAACGAGGAAGGTGTCGGGCAGGCGATCCGCTCGGCCGGCGTGCCGAGAAGCGAGTTGTTCATCACCTCGAAACTGCGCAACGGCGCACATCAGCACGACGCCGCCTTGCGCGCCTTCGACGAGACGATGAGCAAGCTCGGCATCGAACAGATCGACCTGTTCCTGATCCACTGGCCGGTGCCCAGCCAAGACAGATATGTCGAGGCCTGGAAGACGCTGATCGAACTCAGGCAATCAGGCCGGATCAAGTCGATCGGCGTTTCGAACTTCAACCAGGACCACCTCGAACGGATCATCGGCGAGACCGGCGTCACGCCGACCGTCAACCAGATCGAGCTCCACCCCCGCTTCCAGCAGCGTGACAAACGTGAATTCCACGACAGGCACAACATCCGCATCGAGAGCTGGAGCCCGCTGGGCAGCGGCCGGCTGTTGAGCGATCCGACGCTTGAAAGCATCGCCAGGAAACACGGCAAGTCGGTGGCGCAGACGATCGTCAGGTGGCACCTTCAGGAAGGGCTGATCGTCATTCCAAAGTCGATCCACCAGGACCGCATCGCCGCCAATTTCGATGTCTTCGATTTCGAGCTGCAAGCGAAGGACCTCGAGCTTATCCGGGGCATGGATTCGCCCGACGGCCGCACCGGCCCGAACCCCGCTACAGCTGCATTCCTGTTCTGAGGGCCGACAGTGAAGCTGCCTATCTCCCCCTTTGGGGGGAGATGTCCGGCAGGACAGAGGGAGGCGCTGTCCCGCCAGCGATCAAAACTACCTCCCCGCTAGCTCATATCCCGGAGCCATCCACCAGCGGCACATCTTCGCCCTCCCAGGGGCTCGGCATCGATCCCTTGCTGAGATTGGCCGACGGCAGCGGCATCCAGCACTTCAGCTCGGGTTCGGCATATTCGACGATGCGTCCTGGAGACGAGTCGGAGGCGCGCCAGCCTTCGCTGCCGAACTGATCGGCGCGGGCCCAGTAAGCCATGTCGACCTCGGCCGGACCCTGTTCGGACGGCCGAACCGTGACAAGGATTCTGCTGCCGTCCCTTGGCGCGCTCGACATGTGGCGCCACTGACCGGGCTCGTCCATTGCATTTCCTCCTGCGATCTTCGCCTCGAACGGATAGTCGCTTCGCGTTCGGAAGCGGTCAACCCGAACTTTTTTGCCTGAGCCAAAACCCCTGTCCGGTCGTCGCGGAACAAGTCATGGCACGCCGGGTTTGGGCAAGTTGTGGAAGGAAGCAAAATGAGACCAGCGCCGCGACCGATCCTTACCATTATTGCATGGCAGGCCGCGTCTTTCGTTCGCAACCCGGTCCGGTCGCAATGAGGCAGGCCGGTTCCGATCATTCCATCCCACCGAAGGAGGGCAAAGGCGGCATAGGACGAGCGCTCGGCCTCGGCCTGATAACAGGGGCGGCCGACGACGATTGTTCCGCGATAGGCACCTATGCCAGTGCCGGCGCCCGTTTCGGACCCGACCTGCTCTGGACGGCTCCGGTAACGTTGCCGATGATGTACGCGGTCGTCTACCTGTCGTCGAAGCTCGGCCAGGTGTCGGGGCGCGGATTGTTCCACGTCATCAAGGACTTCTACCCGCGGTGGCTGCTCTGGTCGGTGCTGTTGGGTGTGCTCGTCGGCAACACCATCGAGGCAGCGGCCGATCTCGGCGGAATGGCCGCGGCGATCAATATGTTCGTGCCGCTTCCCATTCCGCTGATCGTGCTGTTCGTCGCCGTCCTCATCTTCGCCCTCCAGGTCTTCGGCTCCTATACTTTGATCCGCAACATCTTTCGCTGGCTGGCGCTGGCGCTGCTCGCCTATGTCGGTGCCGCCATTCTGGCCAAGCCGGACGCCGCGGCGGTGCTGCGCGGGACGCTGCTTCCCAGGATCGAATTCAATCGCGAGTTCCTGTCGATCCTGGTCGCTATCATCGGCACGACGCTGTCCGCCTATCTCTACACGTGGCAGTCCAATGAGGAGGTCGAGGAGGAGATTGCCCAGGGGCGCACAACGCTCAGGCAAAGGAAGGGCGCCACCGCCGGCGAACTCCGTCGCTCTCGCCGGGACATCCTCATCGGCATGATGTTTTCAAATCTCATCATGTATTTCATCATCCTGTCGACGGGTGCTACGCTCTACAAGGCGGGCCACCACGATATCGACACGGCCGCGCAAGCCGCGGAGGCGCTGCGGCCGCTCGCCGGCCAGGCCGCAAGCGTCCTGTTCGCCGCAGGCGTGATCGGCGTCGGTTTCCTAGCGGTTCCTATCATGACCACCGGCGCTGCCTATGATGTGGCACAAGCCATCGGCTGGAAAAACAGCCTGCACGCCCGGGCTCGAGAGGCGCCCAAATTTTATCTCGCCATCGGATTTTTTACGGCGATCGCCGCCGGCCTCAACTTCCTCGGCTTCAATCCGATGAAGGCGCTGGTCTGGTCCGGCATCGTTCAGGGCTTCTCGACGCCGCCCTTGCTGCTGCTCATCATGCTGATGACGAACAGCCGCAGGATCATGGGGGAGCAGGTGAACAGCCGCAGCACCAACATACTCGGTTGGGCAACGACCGCCGCTATCTTCTCGGCGACGATCGGCCTGGTGGCCACCTGGTTCATGTAAATCCGGCAGGACAAGGGACGCCGCCAGTTGGACTACCCGTTCCCGCTTGCGGATTGCCCCAGCTTTGCCGGCCTTGGAAACTCCACAACATCTCCCACCGGCCGCTTGTATTGCGCTGCGACAATTGCATCGATCAGGAGATCCAGAGCCGCACGAGCCGTGCGGCTCGTCTCGTCCTCGCCGCTCAAATAGTGGCAGGCTCGTTCAAGGTGCAGGTGTGCGGCGGCAAAGTCGCTTGTCATAGGCATCTCCCTGTTGCCCGCCCGCCGGCAAGATGACCGCCTCGATTTAGCCAAAAGCAAATATCCACAGCCGGATTTGAATCAAATTGACCTGACTCACTGCATGCCGCGGAGCCACTCCAGCGCCGTGGTCTGTGCCTCGCTTGCATCCTCCCCGAGGACCGCTAGGCCGTCGAGGATTGTGGTATCGGGACATAGTTCCTCGACGTCGCGCCGGGAGCGTCCGAGGGCGACTTGCCTTATATGTCCGGCCGGCTTCATGCGCTCTGTCCGACGCGCTGCGCCATCGCGGCTGAAGGCGCTGTGGCGGGTTTTCAGCGCGCTGCGGCGCGTTGAATGAACCAATTGCGGGCGATGTGCCGCAAACTCAGTTCGCTCATCGCCCTGCTTTTGAAATTTTCTCGCTCTTTTAATTCTACAAACTCTCTAGACTTAAAATAGATCGCTAGACCCAAGATCTTAAAATAGAGCGCTTGAGAGGGAGCCAGGAATGTCGAAAAAGCTCGTGGTGGGGCTGTCGGGCAATTTGACCCGGCCATCGAAGACCAAGGCGTTCGTCAGCCACATTGTCGGGCAGGCCGCCGAAAGCATCGGCGCGGCCTCGGCCGTCTTCGACATCGAGGATCTCGGCGCGTCTCTGCCGCAGGCAAGGCGCCTCGGCGACCTCGACCCGGCGGCGCGCAACATCGTCGAACGGCTGCTGGGCGCCGACATCCTGGTGGCCGGCTCGCCGACTTTCAAAGGCAGCTATACCGGGCTTTTCAAGCACTTCTTCGACCTGCTCGATCCGTCATCGCTGAGGGGCAAGCCCGTCATTCTCGCCGCGACCGGCGGCGGCGAGCGCCATTCGCTGATCGTCGAGCACCAGTTGCGGCCGCTGTTCGGCTTCTTCGAGGCGCTGACCGTACCGACCGCGATCTACGCCTCCGACAAGGACTTTGCCAATGGTGTTCTGGTGTCGGAACCGATCCACGCCCGCGCCCGGCAGGCGGTCGCCGAGGCATGCCGTGTAACCGGAGTGCCCTACGGCGTCGGCCTTGCCGCCTGAACGCACCACTGACCCGAGATCCCCTTTCCGATCCGTCCAGGAGCACGCCGCGATGACCAGATCCACCAAATCCAGGCAAATCAAACTGGGCGCTTTCCTGCCCGGCGGCGGACAACATATCGCCGCCTGGCGCCACCCCGAGGCGCCGGCCGACGGCGCCACCAATTTCGAGTTCCACAAGCAGCTCGCCCTGACCGCCGAGCGCGGCCTGTTCGATGCCTATTTCCTCGCCGACAATCTGACGGTCGGGCTCGGCGCCCGCGAAGGCGGCAATGCCAAGATCGCCGGCTTCGAGCCAATGACGCTGTTTGCAGCGCTGGCGCCGCTCACCACGCATCTCGGCTTCATCGCTACCGCCTCGACCACCTACGAGGAGCCCTACACGCTCGCCCGCAAATTCGCCTCGCTCGATCATCTGTCGAATGGCCGCGCCGGCTGGAACGTCGTCACCTCGGCCGGCGACGAAACCGCGCGCAACTTCAATCGCGAGACGCAGCCTGCCCACGCCGAGCGCTATGCCCGCGCGCATGAGCACGTCGAGACGGTCAAGGCGCTGTGGGACAGCTGGGAGGACGATGCCTTCATCCGCGACAAGAAATCGGGGCGCTTCTACGACAAGGACAAGCTCCACGACATCGACCACAAGGGCGCGCATTTCAGCGTGAAAGGGCCGCTCAACGTGCCGCGCCCGGTGCAGGGGCATCCGGTCGTGGTGCAGGCGGGGCAATCGGAAGACGGTCGCAAGCTCGCCGCCCACTCGGCGGAAGTCATCTTCACCGCCCATCAGAACCTGGCGTCGGCGCAGGAATTCTATCGCGATATCAAGGCGCGCGTGACGGCCGTCGGCCGCGATCGCGAGCAGGTGCTGATCATGCCGGGCGTGGCACCCTTCGTCGGCCGCACCGAAGAAGAAGCGCGCGCCAAGTACCAGCAGCTGAACGATCTCATCCTGCCCGAAGACGGCGTCGCCCTGCTCAACGGGCTGGCCGGCCAGACGCTCGACATCACCGGCTATCCGCTCGATGGACCGCTGCCGCCGAGCAAGGAGACCGAAGGCATGAAGAGCCGCCAAGCGCTGATCCGCCAGATTGCCGACGAGCACAACTTCACCATCCGACAGCTCTACCAATGGGTGGCAACGGCCCGCGGCCATTATACCGTCATCGGCAGCGCCACGCAGGTCGCCGATCGGCTGGAGGAATGGTTCGGCGACGAAGCCGCCGACGGCTTCAACATCCTGCCGCCCTGGCTGCCCGGCGGGCTCGACGACTTCGTCGAGCTGGTGATCCCCGAACTGCAGCGCCGAGGCCTGTTCCGCACCGCCTATGAAGGCAGGACCCTGCGCGAGAACCTCGGCCTCAGGCGGCCGGAAAACCCCTGGACCGCCGCCCGCTCGGCGGTGCTGGCCGCCGAATAATCCCGAGAAGCCCACTACCCTCGAAGCGAGAGGCAAGACGATGACCTTGCAGCACATCGAACAGGCCGCCAGCCTCGGCACGCGTGACAGCACGACGAGCCTCGGCACCGACTTCCTGCGCCTCGGTGGCCGGGCGGGCATCCGCTTCCTGTCACGCTACGGCGTCCTCATCGCTTTCCTCGCAATCTGGCAAGTGTCGAGCAGCGCCGGCTGGGTCAACGCGGCCGTGCTGCCGCCGATCGACATGATTGTCGCAGCACTTTGGAAGGGGCTGGCCGGCGGCACTCTGCTCGGCGACATCGCCATCAGCCTGCAGCGCGCCGGTCTCGCTTTCGCGGCCGCCGTGCTGGTCGCCATCCCGCTTGGCCTGTTCATGGGCCAGGTGCGCGCCGTCGAGACCGCTCTCGATCCCATCCTGCAGGTCTTCCGCCAGACCTCGGCGCTGGCGCTCTATCCGGTGTTCATCCTGCTGCTTGGGCTCGGCGAAGCCTCCAAGGTGTTCGTCATCTTCTGGGCGACGCTGTTCCCGCTGCTGCTCAACACCATCGGCGGCGTCAAGCAGGTCGATCCGAAACTGCTGGAGATGGCCCGCGTCTATGGCGCCAGGCAGCTCACCGTCTTCCGCCGCGTCGTGCTGCCCGGCGCCGTGCCCTCGATCTTCGTCGGACTGAGGCTCAGCGCCACCACGGCGCTACTGCTGTTGATCGCCTCCGAAATGATCGGCGCCAACAAGGGCATCGGCTTTCAGGTGATGAACGCGCAGTACAACTTCCAGATCCCGCTGATGTTTGCGGCAATCGTCATCCTCGCCGGTCTCGGCCTGATCGCCAACCAGGCGCTGGTCAGCCTGCAGCGCCGGCTCTGCCGCTGGAGCAATGCCGTCGACTGACCACCCGCCCTTACCAATCTCAACCAGGCCAGAACTCAAATCAGGAAAGACCCGGACCATGAAAATCACCCGCCGTTCCCTGCTTGCCGGCGCGCCCTTCGCCGCCGGCCTTCTCGCCGCCGGCCTGCCGCGCTTCGCCTTTGCCGAAGCGGCACCAGTGAAGTTCCGCTCCCTCGCCAGCCGTGGCAGCATCTCTCCGCATGAGCTGGCCGGCGAGCTCGGCTATTTCAAAGGCCTCGGTATCGAGGTGGAGAATGTCGGCTATTCCGGCGGCGGCCCGGAATCATTGTTTGCGCTCGCCTCCGGCAGCGTCGATATCGGCTCGGCCGCAACCGCCGCCGTGATCAATTCGATCTCCGGCGGCAACGACTTCGTCGCCGTCTATCCGAGCAACGGCATCAACAGCAAGGTGCGCAGCGTCTTCTACGTGCTCGACGACAGCCCGATCAAATCGATCGCCGACATTGCCGGCAAGACCATCGCCGTCAACACGCTCGGCGCCCATCTCGACTACACCGTGCGCGAGGCGTTGCACAGCGTCGGCCTGTCGCCGGACGCCGCCAATCTCGTCGTCGTGCCCGGACCGCAGCTCGAACAGACCTTGCGCTCCCGCCAGGTCGACATCGCGGCGCTGGGCTATTGGCAGGCGACATTTGCCGGGGCGCTGGTCGACAATGGCGGCGTGCGTGGCGTGTTCAACGACACCGACGTGCTGGGCGAGCTGGCGGGCGGCTTCGTCGTGCTCAGGCGCGACTTCATCGCCGCGCATCCCGACGCCGCCCGCAATTTCGTCGAGCAATCGGCGCGCGCCTCAGACTGGTCGCTGCAGAACCCCGACGAAGCGCGCAAGGTGCTGGCAAACATCCTCGACAAGCGCGGCGAGAACGGCGAGCTGGCGCGTTACTGGACCGGCTTCGGGCTGCGCCAGGGGGCCAAGGCGACGGATCGCGACATCGACTTCTGGGTCAGCGTGCTCGAGCGCGACGGCCGCCTGCCAAAGGGTAAGTTGAAGGCAGCGGACATCCTCTACCGGCCGGGCGAAACCAAGACCAACTGACAAAAGCAACCGACCAACCAGTTGGGAGACGAGCGCGATGAGCAGCACAAGCGGCGGTCAGGTCAGCATACGCGACCTGTCCAAATCGTTCAGCATCAGTGGGCGCTCGCTCGCCGTTCTGAGGACCCTCAACCTCGACATCCGCTCGGGTGAATGCCTTGTCATCGTCGGCGCCAGCGGATCGGGCAAGACCACGCTGCTGCGCATACTTGCGGGGCTGGAGGCTGCCGACAGCGGCGGCGTCGCCATCGACGGCAAGCCGGTGCACGGCGTCGGTGCCGAGCGTGCGGTGATTTTCCAGGAACCGCGCCTGCTGCCCTGGCTGACCGTGCTCGGCAATGTCGCCTTCGGCCTCGAAGTGCGCGGCGTGCCCAAGGCGGAGGCCGAGGAAAGGGCGCACTTCTATATCGCGCTCGTCGGCCTCGCCGAATTCAGCGATGCGTTTCCCCGGCAGCTATCGGGCGGCATGGCGCAGCGCGTCGGCATCGCCCGCGCCTTGACCGTGCAGCCCGAAATCCTGCTGCTCGACGAGCCGCTGGGCGCGCTCGACGCGATGACCAAGATCGGCATGCAGGAGGAACTGGCGCGCATCTGGAGCGAGGAGAACGTCACCATGGTGATGGTGACGCACGACCTCGAGGAAGCGATCTACCTTGCCGACCGGGTGCTGATCCTGCCCAAGGAGAAAGGCGGCGCGGCGCGGCTGATCGACATCGACCTGCCCCGCCCGCGCGAGCGCAGCGAAAGCCGTTTCGTACGCTACCGCGAGGAACTGCTGCGCGAATTCGGCCTGCACTGAAAGCCGCCTAAGAGGCCTTGGTTCCTCGCCCCGCGAAGCGGGGAGAGGTGTCTCGGCGAAGCCGAGACGGAGAGGGGCCCCTCTTTGAGTGCCCCTGCCCCGCGCTTTCCTGGAACCGGATTCCCCGCCCCCGCATTTCCTTAACCGGGAGGCGAAGGAGCGCGGCATGAAAGCCTTGTTCGCAATCTTTGGCGGCTTCGTGCTGACGCTTGCCGTATTCGCCAGCGGCCTCGCCTTCGCCACCTGGCTTCTAATAGCCAAGCCGGTACGGCCGGCCGCCCCGGTCTCCAGCGTCGCCGAACTGTGGGCCAAGGACCCGCGACCGGTGAACCCGGCCTCGCAGGGCCTCGAGCGTCTCCCGGCCCGCCCGGTCCCCGTTCGCACCTCGGAAGTTGATCGCAGCTCGAAACCCGCCGATGCCGCAGCGTCGACAACCGATATCACCGCGACCGGCTCTATCCAGCCACCAGCGGAAGAGCAGCAGACGCTACCCGCCGCCCATGTCGAATGGTGCGCCAGCCGCTACCGCTCCTACCGGCCGGACGACAACCGGTACACGTCCTACAGCGGACAACAGCGCCCCTGCATCTCGCCCTATCTCGACATCACCGATGACGGCAGCTACGTCGAGGCGAGCGATAGGTCGTCACTGGAGGGCTACCCGCCATCGGACGAAACCGGCGCCGCCGAGCTCTCATCCGATCACGTGCAATACTGCTTCAGCCGCTACCGGTCATATCGACCGGAGGACAACAGCTATCAGCCGTATTCCGGGGGGCCGCGCAGGCAGTGCGAGTAGGCAGGCCGGGGGGTGGCTGGCGGCCGCAGTGCATGGCGCCTTGTGCGACCCCACCCAACCATCACACAGATTTCTTGGATCGTTCGGGTTGGCGCGGCGTTCATCCGATACCCAAAGGAGAAATCAACATGGGCGACGACCGGGAAGACAAGATTCGTGAGCGCGCATACCAGATCTGGGAACGCGAAGGCGGGATCCATGGCGATCCCGAGCGGCACTGGCACCGGGCCGAGGCCGAGATCGACAGGGAGGCAGCCCTGCCACTGACGGCAGGCGATGCCCTGCCGGAAACCCGCGAGGTCGCGAGCTCCGACGTTTTGACGGTGGAGGCCCTGGCGGTGCGCACCGGCATATCGGGCGAACAGGCGCAGGAGCTGATCGACAGGCTGGGAAACGACAGGGCGGCTATCGAACAAGCAGCGCGCAACCTTGAGGGGAAGCAGCGGCTCGGGGAGTGACAGATGATCAGAAAACTCAAAGACGGAAAATACCGCCTCTATTCGCGCAAGAAGGACGAAAAGACCGGCAAGCGCCGCAATCTCGGCACCTTCGATACCCGCGAGGCCGCCGAAAAGCACGAACGCGAGGTGCAGTATTTCAAGAGGCATTGAGGCGGCGCCGGTGCCCGCCAGCCAGTCGCGCGGCATGCCGGGCGGAACCTAAATCCAGCCCGCAACAAGCCGTCGCGAAACCACTACCGCTCCTACAGGCCGGACGACAACCGCTACACGTCCTACAGCCGACAACAGCGCCCTTGCATCTCGCCCTATCTCGACGCCGGCCATGACAGCAGCTACGTCGAGGCGAGCGATACCTCGTCGGAGGAGGGCCACCCGTGGTCGGATGAACCCGGCGCGCCGAGTTTTCATCCGACCACGTGCAATATTGCTTCAGCCGCTACCGTTCGTATCGGCCGGAAGACAATACGTATCAGCCGTATTCCGGCGGCCCGCGCCGGTAGTGCCAATAGGCAAGCGCTGGCCATCGCCTTGCGCGCGCGCCTGTCGGGCATCTGCAATCCCGTGCTGGACCTGCCGGACGCCGGCGGCAAGGTGCCGCTGGGGCCGTGCTATGTCGAGGCGCGGAACGGGGAGACGTGGCGGATTCGGGGGCAGGATGGGGCGGTGAGGGGGTATAGGGAGATCGTTCGGGAAAAACGGCCCCACGCTGACCGTGCAGATGTCGGCTCATCGGCCCTGGTGGGCTTTGTAGTCGGCACCCCCGCACTACTGCACTACTGAAAGCCGTGCCATCCGCGTTTTCTGGTGGCTCTATGGCGATGGCGACATGCTGTCTCGCGCCAACAAATTAGACAGGCACTTGATTGGCGCCCCATTTAAGGTGGCGCACCGGCCGATTTAAACCTTAAGGTCGCCGGTCTTGGATTTCGTCTTAGCTACTCGTTCGGTAAGCAGCCTTGGCCTCAGGTCGAGCCCTTTAGCCATTAACCGCACCGAGCCCCCAATCTCGAAAGATAACCTATCTGCTTCCTCGTTCAGCATCGCGATCAAGCCAGCAAAGTCCAAACGCTTGTTTGTGTCTGGGTGGGCCCACGTTTTATCCGATGCAATGGTCACCATAAGGCAGCCAGAGCGGCAATCCTCGGCAGCCATGTACTTTGTCAGGAGTTGATCTTTTATAGTCGCGCGCAACTCAGCCGCCGATCGTGGCTTCTCGCCGATCTTTAGTTCGATTGTCGCTTGCTGTGCAGACACGGCTGCACGCATACGAATGTCCGTTTCTTTCTCGTCAGCGGTCGCAGCCTCCTGATCAACGGTATAAATATGATTGGCGTGATTGCGCAGCTCACGCGCAATTTCACGACGCATGACGCGCTCGTCTTTTATAGTTGCCCACGCCTCGCGGGGCGAGACATCCTCTAGTAACAGGTCATCAATATTGTCCAATCGGTCGCGCATGAGCGTGAACATCGTGTCACGCGTGGACGGTGGAGCTTCTCCGTAGGTATTGAGGGCAACGACCTCACTATCGCCCATTGCAGTGCTGTCCATTTCTTCAGCTGCGCGCTCCCGAGCAATGGCGACGACGCGGTCTTTGAAACTTGCGAACAGGGGATCTTGAGCCATTTCGAGTTTGACTGCCCAGCCCTCGCTTCCAGTTGTAGCCAGCAACGCATTTAAGATCGTGTTTCGGCCCTGTTCGGCATTGTCTCGCACTTCCGGAGAGTAGACACCTGCGCGGGAAGCATCATCTGCAGGCCTGACGTGCTGATATGCGAGCTGTACCAATCGTAGCAACATCTTCGGAGAGAACTCAGTGCGTCTCAGATCAATCGTCGGGCCAAGATGGTCGTAGCCGAATAGGGTGGAGAACCATTCAACTCCGGCCCCTCGCTTGCTGGGCTGTATAGTCTGAAGGCCTTTCTCCAATGCCTCAACGCCGGCTGCCGGGTCGAGCTGCATCAGAAGTGGCAGCCAGATCTTGGAAAATTGTGATTGAAGGCCTTTGGAAAGCTCCTCGACAGCAATGCTCCTTAAGGCATTGCGCATACTCTGATCGTCGGATTGCACCAGCACATCGATGGCTTGAGCCAATCGACTCTTTGTCCAGCCGTTTTTGCCCGGACGCTGGCTGCGCGTTTTGTCCAACCAGGCCTTAATACGTGGCTCGAAGAGTTCCGCTACTCGCGGAGAAGCGTGACGGACGTTCTGCAAGAACATCGTGGCGCCGTTCTCGTCGAGAGGGTCTTGCAACGAAAGAGTAAGCTCCTCGCCGAATACAGAGTCGACGGCTTTCGGGTGCGCTGCAACGAGAGCATCCAGCCACGACGGAAAGCCGTTCAACTCAATAGGTGCATACCGCGCTGCTAGGCGTGCTTCCTCTTCGGCGACTTTGGTTGCCCAAAGAGGGTCTTCCGCTTCGGCAGCAATCGCCGCTAGGCCAAGTTGCCATTTGACCAAGAAGGTATTCTTTTGACCTGCTGGTCGCTCGCTGCTCAACGTCGGCTTATACTTCCGCCACATGCCTAGAAGCGCATGACGGAGCCGATCCGCAACCTTCCGACCGAATTGTTGCTCGATAAATCGCCGATTCCATCCCGATGCGCGGCTTTCGTTGCCCGACCGCTCCATGGCCTGCCACAGATTCCAAGCCGTACTGTCTGCGCGATCGGAATTGAACACCTTGTCAGGGTCGCTCGCGATCTCTTGCCAAAATTTGATCCAGCTAGCTCGCGCTTTTGCACTACTTGTCTCGGATTGCTGCTTTCGCAGGGCGCTTTTTACTTCGAGGCGACGCATCTCCTCACTGATCTCGGCAGGCCTCATCCGGTCTTCAACGATCTTCAGAAGCGGCGGAAAATCGGCCACATATGCCTTCAGCCCTTCGAGTATTTTCATAAGATCGTCACCGGGCTTGGCTAGCTCGATCATCGCTGCGTTAAGCATCATTTCCCGCTCGGCGACAGAGTTGGTCTTGTCGGCCAACCGTCGAAGAACCCAAGCGTGATCCTTCTCCGCCGTGAGGCGAACGCCGCCATAGTGGCTCAGTTGAAAAACCCGTCCCCATGCATCCTTTGTCGGGTGTAGCGCCTGCAGGAATGCGTCATCGGCCCAAAATGCGATTTCACGGTTTTCACTCGAAGCATCCTCCAAGAAGCGCCGTAGTTCTTTGGCGGGCTGTTCTTGGGAATGCTCGTCCTCAGCGAAGCGCAGCGCCAGCACGCTCGATCGGAACAACTCGACACTCGCGCAGCCCTGGTGGAAATGGCTGACACATGTCGCCATCAACGAAGTTACGAGGTCGGGCCGTTTGCTTTGAACATGAGGCCATTTGTTGTCTTGCCATTCCGCCCCTTCGGTGACCAAAGCCGTCAGGTCGGTCCGAAGCTCATCGAGGGCGGCTGCCGGGAAATTTGACTCCGCGATCAATTGGGGAAGTTTCCAACTTATGTCGCCGATGGAGCGCTTTCGCTCCTTCACCCGTTGAAGGACGGTGCACAATTGACGCACCGAAAGATATTTCGGAAACAGCCGAAGAGTGGCGGAGCGAGCTATCTCTGTAGGCCACAGCACGACATCCGTTTCGATGGACGTCGCGATGTGTTTCAGGCGACTTTCGTCCAATGCGATGAGTGCACCCAGCGCGTCGATGCGTTCACGGTGGGAGGCTTGGGCATCGACAGCCACGCTATATGCAATATCAGCGCAGTCGACTAGTTTTCCTGCGCCAATAAGCTCAAAGATGAGTTCGCGTACTTCGGGGTTCTCGATTTTGCCTACCCAGATGGATTTGACGGACGGACTCAATTCTGGAAAAGCAAACCGGTGAACTTGAACCGTAGGCACACGAAGCCCGCGCCAGCCTCCCTTGCCGTAGCGATCAACATAGGCCTTCAAAATCTCGGCGCGCTGCGACGGTCGCAGCGACTGCGGGTCACCGTGGTTGAGCAAAACCTCCGGCTCGCGCTCCTTAACCTCGGCAAATATTCCCTCGTGCCAGATCGAGAGCCAAGCGGCGATCGGGCGCATCGAGGGGCGAACAACCTTGTCGCCTTGGGCTGTCTCAGCAAAGAGGAGCCGCTTCACGGCTTTGATGGGAACACCTCGACTTAGAAGGGCGTCTAGACGTTTCGCGGCTAGATATCCGGTCACTGATCGATGATGAAAGCGTACTCGGCCGTATGTCGCGAAACCAAACAAGGCTCGCTCAAGAAGCGTGTCGCGCTCGTGTTGTGGCCAATCCGTCAGGATTTTACTTATATCAAGTGCAGCTTCAGAAGAATCAATTCTGTCGGATTCAGCACTGTGACGTATGGTCAATTTTCTTGTCAGCGTCGCCGCTAGCGCGAGTCGTGACGCTCCATCTAGCGCTCGATCTACGGTAAGTTGTGCCCGCTCACCGCGATCGGTCCGCGGCTTGAGCTTGGTGGTAGCATTTGTCGCCACTTGCTCGAGATGGCTTCTGATACGGTGATGCTCCCTCCAATCTGAGCAAAGCTCGATTAGGTCCTGCGGCCGTTGCGCATACTCTTGAGCGTCCCGTCGCTCGATATCGGCAAGTAATATATCAGGGTCGGTCACACCCTGGAGAACTGCAAACTCTCTAATCTGCCGCTTAGAGAGGGCAAATGCCTTTCAATCAGCCGTTGATCAATCGGGACAGGCCTCGTGGTGATGATGACCCGAACGCGTCCGAGGTGTCCCGCAAGTGCCCTGCTCAGACGTTTTAGGGCCTGCTCGAATGATCCCAAGCTGAGCTTCAACTCGTCGACTGAATCGAGGAAGAAGGTCGCCGTTTCAGATTGGGCACGCAGCCATGCGTCGAATCGCGCCTGTTCTTCAGAGTCAAGCATATCCCGGACGTTTTCGCCTGCGAGCGTTGCCAGTTCGAGAAAGAACGCTGGCTCGCCGTTCGCCCAAAGCCGGTCCCGGCATGCGCGACATTCGAATGTCTTTCCGACCCCGGCTTCGGACACTATCAAGATGCGACGAGATCTCAGCAGATCGCCCCACGCGATAGTGTACGACATTCCCCAGTGCATCAGCAGCGAGGCACTCTCGATATCGGCGACTTCTCTGTCGGACAAGTCGCGAAAGGTACGAACAATTCCAGGCGAAGGGTGGGAAATCATTGAATTTCAGGGGCTGTGAGTTAAAATCGTAGTCAGAATAAATCGATAGAGCTGATCCTAAGGTGTTAATACTTTCCTGTCACGAGAGTTTTGGCTTTTCCCACAGCAGCCTGATTGGATTGAAGGCTGGACCGTTACTTATATTCCAGACAGGTATTTCAATCTTTTCGCGGCATAATTTAAGGCCAGCCGGCGCTTGCCAACTCGACCAGGTGTATGCTCAAGTCCGGAAAAGCGCCATAAAAGTCCGGAAGTGGCGCCCCTTACGTCGCTCAGGTTCGGAAACGGCTGCTGCGGTTCCGGCGCCTAGCGCACTGCCCGGCGAGTTTCCTCCACCACATCAAGCCGCTCCTGCAAGTGCCCATTCAAAACAATCATCTCTTTCAGCGCCTTCACCGCGTCGCCCTTGTGCAATGCAATGAACCTGTCGGCGATGGCCTGAAGGGCAGCCTCCTGGCGGCTGTCCAGCGTCACGATGTGGTCCTTGGCGGTGCCTCCAGCGTTCCTGTTGAAATTGAACAAAACGGGAACAAAAATGTCAAGAGCGAATTGACTCTGCGAGGAATGCCTTCCTATTTGTCAGTAGGCGGGGCGGTTGCTCACAAATCGAGGAGAGCCGCAATGGGCAGACGAAAAAGCCGGTTTGACAGGCTGTCGGCGAGGGATGCGGAGGCGATCATCAGGGACGCTTTGAGCCTGCGCAAGACGGTGCTGTCGTCGCAGCTGCATCTGAAGGCGCATGGCGAGCTGTTCTGGCAGCTTTGCGGGCTTCTCGAGAAATTGCACGGGGTGCTGGCCAGCGTCGCGGAGAAGGAGCCTGATTACCGGATGGCGGAGCTTGGCCTGCTTCCGCTGCCCGAGGATTACTCGACCCGGAAATGAGCCATGGCCGGGCCGATGGACAGCGTTGGGCGTGCCGCCAAGGCCAACATGCTGCTCATCGTGGAGTGCGGCCATTGCTACCATGTCGGACGGTTCAGGGCGAATGACGTGGCCCAGGTGGTGGGCTGGAACAAGCCGCTGGAAGCGATCAGGTTCAGGTGCAAGCGATGCAGCCGCAAGGACACGACGGTGAAGACGCAGTTCATCGACCAGGATCATCCGCCAAAGGGCTACATCTGGGTGCTGCAGAAGTTCAAGCGCTAAAATAATGAGCCTTGCACCGGCGCCTGTTGCGGAAACTTGATCTGCGTCGCCGGCTTGTCGACGATCACCAGCGCATCATCGGGCGCCGTGCGCTGCAGATGCCTTGCCTTGGACCATGGCGCCGTCAGCCAGGTCTCGGTTTCTTCCGGCGTGGCCAGGATCACCGGCATTGCCTTTTCGTGGATCGGCGCGACCAGCGCGTTGGGCTGGGTCGTCATGAAGCCATAGACCTGGTGATCGGCAGGGCGGTCCTTGACCTTGCGAAGGCCATGCCAGCGCGTCCACAGGCCGGCAAAGAAGAATAGCGGGCGGTCCTCGCCGAGTGCAAACCAGTAGTTGCGCTGAATGCCGGTCTCGGGGTCCTTGTCGCCGGGCGTCGGGCTGGGCTCGGCGAAGCTGGTGACGGGCACCACGCAGCGGTTCTCGATGCCGAGATATTGCTGCCAGTGGCCGTATTGCGGATTGCGGATATTAGTGGTGCCGTAGTCGGCCTTGCCCTTGACCCGCTCCAGTGGCGTCGGCATGCCCCACAGCAGATTGGCCAATTCGCGTTCGCCGTCCGGCGCGTTGCGCACCACCGGGCCGGGCTGGTTGGGATAGATGTCGATGGAGGGTTCGAGATTGCCGAGGATGTCGCGCAAGGCGCGGGTCCACTGGCGGATAGCCTCCTGGCTGGTCGTGATGTTGTAGAGATTGCACATTTTCAGGCCGTTCCCGGATGCTCAGGCATCTTGTTGGAAACGGCCTGGAATTTCCAGCGCTGTCCGTTGGGTTGCTGACACGGCAGGCCGTGTCAGCAATGGCTTTGTGAGACCTACCGCGCCGATTGTCTCATAGCTTGTGCGGCTACCGCCGCGAGAAAAGCCCTCGCCGCGGCATCGCAGGCCGCTCGAGACGGGCCTTTGGCGAAAAGAAGAAGCTCGGCGGCTCGAATGTTGAGCCCGTGCTTCCTTGCGAATGTGGCTAGATCGTAAGGCTTGTTGTCGTAAGGTTCGTCGTAGTCGATCGTCAGATCGTAGTTTTCTTTCATTTTCTTCCTCCCGTTAGCGATCTCCCCCCTCCTGTCGCTAACGCAAAATTAACGTCGATGGCGGCGGGCGAGTCCACCAATCAGAGATTGTGTAAAAAACGTACGAGCTCGCATGCTCGCCCTCGCAACGGGCCTGCGAGCAATCGCCGCCGACCGGACCGGTCGAAAGAGCCGATTATGATGGCAATGTTGGAAAGGCTGCCACGGCCTGGTGCTACGAGGTGTCCGCGACGCCTAGCGTGCCTAAATGGCCGGCATTTTCATCTTCCAGGCCCCGGTCCGCAGCCGGCCTCTTTGGGTCCGGCTAAAGGATAAATCCGGCTAATAACACCGTAAGGAGCAGCGACAGCGGAACGGCCGCAAGACACCAGATCTCCAACGTGTTGTTTTGCAGCGGGTCCATCATCAGCCTCACTTTTTGGTTTGTCATTGTGACACTAACGGTTGGTCGGAGGTAGCGGTTCCAAGCGACGCCGTTCATAGAGCGCTGCGTGTGCTGCATATTAGCAACAGCTTGACGACCGCTGAGCCGTACCGCTTGGACAACTTCACTGGCGCCGGTGGATGCGTATTCCGCAGGAATGCAAGCGCCCCTCGGCATCAGTCGTGCGGGGATCGATCGCCGCCCATCATCAGCGCCGAGCCGGTCATGCCCCGGAACCCAATGGCTGCATCTATCTCCGGCCGAAGTTTCGCTACCACCGAGCCGATCCGATGTTCACTCCAGCCAGCGATGCGCGTTTACAGGGACCTAAGTCTGACCTGCCTGCGCAATGGTCTTGTGTACGGCCGGCGTCGGGAACAACTGCGCCCGTCTTCAGTTGATGGCGTCACCTCCTCGAGGAGACATCGGCGCAGAATCAGTCCCTTCATGCGCTGATTAGGGTCCGCCGCCATTGCTGGATTTGGCAGGCGGACCCTTGGTTCTGTACGCTCCAGATGAAAAGCGGGTAAGCTCGGGATCACTCATCATCCCAGAAATCCCGTAGAGACGTATGGCGGAGGTCTTCCTCGCCCCTGAGATGCTTGACCTGGCTTGACATCCGAGACGACCTCCCAGCGCGCGCACGCAGCGGGGTCGCCCTCAGCCTTCCAGCGCCTCGTGCTGGTAAAGCTCGTCCATGCTGAGCGTCGCAAGCGCGGCGAACGGCGCCTGCTTTTTCACGCGGCCGTGGCTCAGGATCACGACGTCGTCGCAGAACGAAATGGTGCTGCGATGATGGCTGATGACGATGGTGGTGCGGCGGCCGGCGCGCGACTTCAGCGTCTCGACGATTGCCGCCTCCGACAGGCCGTCCACCGCATTGGTGGCTTCGTCCAGGATGAGGATATCGGGATCGCGCACCAGCGCTCTGGCCAGCGCGATCCGCTGTCGCTGTCCCGCTGAAAGATTGACGCCGCGGTAGCCGACGACCGTCCGGTAGCCTTGCGGCAGTTGCTCGATGAAGTCATGGGCTTCGGCCAGCCTTGCGGCGCGCTCGGCGTCGTCGGCCGAGGCCGCGTCCTGGCCGTAGATGATGTTGTCGAAAATCGTGCCGTCGACCAGCTCCAGCTCCTGGCTGGCGAGCGCGATGTGCTTTCGCCATTGGCTGGGGTCGATGCGGTCCAGAGGCGATCCATCAACGAGAATCCTGCCGCTATCCGGTTCGACGAAGCGGCACAAAAGGTTGACGATCGTCGTCTTGCCGGCGCCCGACCGGCCGATCAGCGCGGTCGAGCGGCCGCTGCGGAGGTCGAAGCTCGCCGCATGCAGCACCACCGCGCGCTGCTCCGAGCCGGAATAGGTAAAGGTGACGTCCTCGAACTTGATGCCTTGGCTGAGCCCGGGGAACGCTGCGCTGCCTTGCGGCGGCTGGGGCTTGTCGGACGGGTCCAGCATCCACGTCACCTCTTCCAGCGATCCGCTGAGGCCCTGCAGCTGGCTCCAGGCCATTTGCAGCGACCGCATGTAGGGCTGCAGCCGGTAGAGCAGGATGACGAAGGCGACGATCAGCGGGAAGGAAACATTGGCGAACCAGGCGCCGATCACCACCGCCAGGAACAGCATGGCGTGCAGAACCTCGGTCAGCGGCGGCAACGCTCCCTGGCGGGTTAAAAGCACGAAGGCCGCCCGGCGCACCGCGTCGGATGCCTGGTCGAAAGCCGCTTTCTCGCGTTGCTCCTGGCCAAAAATGCGGATCAGCCGCCCGGCATGCACCAGATGCAGCATCTGCGATGCGAGCTGGCTGTTGCGGGAGGCGACGCTGCGGCTCGGCGCCTTCAGATTGGCCGACAGCATGGCGTGCGCGACCTGGACGAGGGCCAGCCCCAGCGTGACCAGCAGCGTCATTTGCCACGACAGAAGCAGCAGGAAGGCCAATAGGATGATTGCGGCCGATGCATTGACGATTGCCCCCAACGTGATCTGGATGGCATCCGAGGCCCGCCAGGATTCGTTGGAGATGATGTTGAGCAGCCGTCCGGGGCTTTGCTGCAGGAAGAACGGGTAGCCCACCCGCAGCAGCTGCTCCGATAGCTCGCTGCGGATCGAATGGCTCGCCTTGCCGTAGATGAAGGTGGTCAGCAGCGTGTTGGCGAAAGCGAACAGGTTCTTCAGCACGATCGAGCCGAGAATCGCGACGGATATGACGATCAGGCGGTCGCGCTCGCTCAGGCTCGATCCGACATGCTGGAAGACGGCGGAAAAGCCGGCCATGCCGGTCTGCCCCTGCTGCCCCATGATTATGTTCAGCAACGGGATGATCAGGCCGATGCCGAAGCCTTCAAGCGCGGCGCTGAGCAGCCCGAGCACCACCACGGCAGGAAGCAGGCGCAACTGCTTTCTTCCGAGCGCGCGGCGCAGCATCGGCAGGCTGGGCGGCATCAATCGCATGGTGGCGGATCACCTCGCCTCGGCATTTGCCTGTTGCTCCTGTCGCATTTGCGCCGGCTGCGGCGATTTCGCCAGCAAAAGCACCGCGAACTTGGCCGCGCCGAGCAAATTCATGCCGACGATCGGCCAGTGCGACAGCTTGAGTTCACGGTCGAACAGAGGGCCTTTCACCAGTTCGCGCATGGCCGCCCTCATCGACCAGTAGCAATGCCGAAGCAGCCACGGCGCGTGGCGGATATGTTTCAGGCAAAGCCCGCCATTGCCCATGCTGTAGTCGCGGTGCAGCTTTTCGATGGCCTTGCGGTCGCGCCGGCCGTGATGGTGATAGATAGTCATGTCGGGCACATATTCGACCGGGATCCCAAGTAGCACCGCCCGCACTAGATAGTCCGTATCCTCTGCGGAGCGCAGCGGGCCGCCGGCGCCGAACCGTTCGTCGAAACGGCCGATGCGGGCTGCAACATCGCGGTGCATCGTCATGTTGCAGCCAAGCACGAAGCCGCCGGGATGGACGTCTGGGGTAAGCCGCGCGCGCACCGGCGACCGCTTGATGGTGAACGGCAGGTCGCGGGGATCGCCGATCTCGACGCGGCCGCCGCGGATGACCCGTTCGCCCGCCGCATAGTGCCGCTGCAGATCGCGCAAATAATCCCGGTGGACTGCGCAATCATCATCGACGAAAACCAGCACGCGGCCCCGCGCGCGCTCGAGCCCGGCATTGCGCGCGGCCGCCAGTCCAGGTCGCGGTTCGCGAATAGCCGTGAACGGAATGTCCGAAAGTTCGGCGATGCTGGCCAGCCGCTCTGCTGTGCAGTCGGTGGAACCGTTGTCGACAACCACCAGTTCGGCAGAGAAGGCAGCGTAGGCGCGGCACGCGGCCTGGATCGACTTTATGCAAGGCTCGAGCACGTTGACGCGGTCGCGTGTGCAGACAATGAAGCTGACCTCCGGTGCCGGCCCGTGCTGCGGCCGGGGCGACATGGCCGCCGGCACCGTCGAGCGGCCGCGCTGCTGGAGCTGATGGGATTTGACGAACATGCGCTGCTAGCTCAACTGGTTCGAAGGCAAAACCGCCGCGGCCGGCACGGATTGCAGATACCGCGACAGGGCATCCACCTGCCTGGTGACCGACATCGAGGCGAGACTGAAACGCGGCGCGAAGGCACCGGTGCGAAACACGTACTGCTCGCGGCGCCGGATGAGTTTCCATTTCGCCGTCCGCGTCAGGAATTCGTGCATCAGCAGCGGCTGTCTTTCCCCCGATATCAGCTGATAGAGGAAATAGAACAGGTTCAGCGTGCCAGCCTGGTAGCTCGGCCTCGTCTCGGCCGGCAGCGCGGCAATCCTTTCTTCAAGCGAAAGGATCCATTCGGCGGCACGGCGAACCGTGTCCATCGACAGGACTTCACCGATGCCGCGGAGGTCCTGCGTCTCTTGTACGAGCCCTTCGCGCTCAAGGTTCTCGGCGACGATCTTCAAATGCGTCCTGCGCATTTCGCGCTTGTGCCTGTTGGTCACGCTGTCGTCATGGATACGATAGGCGATCAGGCTTTCGGGGCTCATGGCCGCCGGGTAGCGGTCGGTCAGCCGCCTGAACAGGTCGAAATCCTCGGCATGCTTGTAGCTGGTATCGTAATATAGAACATCTTCTTCTATGACATTCCTGTTGTATACCACGGTGGAATGCATGAAGATCGTGAAGAACATCGACAATATACGCAGCGGATTGTCCTGGAATATCGGATCGGGCGAACCCCTGACGACGCGGTTGCCGAGCAAGGTATCGAAACCCGCGCCGCATAGAGCGAGGTCAGGCTGCTGGTTGAACAGCGCGACCTGCCGCGACAGGCGCTGGGGATAGGCGATGTCGTCGGCGTCCATCCTGGCGACCAGATCGCCGCGCGCCACGGCCAGGCCTTCGTTCAAAGTTGCGATCAGGCCGCGGTTTTCGCGTGAGATGATCGAGATGCGGCTGTCGGCCTGGCGGTATTTCTGCAGGATCTGCAGCGAGTTGTCGGTCGAGCCGTCATCGATGGCGATGACCTCCAGACACTCGTAATCCTGCCGCAGGATGCTGCCCAGCGCAGCGGCGAGATAAGGTCCGGCATTGTAGATCGGCAGCAGAACGGAAACCAAGGGAGCAGCAGCCATGATCAGCTCCGATCGGTTCGCTGCAGCTTGCGGGGGAAGCGTGATGCGCCATCGAGCGGCCTGCCCGGATATGCTCCCGCCGCGAGCCATCCGGCATTGCCCACGTCCATGCCTGCCGGGATGGCGCCGCGGCCCTTTCGAGCAACATAGGGGAAGTGGCGTTTGAGGCTGTTGAGCGGCTTCTCGAAAAGCAGCCACGAGACCGAGGCCAGCATGAGCGTCGCAGTTCCCGCGACCAGGAACCGTCCCGGCCCTTGTTCCGAGACGTTGAGCGGGATCCACGGCTGCGATTTGACGACCAACGCCAGCACTATCGGATGGTAGAGATAGACGCCGTAGCTGATGCGGCCAAGGCCAAGCAGCGGCGGCAGTTCGAGAAGTTTTCCGATATAGCCGCCAACCCCTGTCGAACAGCTTGCAACGATGACCACCAGCGGTACGAGAGGCAGTATCTGCAACAGCAGCCAGAGGCCCCATTCCTGCACCGGATTTGCCGGCGCCGGCGCAAACCACTGCAGAACGAAAAACGCCACAGCGAGCCCCGGCCAGCCATTTCGAAGCCATTGCGGCAAGCCGGCTGTTCTTGACCGGTAGGCGGCAAGCAGCGCGCCTGACGCCAATGCGTCCATCGACGCCGGCGGCAGCAGGTCGCGTGCCAAACCCGGCGTTCCAGCGATCGGCCAATAAAACCGATAGGCCAGCGACAGCACGATAACGCCGATGCAGATCGATTCCAGGCGCCGGCGCGGCGCCAGCAGGACGATCAGCGGCCAGACGATATAGAACTGCTCCTCGATGCTCAGGCTCCAGAAATGGCAGAGCAGCCAGGGCGTCCATTCATTCTGCGCCGCGTACCAGAAATTCGACAGATAGAACGCATGCCAGACCAGTGATCCTCTAGACTGCTCCAGGTCCACCAACCAGACGAAACCCAGCACGGCGAAATAGGGCGGGAATATCCGCAGCGCCCGCCTGATATAGAAGGATCTCAGCGCCGGTCCGGCTTCGAATTCGGCGGCCGAGCGGGCTTCGAGCAGCAGGCGGGTGATCAGAAAGCCGCTCAGCACGAAGAACAGACGCACGCCGATATGGCCCCAGAACGAGGACCCTCCAGCCGCGAAGAAATGGGAGTACAGCACCATCGTCACGGCGATGGCCCTCAGCGCGTCCAATTGGGTGTCGCGCGCATTTCCCATTAGTGACGTACGCCGGCGGGACGGCGAAACTGCCAATCGGTCAATATAGCGGCTTCGTTCACGGCGCATTCCAATCGGAAGCGCCCCCCTTGCGCAGAATAGGACCACCATTGTGCAACGCAACACAAAAAGTTGACACATTTGAAACAGGAACGTGAGGCACGGCTAATAAAAGCCAAAAACAGCAGGAACCAGCCCGAATTGTCCATTTTTGACGATTTTCTCGCACTCCCTTGGCCCGCCGATATCGGCGGCAGGGTGCTGCGATGCAGCATGTTCGCCGCCATCACGGGCGCGCAAGATCTGGGTCTGGACACAGATGCCCCCCACAGGACCGGCCGGCAACCGACGCTCGGCGACCTTTTTGCTGCGCTGGCGCGGCCTGCTGTTAACGCGACAACAGTGGGAGCAAGCGCAAGCTTCCCGCCTCCGAGTTACGCCTCCTTGCTGGCATTCGCGAGCACCACTGCGCGACGCTCCGGGAGCCCCAATCCGACGAGCGCGCCGGCGAGCGAGAGCAGAGCGGAGACGTCGATTGCCGAGGTGAAGCCATCGCTGAACGCGTCGGTGGACGAGAAGCTTCCAGTGCCGGCGAACACCGCACCGGCGATCGCGATCCCGGATACGCCACCGAGGAAGCGGAATGTGTTGAACGTGCCGGCAGCCTTGCCGACCTCCGGCCGGGCGACCGCATTGAGAACCGCGTTCTGCGCGGCAGGCATGGCCATCGACACGCCGGCACCGGTAATGATCAGCGGGGCGACTAGCTGGATATAGGGCAGATCAGGTGCTGCGATCTGCGCCAGCCAGGCCATTCCAGCCGCTTGCAGGATCAATCCGGCCACGACAAGCCAGCGCTCGCCAACGCGGTTGATCAGGCTGCCGGCGATCGGTGCGACCACGAAAAGCGTGGCGGTCCAAGGCAGCAATCCCATGCCGGCGCCGAGCGGCCCACGGCTCTGGGCAAACTGCAGAAACTGCGGCAACAGGAACACGAGCCCGTACATGGCGGCGCAGAGCAGGAAGTTCGCCCCTACGCCCGAGGAGAATGCGCGCGCCTGAAAGAACCGCAAAGGCAGCATGGGCTCACGGGTACGCAGCTGCCAAAGGACGAATGCGATGGCCAGAAGCAGCCCGGCCGTCAGCGCCGACAGCACTTCAGAGCTGCTCCAGCCCACGATGTTGCCGCGCATCAGGCCCCAGACCACTCCGAATGCCGCCGCAGTTACCAGCACGACGCCGAGGACATCGATTGCCGTGCCCGGCCCGTAACTCTCCGGAATCCGACGCATCACCAGCGGGATGAGAACGATTCCGACCGGGACATTGAGCCAGAAGATCCAGTGCCAGGAGAGCCCTTCGGAAATCGCACCGCCCGCCATCGGGCCGATGATCAGAGCCAGGCCGGTGATGCTGCTGAAGATACCCAGCGCCTTGCCTCGCTCCTCCGGGGGAAAAGCGACGCTCAGCAGCGCCATGGCCAGCGGCATGACCATTGCGGCACCTGCGCCCTGGACCGCACGGGCCGCAATCAGCAATCCGGCATTGCCAGCGAGCGCGCAGGCAACCGACGCTGCGACGAACAACGCCAATCCGGCAACGAGCGTACGGCGGCGGCCGAACCGGTCACCGAGCGCAGCCCCGGTCATGAGCAGGACGGCAAAACTCAAATTATAGGCGTTCATCGTCCATTGCAGCGTCTCCAGCGAGGCATCGAGCTCGACCCGCATCGTGCTCAATGCGGTCGCCACAACCATCGCATCGAGAACGACCATCAAGGAGCCTATCGACGTGAGGGCGAGAACCCAGACCTTCGTTGATCCCGCACTTTGCTTGCTCATGACTATGGCGCCTCCGGCTTGAACAAAGGGCTAGCCAAGTTCACGAGCCCATGATCCAGAGACGCGTAGGGATCATGAAAGGATTCCAGCTAGAGAAAGTTTTTTCGACCGAATCCTTTTGCCATCGTCGAGCGTCTATAGGACGCTGCGCCCGATGGCGGGCGCCTCTGCCTGGGAGATACGCATGAAATCGACCCTTGTGCGATGACCGGATCCGCAATCGGCACGCCAGAAGGACGGGAGCCATTTGACCGGCTGCTCGGCGAATTACGGCCGAAACTGCACCGTTATTGCGCCCGCATGACCGGTTCGGTGATCGATGCCGAGGATGTCGTCCAGGAAGCTACGGTCAAGGCGCTCGAGGCGTTCCCCGGGACCGGGCCGATAGCCAATGTCGAGGGCTGGCTGTTTCGCATCGCGCACAATGCCGCGCTCGACCACCTACGCCGTCGTGCCAGGTTGGATGCCGCGCATATCGTTGAGGATATCGATATGATCCCTGACCCCGGTATGTCGGCCGAGGGTCGACACACCGCAGCCGCAAGCCTGCAGACCTTCATGCGCCTGCCCGCGACGCAGCGTAGCAGCGTCATCCTCATGGATGTGCTCGGCTATACGATCGAAGAGATCGGCAACATTATCGACAGCAGCGTTCCGGCGGTGAAAGCCGCACTGCATCGCGGCCGTTTGCGCCTGCGCGAAGTCTCCGGCGAGCCTGACGATCGGCCTGTGCCGGTGTTGGCCGAGCCCGAGCGGGCGCGTCTGGCAGCCTACGTGGAGCGGTTCAACGCCCGCGACTTCGATGCGATCCGCGACATGCTGGCCGAGGACGTCCGGCTTGACCTCGTCAACCGGCTCCGGGCGAGCGGCCGCACGAAAGTGGGCCGGTACTTCCATAATTACGCGGGTATCCACGATTGGCGGCTGCTTCCAGGCCTGGTGGATCGGCAGCCAGCCATTCTTGTGATCGATCCGGACGACTCGGCCGGAGGGCTAAAATACTTTATCCTGCTGGAATGGGCCGGCGACAGATTGGCGAGAATTCGCGATTTCCGCTATGCGCGCTACACGCTTGACGGCGCCGAGGTGGTGCCTCTGCGGGCATAGCAATTCGCGTTTCATAATGCCGAACAAACACTGCCAGCTATTTTTGGATCGCGGCCGCTTGCCATCCAAGCGGCCGCCCTTTTCCGCCGATCCTGCTTTAAGCCGGTTGCAACTCCCTGCGCGGCAGCGGCGGGAAGGCGATCGCAATCGCCATCGCGCCAAGCCCGACAAGGGCCGAGCCGATGAACAGCCAAGAATAGCTGGCATAGGCATCGAACACCATGCCGCCGGCGAGCGGGCCGAAAGCCATGCCGAGGCTGGACAGCATGGTTACTGCACCGAACACCGTACCGAGGATGCGCTGGCCGAAATATTCCCGCGCCAGCACCGCATAGAGCGGCATGACGCCGCCATAGGTGGCGCCGAAGATGACGGCGAGCGTGTAGAATTGACCAAGCTCGCTGACCGCAAGATAGGCTGCGATGACCACGGCCTGTATGGCCAGCCCGGTGATCAGCACCGGCTTGACGCCCAGCCGATCGGCAAGCACGCCGTAAAGCAGCCGGCCACCCAGCCCTGCCAGGCCCTCGATGCTGTAGATGCTGACCGCCGCCATCGGCGCTATGCCGCACAGCATGGCATAGCTCACCATGTGGAAGATCGGCCCGGAATGCGCCGCGCAGCAGGCAAAGAAGGTCAGTCCCAACACGATGAATTGCGGCGAGCGCAGCGCCTGCGGAACCGTCATGCCGGCACCCTCGGCGGCAACGTTTGGGGCAGCGCCGTCGGCAGCGGGCTTGTGCGGCTGGCGCACCAGAAGCGCGGCCGGCAGTAGCAGCACCCACGCGGTTATGCCGATGTCGAACATCGCGGTGCGCCAGTCGTAGGCCGAAATCAGCCAGCGGGCGAACGGCGAGATGGTCATTGGCGCCACGCCCATGCCGGCCGAGACCAGCGAGACGGCGAGGCTGCGGTTCGTGTCGAACCAGGCGGAGGTCAGCGCGATCATCGGCGCGAAGAAGGCGCTTGCCGCGAGGCCGACGAGCACGCCGTAGGCCAACTGGAAAACGAGTAGCGAACCGGTGCGGCTGGCCAGGACCAGCGCCAGGCCGAGCAGCACGGCGCCGGTCATGACGACGATGCGGGCGCCGAAGCGGTCGTAAATGGCGCCCCAGGCGAAGCCGCCGAGACCCATTACCAGGAAGTTCAGCGTCATCGCACTCGATATGCCGGCGCGCGACCATTGTGTGTCGAGCGCCATCGGTTCGAGGAAGATCGCCAGCGAGAACATCGCCCCGAGGGCAACACAGGTCATCAGTGCGCCAGCCGCGACGATAACCCAACGATAGGGAAGGCTCATTTCACTTTTCTCCCATGTCGGAAGCGTTGATACGGCACGACCTTTTCGAGCTTCGCCGAGCCGCTTGCGTCCGAAGGACGTTGGAGATGTCTTGAATCCGACAATCCGGTTGCATTTTTTATCCAGTCGGCGCGATGGCGCCATTCCACGGCTTTCTGGATTGACCGCGCACCATTCGAAGCTAGATTTCCAATCGGCGATCAGGAGCTGTCAAGCATGGCAAATCAGGAACTTCATCGCGGCCGTCTCATCGACCACCTCCAGCTGGTGGTCAGGGATCTCAAGGCCAGCCGCCGTTTCTACGAGGCGGTTCTCAACGTGCTCGGCATCCCGATCGGTGGCGCCGGCAATGATTATTTCTGGGCCGACGAGCTGTTCATCTCCAGCCCCGACAGCCCGGCGGCCCTGGGAAAGCTGACCGGCCGCCACCACCTGGCCTTCCAGGCAAAGGACCGTGCGATGGTCGATGCCTTCTACAGGGCCGGGCTTGAGGCCGGCGGCACCGACAATGGTGCGCCGGGCGAACGATCCTACCATCCCGGCTATTACGCCGCCTTCCTGCTCGACCCCGACGGCAACAACATCGAGGCCGTCCACCACGGCCCGGCCAGCCGCAGCGCCGATTCAGTGAAGATCACCTTCTAGCTTCCGGTAAAGGTGGTTCGCACCGGCCGGCACGGTTGGTCTCTGCCAAACCTGGGTGCTTGCGTCAGACCGCGTCTGCCCTATCGCGTCAGTGCCGCCATTTGGCCCACCAGGAAATTGACGAACAGTCGCGCCCGGACCGGCAGCTGTCGCCCGTAGGCATGGACGATGTGCACCGGCATGGTCGGCATCGCCACCTCGGGCAGGATGCGGACCAGGCGACCCGTGTCGAGATCGTTCTGCACGGCAAACCGCATCAGATGCGCGATGCCGGCGCCGGCAAGTGCCGCATTGCGGATGGCGCCGCCGTCGTCGGTGTCTAACCGCCCATCCGGCACGATCATCGTACCGTCGGCAAACGTGACCGGATAAGGCCGGCCAGCCATCTGGTGGCGGACGAATTCATGGTCCCGTAAATCCTCGACCGATGCCGGACGGCCGCGCCGCTCGACATAGGCTGGTGAGGCCACCAGCATGATCGGCAGATTGGCGATCTTGCGCGCGACGAGCCCAGTGTCTGAGAGCGGCCCCATGCGCACCGCAACGTCATAGCCTTCGCGGATCAGGTCGGCGTGGCGGTCGGTGACGCTGAGCTCGACCTTCACTTCGCCATGCTGCGCAAGGAACGCTTGCGCCCATGCCGCGATCAGGCCGCGACCGAGTTCGACCGGCGCTGTAACGCGCAGCAGGCCGCGCGCCGTATCGGCCATCTGGACGATGTCTTCGGCATCGTCCAGCGCCCTTAGCAGTGGCGCCACGCGCTCGTAGTAGGCGAGGCCTTCGCTGGTGAGCCCGAGCCGACGCGTCGAGCGCTGGATCAGCCTGACGCCGAGCCGGCGCTCGAGCCGCGCCACGCTTTTCGACACCGCCGACGGGCTGGAGCCGACCAGCCGGCTGGCGGCATGGAACGAGCCGGCATCGACCGTGCGGACGAAGGCGACGAGACCGGCGGTCTTTTCGAGGATGGTGGTCATTCCGGAATTCCAGGCACGAAAGAACGGATTGTGGGCACCATAATACGCGTTTCGATCATGATTAAATACCGCTCATCGTCAACAAAGGAGAGATTTGATGAGCAAGCTGAACGGCAAGGTCGCCATCGTCACCGGCGCCTCCAAGGGTATCGGCGCCGCCATCGCCAAGAGTCTTGCCACGGCCGGCGCCGCAGTGGTCGTCAACTACGCCTCGTCACGGGAAGGCGCCGACCGCGTCGTCGCCGAGATCGAGGACCGTGGCGGCCGCGCCGTCGCCGTCCAGGGCGACGTGTCGCAAGCGGCTGATGTGCGCCGCCTGTTCGAGGCGGCGAAATTGGAGTTTGGCGGGCTCGACATACTGGTCAACAATGCCGGAGTCTTCGCATTCGAGCCGCTGGAAGCGATTACCGAGGCCGAGTTTCACCGCGAGTTCGACACCAATGTGTTGGGCATCATTCTGACCACGCAAGCAGCAGTGAACCATTTTGGCGCGGGCGGCGGCAGCATCATCAACATAAGCTCGGTCGCCAGCCGCAATCCGCAGCCGAACTCGCTCGTCTACGCCGCGACCAAAGGTGCGGTGGACACGATCACGCTGTCGATGTCGCGGGAGCTCGGCGCACGCAACATCCGCGTCAACGCCATCGCGCCCGGCGGCATCGATACCGAGGGCCTCGCGCGCATCGGCATCATCGGCAGCGAATTCGAGAAGCAGATTATAGCCATGACGCCGCTCGGTCGCTTCGGCCTGCCCGACGACGTCGCCCGCGTCGCGGTGTTCCTCGCCTCCGACGAAGCGTCCTGGCTGACCGGCGAGCGCATCACCGCCTCCGGTGGCTGGCGATAGGCATGGAGGGCGCGAACCTGCCGGCTCGCGGACCGTGCTACCCGCGGCGCGACGCACTGCAATCGATGACGAGAGCGATCTAAGCCCTATGTAGCAGCGAGGGAGGAGCGCCGTGCGCCATCGATGACGGCGAGATGCCAGGGAGGTAACGGATGACGGGCGACGAAAAAGCAATCCGAAAGCTGGTCGAGACGTGGATGGATGCGAGCAAGCGTGGAGACATCGCGACCGTCCTCAGCTTGATGACGGACGATGCGATCTTCATGGTTCCCGGCCGGGAACCCTTCGACAAGGAGATCTTCGCGGCAGCCGCGCTGGAGACGGCCGGCGTTCATATCGACGGCACGAGCGATATCGTGGAACTACAGCTTCTCGGCAATTGGGCTTTCATCCGCAGCCGCATCAATATGACCGCGACCCCGCCGAATGGCGAGCCGGTCCATCGATCGGGATATGCGCTGACGCTCCTGCGCAAGGAGGCGGATGGTGAGTGGCGGCTCGCGCGCGACGCAAACCTGCTGACCCAGCAAAGCTAGAGCCGGTCTCCGGCATCTCTGCACCGGAAGGCACGCCAGGGGGAGCGATAAGATGGCGAAGATGCGATGCAAGTCGCCCTGAATAGCGTTCCCCCTCCACCTGATCACACCGGCAAGAGGGCGTTCGGCTTGACATCGGCGATGGAGGCGAAAGTGTGCGTTTCGCGCACGCCAGGCAGTGGCAGGATGACCCGCTGCAGGAAATCCTGGAACACCGCCATATCGGCGATCCGCGCCTTGACCAGATAATCGAAACCACCAACCACCATATGGCACTCCAGAACCTCCGGAGCTTTCGCCACGGCTTCGGCGAAGCGGTCAAAGACATTCGGCGCCGTGTGGTCAAGCCGGACCTCGATGAACACCAGCGTTCCCCGGCCGACCTTGCGCGGATCAAGCACGGCCCTGACCGCGGTGATGAACCCGTCGCGGAACAGGCGCTTCACCCGCTGGCTGGTTCCGGTCGGCGACAACCCGACGCGCCCGGCAAGATCAAGCGTCGTCCGACGGCCGTCTTCCTGGAGCAGCCTGAGCAGGCTGCGGTCTATCTGGTCGAGATCCTCCATTCCACAATCCACGCTATCTCAGAGATTTTTGTGCTTATTTCACGCAGAGATGCCAAAAACAACGTATTTCATCACATAAAACGTCGCAATAACCTGCGCTTCCCTCTCTCACCTAAGCAAACGCGGTGAGCCGATTTCGACGACCACAGGAGTGCAGGATGACCAAACAAGCGTTCAGCCCAGCCGGCAGGAGTGCGGCGGAAATCAGCAAGGGAGCGACCGAGATCCTGGTGCTGAGCGAAGCCGACGTGATGGCATGCATCGACCTCAGCCAGCTTCTCGATGTTCTGGAAGACGGCTTCAAGGTGCTGTCACAAGGCAAGGTCGTCAATCCACCCCGACCACAACTCGACATCCCCGGGGCCGGCTACAGCCTCGCCATGCCGGCCTGGATGGAGGGCATGAACCTGACCGTCAAGATCGTCAACGTCTTCGAAGGCAACCTGGCCAAGAACCTGCCCAGCCACCTTGCCACCATCAGCCTGTTCGATCCGCTGTCCGGCCTGCCGGTCTGCATCATGGACGGCACCTTCATAACCGCAGTGCGAACCTCCGGCTCCGCCGTGCTGTCGGTGCGCGCGCTTGCGCGCCGGGATGCCAGGATAGCGACCGTGGTGGGCGCCGGCGTGCAGGCCAACCAGCACCTGCATCTGTTGCCGCTGGTGCGCGACTTTGCCGAAATCCGTGTCGCTTCAAAGAGTTTCGACGATGCGGCAGCGCTTGCCCGGCTGCATCCGTCGGTGGTGGCGGTCGCCGACCTCGAGGCGGCAGTGCGCAGTTCCGACGTGGTGTGCCTGGCGACCCACTCCTACCAGCCGGTGATCGACGCAGGCTGGGTCCAGCCGGGCACGCATGTCTCGTCGGTCGGGGTGGCACCGCCCGGCGGTGAAATGCCGATCGAGCTCATCGGCAAATCCAGTCTTTTTGTCGAAACCAAGGATGCGTTCAAACCGACCCCGGTCGGCTCTTGCGAGCTTGCCGGCTTCGATCCGGCTTTCGGCACCGAGCTTGGCGCCATGCTGCTCGACCGCGCGCCGGGTCGCGTTTCGGATCAGCAGATCACCACCTACAAGGCGATGGGCATTGCCATGGAAGACATGGTCGCCGCCGACCTCGCCTATCGTTGCGCCCGGCGTCTGCGCAAGGGAAAGCTCATCGTGCTGTAGGCGCGCGCCGCGCGCCAGGCGGGATCGACGGTGCTGACAATGGCGCTTTCGCGCAAGCGGCCGGGCTAAAGGCCGGCCCCTCAGGCCGGCTCGCGCTTCAGCGCCTGCGCCATGCAGTGAATGCCGCCGCCGGTCTTCGAGATCTCGCTCATGTCGATGGCCGCCACCTCGAAGCCGCGCGCCTTGAGCTGACCGATCAGCGTCTGGCTCGAGGTCGGCGCGATCACCCGGTCCTTGCCCAGCGACATGAAGTTGCAGCCGAGCGCCATGGTATCCTGGAACGGCACGTCGATGATTTCGTGGCCCTTGCCCTTCAGCCAGTCGACGATGCCCGGCTCCGTGCAGGCGAGGCAGACAGCGGTCAGTTTTTCAGCGATCGGCACCACCATCAGGTCGATATGGACATAATATTCGTCGATGAAGGCGATGCGGGTCTCCCAGCCCTCCTTGTCGAACCAGGCCTGCACTTGGCGCGCGCCCTCCTCCTGCGTGCGGGCGCCACCGCAGCCGATCAGCACGACGCCGTCCTCGATGACGTTGAAGTCGCCGCCCTCGAACGTGCCCGCGGTGACCATGTCGTAGATCGGGATGCCGAACTTCTCATAGGTGCGGATCGCCGCGTAGTTCTCGCCGCGCCGCCACCACTGGGCCATGGCGGTGATGATGGCGCCATACGGCGTCATGACGCTGGAATCGCGCGAGTAGACCTGCATCGGCAGTTCCGGCGTCGGCTCGTGCCAGTGGATGTTGACACCGAAATGCTCATAGGCGGCGACCAGATCCTTGTGCTGCGCTTGCGCGATCTGGACGTTGCATGGCGCTTCGCGCAGATGCTTGCGCGACAGCGAGCTGGTCGAGAGATGGCGCAGGAAATTCGGCGAGCCGAGCAGCACGTCGGTCAGCACGTCGGTCTCGTTGGCGAAGCCCCAGGCGGTCAGCGGCTTGGTTCCGCCGGCCGGGTTGCGGCGCTGCAGCGAAAACGGCTCGGTGACGATGCGGTCATGGACGGTCATGGGGTTTCTCCTCGTGAAGGGCGGCTTGGTTGATCATGCGGCTTGGTTGCCTGGTATCCACCAATCCCGTCCGCGCGGGGTGGTGATGTATTCCGGCCAGCGAAATCCGATTGGCGGATCGTAGTCGCAGAGCGGCGCGATCCAGTTCGAGCCACCGATGCCGCCGCCGGTGCGGGTGACGAATTCATCCATCGCAGCGTCGCGCGCAGCCTCGTCTTCCAACAGGCGAAGTGCTGCCAGCGCGACCGTCTTTGCGGCGCAGATGACCATCGGATCGATGGTGGCAGAAATGCCGCCCAGCGCATTCATCGCCCAGGACGGAAACGCGTGGCCGTTCTCGGATCGCAGCGCCGGCCGGGCGACGTAGAATCGTGCCGTCGGCGTGTGCCACGACATGTCGGTGTAATCGTCGGAGGTCGAATTGAGCTGCGACGGCGGCAGGTCGCGGCGCAGGATCGCCTCTGCATCCTGCGGCGCAATGAGCTGCTCCAGCTCGGCGATGAACGGCTCGTCGGTCGCCGCCCCGCCGGCATTGACCTGGATCTCGCGGGCGATCGCCTTGGCCGCCTCGTCCCAACGCGGCGGCCCAACTGTCGACAGCGCTTCATAGGCGATACTTGCCATGGCATGGTTGGCCAGCCCCGGCCGCGACTTCGACACCCAGTGCCGCTCATGGCGGCAGCCGCTCATCTTGGCTGCGGCTTCCGCATTGCGGTCGAGCATGGCGGTGACCTGCTCGGCCATCGCCAGCGTCGGCACGCGGATCATGTATTGGATCTCGGCCAGCCCGGCCGGCAGATTGTCGGCGGTCGCCTGGCCCGCCGTCAGGATCGCCTCGCTGATCGACCAGCCGCCCTGATGCGGCAGCATGGAATCGCGCAGCGCCTTGGAGGCCATATACATCATCATCAGCGCGTCGTTAGCGCCGGGCGCCCTGACCGCCGAATGCGCCTGCGGGATGGGTGCTGCATCGCTTGCGCGAACCCAATTTTCGGGTTCGTCGCACACAAAGCGGTAGATCATCGCATAGGCCGCACCGCAATGCGTGTCCCAGCGCGCGGTATTGCAGAGCGGCAGCATATAAAAAGGATGGAAGGAGACCATGCCCGCCAGCCCATCGTAATAGCCCTTCGCGGCATGGATCGGCTTCGACCCGCGCACCTTCTCCGCCGGCTCGCCGGTGAAGCGCAGCGTGCCTGATATGCCGTGGCGTTCCATCGCCGCCTTGGTCGCCAGCAGCCCGCCGAGGCTGGCAATGCCGAGGCCGGAATGCGGATCGGTGTGGCCGCCGGCCTGTTCGCCGAGGCCAGGGCGCGGTCGCTTCACCGTCGCCGCATCCTGGCAATTGCCAGGCACCGCGTCGTACTCGGCATACATGCCGATGGTCGGGCCGGTCCCGTTGGTCCAGTGGGCGCAGAAGGCGGTCGGCATGCCGCCCGATCCTTCCTCGACCGAAAACCCTTCGTGCTTCAACTGCTCCACATACCAGGCCGCCGACTGGTATTCGCGCCAGGCGGTCTCGCCGAAATCGAAGATCGTCCGCGTCCACGCCGACAGCGACGGCTGGATGTCGTCCAGACAGGCAAGCGTGGTCGCTTGCGCGGAGGTCACCGGTATCTTCATCCGTCAAAGAAAGCAGTGAAGCGCCTCGCCAAAAAGTGATATGTTTTTCCGGCTCATGCAAATTCGGTTCACCTCTTGAGAATTCCCTCGACGCAGGCGCTGCGCGCCCTCGACAGTTTTGCCCGCCACGGCAGCGTCTGGCGCGCCGCCGACGAACTGCATCTGACCCGCAGCGCAGTCAGCCATCAGCTTCGCCTGCTCGAACGCGATCTCGGCTTCGACCTGCTCGAGCGCATCGGCAAGGGCGTGGCACTGACGCCGCGCGGCCAGCGCTATGCCAGCGACGTGCGCAAGGCGCTGACGGTGCTGGGCGACGCGGTGACGCGCCATGCCGGCACCGGCATCGGCGGCTCGTTCAGCGTCAGTTGTACGCCGGGTTTCGCCTCGCTGTTCCTGTGCACCCATATCGGCGAGTTCCGGCAGATGTACCCCGATGTCGCGCTGCGCATCCTGACGCCGCGCCGTCTCGACGACGTCAGCAATGCCGAGGCCGATGCCTTCATCGCCTTCGGCGTCGGCAATTGGCCGAACCGCGCGGTCGAGCTGTTGTGCGGGATCTCCTTTACGCCGCTGTGCAGCCCGACGCTGCTCAACAAGATCGGCGGCTTCTCCAAGCCGGCAGACGTGCTGCGCGCCAATCTCCTGCATCTCGGTGACACCGAGGACTGGGCGCGCTGGCTGGCGCTGTCCAAGGTCGAGAACCCCGACCCGGAAGGCGGCATCTTCTTTTCCGACATGAACCTGGTCTTTTCGGCGGCGATCGCCGGCCAAGGCATCGCTATGGGCGACGAGCTGACCAGCGGCCGGGCACTGAGCGAAGGCCGGCTGGTCCGCCCCTTCGACATAGCGATCAATTCACCGCGCTCGTATTTTCTGGTTTCCGAGCACGCCAAGGCGGCGCATCCGGTGCTGGAGGCGTTTGGGCGGTGGCTGAGGTCGAAGCTGTCGGAGAACCAGCGTTAATCTCCCCCCTCGAGGGGGAGATGGCCGCGAAGCGGCCAGAGGTGGTCGGGCCAACTGGGCTCGGCCTGCTGCTGCAGAGGAGGTTGGCACTTCAAGCGAAGCGACCCCCTCTGTCGCCTTCGGCGACATTTCCCCCTCGAGGGGGGAGATTGGCGCATAGATGAATCAAATTTGCCGATCAGGCGAAAACTATTCGGTTGCGGTGAGCCGCCGCCCTGCCTACGATTTCGCCTACGCTAAGGAAAGGGCAGGATGCAGCAACCCGGCCGGGCCGCAGAGATCAAGGCAATCGGGATCGGCAAGAGCTTCGGCTCGTTCCGTGCGCTGGACGATCTGACGCTCGATATCGGCCGTGGCGAGTTCCTCACCTTGCTCGGCCCCTCCGGTTCCGGCAAGACCACCTTCCTGATGATCCTTGCCGGCTTCATTCAGCCGACCGACGGTCGCCTTTACAGCGACGGCGTCGACATCACCGAGCGGCCGGCCGAGCAGCGTGCCGCCGGCATGGTGTTCCAGGGCTATGCGCTGTTCCCGCATATGAGCGTCGAGGCCAACATCGCCTTCCCGCTCAAGGTGCGCAAGAAACCGGCGGCCGAGATCAAACGCCGCGTCGGCGAAATGATCGAGCGCGTCGGGCTCAAGGGCCACGAGAAGAAACTGCCGTCGCAATTGTCCGGCGGCCAGCAGCAACGCGTGGCGCTGGCGCGGGCGCTGGTGTTCGAGCCGGGCGTACTTTTGCTCGATGAGCCGTTTTCGGCACTCGACAAGGGCCTGCGCGGCCAGATGCAGGCCGAGATGAAGCGGTTGCACCAGGAGACTGGCACCACCTTCGTCTTCGTCACCCATGACCAGAGCGAGGCGTTGGCGTTGTCATCTCGCGTCGCCATCTTCAACCATGGCAAATTGCTGCAGGTCGGCGCGCCGGACGAGGTCTACGACCGGCCGGACAACCGCTTCGTCGCCGAGTTCCTGGGCGAGATCAACATGCTGCCGCTGAAGGGCGTGCGCCCGGCCGACAATGGCTCGACGGGCCTCTGCGAAGACCGCGCGATCAGCATGCGCTGCAGGGCCGAGAAGGTCCGTGGCGATGCCATCCTGGCGATCCGGCCGGAATACATGTCGATCGCCCGCGAAGCCGCGGCAGGCGAGAACGGCATTGCCGCGACTGCCGTCGCCTCGACCTATCTCGGCGCTGCGACGCGGCTCGATCTGACGACGCGGCAAGGCGCCAAGGTGACGGTCTCGGTGCCGAACGAGGTCGCCGCCTCTGCCCTCAGCAAGGGCAATTCCGTCTGGCTGACCTGGCCCGCGGAGAAAGGCTTCCTCCTTCCGGATGGAGAGCAATGACGATCGGCGTGGCGAATTCGCCAAGCTGACATTCAGGAAATACCAACGACAAAAGGGGAACTGACATGACAAACCAAACCAAGAAAAATTCCATCGAGGCGCTATCCGCCAGGGCAGTGCGCGGCGAGATCTCGCGCCGGCAGTTCACGCAGCTGGCCGCATTGGTGCTGGCCGGCACGCCGATGCTGCTGCGCTCGACCGGCGCCGTTGCCGCGGCGAAGGAACTGGTGCTGGTCAACTGGGGCGGCGACGCCATCACCGCCTACGATGCGGCTTATGGCCAGGCCTTCACCAAGGAGACCGGCATCACCGTCAAGATGGACGGCTCCGGCCCGACCGAAGGCGCGATCGCGGCGCAGTTCAAGAGCGGCGCGCCGACCTGGGATCTGGTCGACGTCGATCCGTTCTCGGCCATCACTCTCGGCGCCCAAGGCATGCTGGAGCCGATCGACTATGCGGTCGTCGACAAGAAGAAGATGCGGCCGGGATTCGGCTGGGAGTACGCTGCCTCGACCTATTTCTTCTCCTACGTCATCGCCTACGATGCCGAGAAATACGGCAGCCAGGCACCGACCGGCATGGCCGACTTCTTCGACGTGGCAAAATTCCCCGGCAAGCGCTCGCTCTACAAATGGGGCGTGTCGAGCTGGGAAGCGGCACTGCTCGCCGACGGCATCGCGCCGGCCTCGCTCTACCCGCTCGACCTCAAGCGCGCGCATGACAAGATCGCCGCCTTCAAGGAAAACGTCGTCGCCTATTGGGGTGGCGGCGCCGAAAGCCAGAGCGTGCTGCTCAATGGCGAGGCCTCGATGGCGATCGTCTGGTCGACGCGGGCTTCGCTCATCGAGCAGGATTCCGGCGGCAAGATCAAGTTCATCTGGGACCAGGGCCTGATCTCGCCCGGCGCGCTCGCCGTGCTCAAGGGCAATCCCGGCGGCAAGGACGCGGCGATGAAGTTCATCGCCAGCACCCAGGACCCGGAGAAGGAACTCATCATGTTCGACAAGCTCGGTCAGGGTCCGGCCAACCCGGCCGCCGACGCGCTGATCCCCGCCGACAAGAAGCGCATCAACCCGGTCGATCCCGAGAACATGAAGAAGCAGATTCCGCTCGACATGGATTGGTACGCCAAGAACTACGGGGCAGCACTCGACGAATACACGAAGATCATCTCCGCCTGACAAGCCGGGATAACCGGATGAGAGCATACCTCTCCGACAGGATGGGCGCGGCGCTGTTGATGGCGCCGCTGCTCCTCTTTCTTGTGCTGGCCTACGCCTGGCCATTCCTTGGCGTGGTTAAATGGAGCTTCACCCTGCCCACGCCGGGGCTGGGGCAGTACAATGCGCTGCTCACGGATCAGTTGGTGCAGTCGGTCTTCATCCGCACGCTGCGTATCGCCGCGATCGTGACGATCGTTTCGGTTGCCGCCGCCTACGCCATCACCGTTGTCTGGGTACGCGGCACGCCGGTGCAGCGCGTCGTGGCCGAGTTCTGCATCCTGGTGCCGTTCTGGATCTCGGTGCTGACGCGCGCCTTCGGCTGGGTGGCGCTTTTGTCCAATCGCGGCCTGATCAACACCTGGCTGCAGGCGGTCGGCTTCATCTCGGAGCCGCTGGCGCTGGTGCGCAACGAGTTCGGCGTTATCGTCGGCATGACGCATTTCCTCATCCCCTTCGCGGTGTTTCCACTGGCCTCTTCGATGCGAAGCCTCGACGACCGTGTGCTGCTGGCGGCGCGCGGCCTCGGCTCCAGCCGCATGCGCACCTTCTGGTCGGTGTTCGTGCCGATGACCCGCTCCGGCATCATCGGCTCGGCGCTGATCGTCTTCGTCTTTTCGCTCGGCTTCTTCGTCACGCCGGCGATTCTCGGCGGCGGCCGCAGCGTGATGATCGCTGAGCTGATCTATCTCCGCATCTTCCAGAGCCCAGACTGGGGCCTGGGCGCGGCGATCAGCGTGGTGCTGGTGTTATTCGTCGGCGCGCTGATGGCGCTGCTTTTCCGCTATATCAGGCCGAAGCAGTTGGTGTAGCGCGATGCCGACCTACCGCCCCGGTCCCGTCTCGCTGATCCTCGCCGCCCTGGTCGCGCTATTCCTGCTGTTGCCGCTGCTCGCCGTCATCCCGGTATCGCTGACGCCGAGCCGCATGCTGGCGATGCCGTCGGGCGACCTGTCGCTGCGCCATTACCAGGCGCTGATCGAGGATCCGCGCTGGATCAATTCGATCCTGCTCTCGATCAGGATCGGCATAGTCAGCAGCGCCTTTTCCACGGTGCTGGCACTGTGCTTCAGCCTCGGCGTCTGGATGTTCCAGCCGCGCTTCACCGCCGCTCTCGTCGGCTTCGTGCTGCTGCCAATGGTGGTGCCGCCGGTGGTCTCGGCAATCACGCTCTATTTCCTGCTGACCTCGATCTCGGGGTTCTCGTCGTTCTTCGGCTATGACACCTGGCTGGGTGTCGCCATGGCGCATGCGGTGATGACGGTGCCCTTCGCCACGGTGCTGATCCTGGTGTCGCTTAGCCAGCTCGACCGCCGCATCGACCTCGCAGCCCGCGGCCTCGGCGCGACCGTGTGGGAGCGCGCCACCCGCATCATCATGCCCAACATCAAGTTCGGCATCGTCACCGCAGCACTGCTGTCCTTCGTGCTGTCCTGGGAAGAGATCGGCGTCACCCTGTTCATCACCTCGGTCAACGCCATCACGCTGCCGCGGCTAATGTGGATGGGCCTGCGCGACAACATCGACCCGGCGATCGCAGCGCTCTCGGTGATCCTGATCGTCATCACCGTGCTGGTGCTTGTGGCGCGAAGCGTCGTGGTCAGGCTGCGCGCGGCGCGGTAGACGCCGCCTCACGCCGTGGTGACTGGCGCGAATGAAACCTTGGGCTACGATTTTCGTTATAGATGGTTCAACAGGTCGAAGGCCCCGCCATGAACCAAGGATGGTTTGCCAAGCCGGTTGCGGTTGCGGTCGGCATCGTGGGAGATATCCGCAACATTTCCAACGCACGGCAGGCTGTCGCGTTGCTGGAAGCCCACTGGCGTGACACCGGCAGCGCCAAACACGGGGTGGCACTGCGCACATGCCGCCGCGCCATGAGCGACGACCGCTGGACCGAAGCCGCCCGGAACGCATTCGTCGAGGCCGCGCGGGAGGCGCATGTCCTGGTCGAGCGCGCCGTCGAACCGGAGAACCGGTCCAGGCAGGCAGGACCGTGATCGATTTTTGAGAGCTCGGTGGTCCGGCGGATTTATTGCATCTCAGGCAGCATGCAACCTTGGAACGGCGCTGACGTCGACCTCGCGCTCCGCATGCCAGGCATCATAGGCAGCCTGCATCCTGAGCCAGATCGCGGCGCCGTCGCCGAACATCTTTCCAAGACGGGCAGCGACAGCCGGCGACACCGGCTTCTTTTCGCGGATGATGTCATAAAGCTGCTGGCGCGAGATTCCGAGCAGATTGGCGATTTCCACCTTGGTCTTTCCGGTTGCCGGGATAATGTCGTCGAGCAGCGCCCCGGGGTGGGATGGGCAGCGCTCCATCGGACGCATCGGCTCATACACGCTCATAATCGATTCTCCAATCTAAGCCGTCTCAATGGTACTGTTCGAAATCGACGCGGGCAGCATCATTGGCGTCGAATTCGAATGTGATTCACCACGGCCCGTTGACATGCACCGTGTAGCGGATCGGGTTGAAGCCCTCCAAAGCGTGGAAGTCGAAGCCGGGCAGGTCCATGTCATCAGGCCTTTCCGAGACTTCCAAGCGGTCAAGACGGACAAGGATGCGCTTATGCATCTTGGCGTCGATCTTTCCGGTCTTTCCGGTTTGAAAGAGGTCCGCCAGCGCCTTGTGCTTGAACGACTTGATCATGCAACATGTAAGCATATTGCTGACGCGGGTCAAGCAGGTGTAAGCAAATGATTTACAGAATGGTCCAGCCAATCGGAGGCAATAGCTACGCCCGCTGGATGCTGAGCCGGGCCAGCCGAATACCTGGCGGACCTATGTCACGGCATTATCCGCTATCCCATGGCGTGGCGAATAGTCTTGGACAGGCGGCTCAAAAATGCCGGCCTCGACGATGCGTCGAGCTTCCACGACAGCACTGCCGTCGCCATTTTCCGCGGCAACAGCCCGACCGACAGGAACCAGGCGGCAAGGATGGCGCGCCGCCGCAAGGATGCGGTCATTTCGAGGCTGGCGACGGCGCCGGCCGCCCCGAGCGCCAGCCGGGAATCATCGGCCACGGGGTGTCGGCCGCTGTCGGCGCAGAGCGACGCCAGCCGCTCTTCCAGGTGGACCGGATCGTGGCGGACAGCATCCGACGGCACGATGGTCAGGCCGATCCCCGAGGCCTGGTCCGACAGCGCCTGCATGCGGCGGAAATCGTGGGTTACCCGCCAGCGTGCCCGCTCGGCGAGCTTTTCACCGAAGACTGAATGGTTGGCGCCGTGGATCCGGTAGGCGCCGAGGCATTCGTCGATCGATTGGACATGCCCGTACATCGGCGCCAGCGTTGCCAGATAGCCGTCGGCGCCCTGGCGGAATTCCGGCTCCGGTATCGGCATGATCGATTCGAGCGTTGCGCGGTCAAAGGCCAGCCCGCTGGTCACTGTCGTCTGATAGCGGCCCTTGTGCAGGAGTTTCGGCATGACGTCACCGCTGTCGAAAGGCAATTCGGGCGGCGGAAAGACATCCTTGATGCGTTGCCCCTCGTCGACGATATGCAGTCTGGACTGGACCTGGGCGGTTGCATCATCCCAGGTTTCGACAATGGTGGAGACGGCGGTTGGATAAAGGTAATCGTCGGCGTCGAGGAACAGGACGATCTTGCCCGAGCTCGCCGCAAAGCCGGTGTTGAACGCCGCCGCGTGTCCGCCATTTTGCGCCCGCGGGCATGCAAGGATCTCGTCGCGATAGGATTCCATGATTGTCGTGGAATTGTCCTGCGATGCATCGTCGACGACGATGACTTCGACATCCGCGTAGTCCTGCTCGAGGGCACTGTCGATGCTGCGTTTGAGGAAACGCGCGTAGTTGTAATTCGGGATGATGATGGATACCGGAATTCTCGGGACAGGCTGCATCGCGTTTGACCTCGCATCTTGCTTTGGTTCGGCAAAGGCCCTCATGGGCCTGCCCCCTCTTCAAGCGCCCTCTTGGCGCGCAACGAGTTCCCTGGGAGAAAGCCTGCGCTTTCCATCAGGAGACGGGTCACGTTTCGCTTTGCGACTTCGTATTGAGGCCGCCATTGCCTTCGAGGCTGCTGCCATGGTCAGGGTTGGCGGCAGCAAAAGCTCCGACGGTTCGGCCAAGGTGAGTCGCAACCGAGCCCGACGAAATGTCTCGCCTCGCGATCAGGTCGGGACCGAAGCGGACGGTGCCATGAAGGCATGGCGGATACTGGCCTTCAAATGCGGCTGGAACAAGCCCCGCGTCGAAAACAGGGTCACTTCAGGTTGCGTCTCAGGCGGCATACTGCGACCGCCGGCGCTTTTGCCCCGGAGCCGGCGAACCGCCTCCGGGCCTTATAGTCGTGTGGCCTAAACAGTCAGGCGGCCTGCAAACCCGGCTGCGACAGGTCGACTTCCTCCGGCAAGTCACCGGCCATGGCGGCGGCAAACTTCGTCTGGTCGAGTTCTCCCTCCCAGCGCGCCACCACCACTGTCGCCACCGCGTTGCCGATGAAGTTGGTCAGCGCTCGGCATTCCGACATGAAGCGGTCGACACCGAGGATCAGCGCCATGCCGGCGACCGGCACGGTGGGGACGACTGAAAGCGTTGCCGCCAGGGTGATGAAGCCGGCGCCGGTGATGCCGGCGGCACCCTTGGAGCTCAGCATGGCGACGGCGAGCAGCAGGATCTGGTCGCCATAGGTGAGCGGCGTGTCGGTCGCCTGCGCGATGAACAGCGCGGCAAGCGTCATATAGATGTTGGTGCCGTCGAGGTTGAAGGAATAGCCGGTCGGGATGACCAGGCCGACCACCGAGCGGTTGCAGCCGGCGCGCTCCATCTTGGCCATGAGGCCCGGCAATGCCGCTTCCGAGGACGAGGTGCCGAGCACCAGCAGCAGCTCTTCCTTGATGTAGCGGATCAGCGCCAGGATCGAGAAGCCGTTGTAGCGGGCAACCGCGCCGAGCACCACCAGCACGAACAGCAGCGCGGTCAGGTAGAATGTGCCGATCAGCATGGCGAGATTGGCGATCGAGCCGATGCCGTATTTGCCGATCGTGAAGGCCATGGCGCCAAACGCGCCGATCGGTGCGGCCTTCATCAGGATGGCGACGAGGCGGAAGATCGGCGTGGTCAGCGCCTGCAGGAAATCGACGACGGGACGGCCGCGATCGCCGACCAGTGCCAGGGCGACGCCGAACAGCACCGAGAAGAACAGCACCTGCAAAATGTCGCCCTGCGCGAAGGCGCCGGTGATGGTGTCAGGGATGATGTTCATCAGGAAGCCGACGATGGTTGTGTCGTGCGCCTTCTCGGCATAGGCCGTCACCTTGGTGGTATCGAGCGTGGCCGGATTGATGTGCATGCCGGCGCCAGGCTGGACGACATTGGAGACGACCAGGCCGACGACAAGCGCCAGCGTCGAGAACACCAGGAAATAGATCATCGCCTTGCCGGCGACGCGGCCGACCTTCTGCAGGTCGGAAACGCCGGCGATACCGGTCGCCACCGTCAGGAAGATCACCGGCGCGATCACCATCTTGACCAGCTTGATGAAGGCGTCGCCGAACGGCTTCATCGCCTCGCCGGTTTCGGGATAGAAATGGCCGAGCAGCACACCGGCGGCGATCGCCGCCAGCACCTGCACATAAAGATGCCGGTATAAGGGAAGTTTGCCGCGCGGCTCGGCGGCAGCGATTGCTGTCTGCATGACGTCCTCCATGGCGCCCCGATCGAAAGCTCGACTCCCCGGGGCAGTTGTTTTGAGACCAGCAGCCTCGCGACTGCTGAATTCGTGTCTGCAACAGCCGTGCCAGATACGCAGAAGAGTGCTTCAGCATTGATTTTATTGAGCATTCGCAAACGTCCGCACTGCCGGACGCATGGTCAAGTGCGACTCTCCGCATAGGTCGAATTGTGTTTTGTGCGAGTTCATGCACAAATGGGCGATGCTGCAACGCCCCGCCGGTGCCTTGTCTTCGACGCCCGAGCAACTCGCCAGGCGGGCGCGCCGAGCCTGGCTGCTGTTTGCGGCCGTCGCCCTGCTGATCGTCACCGCAGCGCTCTACGGCGCCGGCCTCTACGGCCGCACCGCCGAGGTCGAGACCCTGGCGGCGCAGGGGCGTACCGACGCCAATCTGAAGGTCGCGCTGCTGCGCGCCGTGCTCGAAAGCCCGCGTGCCCTGCCCCTGCTTTTGTCCGCAGACCAGCAAGTGCGTGACGCGCTGACGCAGAAAAATGCCGCGGCAATCGATGTGCTGAACCGCAAGCTCGAGGGGCTGGTCTCGGGCACCAAGGCGTCGGTACTCTATGTCATCGGCACCGATGGACTGGCGATCGCCTCCAGCAACTGGCGCGAGCCGATCAGCTTCGTCGGCAACGACTACCGTTTCCGCGATTATTTCTCCGGCGCGATGCAGGCCGGAACCGCCGAGTATTTTGCGCTCGGCAATGTCAGCAAGCGTCCCGGCCTCTACATTTCGCGGCGCGTCGGCGATGCCGCCGCACCGCTCGGCGTCGTCGTCGTCAAGATGGAGTTCGACCAGCTCGAAGCCGACTGGCGCGAGGCCAACCGCCCGGCCTATGTCAGCGACGAGAACGGCGTCGTGCTGATCACCAGCGTGCCGTCCTGGCGCTTCATGACAACCGCACCGCTGGCCGCACCCAAGCAAGCCGCGATCCGCGACAGCCAACAGTTCGGCGACGCGCCGCTTGTGCCGTTGCCGATCACGCACCCGCGGGCGCTCAGCCCGGATGTGTCGATCGTCCACGCGGTGACGCCCGGCGGCAGCGACGCGGAGTATCTCAGCCTTTCCACGACGGTTCCTTCGACCCCCTGGCGGCTCGACTATCTTGTCCCGGTCGAAGCGCCGATCGCCGCTGCCGTCCGCGAAATGCGGCTTCTTGCGCTCGGCGTCGTCGTCCCGCTGCTCGGCCTTGCCGCGTATCTGTTGTGGCGCCGGCAGTCGGCGCAGATGCAGATTGCCGCCGAACAGGCGGCCCGCACCGAACTCGAACGCCGCGTCGTCGAACGGACCGAGGATTTGAGCCGCGCCCGCGACCGGTTGCAGGCCGAGATAACAGGCCACCGCAGCACGGAAGCCAAGCTCCAAATCGTGCAGCAGGATCTGGTCCAGGCCAACCGCCTCGCCATCCTCGGCCAGGTCGCGGCCGGTGTCGCCCATGAGATCAACCAGCCGGTCGCCACCATACGCGCCTATGCCGACAATGCCCGCACCTTCCTCGACCGCAAGCAGACCGGGCCGGCCGAGGAAAACCTCGGCGCTATCGCAGCCCTTACCGAACGCATCGGCTCAATCACCGAGGAGTTGAAGGCATTTGCCCGCAAGGGCCGCACCGCCGCCGAGCCTGTCGAATTACGTGGTGTTATCGAAGGCGCCGTCATGCTGTTGAGAAGCCGCTTTGCCGGCCGGCTCGACGCATTGGCCATCGACCTGCCGCCGCCGAGCCTCAAGGTCATGGGCAATCGGGTGCGGCTCGAACAGGTGCTGATCAACCTCTTCCAGAACGCGCTCGAAGCACTCGACGGCCGCGACGACGCTCATGTGCAGGTGTCGGTCGAGGAGACCGCGGACGGCGTGACGGTCGGCGTGTCCGATAACGGACCGGGCATTCCACCCGCGATCCTCAAATCGCTGTTCACGCCGTTCAACACCTCCAAGGAAAAAGGCCTTGGCCTTGGCCTCGTCATCTCGAAGGACATTGTCGCCGATTATGGCGGCCGCATCGAAGTTTCGAGCGACGACAGCGGCACCCGCTTCACCATTCATCTCCAGGCAGCAGCGTAAGCCATCATGACGAACGACAATGCCGCGCCGGTGATCCTGATCGACGACGACCGCGATCTCCTCAAGGCCACCACGCAGACGCTGGAGCTTGCCGGCTTCTCGGTCTCGGCCTTTGCGGTGGCGGCCGAGGCGCTGGCCAGGCTCGACGCCGGTTTTGTCGGCGTCGTGGTGTCGGATATCCGCATGCCTCAGATCGACGGCTTGCAGCTTTTCAATCGCATCCTGCGGCTGGATGCCGACATTCCCGTCATCCTCGTCACCGGCCACGGCGACATCGCCATGGCCGTCAAGGCGATCAAGGACGGCGCCTACGACTTCATCACAAAGCCCTTCGCCGCCGACCGGCTGGTACAGAGCGTGCGCCGCGCAGCGGAAAAGCGCCGCCTGGTGATGGAGAACCGCGCCTTGCGCGAGGCGGCCGGAGAGGCGCAGGACGGCCTGCCGCTGATCGGCCAGACGCCGGCGATGGACAGGCTGCGCCGCACACTACGCCAGATCGCCGACACCGACGTCGATGTGCTGGTGACCGGCGAGACCGGCTCTGGCAAGGAGGTGGTGGCAAGCCTTCTGCATCGCTGGAGCCGCCGCGCGAAGGGCAATTTCGTCGCGCTGAATTGCGGCACGCTGCCGGAGACCGTCATCGAGAGCGAGTTGTTCGGCCATGAGGCCGGCGCCTTCACCGGCGCGCAGAAGAAACGGATCGGCCGCATCGAGCACGCCAGCGGCGGCACACTGTTCCTCGACGAGATCGAAAGCATGCCGGTCTCGACACAGGTGCAGATGCTGCGCGTGCTGGAGATGCGCGAGGTCACCCCGCTCGGCACCAACGAGGTGCGGCCGGTGGATCTGCGCGTCGTCGCCGCCGCCAAGGTCGATCTCGGCGATCCGCGCCAGCGCGGCGCCTTCCGCGAGGACCTCTACTACCGGCTCAACGTGGTGACGATCTCGATCCCGCCACTGCGCGAACGCCGCGACGACGTCGCCCTGCTGTTCTTCTACTTCGCCGAGCGCGCCGCCGCCCGTTTCCACCGCCAGGTGCCGGCAGTGCCGGCTTCGGTGCATCGCCATCTGAGCGACCATGACTGGCCGGGCAATGTGCGCGAACTGGCGCATTTCGCCGAGCGGTTCGTGCTTGGGTTGGAGGAAGGCGCCGAAGCACAACCCCCTGCCCTGACCGAATCGAACGCCGCCATGAAGCTGCCGGAGCGGCTGGAGCGCTACGAGGCCGACATCATCCGCGAGACGCTTGGCAGCAACGACGGCGACGTCAGGCGCACGATCGAAGCGTTGGGGATTCCGCGCAAGACCTTCTACGACAAGCTCCAGCGCCACGGCATCGTGCGCAGCGATTTTTCCCGGTAATCGCCGCCGGGCCTCGACCGAGCGGCTCGGCTATTTGGCGTCGTGGAAGATGATGCCGACAGTGTGGCGCATGCCGGAGCGAAGCCGGCTGACGCCGTGCCTGAGATTGACGCGGTAATTGCCCTTGCTGCCCTGGACCGGTCGATTGTGGACCGCGAAAGCGACCGCATCGCCCTGGCGCAGCGGCACCACCTCGGCGCGGCTCTGCATGCGCGGACGCTGCTCGGTCAGCACGAACTCGCCGCCGGTGAAATCCTTACCTGGTTCCGACAACAGGATCGCCACCTGCAGCGGGAAGGCAAGATCGCCGTAGAGATCCTGGTGCAGGCAGTTGAAGTCGCCGGGAACATATTGCAGCAGGAGCGGCGTCGGCCGCGTCTGGCCCTGCTCGTGGCATTGCCTGAGGAACGCGGCGTGTTCGTCGGGGTAGCGCTGCGCGATACCCATGCGCTCGTTCCAGTCATTGGCGACCGCGGCCAGGCGCGGATAGAGCGCGGTGCGCAAGCCGCCGATCAAGTCGGGCAAGGGATAGCGGAAATAGCGGTACTCGCCCTTGCCGAAACCATGCCGCGCCATGTGCACATGGCTGCGGAAATGGCTCTCGTCCGGATAGAGCCCGGCGATATTCCGGCACTCCTGCGGCGTCAGCAGCTTTTCCATCACCGCGCAGCCATAGCCGCTCAGCTCATCGGCCAGCGTCCGCCAGTCATATCCGGCAACGCGCACCTCCGCCGATTTCACCGCCGCTTTCGCGCCTATCGAAAGGATGGTCATGGCTTCGCCTCCTGTGGCTTCCGTGTCATTGAGATGGGTGAAACGGCGCGCGCGGACCACCCGTTTCTTGCCGGGTGAGCCTCGCGGGATGGGACACCATCCAATTTCCCATTTCGTTGTTGTGCGCTAAACTTGTTCCACTTCAACGGGCCGCCACCCCCATGATCGTCCAGACCTGCATCAATGGCGCGCGCAGCGCCGATTATCATCCGCAACTGCCGCTGACGGCGGAGGCCATGGCGCGTGACGGCGCGGCCTGCATCGCCGCCGGCGCCGCCGAACTGCATGTTCATGCCCGCGGGCTGGACGGTCGCGAAAGCCTGGCTCCGGCGGCGATGGACCGGACGGTGCTGGCGCTCCGCCGCGCCTGCCCGGGGACGCTGATTGGCGTGTCGACGGGTGCCTGGATCGAGAACGACGACCAGCGGACGCTGGCCGCGATCGCCGCCTGGAGCGAGCTGCCCGACTATGCCTCGGTCAATCTCAGCGAGAATGCAGCGCCCGCCGTCATGGAAAGCCTGCGACGGCGCGGTATAGGCATCGAGGCCGGCCTCGCCTCGGTCGCCGATGCCCAGCGCCTGGTCCGCCTCGACCACAGCAGCCAGGTGCTGCGCATCCTGATCGAAATCTCCGAGCAGGAGCCGGACGCGGCGCTGGAGGTCTGCGACGGCATCGCCGCGGTGCTCGACGGCGCCGGGATGCGCCGGGCGATCCTACTGCACGGCGCCGACGCCACGGTCTGGCCTTTCGTGCACCGGGCGGCGGAGCGCAACTGGTCGACGCGCGTCGGACTGGAAGACGGCAAGGAGCTTCCTGATGGAACGGTGGCGTCCGGTAACGCCGCGCTGACAGCGGCAGCCGTCGCGATCTTCGAGACCAGCCGGTAACGCGAGGAAAGCGTTGATGACGGCCATTCTCCTCTTCACAGGGGAGATGCCAAGTTTTGGCAAGGAGGGCAGCACGAGGGGCCTGCCCGTTGACGCTCCGGACCAAACCCGAAAAGCCCCGGCCGAAGTCAGGCGGATCTAGAGTGCGGCCGCACGATAATGTCAGTAAATCTTATATAAAACTTTATGTATTAATTAAACCGGCGATTAATCAGCACATCAACGATCCCGTATGTCAATGTTCTCCTGCTTCGGGGACCATTTTTTAATGAACATCATTCCAGAGAATGATCACGCTGCGCCGCGTCGGGTTCAACAGTATACATCGATACAGGTCTTGCGCGGGCTGGCAGCTCTCATGGTTGTTGTCTATCATCTTCCGGCCGCACTGGGCATGCTCGATCTGCGTATTCCCATTCTAAACAGTGGCGTTAACCTGTTTTTCGTCATCAGCGGTTTTGTCATGGTTCTCTCGACGGAGAACAGACGTCGTGACCACCGTGCTTTTTTGATGCAGCGGTTCACGCGCGTCGTTCCGTTCTATTGGGTTATGACCTTCCTCATGGTCGCCGCACTTTGGTTGTTTGCCGGTCGTGCAGTGTCTCTTGAGCAGACCACCAATAGCCTGCTTTTCATACCCTATCTCGATACGGTCACAGGCTATGTCCAACCGGTGCTTGGCGTGGGTTGGACGCTCAATCTGGAAATCCTGTTTTACATTCTGTTCGCGGCGACTATGGGTTTTGGCAGGTTGACGCAAATGGCCGCGGTCGGCGTTGTCTTTGCAATCGCCGTTGCTGCACGCATCATCTTCAAACCCGCCGCCGACACTGTGCTGTTTTTCTACACCACGCCAATCCTGTTTGAGTTCCTTGCCGGCATGGCTCTCGGCCACCTGGTCCGCGGGCTGACGCGTTTGCCTGTTTTCCTGGGTGCCTCGGCAATCGTGTTCGCCATCATGTCCGTGCTGGTGATGGTACTTGGCTTCAACTTGCCGCGAACCCTTGCTCAGGGAATCCCGGCGTTGATCCTTGTCGCGGCTTGCATCAGCCTGGAAAGCTACTTCCGGCTTTTTGCTCCTCGCGTGCTGGCAATATTGGGCGATGCTTCCTACTCTCTCTATCTAACGCACCCTATCGTGCTGCTTGCGACCGCTCCTGTCGTTGCAAGCGCCAATCTGTCACCATGGCTTGCAGGCGTGGTTATTGTCACCGCCTGCATTGCCGTCTGCCTGGCCAGCTACAGTTTTATTGAAAAGCCGCTTTTGGCCATATCGCGGATGAGCCGTTCCGCCCATCAGGTGAAGGCGCAATGAGTTGCTGCTGCGCCCCCACCAACTTGGTCGGCGTGCTATGGAGGTGCGTTGCACCTCTTGCGCACCCTCGAACACAGCGCGTCCCGAACGGCGCTGTCCCGCCAGCCTCAAACCGGCGGCGCTGAACCTCCAAAGGTGTCCTGAACACAAAAAAACCGCCTCGGCGGGCGGGTCGTCGGTGTGAATCAGCACCATACCCAAATTAGTAGCATAGCTGCCGGCACAAAGCAAGAACAAAATGTGGCGACATCGACGAAACTGCCGATAGGCACAGCGGCACGGCGGATGACATGGCTCTTGCCGTTATTAAAAATCTCTCATAAGGTATTTTCATATCAGAAAGAAAATACGATAGTTTCTTTCCTTTTATGAAAGCCTGAGCGTTTGCGGGAACATCTGGATCAGACCGACCGGCGACTGGTCAAGCTGCTGTCGCAAGATGCGCAGCTTGGCGTCAACCGCCTCGCCGAGAAGATGGCGATCTCGGTGCCGACGGTGCGCATGCGGCTGCGCAACCTGCTCGACCGCAACCTGCTCAAGATCGTCGGGCTGCTCAACCTGACCGAACGCCCCGAGCTGATCTCGGCGATCGTCGGCATCAATGCGCAGGGACGCGGCCGCGCCCGGGAACTGGCGCAGCGCATCTCCGAACTGCCTTTCGTGAACTCGGCCGCCGTCGTCACCGGACGCTTCGACATCATCGTCGACGTGACCGTGGCCGGTGATGTCGCCGATCTCTACCGCGTCACCAGCGAGCTGATCCCCGGCGCCGGTGAGCCGGGCGAGGTCGTGCGCAGCGAAACCTTCGTCGTCATGGCGTCCTGCAACAAATGGGTCAGCCTGCCGGAAGGCTGCTGGTCGGACGAGACGCGAAAGGAAATGGCATGAAGATCGCGGTTCTCGGCGGCCTCGGCCTGCAAGGCCGAGCGGCGATCGCCGATCTCGTTGCCAGCGACGGCGTCGAGCAAGTGGTCTGCCTCGACACCGCAACCGACGGCGCTGCGCGGCTTGGCGGCCTGACCGACCTTGCCCGGGTGCGTTTCGTCGTGCCGGAGGGCGCGATCGGCCCAGCATTGGCCTATGTGATGAAGGACGTCGACGCGGTCATCGACCTGTTGCCGCAACCGCTGATGCGCGAGGCGGTGCAGGCGGCGATCGCGACGCGCACGCCGCTGGTCACCACCAATTACGGCAAGGCCATCGCCGACCTCGCGCCCGAGGCCGAAAAGGCCGGCGTTTCGATCGTCACCGAATGCGGGCTCGACCCCGGCATCGACCTTGTGCTCTACGCGCGCGCCGCAGGCCAGTTCGACACCATCACCGCGATCGATTCCTACTGCGGCGGCATTCCCGAGCCGAAGGCGGTGGTCGAGCCGCTGCGCTACAAGGTGAGCTGGAATTTCGACATGGTTCTGGTCAGCCAGAACCGCGACAGCGTGCTGGTCGAGGACGGCAAACGGGTCGATGTGCCGGCCGCCCGCCAGCACGACAATCGCTTCATCCACGAGATCGAGGTGGCGGGGCTAGGCAGGCTGGAAGCCTTCCCCAATGGCGACGCGCCGCATTACGCCGGCATGCTCGCCGCCGCCAAGGAGCTGCAGCGCTCCGGCCGCTATTCGCTGCGCTGGCCCGGCTGGTCGGCGTTCTGGGCGCCGCTGAAGCAGCTCGGCTTCCTGTCCGAGGACAAGGTGCCTGGCACCGGCGTCAGCCCACGCGAATTCCTCGGCCGGCTGCTTGGCCCGCAACTGCAATATGGCGCGGACGAAAAGGACCTTTGCGTGATGCGCAACGTCTTTGTCGGCAGCGAAGGCGGCCGCCGCAAGACGGTGACCTCGGAGCTGGTCATCGAACGCGACCTCGCCTCCGGCCTGTTCGGCATGAGCCTCGGCGTCGGCTATCCCGCCAGCATCGTGGCGCAGATGCTGGCAAGGCGCGAGATCGCCACGCCCGGCCTGCTCAACCCGCTGCTGCATGTGCCGGATGGCCGCTTCCTCGATGAGCTCGCCAGGCGCGCCATCAATGTCGCCGAAACGGTGAGCTGGGATTGAAGATTTTCGAACGGTGGTTGCCGCCGGCAACGGCGCCGCCGCTCAAAAGGCACCCCGATGGGGTGAAACAACAAGTGGAACAACAAACGACAACAAGGAGGAATGCCCAAATGAAGATTGCCAAGCTTTTCATCGCCGGCCTTGCGCTCGCTGGCCTTACCGCTGCCGCCAGTGCGGGAACGCTCGACGAGATCACCAAGCGCGGTGAGTTGCGTGTCGCCGTGCAGACGCAAGGCCCGCCCTTCTCGCTGGTGGGTGCTGCCGGCGAACGCACCGGCAGTTCGGTCGAACTCGCCGAACTGATGGCCAAGGAAATGGGCGTCAAGATCACCTTCCTCGACTTCGACTGGGACGGCCTGATCCCGGCGCTGCTGTCGGGCAAGGCCGATCTTCTGGTCGCCGACATGACCCCGACACTGGCGCGTGGCATGAAGGTCGCCTTCACCAAGCCTTACATGTACACGGGCAGCACAGTCTTCACCAAGGCTGGGACCGCCTTCAAGTCCACCGAGGACTGCAAGGCCAAGGGCACCAAGATCGCGGTGCTGCTCGGCGCCACCGGCGAGAAGGAAGCCAAGGCCGCCTTCCCCGATGCCGATATCAAGAGCTACAAGGGCGGCGGCCCGCTGTTGCTCGACGCCGTCAACAACGGCCAGGCCGATTGCGGCGTCAACGACGTCTCGGCGGTCAAGGGCCAGTCAACCGCTTACCCGGCCGGCAGCTTCATCATCATGCCGGACATGCTGTCGAAGGAGCCGCTGGCCTTCGCCACGCGCTATGACGAGCAGGACCTGCTGGTCTGGATGAACCTGTTCCTCGACCAGGTCAGCCTCGACGGCCGCCTGCAGAAGAACCTCGATTACTGGGTCAATTCCGACGCCTGGAAGAAGGATCACTGAGTAGAGTGAATGGTGAATAGTGAATAGTAAGTAGGGAGTAGGGAGTAGGGAGTAGAGAAGAGCTACTCGCTACTCGCGTACGCCCTACTCACTACTCACTATTCACTATTCACTATTCACCATTCACCATTCACCGTCCAAAATGCTCGAAAACTTCAGCTTCCGCACCATCGTCGAATATCTGCCCCTGTTCGGGCAGGGCCTCGTCACGACCGTGTGGCTGTCTGTCCTCTCCTTTGCCGGCGCACTCGCCGTCGGCATCGTGCTCGCCGCCATGAACCTGCAGCGCGGCCGGCTGTTCCGCGTCCCGGCCAAGGCCTATATCGACGCGGTGCGCGCCACGCCGCTGCTGGCGCAGCTTTATTTCCTCTATTTCGGCCTGCCGCGGCTCGGCTTCGTCCTGCCCGAGCTCGTCGTCGGCATCTTAGCCCTGTCGCTGAACAGCGGCGCCTACGTCGCCGAGATCATCCGCGCCGGCATCCTGTCGATCCCGCGCGGCCAGGTGGAGGCCGGCGTCGCTTCGGGCATGACCTATGTCCAGCGCATGCGCCTCGTCATCCTGCCGCAGGCGTTCAAGGTGACGATCCCGCCGCTGCTCGGCCAGGCGATCGTGCTGGTCAAGGATTCCGCCCTACTGTCGCTGATCTCGGTCGCCGAATTGACGCGCGCCGGACAATTGCTCGCCTCCGACCGCTTCATGCCGGCCGAGGGTTTCATCACCATCGCCGCCTTCTACCTGCTGCTCTATTACGGGCTGAAGGGTCTGGCGGCGCTCTCCGGGCGCTGGCTCGGCCTGGCGGGGGCACGGACATGATCTGGCAGCAGCTGCAAAGCGTCGCCGGCAGCTATCCCCTGGCGCTGCGCGGCCTCGGCATGACCGTGGTGCTGTCGCTGATCAGCCTGGTGCTGGGCACGCTGCTCGGCTTCGGCCTCGGCATCCTGCGCACCGGCGGCAACCGGCTGATCAGCGGCGCGATCGGTGCCTGGGTCGACCTGATCCGCGGCACGCCGTTCCTGGTGCAGATCTTCCTGATCTTCTTCATCCTGCCGGAACTCGGCATCGAGCTCGACGCCTTCACCGCCGGCATCATCGCGCTGACCAACCTGGCCGCCTGCTTCATCTGCGAGATCGTCGTCGCCGGCATCCGCTCGGTGCCGACCGGCCAGGTCGAGGCAGCACTTGCGTCCGGCCTGTCGCGCTGGCAGCGCATGCGCCAGGTGGTGCTGCCGCAGGCGATGCGCATCGTGCTGCCGCCGCTGGTCGGGCAATATGTGCTGCTGATCAAGGATTCCTCGGTCGTCTCGGCCATCGGCCTCACCGACCTCACCCGCGTCGGCTGGCTGGTGGTGCAGCGTGTACCCAATGGGCTGCTGGTCTTCTTCCTCGTCGGGCTCGGTTACTTCATCGTCTGCTACCCCCTGATCATGCTGGCCCGCCGGCTGGAGCAACGTATCGGCGCGGCGCATGGCGAGGTGCAATTGTGATGTCGAACCCCAGCAAAAATGGCACCGGCATGATCGAATTTCGCGGCGTCAACAAATGGTTCGGCCAGCTCAACGTGCTCAGGGATATCACGCTGAGCGTCGAGCCTCGCGAAGTGGTCGTCGTCTGCGGCCCGAGCGGCTCGGGCAAGAGCACCTTGATCCGCTGCATCAATGGGCTGGAGACGATCCGCGACGGCGACCTGACGGTCGACGGCCAGCGCCTCGGCGACCCCGCCACCAACATGACGCGGCTGCGCACCGAGATCGGCTTCGTCTTCCAGTCGTTCAACCTCTACCCGCACAAGACGGCGCTCGAGAACGTCACCCTGGCGCCGATCCATGTCCGCAAGATCCCGCGCGCTGAAGCCGAGAAGGCCGGGCGCGAATTGCTCGCCAAGGTCGGCCTCGCCGACAAGGTGAACGCCTATCCGGCGCAGCTGTCTGGTGGCCAGCAGCAGCGCGTGGCGATCGCCCGCTGCCTCGGCATGCGCCCCAAGATCATGCTGTTCGACGAGCCGACCTCGGCCCTCGATCCCGAGATGATCTCCGAAGTGCTCGACGTCATGGTCGCGGTGGCCGAGGAAGGCATGACCATGATGGTGGTGACGCACGAAATGGGCTTTGCCCGCAAGGTCGCCCAGCGCGTTGTGTTCATGGACGCCGGCGCCATTGTCGAGAGCGGCACCCCGGACGAGTTCTTCTCCAACCCGAAGACCGACCGCAGCCGCGCCTTCCTGAGCAAGATCCTGCGGCATTAGGGCTAACAACTCAATTAGCTGACTGCCGGCTGCGACCGAGATGAGTGGAAATCGACCTTAGGACTCGCGCACCGTGACCTTGGTCACAGCTCTGTCGCCACGCTCAATCTTAATGCGCTTGTCACTCGGGATAGGCGGTGGAGCTACGTTAGCAATCTTTCCATCCTCTAACCGATCCGCAGTCAAAAGCTCTTCCCCTTTCGCCGTCTTTAGGCGCTCTAATTGATTGATTACAATCCTGACATGCCGGCCTCCCAAACGAAAAAATCGGACAAGAATATTGTTAATAGCGAGCAGGCAGGCGGAAGAAGCAACTTGCGAATTAGAGAAAGCGCATCACGCTTTCAATATAGCGGCCGAGTCCCTGGCCCTCAATATCAACTAACGGACTGTCGTAAGCAGATGAGTTGTCCGGGTTAGGTAGCAGACGAGTTGTCCGGTTTGATCTTCAGCGAACGGAGGCTGGGGATGAGACGGGCAGCATGGCTACAGG